>PKWM01000031.1 GCA_003133245.1 Rhodoferax sp. | reverse complement strand
TAGGTCAGCTCGTAGATGTCTTCAATGCCGCGCTTGGCCTTGAACACCAGCGCCTCGAAACCCGGCGCAATCGGGGTTTCGAGTTCAAGGCTGAGGGCCTTGGCGCGTGCTATCAGCTCCAAAGGGTCGGAGATGTCAGCTGGGGTGATCTTGTTTATCACATCGGCGGCCGCGTAACCCAGCATGCGCTCGGCGCCGANNACGTTGAAAATCTGAATCACGCCCTTGGCGTCGGTGGCAATACTCGAGAAATTGGCGCTATTGAGAATCGCATTTTGCAAAGCACCGGTCTTAAACAATGCCTCCTGGCGTTGCGCTTCAGCAATGCCGGGAACCGCTGCGACATTCTCAGCAACGGGGGGACTGTTTTCTGTGTTTGACATAGCGGATTTCTGTGAAAAGCGTGCAAGGTTCAGCCGGGGAGCTGCACCGGTCGGATCAGCAACCAAAGGATGGGAGCTCGCATCGCCAAAAATACCGAGCTCCTCCAACGGGCAGTGTAGATCATCACGACTTATTTCTGGGCGATCGATGGGGCACCTGCAAGTCCGGGTGTCAGTTGTTTGGCAACAACTGCTTTACTTTTCATGCTGGGCTCCATTGGTTGGTAAGTTCATCATTCGTTTCACGTGCTGCCGTGTGCGTCATCTGGACCCGGCAGCGACCGATATCTGTGAAATGTAGGTTGTTATGGCGCTAGGTTCTGTGCGCTAGCGCACGCTCACTCCAACATCTCGTTTCAAGTTGGGGACAGCGCTGATGGTCTGTCCCGGCTTCGTCTAAGATCGGCGCTTTCAGCCATTCTCATAGGAGTGGAAGCAATGCGCGCTTCGTTCAAGTTATTCGCCGCTGTGCTGGCGATCGGCCTCGTTACCGCTGCTCCAGGCACGACCCTGGCGCAAGCCTTGCCCACGGGCATGGTCAAAGTGACTTCGGTGGAAGGGGTTGATGAATACCGATTGAAAAATGGGTTGCAGGTGCTGCTGATCCAGGACGACAGCAAGCCCACCACCACGGTCAACGTTACTTACCGTGTCGGCAGCAAAAACGAGAACTATGGCGAAACCGGCATGGCGCATTTGCTGGAGCACTTGATGTTCAAAGGCTCGCCAAAGCACAAAGAAATCTGGGCCGAGTTCACCAAACGCGGTCTGCAAGCCAATGGCAGCACTTGGCTCGACCGTACCAACTACTTCGCCAGCTTCTCAGCCAACGAGGAAACCCTACAGTGGTATCTCGGCTGGCAGGCCGACGCCATGGTCAACAGCTTTATCGCCCGCAAAGACCTGGACACCGAGATGACGGTGGTGCGCAACGAGATGGAACGCGGCGAAAACGACGGCGGCAACATTTTGATGGAACGCGTGCTGAGCGCCGCTTATTTGTGGCACAACTACGGCAAGAGCACGATGGGCGCGCGCACCGACGTTGAAGGCGTCAACATCGAACGCTTGCAAAATTTTTACCACACTTACTATCGCCCGGCCAACGCGACCCTGATCGTGACCGGCAAGTTTGACCCTCTCAAAGTGCGGCAATGGATCGTCAATGATTTTGGCCCGGTAAAAAATCCCGCCTCAGCGCTGCCTACGCTCTACACGCTCGATCCGGCGCAAGACGGTGAGAAAAGCGTCACCGTGCGCCGCGTTGGCGGCACGCCCACCCTGTACGCGTTGTACCACGTGCCCGCTGGCGCCAGCCCGGACTACGCAGCCATTTCGGCCCTGAGCCTGATTCTGGGTGACACGCCTTCGGGTCGGCTGCACACACGCATCGTGGAACAACAGTTGGCCGCTGAATCCTTTGCTTTTTCGCAGGGGCTGCAAGACCCCGGTTTTATCCTGCTGGGCCTGTCGCTGGCCCCCGGGCAGGACTTGGACAAAGCGCGCCAGGCAATGCTCGATACCATCGAGTCGCTCGCCACTGAGCCTGTGACGCAGGCCGAGCTTGACCGTGCCAAACTCAAAATCCAGACCCGTTGGGAATTGCGTTTTACCAATCCCGAGCAAGTGGGCGTGGCTTTGTCGGAGTCAATTGCAGAGGGCGACTGGCGACTGTTTTTCTTGAGTCGCGACCGGGTGCGTGATTTGACGCTGGCCGATGTCAACCGCGTTGCCAGCAGCTATCTGCTGCGCAGCAATCGCACCCTGGGCACTTACATTCCGACCGACCATCCGGTGCGCGCACCGGCCCCGGCGCGGGTCGATGTGTCAGCGCTGGTCAAGGGCTATAAGGGCGAAGCCGTTGCCGCCGTGACCGAAACCTTTGATGCCACCCCGGCCAACATTGACAAGCGTACCCAGTCCAGTCGGCTTGCCAACGGCATGAAGCTCAGTTTGTTGACCAAGGGAGCGCGCGGCAAGGCCGTCAGCGGCACGATTCACCTGCATTTTGGTGATGAAAAGAGCCTGTTTGAGCAAGAGACCATCGGCGCCGCCACCGCTGCCATGCTGAATAAGGGTACCAGCAGCTTGACTCGCCAGCAGATTCAGGACAAGTTTGATCAATTGAAAGCGCAGGTTCACTTTGGCGGCGGTGCCACCGGGGCCAGCGTCGCCATCAAGACCACACGCGACAACCTGCCGGCAGTGATTGCGCTGGTGGCCGAGGTGTTGCGCAACGCCAGCTTCCCGGAGAACGCCCTGGAGGAATACAAGCGCCAGGTGCTGAGCAGTATTGAAGAACAGCGCAAAGACCCCGAGGCGATCGTGCAAACCGAGCTGGGCCGCTACGGCAACCCTTACCCGAAAGGTGATGTGCGTTACGCCGCTACTTTTGACGAAATGGTGGAGAGTGTCAAGAGCCTGACAGTGGCGCAATTGCAAAACTTTCACCGTCAGTTCTACGGCGCGCAGTTTGGCGAGGCGGCTTTTGTCGGCGACCTCGATGCGAACCAGACCCAGGCTGCACTGAGTAGTACGTTTGCAGGCTGGAATTCGGCCTCCAGCTACACGCGCGTGTCCAACCCCTTCATTGCGGTCAAGCCGGCGCGCATGGTATTCAAAACTCCCGACAAGCAAAACGCCTTTATGCAGGTTGAGCAAGCCGTGGCGCTGAGCGACAACGACCCCGATTACCCGCTGCTGACGCTGGCCAATTTCATGCTCGGCCAGGGTGGTAGCTCGCGCCTGTGGGTTCGCATCCGTGAAAAAGGCGGCCTGAGCTACGACGTGAGGAGCGGCGTGAGCTGGAACAACTATGAGCAAAACAGCGGCTGGATGGCCAGTGCCATCTTTGCGCCGCAAAACCGCAGCAAGGTCGAGACCGCTTTCAAGGAGGAACTGGCGCGCCTGCTCAAAGACGGCTTCACCGAGAAAGAGCTAAGCGAAGCCAAGCAGAGCCTGCTCAATTTCCGCCGCCTCTCAAGGGCGCAAGACGCCAACCTGGCCAGTAACCTGGCCTCCAACCTGAAGCTGGGTCGCACCTTTGCCATAGCGAAAAAAGTCGATGACGCGATCCAGGCCGCCACACTGGCGCAAGTCAACGCCGCGCTGCGCAAGCATTTGCAACCAGCCTCGTTTGTGTTTGGTTTTGGTGGGGACTTCAAGGACTGAATTCGGTTCTGACGCGCCTAGCGGATCATCTTGGGGCTGTCGCTTCAAACAAGACCGGGGCTTTTATCAAAGCGGCGCTGCAACTCCCGCGTCCAACGACGTTTACCCGTATGAGCGTACTCGCGTCCACCGCGCGTATGGCGGCTTCTCGTGCATTCCCCCGCCATGAACCCCGGAAGTAGGCGTTTAAATAAGACCGTCCCATAGGTGCGACCCCGTTCGCATCGACGTATAGAAACTCACGCACTCGTCCAACGGTTCGGGTGCAGGCTGTGCGAAATGACTCGGCGTCGACTTTCTTTACAGCGACGACAATTTCGATTTGGTCCGGATCGACTTTGTAGGAAACGCCGACACCTTCAGTTGGAAAGGGCCAATCTTTGATTGCGCCAAGAGCAACTTCCAGTTTAAAACTGCCGAATTCGACCATGGACACCGGTGCCGTGCGAAGGTCATCAAGCGGCGTCGCTTGGGCAGTGCTGCTGAAAGCGGTGGCAAATGCCAACGACACAATGGCAATAGAGATGTTCATTGTTTCCTCTTATGCGCAACGTAAGGCAGGCAGCAATATCTGGGAATTATTCTGGGCATTGCGGGATAACTTGAACATAAAAATCTCCTTACCGTCAAGTTTATCCGCCATTCGAGTGAGCCGATGAATGATCGGCACCGTGACTCCCGATTAGGACAAACCCCTAGTTACATCACCCGGTAGGTGCTGCTAGCATTCAACCAGAAACTGACTAAACGGTCAGATTTTAAAATGGAGCTGTCAGCTTGTTTGTTTCATCCCTGCCCGATGTTCGCCCCGGTCGCCTGAGCACCGACGAATACGCACTACGCTTTTCCGATGCCAACCCGCGCATGACCCAGCCACAGGCGGTACTGGAAGCCGAGCGTTGTCTTTACTGCTTCGATGCGCCTTGCGCCAGCGCCTGCCCGACGCACATCGACGTGCCCTCCTTTATCAAGCGCATTTCGGATGGCAACCTGCGCGGTGCCGCGCGCACCATCCTGGAGTCCAACCCGCTGGGCGGCATGTGCGCCCGGGTCTGCCCGACCGAAGTGCTGTGCGAGCAGGTTTGCGTGCGTAATACGCAGGAAGGCAAGCCGGTGGCCATTGGCCGCCTGCAGCGCCATGCGACGGATGCCGCGCTGGAAGATAAAGGTCAGCCGCTGTTCAGCCGCGCCGCGTTCAGCGGCAAGCGCGTTGCCATTGTCGGCGCCGGTCCGGCCGGTCTGGCCTGCGCACACACGCTGGCGCGGCTCGGCCATGACGTCGTCATCTTTGATGCTCACCCCAAAGCCGGGGGCTTGAATGAATACGGCCTGGCCCGTTACAAAAACCCAGACAACTTTGCTCAACGTGAAGTGCAGTGGTTGCTCAGCATGGGCGGCATTGAAATTCGCACTGGATGGAAACTTGAAACTCTGGCGCAACTCGACGCACTGCACCAGGACTATCACGCCATTTTTCTGGGCCTTGGCCTGGCGAGCACGCAAGCGCTTGGGGTGAGCGGCGACAACCTGAGGGGCGTGCAGGATGCAGTGGATTTCATTGCCACCCTGCGCCAAACCAGCGATCTCGCCACCTTGCCGATTGGGCGGCGCGTGGTGGTGATTGGCGGCGGCATGACTGCGGTGGACGCGGCCGTGCAGTCCAAGCTGTTGGGGGCCGACGAGGTTTACATGGTCTATCGGCGTGGGCCTGAGGCGATGTCGGCCTCCAGAGTCGAACAAGAGTGGGCGCAAACCCATGGCGTCGTCATTCAACATTGGCTGGCACCGGTTGAGATCATTGCCAACCAGGTTGAGCACAAGCATGTTGGTGCGGTGCGTTTTGCGCGTCAGGCGCTGGTCAATGGCAAGCTCACGCCGACCGGTGAAACCGAAGTCATTGAGGCCGACATGGTGCTTAAAGCGATCGGCCAGCAGCTCGGCAATCCGCTGCTGGCGCAGGCCGGTTTCAAACTTGAAGGTGGGCGCATAGCCACCGACGCCGTTGGTTTGACCAGTCTGCCCGGCGTCTGGGCTGGTGGTGACTGCCACGCTGGCGGCCTTGACCTGACCGTGCAAGCGGTGGCACACGGCAAGCAATCGGCGCGGGCGATTCATGCCTGCCTCTGCAATTCACAATGACCGTTCTGTCAATTTGAAATTTCATCATGGCTAATTTACACACCCATTTTGCCGGCATTCACAGCCCCAACCCGTTCTGGCTGGCCTCGGCACCGCCGACCGACAAAGCCTACAACGTCAATCGCGCTTTTGAAGCCGGTTGGGGTGGTGTGGTCTGGAAGACGCTGGGCGAAGCCGGGCCGGCGCTGGTCAACGTCAACGGCCCGCGCTACGGCGCACTGCTCAGCCCCGATCGCCACCTGCTGGGCTTTAACAACATCGAGCTCATTACTGACCGCGATCTGGAAATCAACCTGACAGAAATCATCCAAATCAAGCGCGACTGGCCGGATCGCGCCATGGTGGTATCCATCATGGTGCCGTGCGAAGAATCGTCCTGGAAAGCCATCCTGGCGCGCGTCGAAGACACCGGCTGCGACGCCGTCGAGCTTAACTTTGGTTGCCCACACGGCATGAGCGAGCGCGGCATGGGTGCGGCCGTCGGCCAGGTGCCCGAATACATCGAAATGGTAACAGCCTGGTGCAAGCACTACAGCAAACTGCCGGTAATCGTCAAACTCACGCCCAACATCACCGACATTCGTCTGGCGGCGCGCGCCGCTAAAAAAGGCGGCGCCGATGCGGTCTCGCTCATCAACACCATCAACTCCATCATGGGCGTGGATCCGGCCACGCTGACGATGAGTCCTTCGACTGGCGGCAAAGGCTCGCACGGCGGTTATTGCGGTCCGGCGGTGAAGCCAATTGCGCTTAATATGGTGGCTGAAATCGGGCGCGACCCGCAAACCGCCGACCTGCCGATTTCAGGCATCGGCGGCATCGGCAACTGGCGCGATGCACTGGATTTCATTGCGCTGGGCGCGGGCACGGTGCAGGTTTGCACTGCGGCGATGGTCTATGGTTTCAAAATTGTGCAGGAAATGAAAGACGGCTTGTCGAACTACATGGACGAGATGGGCTTCACATCGCTCGATGCCATTCGCGGCAAGGCGCTGGCGAGCGTGTCCGAGTGGCGCTACCTCAACCTCAATCACATTTCCAAGGCCATCATCAATCAGGCCACCTGCATCCAGTGCGGGCGCTGCCATATTGCTTGCGAAGACACTTCGCACCAGGCTATCAGCGCCAGCAAAAACGGCCTGCGCCACTTTGAGATCAAGGAAGATGAATGCGTCGGTTGCAACCTGTGCGCCGTGGTCTGCCCGGTGCCGCAGTGCATCACGCTGCGTGACCTGGTTCCGGGCGAGAAGGATATGCGCACCGGGAAAACAGTGACTGCCGAGCACGCCGACTGGACCACCCACCCCAACAATCCGATGCGTTTGAACCGTGAATTCATGGCGTAACATGCGGTGGCCAATTTGGCGAAGCTAGTTCAATTGATGGGATGATTTGGCGCAAGAACTTGGGCCGAATCCAGGAAGTTTTTTACAACAACCAACCGGAGACAGGAATGAGTTCCTTAGCAAGCGATAACCCCCTGATCAATGACGATCTGAGACCCACCACTCAGGCCCAACGCACTTGGCGTTGGTACCATTTTGCCGCCCTGTGGGTCGGGATGGTGATGTGCATTCCGGCCTACACGCTGTCTGCCAGTTTGATTGAAGGCGGCATGTCGGCGTGGCAGGCCGTGTTCACCGTGTTTCTGGCGAATGCAATCGTGCTGGTGCCCATGCTTTTGATCGGACATGCAGGAACCAAATATGGCATTCCTTATGCGGTGTTGGCGCGTTCGTCGTTTGGCACGAGTGGCGCCCGTTTGCCCGCTTTGATGCGCGCGATTGTCGCCTGTGGCTGGTACGGCATTCAGACCTGGTTTGGCGGGATGATGATCTACACCCTGCTAGGTGTCTTGTTTGGGCAAAGTTTAGAGGGCGCAAAAATCGGCGGCCTGGGCATCAATCTGGCGCAATTGATATGTTTCCTGGCGTTTTGGGCGGTCCAGTTTTGGTACATCGTCCACGGCATGGATTCCATCCGTAAACTGGAAACCTATACCGCGCCCCTGAAAATTGTGATTTGCTTCGTCTTGCTGGGTTGGGTCTATAACAAGGCCGGTGGTTTTGGTCCGATACTCGACCAACCTTCCCAATTCGTCGAAGGGGGTAAAAAAGCCGGACTCTTCTGGTCTGCCTTCTGGCCGTCCCTGACCGCGATGGTGGGTTTCTGGGCGACGCTGGCACTGAATATTCCGGATTTCACGCGCTTTGCCAAGAGTCAACGCGATCAGGTCTTGGGTCAGTCTATTGGTTTGCCCGTGCCCATGGGGCTGCTGGCCATGCTGGCTGTCATTGTGACTTCGGCCACCGTGGTCATGTACGGCAAAGCGATTTGGGATCCGGTAGATTTGTCCAGCCGCATGACGGGCGCGGCGGTACTCATTGCGCTGTTGATTTTGTTGATCGATACCGTGAGCGTGAACCTGGCTGCAAATTTGGTCGGCCCCGCCTATGATTTTTCGGCTCTGAGTCCGAAAAATATTTCGTATAAAACAGGCGGCTACATCACTGCTTCGATCGCTATTTTGATGATGCCCTGGAAGATTCTGGAATCGACGCAAGGCTATATCTTTACCTGGCTGATCGGTTACTCAGCGTTATTGGGGCCGATTGCCGGGATTTTGATCGTGGACTATTACTTCATCCGCAATACCCAATTGGATGTGGCGCAGTTGTACAAGGCCGATGGCAAATACTCCTACAAGAATGGTTGGAACAGTGCTGCCGTGATCGCCTTTGTGCTGGGCGTGCTGCCCAATATCCCGGGCTTCCTGAACGCCGCCCTTCCCGCCGCCTTTCCAGACACCTCGGCTTTTTTCAAACTCATCTATACCTATGCCTGGTTCGTCGGCATCGCGATTTCTGCTGTGGTTTACGGTGTGTTGATGAGCGGCAAACGCGAAGCGGCTTGAGCCTTGCGCGGCAATCCATGTATTCATGGGTCATGGATTGCCGCGCTGGCCGTCATTGCGAGCGAAGCGCGGCAATCCATGGCCCCGGACTTCCTGGATTGCCGCGTCGCTGCGCTCCTCGCAATGACGATTGTTATTTCACATTAAGGAGTCATCATGACAAACCTTTTGATTCGCGGTGGCACGGTCGTCAATGCGGACCGTGCTTTTCGCTCTGATGTGTTGTGTCAGGATGGCCGCATTGTGGCTGTCGGCGAAAACCTACAGGCAAGCGCTGGCGCCACCGTGGTGGATGCGGGCGGTCAGTACGTAATGCCCGGCGGCATTGACCCGCACACCCATATGCAACTGCCCTTCATGGGTGCTACCACCATGGATGATTTCTTCACCGGCACGGCGGCCGGCATGGCAGGAGGCACCACCAGCATCATCGACTTCGTCATTCCGAATCCGCAGCAGCCGCTCATGGAGGCGTACCACACCTGGCGTGGCTGGGCTGAGAAAGCGGCCAGCGACTACAGCTTTCACATGGCCATCACCTGGTGGGACGAGAGCGTAAAACGCGACATGGGCACGCTGGTGCAAACTGAGGGCATCAACAGCTTCAAGCACTTCATGGCCTACAAAGGCGCCATCATGGCCGACGACGAAGTGCTGGTCAACAGCTTCAAACGTGCTCTTGAACTTGGTGCCATGCCCACCGTCCATGCTGAGAACGGCGAGCTAGTGTTCTTGATGCAAAAAGAAATTTCGGCGCTGGGCATCACTGGGCCCGAAGGCCACCCGCTGTCGCGGCCGCCGATCGTTGAAGGAGAAGCCGTCAACCGTGCCATTGCGATTGCCGAGGTGCTGGGCGTGCCGATTTACATCGTGCACGTCTCCTGCCTGGAAGCGGCAGAGGCGATTGGCCGCGCTCGCTCGCGCGGCCAACGTGTTTATGGCGAGGTGCTGGCGGGGCATTTGACGGTGGATGACAGTGTTTATCGCCACCCTGACTTTGCCACCGCCGCCGCGCACGTGATGAGCCCGCCGTTTCGACCCAAGCTGCACCAGGAGTTTTTGTGGCGTGGCCTGCAGTCGGGCAATCTGCACACCACGGCCACCGATCATTGCACTTTCTGCGCGACCCAAAAAGCCGCCGGCAAAGACGAATTTTCAAAAATCCCCAACGGTTGCGGCGGCGTCGAAGAACGCATGGCCGTGCTTTGGGAGGGCGGCGTCAACAGCGGGCGCTTGACGCCCTCCGAGTTTGTTGCCATCACGTCAAGCAACGCCGCCAAGCTGTTCAACATTTATCCGCAAAAAGGCTGCATTGCCGTGGGCGCTGATGCCGATCTGGTGGTCTGGGACCCGCAGGGTACCAAGACACTGTCGGCCAAAACCCAGCACAGCAAAGGCGACTTCAACGTCTTTGAAGGCCGCACCGTGCGCGGCATCCCAAGCCACACCGTGAGCCAGGGCAAACTGGTTTATGTGCAGGGCGACTTGCGCGCCGAGCGCGGTGCGGGCCGTTACATCAAGCGGCCGGCATTTGGCCCCAACTTTGCTGCCAGCCAGCAGCGTGCAAAGGTGCTGGCACCGACGGCTGTTGCGCGCGCTACATGAACCGACTGTCATTGCCAACGTCGATGATTTACCCGTTAGGGTTTTTGGGGTCGGATTCCAATATTGCTGCGCAGCACCCGCAGGGTCAGACCGGGCAATTTTGGAATCTGACCCCAATAACCCGGACCCCAATATCACGCTGCCACGGGGCGTGCACGGGGCAAATGCCGGGCGCTCCGCGTCCTTCGGACTTTTTATGTCGCCGCCCGGCCTTCGCCCCATGCGCGCCCCTTGTGGCTATTTTCATGATTCATTTTTTCAACTTTCAGGAGAAAAAGAATGACCGCATCGCTTGACATCCAGACCCTGCGCATCAACGGCCCACGTCTGTGGGACTCGCTGATGGAATTGGCCAAAATTGGCGCCACGCCCAAGGGTGGTGTTTGCCGCCTGACCCTGACGGCACTCGACGGCCAGGGCCGCGACCTGGTGACGCGCTGGGGCCGCGAAGCTGGCCTCACCGTGACGATTGACAAGATTGGCAACGGTTTCATGCGCCGCGCGGGCCGCAACAACAGCTTGCCGCCGATCGTGGCCGGCAGCCACATCGACACCCAGCCCAGCGGTGGCAAGTTCGACGGCAACTTTGGCGTGCTCTCCGCGCTGGAGGTGGCGCGCACGCTCAACGACCACAACATCGTGACCGAGGCGCCGGTTGAAGTGGCGTTCTGGACCAACGAGGAAGGTTCGCGCTTTGTGCCGGTCATGATGGGCTCGGGTGTGTTTGCCAAGGTGTTCTCGCTGGAGCATGCCTACGCCGCCACCGATACCGAGGGCAAGTCGGTCAAGGACGAGCTGACGAAGATCGGCTATGTTGGCCCCGAAGAGCCGGGAGCGCACCCGATCGGAACTTATTTCGAGGCGCATATCGAACAAGGCCCGGTGCTGGAAAACAAAAACATCACCATCGGCGCCGTGACCGGTGTGCTGGGCATCCGCTGGTTTGACTGCACCGTTACCGGCATGGAGTCGCACGCCGGCCCGACACCGATGGCGCTGCGCAAGGATGCCATGCAAGTCGCGGCCAGGCTGATGCAGGAAGTGGTGGCGGTGGCGCTGCGCCACGCACCGCACGGTTGCGGCACGGTCGGCATGGTGCAGGTGCGCCCCAACAGCCGCAACGTGATTCCGGGTCAGGTCAAGTTCTCCATTGATTTTCGCAACAGCACCGATGCGCTGGTCGATACCATGGCCGATGAGTTCAAAGTCTATGCCGCAAAGGTCAGCCAGGAAACCGGCCTCTCGGTGCAAATCGAGCTGGTGTCGAGCTATCCGGCGCAAGCCTTTCATCCGCAATGCATTGACGCCGTGGCCCGCGCCGCCACCAGGCTGGGTTACTCCAACATGCCGATCGTTTCGGGCGCCGGCCACGACGCCGTTTATATGGCGCGCCTCGCGCCCACCGGCATGATCTTCATCCCATGCAAAGGCGGCATCAGCCACAATGAGATTGAATACGCCTCGCCCGAGCACGTCACGGCCGGCGGCAACGTGTTGCTGCACGCGGTGCTGGAGCGGGCGGGAGCATGAGTTGGAACTGAACAAAGCATTTACGCTGATGGAATCGGGGCCTGTCGTCCTGGTGACGACCCATGACGGGCAGAAAGACAACATCATGACGATCTCCTGGACCATGGTGCTGGATTTCACTCCAGTATTTGCCATCACCACGGGCGAATGGAATCACTCCTTCGCGGCGTTGCGAAAGAATAGGGAATGCGTCATTGCCATTCCGACGGTCGATATGCTGGATAAGGTGGTCGGTATAGGGACGTGCTCCGGGAAAGACACAGACAAGTTTGCCAAATTCAAGCTCACGCCTGTGCCGGGCAAAGTCGTCAGGGCGCCCTTGATCAAGGAGTGTCTCGCCAACATAGAGTGCAAGGTCATCGACATCGTTGAAAAGCACAACATTGTCGTATTAGAGGCGGTTGCCGCATACCTCGACACCACGCGCAAGGAGAAGCGCACAGTTCATGCTGTTGGCGACGGAACGTTCATTGTTGACGGGCGCAAGATTGACCGGAAGGAGATGATGATCTCCAATCTTCCCTACGGCGTTTAGGGCTGCTCCAAAGCTGACGATCAGCATTGCCGAGCCGGACGAGAACAGACCGTCGGCCACGGGAGGCAAACACCAGGCACTTGTGTCAGCGTAGCGTACGGCTGGGCGTACTGGTGCAGCGATTCGGGTAATTTCTGAATGAAATTTGCCATGAAATAGGAACAATATATATTCGAATTTCATGTTAAACGATGATAGGATGTCGGTATGTTCAGCCGCCCGCAACTTGAGGAATCCATCAAAAAAGCGCTGGCTCGCTCGCGTGGCGTGGTGCTCAGCGGCCCACGCCAGTCCGGCAAGAGCACACTGGCCCAAAAATTCCTGAGCCGTCATTCGCCCAACTATTTTGACCTGGAATACCCGCCTCACGCCCAACGACTGGAGCAGGCAGCGCACACGCTGGAGCATCTGGCCGGGCTGATCGTGATCGACGAGGTGCAGCTCAAGCCGGATTTGTTTCCGCTGCTGCGGGTTTTGATGGATCGCAGCAATGCGTCCGGGCAGTTTTTGCTGCTTGGCAGTGCATCGCCCGCTTTGTTGCGGCAGGCCGGTGAGTCGCTGCTGGGCCGGGTTGAAACGGTCGAAGTGGGTGGTTTTGATCTGCAAGAAATCAACACCAATCTGGGCACTTACAGCGATGCGGCTATCTTGCGGCTGTGGCTGCGTGGCGGTTTCCCTCGGTCTTATCTGGCGGCCTCAGATGACGACAGCGTGGTTTGGCGCCAGCAGGCCATCGCCAACCATGTGCGCTTCGATCTGCCCCAGTTTGGCATCAACATCGCCGCGCCTGCCATGTTGCGCTTCTGGACCATGCTGGCGCATTACCATGGCCAAATCTGGTCGGCGGCACCACCGGCGCAGTCCATGGGCGTGGCTGAGCCCACCATTCGCCGCTATCTCGACACCCTGACGCAAACCCTGATGATCCGCCAGTTGCAGCCCTGGCACCAGAACCTGGGCAAGCGGCAAGTCAAGGCACCGAAGATTTATTTTCGCGACTCGGGGTTGCTGCACGCCTTGATGGGTGTGCAGAGCTTGCCGGCCTTGTTGACGCACCCCCAGTGCGGCGCCAGTTGGGAGGGCTTTGCGCTGGAGCAGGTGCTGCGCATCGCGCAACCCGATCAAGCCTTTTTTTGGGCGACGCATCAGGGTGCCGAGCTCGACTTGCTGTTGTTCAAGGGTAGCCAGCGCATTGGCGTTGAATTCAAGCGCGCCGATGCGCCCCGCCTGACAGTGAGCATGCGCATTGCCATAGACAACCTGAAGCTCGATGTGCTGTATGTGGTCTATCCCGGCCCGCACCGCTATGCACTGATGCCGGGTGTTGAAGTTGTGCCCTTGTGGGCCTTGCTGCCAGACAGCGCAGATTGAAAATAATGCCATTCGTCCGAGCGCTGCAACATGCCACTGCGGTGCTTGAGCGGGCGGGGATGTAAATGCTAGATCTGTTAATCCAAAACGCCACGCTGCCGGATGGGCGCGCGGGTGTCACCGTGGCGGTGCGCGACGGCAAAATTGTGGAGGTGACTGCCGGGCTCGATGCGCCCGCGCATGAAGTCATCGACGCGCACGGTCGGCTGTTGAGTCCGCCGTTTGTCGATGCCCATTTTCACATGGATGCCACGCTCAGTTACGGCCTGCCGCGCGTCAACCAGTCCGGCACACTGCTCGAAGGCATTGCGCTGTGGGGCGAACTCAAACCACTGCTCACTCAGGAGGCGCTGATAGAGCGCGCCCTGACTTACTGCGACTGGGCGGTGGCCAAAGGCTTGCTGGCAATTCGCACGCACGTTGATGTGTGCGATGAGCGCCTGCTGGCCGTCGAAGCGCTGCTGGAAGTCAAACGTCGCGTCGCGCCGTACCTGGATTTGCAACTGGTGGCGTTTCCGCAAGATGGCGTGCTGCGCGGGCCTTTGGGGCCAGATCAGCATATGGACAAGCTGAAGCGCGCGCTGGCCATGGGTGTCGATGTGGTGGGCGGCATTCCGCATTTCGAGCGCACTTACGAGCAAGGTTCACGCAGCATCAAGCTGCTGTGCGAGCTCGCCGCCGAGCGCGGTCTGATGGTGGACATGCACTGCGATGAATCCGACGACCCGCTCTCGCGCCACGTCGAAACGCTGGCGTATGAGACGCAGCGCCTCGGGCTGCACGGCCGCGTCACGGGCTCGCACCTGACTTCCATGCACAGCATGGACAACTACTATGTGTCAAAACTGCTGCCGCTGATGGCCGAGGCGCAGTTGCACGTGGTCGCCAATCCGCTGATCAACATCACGCTGCAAGGCCGGCACGACACTTACCCCAAGCGCCGCGGCATGACGCGCGTGCCCGAGCTGCTGGCCGCCGGCATCAACGTCGCTTTCGGCCACGACTGCGTGATGGACCCCTGGTACAGCCTGGGCAGCGGCGACATGCTGGAGGTAGCGCACATGGGCCTGCACGTGGCGCAGATGACCAGCCAGCAAGGCATGCGCCAATGCTTCGACGCGGTGACGACCAACGCGGCCAAGGTGATGCACTTGCAGGGCTATGGGCTGGAGGTGGGTTGCGATGCGAGCTTTGTGCTGCTACAGGCGCGGGATCCGGTGGAAGCGATCCGGCTGCGGGCGAATCGGCTGAAGGTGTGGAGGAAGGGGAAGCTGGTGGCGGAGACTGCGGAGGTGGTGGCGAAGCTGCACGTGGCAGGAAGGCCGAACGCGGTTGGTTTTTCACAGCCGTGAAATCAACTGGAGGGTATGGCTTTTTCCAGTCAGACGTATCGGCTGTTTCCGACCAGGAGCGGACGGTCCCGCGTGTCCCGAACGTGCGGCAGTGCTGTGCAATTTTTATTGACTCTGTCACCAAGCTGTGTTGCTACCCTGCGCCGTTATAACCAGGCGGCAGGTCCCCTCGCTCTGCCCATGGATTGCTCAGGTCTTGGGCGGCGCCATCAGGGCGATTGCGAGGGACCCGAAGAAGTACAGGCCCTCCAACTCCAATGCCCAGCCACCGCTCTTGCCCAGCGTGAAGAACTGGGATGTGTGAGCCAATGCCACGGCGACGACCATGTTGAAAGCCATGACGAGGGCTGCCGGCACCACCATGATGTTGGCCAAAACGAGCAGTGGCGCGACCACTTCGCCGACCAGCACGCCATAAGCAATGAAGGCGGGGAGCCCCGCGCTGGCGAGCATGCCTTCAATGGGGCCCAAGCCATGTATCAACTTTGAGATGCCGTGTAAGAGTATCAGTCCAGCGACAGCCCAGCGCAGAAGTAGGAAACCAGCTTCGGGTCGGTAAAACGCAGAGACGAACTTGTTCATAGATACCTAAATTTGGCACGAGAGTAAACGAAGCCAACTGCTCCGATTGTTAGAGGAGCCCGGCAACGGGGCTGGTGAAGCGCAGAGAAGAAGTTGTTTCTTAGTATTTGCGCTGGGTCTCCTTGACCACTTCTTTGGCATCCCCAAACTTCTTCTCGACTTTGCCTTCGGCCTGTTTCAGCAAACCCTTCGCTTGCTGTTCCTTGTTTCCAACCAACTTCCCGGCTTGCTCTTGCGTTTTGCCGGCGATGTCTCTGAAAGTGCCCTTGACTTGGTCTTTGTTCATTACTGTTTCTCCTTGAAAGAATTTGAACGGATTACTGTGAATTCGAGCCATTTGAAGACTCGCGGTTGAGGTTAAGGAACTATCAAGAATTTATCTGTACGCTTGCACACACAGACATCGACCGGGTCAATCGGACAATGAAATTGAAGTCTGCCTCTGGGTTGAGAGGCGGATGTTCGGCTTTGGCCGAAAACTCCATTTGTTACGTCGGACACAACAGGCGCTTTCGCTGAATTTTGACTGCCGCCAGACTGGCACCAATGACCGGGAGGGGCACCGGTCCGATTGTCGCCACGCGACCAATTTCAACCCCCTGATGGCGGCTGGCAAAGCTGCGCAGCACCGGAGTCAAGTAGCTCGATGCGTAGTCATCCGGTACACCCAGTCGAACCCGCCCCGCCAACTGTGGCTCAAACAACGCGTTCTGCGTTTCAGACTGCAACTACAACATGCGACGCGCGTAGGCGAGCAGTTCCAAGCCTGCGGGTCTGACTTTCAGGTGGCGGGGTCCGCTTAACAAGATGACCAGACCCAAAACACTTTCCAGCTTCTTGATTTGCATGCTCACCGCTGACTGAGAGCGGTGAACCAAAGACGGCGGCGTAGACCAGACTCGCACTCCCGACTATCGCAAACAGGGAGATGGCAAGAAGCTGTTTTGTCAAAGCAATTTGTCCGTTAAGCATTGCTTTCCCCTTCGTAGTTGAATGCAAAGTCGGAAATACAACCTTGCAGTACTCATCTTGGCAGAATGCTCCGTGTTTGCAACGCCGGTCTTCATCTCAACCACGAAAAGAGTAGGGTCACTTTGATGGTTGTCAGGATAGGAGTCAGTTCGACGAAATGACTATCGGCACCGTCGGTTTTTGGAGTTGGCCTGACCGGCGCGTCTCGCTGCAATTTTGGCTACCCCGGACTGGCGCCAATGACCGCTTTGGGCGGCGATGCGGACAATTCTCGAATGCGTGTTCGACCGTAACGAGGTTCTCAGTAGTCCTACGCCCGCTTGCCATCCAACAACTTCACCAACGCCCACAGCACCCGGTTCGCCGGCGTCGCAATCCCCAGCGCCGCGCCGCGTTTCACGGCCAGGCATTCGGCCACCACGTCGCGCATCACGTCCTTGATGCCCTCGCCCGCAGCGGCTGCCTATGGACTTTTCCCGTACTTGGTGTACAAAGCCTGATTCGGCAGCAAGGTCTGCCGTGGTTCGACGACACCTGCCAGCACTGAAAGGGCGACATATGTACAAGAAGATTCTGGTTGCGACCGACGGCACTAAGCTATCCCGAAAAGCGGTTGAGGCCGCATCCGAATTGGCAGTTGATTTCGACGCGGTTTTAACAATCGTCCGCGTCGTTCATCCCTATCAAAAAACGTTCTTTGATGGCTCGTCCACGCTCAGCATCAAGGAAATGACGGCGATAGAAAAGGAATGGGAAGACCAGGCACAGGCATCGCTCAATCAACTGCTGAAGACGACTGTCGGCAAGCACATCAGCGTCAATACTGTCATCACAAAATCAAGCAATGTTTCCGATGCTCTGCTCAAGGTCGCGAAGAAATCGAAAGCGGACCTTATTGTGATGGCGTCGCATGGGCGAGGCGGAATCAAGCGCGTCCTGCTTGGTAGCGAGACGCTTCAAGTCCTTACCCATTCTGAAATCCCCGTCCTGGTCATACGCTGAAGACCCCGCGTCCCAGGCTGATTGGGCGTCACTGTGGCAGCTCGTAGCCAGACTCAATCCACGCCTGCGCGCTGTCAACATTCAACTTGAAGGCAGGCGAAACGCGAACCCGGGCGAGTTCTTCACCGAATTCGCCGTGAGCACTCAGTGTTGCGGTGGCACCCTCTTCGTCAGGAACGATGGACAGTACCATCCGAATGGGCCTGCCTTCTGCCGTTAGGGTAACGCTCTTATTGAGCTGGGCATGGCGTTGTTGCTCGGAACGACGTATGAACTCTTTGGCCGTTTTGACGAGCGTATGAAAGGCAGCGGTGTCCAGTGGCTTGGGATTCTTTTTGTCCCGCCCCATTGTCCATGGGCCCACTAAAGCTGGCTCAGATTTGCCTGCCAGGTACATCGCAACGGCCCAGCCATCATCGTCTTCGTTCTTGATGACGCGAGCTGTCCACTGCGCATCGCCCCATACGCGGGCTTCCTGGATGGGTTCGGGGGTATCCACTGTCATGATGCTTTAACGCAAAGTGTTGGAGCATAGTCCTGTTTGATAGGCTTGCCCTCCAGCGTGGAACAGGTCCAGCGATTCTAGGCAGGGCTGAAGCAGCGCGTGCAGCAGCGGCTGAATGCTGGCAAACTTGGGGCGATGAACTACTGGCTGATGAAATCCGAACCCACAGAATGCTCGGTGGACGATGCGCTCGCGGCGCCCGCTGCCACCGTGCCCTGGACGGGCGTGCGCAACTACCAGGCCCGCAACTTCATGCGCGACGCCATGCGTGTGGGGGACGGCGTGCTGTTCTACCACTCCAGTTGCGCCGAGCCGGGCATCGTGGGCATCGCACGCGTGGCTTCAGCCAGCCGGCCCGATCCGACGCAGTTCGATCCCAAGTCGCCCTACTTTGATCCGGCGTCCACACCCGTCGCGCCGCGCTGGCTGCTGGTGGATGTGCAGGTGCTGCGCAAGATCCCCCCACTGCCCCTGACCGAGCTGCGCACCCGGCCCGAGCTGGCCGACCTGCTGGTGCTAAAAAGGGGCAACCGCCTTTCGATCACGCCCGTGGCGCCGCATCACTGGCAGGCCATCACGTGATACTGCGCACATGAACCTGCATTTTTTGCATAGCGAACAGGTTAAGCTCCGCATAAGCCTACCATCCCACAGCTACGCAATAACCCATGCCTCTTGACTGGAAAGAAATCGCCAACCGCGCCCGGACCTTTTCAAAGGACTGGAAGCATGTTGAGCGCGAAGACGCCGATGCCAAAAGCTTTTGGGACGAATTCTTTGAGGTCTTCGGCATCAAGCGGCGCAAGGTCGCCACCTTCGAGAAGCGCGTCAAAAAGATTGACAACCAAGACGGCTACATTGATCTGCTCTGGAAGGGCACGCTGCTGATCGAGCACAAAAGCCGGGGCAAGGATTTGGTCAAGGCGTTCAAGCAGGCCAAGGATTATTTTCCTGGTCTGAAGGCGGATGAAGAACCGCGCTATATCCTGCTGTGCGATTTCTGGCACTTCGAGTTGCATGACCTCGATGAAGACAAGGTTCACCGATTCACTTTGTCTGAGCTGGACCAGAACCTGCGGCTGTTCTATTTCATTGCTGGTTACCGCAAGCAAATCATCCGAGCGGAAGAAGCCATTAACCGCGTGGCGGTGGATGCGCTGGGCGAGTTGCACGATGCGCTGAAAAATGACGGCTACACCGGGCATCAATTGGAGGTGTTTCTGGTGCGGTTGCTGTTCTGCCTGTTTGCCGACGACACCGGTATTTTTCAGCCCAAAGACAGCTTTCACGATTTGATTGACTTCCACACCGCTGAGGACGGTTCCAACGTTGGCGCTGTGCTCGATACCCTATTCGTCACGCTCAACAAAGACACGCCGCAACGTCAGGGCGCGCTGGCCGAGCAGTTTGCCTTGTTCCCCTATATCAATGGCCGTTTGTTCGAGGAGCGCATTGAGCCACCCTCTTTTACCGCCGCCATGCGCGGACAACTGCTCGCGCTGGCTGGGCGCAACTGGGGCAATATTTCACCCGCCATCTTTGGCGCCATGTTCCAGCGCGTGATCGAGCTCGATGCTGCCGATCGTCGCCGTGAACTGGGCGCGCACTACACCAGCGAAACCAACATCCTCAAACTTATCGCACCACTGTTTCTGGACGAGATGCGCGCCGAGTTTGAGAAGGTGAAAGGCGATGCCACTCGCCTGTTCACGTTCCACAAAAAACTGCAAAGCCTCACCTTTCTCGACCCGGCCTGCGGCTGCGGAAACTTTCTGGTGGTGGCGTACCGCGAGCTGCGTCGTATCGAACTCGACGTGATGCGCGCCGCCAGCCACTTTGGCCAGCGCATCGGTCATGTGTTTGACTTCCTCAAGGTCGATGTCGATCAGTTCTATGGCATTGAAGTCGAGGAGTTCCCGGCCCAGGTGGCGCAGGTCGCCATGTGGCTGACTGACCACCAGATGAACGTGGAAGCAGGCACCGAGTTTGGCGAGCCCATGCTGCGTGTGCCGCTCAAACGCAGCGCCCACATCCGCCACGGCAACGCCCTGCGCATCGACTGGGCCGACTTTGTGCCGCCGACCCAACTCAACTACATTTTGGGAAACCCGCCGTTTGTCGGCAAGCAGCATCAGTCCGACCAACAAAAAGAAGATCTGGAGACGGTGTTTCAGGGCATCAAGGGTGCCGGTGTGCTGGACTACGTGGCGGGCTGGTACATCAAGGCGGCACGCTACATCACCACCGCGCCCGACAACTTTGCCGGCATTGCTGCTGCTGCCAGCCGTGACCGCAAGCAGTTCAAGGACATGAAGTTTGCCGGTGCCGCACAGGGTTTTGGCGATTTGTTTGTGGATGTGGACCGCGCCGAGACGCTGGCGCGGCGCAAGGTACGCTGCGGCTTTGTCTCCACCAACAGCATCACGCAGGGCGAGCAGGTGGCCCCACTGTGGAGCTGGATGCTTGCCGCAGGAATGCACATCCAGTTTGCGCACCGCACCTTTCAGTGGAGCAACGACGCGCCGGGACGTGCGGCGGTGCACTGCGTCATCATCGGCTTTGGGGCGGACAAGCCTAGAAAAGTGCCGCTGGCCGATTACGAAACCGTCAAGTCCGAGCCGGTGATCGCCGATGTGGGCAACATCAACCCCTATCTGGTGGAGGCGGCTGATCTGGTCATTGACAAACGCCGCACGCCCATCTGCAAAGTTCCCGAGATTGTTTTTGGCTCCATGCCCAATGACGGCGGACACTTGTTGCTGTCAACGAGTGAGCGCGACGAGTTGCTGGTCGCCGAGCCGAAAGCGAAGAAATGGATTCGCCGCTTTCTCGGCGCGGACGAGTTCATCAACAATCTGGAGCGCTGGTGCCTGTGGCTCAAGGACTGCCCTGCGGCTGAGCTGAAAGCCATGCCGGAGGTGATGAAGCGAGTGAGGGCGGTGGAGCAACACCGCAAGGCCAGCAGCCGCGCCGCCACACAAGCGCTGGCGGCCACACCGCATTTGTTTGGCGAAATCCGGCAACCGGCGGGGAGATATCTTCTGGTGCCAAGCGTTTCGTCAGAACGTCGAAGCGTCATCCCGATCGGCTTCATGCCGCCCGAGGTGGTTGCAAGCAACTTGGTCATGGTTATTCCCAATGCTGGGCGCTACGAATTTGGCGTGCTGAGCTCGCGCATGCACATGGCCTGGGTCCGCCACGTCTGTGGCCGCCTCAAGAGCGATTACCGCTACACCAACCAGATCGTTTACAACAATTTCCCGTGGCCCGATTTGGACGCAAAGTCGGTCACCGCCCAAGTACAAAAATCCCGCTCTGCCATCGAACTGGCAGCACAAGCGGTGCTCGATGCCCGTGCAGCGGAAGTCGGCGCCACGTTGGCCGATCTCTACAACCCACCCATGCCCGAGAAGTTGCTCAAAGCCCACCGCGCGCTCGATGCCGCTGTGGATGCGGCTTATGCCTTGAGCGGCGGCAAAAGGAGCTGGAAGACAGACGCCGAGCGTGTGGCATTTTTGTTCACGCGGTATGAGGCGCTGACCAACATGAGCGCGACCGTATGAGCGCAGCACTTTTATCCCGGATCAATACCGAGGTGGTCGCAATCCCCAGCGCCAGTTCTACATGCGATGCAATCTGGCTGTCGCCAATTCAGTTGTCAAGGAATTCTTGACAACTGCCGCCGATGGCAGCCGCGTGCGGTGGATGCTGATTTTGAGAAGGAGGTCAGAACTGAAAAGCTGCCTAGACCGAAGAAACCCAAACCACAAAAGCCATGAGCCTCCTCAACGAATCCATCGCCGAAGAAGCCGCCCTACGCCCGCTTCCCCTCCAACAACTTCACCAACGCCCACAGCACCCGGTTCACCGGCGTCGCAACGCCCAACGCCGCGCCGCGCTGCACGATCAGGCCATTGAGGTAGTCGATCTCGCTGCGCTTGCCGCGCGCCAGGTCTTGCGCGGTGGATGAATACTGGTTGGGCATGCTGTCGGCAAGTTTTTCCACCGCCGCATGCACATCGCCAGCCACCTGCACGCCTTCCAACTGGGCCACGGCCAGGCATTCGGCCACCACGTCGCGCATCACGTCCTTGATGCCCGCACCCGCCACGGTCTTGCCGTAGGGCAGTTGGGTGATGGCCGACACCGCGTTGTAGGCGCAGTTGAGAATCAGCTTGGCCCACAGCGCGCCGCGCACGTTGCCCGATATTTCGGTGGGCACGCTGGCGGCGATCAGGGCTTGCGCCACGGCTTGGCTGGCGTTGCAGGGTTCGATCACCAGCTCGCCACGACCGTGGTGCCTGACGTGGCCGGGGTCGGCCATCTCAACGGCGACGTAAACCACTGCGACGGCGACGGCAGTTCCGCTGAGCACTGTGCGCAGCCGGTCGGCGTTGTCCACGCCGTTTTGCAGGGTCAGCACCAGCGCATCGCTCGCCAGATACGGCTGAATCTGGGCGCCGGCCGATTCGGTATCCGTGGACTTGACGCAGAACAGTACCAGTTTGGCGCCCTGCACCGCGCTGGGCTCGCTGCTGGCGGTCAGGCGCACGTGCTCGTCGAAGGTCTTGGTTTCCATGCGCAGGCCGTCGCGCGTGATAGCCTCCACGTGCTGGGGCCGCGCGATCAGCACCACCTCATGCCCGGCTCGAGCCAGCATGCCGCCGAAGTAGCAGCCGACAGCGCCCGCGCCCATGACGGCGACCTTGAAGCCATTTTTTGCTACGTGTGCTTCGGTGAGCGGGAGGCTGGTCATGGTGGAACTCTCAAATGTGGAACAAGACAAGCGATTCTAGGGACGACATTGTTGCCGAACTGCTGGCCTGGCGGGGTTTTCACATTCTTGTTCCGGCTGTGATGGGCAACAGCCCGCCGAGCGTTGACGGAAATACCCAAGTAAATTTGTCAATTAATTGACCCAGATCAAGTTTTTCATGATGTGGGTTGCTAAATAGGTATTTCGGTACCATAATACTATTGAAATGACCACCAACAAGGATGCCATCATGAACACCTCGATTCCTTACGACCATGAAACTGACCTCAATGACGTGCTTGAGCGCTGTAATCAAGTCCGCATGGCGCCGGTGCCCGACGCGGACGCCCTGCCCGATGGGTTCACGGGAACGCTGGGGCACTTTCCGGTGTATTTCCCTGAAGAGATCGCGCACGCCGCCGGTTTGCTGCCGATCAACGTGCTTGGCGGCGGCAACCGGCTGGAGCTCAAGCACGCCGATGCCCACATGGGCTCGTTCGTGTGCTCGATCTGCCGCTCGACTGCGGAACTTGGCCTGAACGGCTCCCTGCAGGGCCTGACTGGATTCATCACCCATCCGATCTGCGACGCGTCAAAGCACCTCGCCGGCATCTGGGCGCGCAATCTCCCGGAGCAACTCGCGCAGATCCTGTATTTACCCCAGAACGTGAATACCCCAGGCGCCGTCCGCTACATCGCCTCCGAGTACCAGCGGCTGCGCGGCGAGCTGGAGAAAAGGACCGGGCGCAGCATCGACGACGAAGCCTTGCGCGCCAGCATCCGCATTTACAACCAGAACCGGCGGCTGCTGCGCGAGCTCTACGCGTTGCGACGCGACGAACCCTGGAAGCTGAGCTGCACCGAGTCCTACATCCTGACGCGTGCACGCACGCGCATGCCCTGCGAGGAACATAACGCCCTGCTCGGGCGCGCGCTCGATGCCATCCGCCACCGCAGCCTGCGGGCCCAGGACAAGCCCCGTGTCGTTTTCGTGGGCGGCTTTTGCGAGCAACCGCCGCTCGAGATGCTCGAAACCATCGATGACAACTGCTACGTGGTGGACGACGACCTTCTCATCGGGCTGCGCTGGATCACCGAGGATGTTCCGGAAACCGGCGACCCCATCTGGGCACTTGCCGAGAGCTTTGTTGAACGCTCGGCGGCAAGCCCGGTGCAGCACGACGAGCGCAAGACCAAGGAGGCCTACCTGATGGAGATGATTCGCGCGAGCAAAGCCGATGCCGCGATCCTCACCGCGGCGAAGTTCTGCGAACCCGGGCTCGACGAGCAGGTGGCCTGGTCCAAGCACCTCGACCAGGAACACATCGCGTACCTGGTGCTCGAATTCGAGGAGAAGATGACCTCGTTCGAGCAGATGGGGATGCAGCTCGAGACCTTTGCCGAATCCCAATTATTCGCACTTGCCTAAAAGGAGAAATGCCATGACAACCGAAATTCTCGACACCGCCCCGGCCGGCGAAATCGCTACAGCGGCCTTCGACCCCCACGCGGAGGGTCAGCGCTTGATGAAGAACTGGTATACGGGGCTGACGATGGCACGCGAGCGCGGGCAGCACGTTGCCAATGTCTTCGTGATGGGCAACGCGATCGAAATCTTGCGCACCTTCGATTTTCAGCTCGTGTTTCCGGAAATCAATTCATTGCAAACCGGCGTGCACAAGGCCTCGGAGGAATACATACGCCTGTCCGAGGACTACGGCATGTCGCCGGACGTCTGTTCCTACGTAAAGGCCGACGTCGGCCTGATACTCAAGGAGCAGCAGCATTCGGCGGGCCTGCTTCCCAAGGCCGATATCGCCATCGCCTCGAACATGTGCAGCACGTTCATCAAGTGGGCCGAGATCTGGGAGCGGATGCTGAAAACACCTACTTTCGTGCTCGATATTCCCGGGCAGCGCGCGGCGAACTGGCAGTCCCGGCCGGGTGATGCCCAGCACGCGGCAGACTCGCGCTGGGTCGAGGCGCAGTTTCGCGACCTGATCCAGAAGTGCGAAAAGATCACCGGCAAGCGCTTCAACATGGAACGCCTGGCGGAAGTCGAGGAACGCGTCAACAAAATGATATTCCACTGGAATAACGTGATGGCGCTCAATCGGGTGTGTCCTGCACCCTTCAACGCAATGCTGGACGGCCTGACTTATATCGGCATCATGAACGTGTATCGGGGCACGGTCGAGGGCGTCGAGTACATGCGCAAGCTCGAAGAGCAGTTGCGAGCCAAGGTGGCGCGCGGTGAAGGCCGTGTTGTCGAGGAACGTTTCCGGCTGCTGTTCTCGGGCACGCCCTGTTACGTTTCCATGCGCCGCCTGGTCGAGCTGTTCGAGACTTGGGGCGGCGTGTTCGCCTACTCTGACTACCTGACATTCGCCTCCGGCGGAATGGATGCGGGGGAGCTGGTCTACGATACCTCGCGGCCGCTCGAGAGTCTTGCCGAAATAACTGCGCTTGCCGCGCAGCGGGGCCTCTCCAACCAGTTCTTCGCGCACGAACGGCTGACCCAGCAGATCCGGGACTACGATGTTGACGGGATCGTCTTTCACGGTGTCAAGAGCTGCCGCTTCGTGTCTTCGGGCATGGCCGATACGCGCGATTACCTCAACAAGCGGCTGAATGTGCCGAGCCTTTACATCGAGTCCGATCTCATCGATCCGCGCTACTGGTCGGACGCGCAGATCAAGAATCGCGTCGATGCGTTCTTCGAAACGCTGCATCAGCGTGGCGGCGGCGCGCCGCTCGCGGGCAAGTCCGTTGCGGCCACAACTGGGAGTATCGTATGAAGTACGTTGCCGGAGTTGACGTCGGATCAACGCAAACCAAGGCGGTGATCATCGACCAGAACAAGACCATCGTCGGTCGCGCGCTACTCGACATGAAGACCAGCATGGTGACCATTGCGCAAGATACATTCAACGCGGCGCTTGCGAACGCCGATATCACCGAGGACCAGGTCCTTTACATTGTTGGCACAGGTTATGGCCGCTACAACGTGACCTTCGGCCAGGAGCAGGTCACCGAGATCAGTTGCCACGCGCGCGGCGCGATTGCGCTGTTCCCGGGCACGCGCACCGTCATCGACATTGGCGGTCAGGACACCAAGGCGATACGCGTCAAAGCCGATGGTCAGGTCGGCGATTTCACGATGAACGACAAATGCGCCGCAGGTACCGGGCGCTTTCTCGGCGCGGCTTCCGAAGCGCTCGAGATGTCGCTCTCGGACCTGGGGCCGCTCGCGCTCAAATCACAGAATCCGGTGCGCATCACCACGACCTGCACGGTGTTCGCCGAGTCGGAGATCATCAGTCATCTGGCCAAAGGCATGTTGCCGGAGGATGTGCTGATGGGCGTGCATCAGGCGATCACCAACCGCTGCGTTTCGCTCGCGCGCCGTGTCGGGATCGAATCGGAGGTGACGTTTACGGGTGGTGTGAGCCGCAATGTCGCCGTCGTGAAGCTGCTCGAGAAAGCTGCAGGAATGAAGATTAATGTGAGTCCGGATGCGCATTTTTGTGGCGCGCTGGGCGCGGCGCTGGTCGCGCACGACCGCGCTTTCGGGGTTCAGACGCAACCAGCCGCGATGGCTACATAGGAGAAGAAAATGCTATACGTTGCAGGACTCGATATCGGGTCCACTTATACCAAGGCGATCGTACTCAACGACAAGCGCGAAGTCGTCGGCACCGCGGTTCGCCGCACCGGCTTCAAGCTGGCGCAGGCCGCAGAGGCCGCTTTCGACGAGCTGCTGAAGAACAGCGGCCTCGATCGCTCGGTGATCACTTACGTCGCGGCGACCGGCTATGGCCGTTTCACTGTTCCGTTTCGCAATACCCAGGTCACCGAGCTCACCGCTCACGCCCGCGCCGCGGTGCATCTGTTTCCCGACACGCGCACCATCCTCGATATCGGCGGCCAGGACATTAAGGCGATCAAAATCGATGCCGAGGGACGGGTGAAGGCCTTTCGCCTGAACGACAAGTGTGCGGCGGGCACCGGCGCGTTTCTCGAAAAGACCGCGCGCTACCTTGGGATCACCACCGCCGACCTTGGTCCCTACGCGATGCGATCGACCAAACCGGTGCAGATCAGCAGTGTCTGCGCGGTGTTTGCGGAGTCGGAGGTGATCAACCATTTGTCGAACGGCATACCGGCCGAAGATATCGTGATGGGCGCGATGGTGGCACTTGGCGGCCGGGCGATCCAGCTCATGCGCCGCGTCGGGATCGAGCCCGGCTACATGCTCACGGGCGGCATGACGCGCAACGTGGCGATGGTCAATGCGCTCGAATTGAGTCTCAAGGCGAAGCTCAACGTGGCGCCCAACGGGCTCGGCCAGTTGAACGGCGCCTACGGCGCGGCGCTGCTCGGTCTGCGTCGCGTCGAGAAGCTGCTCGCCGAGGGCAAACCCATTCCGCCAACCGCAGCGCAGCAGGAACCGGGCGAAACCTCGACGGTGCGCCGTTGGTCCACGAAGACGCTGACAACGAAGCGCATCGAACCATGCAGCGCCACCGGCGAATGTCCGGTTACCATGCAACCCGGCCAAAAGCCGCTCGCAGCGGTGGCCTGAGGGCGCAGCCGCGCAAAGGAGACAGCAATGACCTATGTCGTCACGGAAGATGGTCCGATAGAAACCGATGCCGTCATTGTGGGCGCCGGCCCTGTAGGCCTGTTTCAGGTGTTTGAACTGGGTCTGCTCGAAATCAAGGCCCATGTCATCGATTCCCTCGGCTATCCCGGCGGCCAATGCATCGAGCTTTACCCCGACAAGCCGATTTATGACATTCCTGCCGTGCCGGCATGCACCGGCAGAGAGCTGACCGAAAACCTGCTCAGACAAATTGAGCCGTTTGGCGCAACGTTCCACTTCGGTCAGGAAGTCAGCGTAGTTGAAAAACAGGATGATGGGCGCTTCTTCGTTGAAACAACCAAGGGCACTCAGTTTCTGACCAAGACCCTTTTCATCGCAGCCGGAGTCGGTGCTTTCCAGTCCAAACTGCTGCGGGTCGAGGGGCTGGAAAAGTTTGATGACAGCCAACTGTTTTACCGGGTCAAGAACCCGGCTGACTTTGCTGGCAAGAATCTGGTCATCGTTGGCGGTGGCGATTCCGCACTCGACTGGACCTTGAACTTTGTCGCCGAAGGCCCCAACAGGGCCGAAAGCGTCATTCTGATTCACCGGCGCGACGGCTTTAAGGCGGCGCCTGCCAGCGTGGCCAAAATGAAGGAGCTCTGCGACGCTTACGAGATGCAATTCCTCGTGGGCCAGATCACGGGTTACGACGAAAAAACCGGGAAACTGAGCGGCGTCAAGGTGACGGGTGCCGATGGCATTACCCGCGTTGTTCCGCTCGATGTGCTGCTGGTATTTTTTGGCCTTTCACCCAAGCTCGGGCCGATTGCCAATTGGGGTCTGGACATTGAGCGCAAGCAGCTTGCGGTGGACACTGAAAAGTTTTCAACCAATGTTCCAGGCATCTTCGCGGTGGGCGACATCAATATTTACCCGGGCAAGAAAAAGCTGATCCTGAGCGGTTTTCATGAATGCGCGCTGGCAGCGTTTGGCGCCGCGCCTTTCATCTTCCCCGACAAAAAAATCCATTTGCAATACACCACGACCAGCCCCAAGCTGCACAAGGTGCTGGGTGTTGAGACTCCGGTGTTTGATTGACAGCGGCCAAGGCTGCAGTCATCGTCATTATTTTTGGCTCAGTTCTGGGCGCAGGTTTACTGGCCTGGGCCAGCAGTTCCTGCGCGACCGCTTGCATATCGTGTTCGTTAGCCATATGGAAGTGGCACAAGCGGCAAGGCAGAACAAACGAATTGTTCGCTGCGCTTCCTTGGGCGCTGGTTCATGCATCAGACACCACGAACCTTACGCCCGGAGTCCAAAGCCTCCCCCAGCTCCTTCTTTTCTGCTCAACGCTGAGTGCTTGAGGAGATACCACTTTAGGCACCCCGAATTCAACTTTGTCATCGATACATCTCGAGTTGACAGTGCCGTACGTACCGGCGTCGCCATCGAACACCACGGCCACCAGAACACCGCACGAATGACACACTAAAAATCTGGCGCTTTTCGACCCCTGGCGATATTCACTGATGGAGTTCGATCTCTTTGCTGCAATGGTAAGGTGTCCTGCCGGGTCGGAAATATACGAAGCGCCGTGCTTCAAACAGAAGGAGCAATCACACGCCCAAGGCGTGAAGCTCTCGGGGGCTATAGCCGTTCCAAATTCAATCTGGACATCGCCGCAATGGCAACTGCCTCTAAGGCTCGTCTGGTGATTCATAAATAGCCCCCGGAAAGATAGTGTTGAAAATAATCGATGGCAATCCCGCGGATTGAACGTTGAGCCCTGTTGCCACAAAATAGTTGCCGACGCTACAGCCCATTGGGGCGGGCTCGGGTACGGTCATGACCGGTGGCTGAAATTGATCTTAGCCAATTCAGCGCCACATTGCAACGGGTCGGGACGCGGGAGCCAATGTCAGGTTTCGGGCAGCCAGATCGAAAACCGCTACTACCGGTAAGTGTCTTCAACCGTCGGCCACGGGAGGCAAACACCAGGCACTTGTACCAGCGCAGGGTACGGCTGGGCGTGCTGATGCAGCCAAGCGCGCAGCATGTCATTGCTGCGGTTTCGCCAGCAGCGGCTCAAAAGGCGAAATAGGGGCCGGTTCCAAACGATGATGCCTGCCCCTCGATGCCAATAAACACCCGGCGCCCGTAAAAGAAGGGCAAGCCCCAATCAAAGGAATGCGAGTCCCCGACGGGGCCAGACAAAGTTGGCAGAACCGCCTTGCTGGCGTTACCCAACAACGCCAACGCGTTGTCGATTGAAAACGAAATTGGAATGCTCACCGCATTGGCGCCTACCAGCGTGGACGACAAAGTGACAAGGGAAGCCGGACAATAGAAATCGGTGCTGCCGCTCGCTTTGCAGGTCGGTATCGCAGCGGAATCAAAATAGAAACCGTTGGATCCGGTGTCGAAGAAACTGGTGTTCAGGGTTTGACCCGCAAGTAATGTGGTGATGTCGCCCGAAGAACTGGTTGTCAGAACACCCCCGAATGTCATTTGATTGTTGGACTGCGTGCCGATACCGAAAATCAGCGTGCCCGTCAGACTGGACGCGCCCGCCGGGCCGACGCCAGGCAGGTCGATCAGCACGCCGTTGTTGTCTGCCGCGAACAGGGGCACCGGGTTCTTGATCTGTTGGGCCAGGCTGGCGCTGGCACCGGACCCCAGGCGAAACTGTTGTCCACGAACTGCGCGCAATTGAGCAGGGGCTGGCCGCCGGCGCCTGTCAGCCGATTCAGGCTCAGGCCGAGTGCCATTGCGTTCGACAACAGCCGAAAGCCGGAGGAGCCGGTATCAACCAGCACATGGTCAATCGTCTGGCATTGGGTCGTGCTGCCGGGCGAGCAGATGGTGACATCCGTGTACAGGCGGTTGACGTTGTGGCCCGTGCCAGCAGGACCCAAATCCACGGTGATACTGAGCGCGTTGCTCACCGCAGGCGGACTGGGCCGCGCATTGAGTGTGGGTGTGCCCGCAACGCCCTTCGGTGCAGGTGCCGATCCGCCGCCACCGCAGGCTGTAACCCCGGTCACGAACAGGGCTGCCCATGCAGCACGCCACAATAATTTACTGAAGTACATCTTTGATATTGACACCGGCTGGGATCAAGTCAGACACATAGGCATGACCAAAAAATTGCGCATGCGCCCGTTGGACCTGACCACCAGTCCATCGCGTTCCATGCTCACCGGTGAACCACGACGGCCGCTGGTGCGAATCTGGTCAGTTCCGGTTTTGAAAGTATCGAAATAGCCGCCCAGCAGGGCACTCAAGTTGGGCAATACGGGTCCACGCCATGCCACGGCAAAAACCAGCCCCGCAGGAGTTGCATATTCCCGAACGATTGTCCCGGTTTCAAGCTGAACTTCGCTCAGCGTATAAAGACTGGACCGCGCGCTTGGCACGGTTGCCAGCATTCTTGCAGCGGCCACTGGGGCCGCAGTTGAAGAGGCTGCGGGCGTTGAGGCTGCTTGGCCCAGCGTGGCAGTTGCCTCGCCGGCGCCAGCCGCACGCCGAGCAGCATCAGTCGAACCGTATCGGTACAGAAATTCAGGTTAATCATTTTTTATCCATGACCGGTCGATCTGGCGATGCAGGAACGTCGCGGCGGTGCTGANNTCAGCACCGCCGCGACGTTCCTTGCGTCCTTACAGGGCGGGTTGTGTAATCGCGTTCATTTGGAGCGTGACCGCAGTCTGCGCGAACAGTCGACCGTTTGCCGATGCGCCCGTATTCACAGCGACCAGTGTTTTACCCAACACGACGCCCTCAAAGTGCGCGGTTGTTCCGATGGCCACACTGTCAGCGACTTGCCAGAAAATGTTCTTGGCCAGTGCGCCGCCGGCCAGCGTCACCCGCTTGCCATTGGCCTCGTTCAACTGTCCTGCCACCTGGAAGATCCAGACATCATTCGGACCACCCGAGAGGGTGACGTCGTTGCTGATCATGACACTGGTGCCCCACTTGTAAAGGCCAGGAGCGAGGGTCAGCCCGCCAATCTCGCCGGCACCCAGTTCAGTGAAGTCGGGTGACTTGCGTCCTTGGGCGTCCAGGTAAGCGGTGCCCATGTCACCAATCGCTGCGGTCAGGGTGGTGGCATCATTGACCGCGCAGGGCAGGGGGCCGGCCGCATCGACCACAAAAATCTTCCCGACCACTTCACCGCATGTGAGAAGCATCGCAGCACCGGTGATCGGACTCGTTCCAACATCACCAACGATGGCAGATTTATAGACGTCGGTGATCCCGGTTTTGCTCAGAATCGTGAACGTGCTAGCGGTGCCGAGGTTGACCGGTGCCTGGGCGGTGTATGCCAGCGCCTTGGTTGCAAAGCCCCAGACAATCGGGACCGCCATGGCCGTGCCACCGGCGCTCTTGGCCGCCGTGGTCACTGTGGCCTTATAGCTGGTATTCGGGCTGAGTGCCGACGCCGTGGGAGTAAAAGTGGCCACCGTGTTGGCGGCGTTCATGGCGACAGTACCGGGCACATTGTTGCCAGTAGTGTCCTTGAGCGCAAACGTGAGCAAGGAGCCGGCCAGAGGTGAATTGATCGTTGCCGGATCCATCGGCTGGCTGAAGGTGGCAGTGACTAGCGTGCCAGCGACGATGTTATTGCTGCTGTTGGTGCTGGTGGGCACGTTTGTGGCACCGTCACTTGGGCTGGCTGAATCCACCGTAGGGTCGATCGCGGAACTGCCTGGAGCGCCGGAGACGTCGGCGACAACCTTGCTACCCGCCAATTTGCTGGCGCTCGGAAACGCCGGGTCACTCCCTCCACCACCGCCGCAACCGGACAGTAAAGCGATTAGCAGCGAGGCCATAAACAAGGGCCGGACGCTGGAAAGTTTCTGAAATTGTTTCATTTAGTTATCCAATTTATTTATCAAAAGAAGGGATATCGATGTGATCGACCGGCCCACTGTCGGCTCAAAGGCAAGGGCTCTGTACACTCGCTTTCGCTTGGTACATCGCCGCGCCGAGTGTTGCCTAGCGCACACAAGACAGCGTGTGCGTTAGCGCACATTGGGTGTAATGGTTACCGCGCTTACATCCGCGTACATTTGGCGAGCAAAGCTCAGCGGTGCTCGGCCAAAGAGTAGGCTCAGCCATACCTGGCCGACCTGCTTTTTCTAATTGACCAGTACGGCACCGGCCGTTTTGTGCGAGGCCGTGTCCACCAAAATTAGCGAGCCCAGCAGACGTGAGCGGCGGTAGGGCTGGACCACGATGGCTTCATGTAGCGAGATTTCAACCTGACCCATGGCATTGGCTTCCAACTGGGTGGCTTCTTCCGCCATCAATGTCGCGATGTCGAACTTGTGCACGATCCGCTTGATTCTGGCTTTGACCCAGCGGTGCCCATGCAGTGCCCAATAGACGCGTCCCGCCACCAGCGGTTCTTCGTCCATCCAGGCCACCGTCGCCAGGAGCTCGCGACTGGGGTTGGCGCTGCCGGGCCCCGCCGCCAGCAACCAGTCACCGCGCGACACATCGACTTCCCGGTCAAGCACAATGCCGGCACTGTGGCCGCTCTGCACGGCGCCGGGTTGTCGAGTGTGGCCCAGCACCTGGGTGACCGTGGCCGTTTGGGTGCCGGGCAATACGGCTATTTGTTGCCCGACCCGCGCCTGGCCGCTTGCCACGCGACCCCAAAAAATGCGCCGCCCCTGTAACGTGTCACTGGAAGACGAAAACTGCTCCACCCATTGCACCGGCAGGCAAAAAGACGCTGCGGTCTGAGCCGGCACCACCGGGAGCTGCTCCAGAATCTGCAACAGGCTGGGACCTTGGTAATTGCACCAGCCGATGGCAGGCTCGACCACGTTATGCCCTTGGAGGGCAGACACCGGCACGATCGCCGTCACAGTAATACCGGCCGCCCGGGAAAAAACTTCGAGCGCATGACGGATGTTGGCAAAGGCCACCGCCGACTGGCCTTCGGTCTGCGGCTGGCGCGGGTCTTCCAGTGCGTCGAGCTTGTTGATGGCAAACACGATGGACGGCACACGCAGCAGGTTCACCAGCAGGCAGTGGCGCCGGGTTTGCGCCAGCAGTTCTAGCGAGTCGGTCTGCCATTGGAGTTTGGTGGCATCCACTAACACCACGGCGGCATCGGCACTGGATGCTGCGGTGACCATGTTGCGGGTGTATTGCTCGTGGCCCGGCGCATCGCCGATGATGAATTTGCGTCGTGCCGTATTGAAGTAGCGGTAGGCCACGTCAATGGTGATGCCTTGCTCGCGCTCAGCCGACAGGCCGTCGGTGAAGCGTGCCAGATCGACTTCACCATTTTTGGAGACGTTGGCGAGTTGGTCCAGCAAGACCGCGCGGCTGTCGATCAACAGACGGCCTATCAGTGTGCTTTTGCCATCGTCCACACTCCCGCAAGTGATGAATTTCAGCGCCGCGCCAGTGTCATTCAGACCGCTGGCTTCGGTCGGCGCAGCGCGGTCAGCGCATAAGGTTGCAGCGGTCATCAGAAATACCCGTCTTTCTTGCGCTTCTCCATCGAAGCCTCGGAGGTTTTGTCATCCATGCGGGTGGCGCCGCGCTCGCTGACATCCGCGGCCAGTGTTTCGAGCACGACGTCAGCAGCGTTGACCGCCAGGCTCTGCACCGGGCAGGTGCAGGTGACGTCGCCCACTGTGCGAAAGCGCACGTCGCGCGACTCGACGGTTTCGCCTGCTCGTGCCGGGGTCAACGCCGTCACCGGCACCAGCAGGCCCTTGCGCTGCACCACATCGCGTTTGTGCGTGTAGTAAAGCGAGGGCAGGGCAATCTGTTCGCGTTCGATGTACTGCCAGACGTCCAGTTCGGTCCAGTTGGAGATAGGAAACACGCGGAAGTGTTCACCGGGTTGCAGCCGCGTATTGAACAGCGTCCACAACTCGGGCCGTTGGCTTTTGGGTTGCCACTGGCCAAAGCTGTCGCGGTGCGAAAAGATGCGTTCCTTGGCACGGGCTTTTTCCTCGTCGCGGCGGGCGCCGCCAATCAGCGCGTCAAAGCCGAACTCATCGATCGCTTCGAGCAGTGTGACGGACTGGTGCACGTTGCGCGACTCGAGCGGATGCGCCAAGCGCACCGTGCCGCGCGCCATGGAGTCTTCCACGCTGCGCACAATCAGTTCGGCCTGCAGCTCCCGTGCGCGCGCATCGCGGAAATCGGTGACTTCATGAAAATTGTGCCCGGTGTCAATCATCAGCAGCGGGTAGGGAATGCGGCCGACACCAAAAACCTTCTCGGCGCACTTGAGCATGACCAACGAATCCTTGCCGCCCGAGAACAACAGCGCGGGACGCTCGAACGCGCCAGCCACTTCGCGCAAGATGAAGATGGTTTCTTCCTCCAGCGCGTCCAGCTGTGTGTTGCTCAGGTGAGCATGCTGCTCAGAACAGCTTAAAGAAGGTTGCAAGGGTTCAAGCAGTTCGGCAGAGGTGCAGGCGTTCATGGTGCACTCCGTTCGCCCTGGGCTTGTTCAAGGGAAGGCGTGCCTGCAATGTGCAGGCCGCACTCCTTGGCAGACTCATCTTCCCACCACCAGCGCCCGGCACGAAAGTCTTCCCCCAGGCTGATGGCGCGGGTGCAGGGCGCGCAGCCGATGCTGGGAAAGAACTGATCGTGCAACGGGTTGTAGGCGATACGGTCGATGCCGATGAAATGCCAAACATCGCCCCAGGTCCAGTTGGCCAGGGGGTTGATCTTGACGTACGCGGCGTCGCTGGTGTCTATCAGGGACACCTCGGCCCGCGCAAGCGATTGCTCGCGGCGCAGGCCGGTGATCCAGGCGTCCTTGCCCGCCAGCGCACGCGCGAGCGGCTCCACCTTGCGCAGCTTGCAGCAGGCTTTGCGCAAGGCTAAGCTTTTGTACATCGCGTCGTTTCCTTCTTGCGTCAGGAACTGCTCGACTGCCTCGGGGGCCGGGGAAAATACCTCGACCGGTGCGCGGGAAGAGGCCTTGAGCCGGGCCAGCAATTCAAGCGTCTGCGGGTGCAGCATGCCGGTCTCCAGCACAAAGATGCCGATGTTGATCTGCAGCGCGTTGATCAGGTGGCTGATGACCACGTCTTCAGCGCCCAGACTGGAGGCCTGGCTGATGCGCGCGCCAGCGCCGGCTGCCAGCGGTGCATAGTCGCGCGCGGCCTGCTGCAGCAAGGCACGGGTCGCTGCCAGCTTGGCGTCAAAGTCGTCCGAAGCGCGGGCATTGAGTTCGATGGCGTTCATGACGGGTCTGAAGAATGTACGGCACGGTGTTGGCCGGGGGTCACCGCGTCGCCCTGGTAAAACGCCTGGTAGCGGTCAAACTGGCGCTGCGCAAAGTCCATGTTCTGATCCTCGCGCAACACCGCCGCATCAAAACCGCTGCGCTGCATCTGCACCAGCTGGTCAATCAGCACGTCGCCGGTAGCGCGAATCTCGCCCTTGAAACCCAGACGGCGGCGCAGCAGAAACGCCTGGCTGAAAGCGCGGCCGTCGGTAAATTTGGGGAACGTCAGGTCGATGCGGTCAACGCCGTCAAGACGCAAGCTGCGGGGGTCTTCGTCGTTGACCAGCGCAACCACCTTGTGGTCTTGGGCTTCTGTTGCAAGGGTGTGAGCAGCTATCAATTTCATGGTGTCTATTTCATTCAGGTCAATTCGGCGCTTGCGGTCTGGCGCACGCTGTTGGCCGCGGCTTTGAACGGCTCAATATCGATACGCCTAAAGGTCGCCATAAAAGTCTCGCCGTTCTGGCGCTCGCGGCGGTACGTGTCCAGCAGCGCTTCAATCACAGCGGGCACTTCGGCCGCGCCAAATGAGGGGCCAAGCACTTTGCCGGCAACCGGCGTGCCGCTCAGGGTGGAGCCGTCCGAGCCGCCCAGTGACACCTGGTACCACTCGCGCCCGTCCTTGTCCACGCCCAAAATACCGATATGGCCACTGTGGTGGTGGCCGCAGGAGTTGATGCAGCCGCTGATGTGCAAATCGATTTCGCCCAGGTCGTGCAGTTCGTCCATATCCTGGTAGCGCTCGGCAATCGCCTGCGCAATCGGAATCGAGCGGGCATTGGCCAGCGCGCAGAAATCGCCGCCCGGGCAGGCGATCATGTCGGTCAGCAGGCCGATGTTGGCACGGGCCAGACCCGCTGCGCGGGCCGCGCGCCACAGGTCGGGCAGTTGCCCATGGTGCACCCAGGGCAGCAGCAGGTTCTGGTTGTGCGTGACACGCGCCTCGCCGGCTGAAAAAAGATCGGCCAGCCGCGCCGCGGTTTCGAGTTGATCGGCCGTAGCGTCACCGGGGGCGTAACCCAGGCGCTTGAACGACAGGGTCACGGCGCGCAGTTCAGCGTTCTTGTGGCCGGCCACGTTTTGTTGCAGCCAGCGGCCGTACTCGGGCTTTTCATTGTCGGACAAAGCAACCACCTTGGTTTGCGTCGCTGCCGACCCGGCCTGGTCCAGCTCGGGTGGCACAAAGGACGCAGTAACCCGGTCAAGCTCGGTCTGCGTGATGGTGTGCGGCGCGCCGTCGAGCTCGACAATCTGCCGGTACTCGGCTTCGACTTCATCTATGAAAGCCTGGCCTTCGGCCTTGACCAGAATTTTGATGCGGGCCTTGTACAGATTGTCGCGGCGGCCCCAACGGTTGTAGGCGCGGACCACGGCTTCCAGGTAGTTCAGGATCTGATGCCAGGGCAGAAACTCGCGTAGCGTGCTGGCAATCAGCGGCGTTCGACCCATGCCGCCGCCTATCAGCACCTTGAAGCCCAACTGGCCCTCCTGGTCGTGCCGCAGATGCAGGCCAATGTCGTGCCAGGCGGTGGCGGCGCGATCTTCCCGGGCGCCCGAGACGGCGATCTTGAATTTGCGCGGCAAAAACGCAAACTCGGGATGCAGCGTGCTCCACTGGCGCAGGATTTCGCAAAACGGCCGCGGGTCGGCAAGTTCGTCCGGCGCGATGCCGGCGAGCGCATCGCTGGTGATGTTGCGGATGCAGTTGCCGCTGGTCTGGATGCCGTGCATGTTGACCGAAGCCAGCAGATCCATCACGTCGGCGCTTTGGGTCAGTGCAATCCAGTTGAACTGCACATTCTGGCGGGTGGTGAAGTGTGCGTAGCCGGTGGGCAGTTTGACGGTGCCGAGTTTGGCCTGGGTGCTTTGCGCCGTCTGGTAAACCTGTGCGTCGGGTTGGTCGTATTCGCGCGCAATCCGGGCCAGCACGCGCAACTGTGCGCTGGACAACTCGCCATACGGCACCGCCACGCGCAGCATGGGTGCGTAGCGCTGCACGTACCAGCCGTTTTGCAGCCGCAGGGGTCGAAAATCATCGTCGCTGAGCTGACCGGACAGCTTGCGTTCCAGTTGGTCACGGTACTGTGCGGCCCGGTTGCGCACAAACTGACGGTCAAAGTCGGTGTACTGGTACATGGGAGGTTTCAGCAGCGGCTAACTCAGGATCAAGCATGGGCTGACTCTAAGGGCAGGTCTATCTATTGCGAACTACATTTTCATCATGACGATATTCGCCTTGAATATATAGAACCAAAATCCCAGGAACAAACAGTGGTGCACGCTGTAGCGAGCAGCAGCCCACTCGGGCGCGTCCAACTGAGGAATCTATGGATATTTCCAGAAATGATGACATGTCAAACCCCGCCCGGCAGGTGTGGGCCGAAGGCGGCGCAGCGGGTGGCTGCGCGAATGTCCTCCGGCCTGCGGCCTCCTCCTTGATTTCGCTACGCCACCCACTGCGTCGCCTTCGGCAAGCAGCGTCGGCAGTTTGCGCGATGACGCGCACCAACTCTGCTTGAAGGATCTGGCCTCTGGGGCGTTCAGCGTAGCGGCATAAAGGAGGAGGCCGCAGGCCGGGGGACAGCCGCGAAGCTGAGCGCCCCAGAGGCTAGATCCTTCGGCCCACACACGCCCGGAGCATAACGTTGTCGTGAATTTCGGAACGCTCAATAGGTTGAATCAGGCGCAGAGCGCGGCCGGCAATGGCAGTTGCATCAGGCCGTGCAGCACATCACCTATGACCATGATGCAAGGGCTTGCCAGTTGCTCTCTTTCAATCGTCGTGTGCAGCGCGCCCAAGGTGGTGCAGGCACAGCGCTGACCCGGCAGGCTGACGTTTTGCAGCACCGCCGCCGGTGTGTCGGCGGGCAGGCCGTGCAGCAGCTCGCTTTGAATATGGGCGGCATTGCTCAGGCCCATGTAGATGACCAGCGTGAGGCGGGCGCTGTGTGCGGTGGCCGCCAGTGCTTTCCAATCGGTAGCGGCGTCGCCGGGCCGGGCGTGACCGGTGATGAATACCACGCCATGCGCATGGTTTCTGTGTGTCAGTGAAACGCCCAGGGAGGTTGCCGCGGCGAAGCCGGCGGTGATGCCGTTGATAACCTCCACGCGTATGCCTGCCGCCTGCAAGTGCGCCAACTCTTCGCCGCCGCGACCGAACACCAGAGGGTCGCCACCCTTGAGGCGCACCACGGTCTGGCCGTCGCGCACGGCCATGAGCGTCAGTTTTTCAACGAAGGCCTGTGGCGTTGATGTGCAACCACCGCGCTTGCCGACGTGGACGATGCGGGCGGTGGGCGCGGCCAGCGCCAGAACGGCATCGCTGACCAAGTCATCGACCAGCAGCACGGTGGCCGCCTGAATCGCTTTGAGGGCCTTGAGGGTCAGCAGTTCGGGGTCGCCCGGGCCGGCACCCACCAGGCTGCATGTGCCAATGTTGGCAGGGCTGCGAGGGTTATTTTCAGTGGGGGTTGCTTTGCCAGTGTTCATGGTTGCGGAGTTTGCCAATGTACATGGTGCCATTGTCTTTGATAACGAACACATTTGCTGAACCGGGGCTACCGGTCAACGCTGCCCGCACTTCAAGACAGGGCAATCCGCGCCATGAGTTCTATCACTTGCGGCTCTTCACCCATGGCGGGCCTTAAAGTGAAAGCAATGTGTGGGTAGCTCGTTTGCAAGCCTGCCATCAGCCGCGACAAGTCGGCCCCGGCGTGCTTGCCTGCGCCCAGCAACAAAGGCACCACCGTGATGGAGGTGACACCCGCTGTCACCAATTCAGCGGTGCAGGTGGGCAGGTCGGGCGCCGTGAGTTCCAGGTAGGCGCAGCGCACAGGGGCTACCGGGGCAATGGCCCGGATATGACGGGCAACCGCCTCGATGGGTCCGCGCCACAAAGGATCGCGTGAACCATGTGCCAGCAAAATCGTGCCGTGGGCCGCCGTGGTTTGCATCAAGGTTTTGCTCTTGACGCGCAGCACCCGGCCAGTGCATCAATATTTTCCATAGACGGTTTAGTAATTAACAACCAAAAATTCAATCGTTCTGATTTTAGGGATTAACACCCAGAATTCATTCTCTTGCAATCTTGCAGTGAATTCCAGGAGTCAAACATGCCCACCGGCCGTCGTTCTTTCAGGTTTTTTACCGTTGCCGTCGTGTTGGCAACTGCCGCTTTGGGCATTGCCGCCCAGCAAGCGGTTTCGCTATTGAACGTCTCGTATGACCCAACGCGTGAGTTGTACGCTGAGTTCAATGCCGCTTTTGCCAAGCACTGGAAGGCAAAAACCGGCCAGGACGTGACCATCAAACAGTCGCATGGCGGCTCCGGCACGCAGGCGCGCTCGGTCATCGACGGCCTGGACGCCGACGTGGTCACGCTGGCTTTGGCGGGTGACGTTGATGCGCTCTACAAAAACGGCAGCTGGCTGGCACAAGACTGGCAAAAACGCTTGCCGCACAACTCGGCGCCTTACACCTCGACCATCGTGCTGGTGGTGCGCCAAGGCAACCCGAAAGGCATCAAGGACTGGGACGACCTGATCAAACCCGGCATCAGCGTCATCACGCCGAACCCGAAAACATCGGGCGGCGCGCGCTGGAACTACCTGGCCGCCTGGGAGTTTGCCAAACGCAAATTCGGCAGTGAGGCACGCGCCAAAGACTTCGTACGGGCACTGTACAAGAACGTGCCAGTACTCGACACGGGCGCACGCGGCTCCTCCATCACCTTTGCTCAACGCAACCAGGGCGACGTCTTCATTTCCTGGGAAAACGAAGCGCACCTGCTGGAAAAAGAATTTGGCAACAAGATCGACATTATTTATCCGTCCCTCAGCATCCTGGCGGAACCCCCGGTAGCCGTCGTCGATAAAAACGTGGACCGCAAAGGCACCCGTGCCGTGGCGACGGCCTACCTGGAATACCTTTACACTGACGATGGTCAAGACATTGCAGGCAAAAATTTCTACCGTCCGATTTCAGAAAAATTTCAGGCCAAGTACGTCAAGCAACTGCCCAAAATCAGACTGTTCACCATAGCGCAAGCCTTTGGCGGCTGGGCCAAGGCCGATAAAGACCATTTTGCCGATGGCGGTAGCTTCGATCAGATTTACCAACCTGCACGGTGATTCGAGCATTATGGAAGGGTAGCCACCAACACACAACCCTGAACTCAGCATGAAACCTAATTCATTTCCTCCCCCAACTTCTATTACTCACGATGACTTGCCAGCGCTGCAAACGAGCATGCATGTGCATCCCGCCCAGGGCTACGCCGGTGATGTTTTCCCCCAACTCGCATTCCAATGGTGGCAGGCCGACGAGGCGGTCCTGATGGATGTTCGCAGCGATGCTGAACGCGCCTGGGTTGGTTTTATCCCAGGTGCCGTTGCATTGGCGTGGCGACAATGGCCGGGGATGGAAATAAACCCCGACTTTAACGTAGATTTGTTGCGGGCCGTACCGTCCGATAAAAAGTTGGTTTTGTTGTGTCGCAGTGGTGTGCGCTCGATTGCTGCCGCCCAGCGTGCCACCGAATTGGGGCTGGAGGCTTACAACATTTTGGAAGGTTTTGAAGGTGATCCAGACAACCAAAAGCAACGCGGCAGACGAGGGGGCTGGCGTTACCACGGCTTGCCTTGGCAGCAAAGTTAAAGTGATGTCACCGCTGGCAGCAAGAATGTCGTTGACAGCAGCGTAGCGCCAGCCGCTGTGCAGTGGTCAAAGACCCGCCTGATGAACTAAAGCAGCTTGAAAACCTCGCGCGCCGCCGCCACAGTGGCGGCGATGTCTGCGTCGGTGTGCGCGGCGCTGACAAACCCGGCTTCAAACAGAGCCGGGGCGATGTAGATGCCACGGTCGAGCAAGCCGTGAAAGAGTTGGTTGAAGCGACGGCTGTCCGACTTCATGACTTGCGTGTAGTTTTGTGGCAAAGCATCAAGCAGATAAAAGCCCATCATGCCGCCTTCGCTGTCACCGCAGAACGCCACACCCTCGCTTTTCGCGGCTTGACTCAAGCCGCTGATCAGCGACCTGGTTTTGCGTGCGAGGTCTTCATAAAAACCGGGTTTGCTGATCTCTCGCAACGTGGCCAAACCGCAGGCGGTGGCGACCGGGTTGCCAGACAAGGTGCCGGCCTGATAGACCGTGCCCAGCGGTGCCAGGTGCTCCATCACGGCGCGCCTGGCACCAAACGCAGCCAGCGGCATGCCACCGCCGATGACCTTGCCCATTACCGTCATGTCGGGCTCAAACCCCGGAATGGCCTTGGCGTAAACGCTTTGCGCGCCGCCCAGTGCAACCCTGAAGCCGGTCATAACTTCATCAAACACCAGCAGGGCGCCGTACTGAGTGCAGAGCTCGCGGCAGCGTTTCACAAAGGGCACGCTGGCACGCACAAAATTCATATTGCCGCAGATCGGCTCCATCATCAGACAGGCTATTTCCCGGCCTTGGAGGGCAAAGGCCTGCTCGAGCTGCTCGATATTGTTGTACTCCAGCACGACCGTGTGCTGCACCACTTCGGGGGGCACACCGGCACTGGTGGGGTTGCCAAAAGTAGCCAGGCCGGAGCCGGCCTTGACCAGCAACGCGTCGGCGTGGCCGTGATAGCAGCCTTCAAATTTGATCAATTTGCTGCGACCGGTGGCTCCCCGCGCCAAGCGAATCGTGCTCATCGCCGCCTCGGTGCCGGAGCTGACCAGGCGGACCATGTCCATGGAGGGCATCAGGTGCAGAATGGCTTCGGCCAATTCAATTTCTCGCTCGGTCGGAGCGCCGTAAGAAAACCCCTCCAGCACGGCTTTTTGCACCGCTGCCAACACCGCCGGATGGCCGTGACCCAAAATCATCGGGCCCCAGGAACCGATGTAGTCGGTGTAGCGCTGGTCATTGGCGTCCCAGATGTAAGCGCCTTGGGCGCGTGTGATGAAGCGCGGTGTGCCGCCAACCGCCTTGAAGGCTCTGACGGGTGAGTTCACGCCACCAGGGATGACGCGCTTGGCGCGCTCAAAAAGGGTGTGGTTGTTGTCCATCGTGAGTGTCGGGGAAAGGGTTAAAAGGCAGCTTGTGCTGTGCGGCAAAGAGCCTGCGCAGGCTGCCTGCATTGAATGTTTGCATTCTATTCGAAGGCCCGTTAAGCTGTAAGAGCAATCTAAAATTGCGTCAAGTCAGCCAAAGTCACATCAATTTATATCCATTGTTTCCAGGAGTACACAAACCGATGCAAACCAAAGAGAACACACACCCGGCGGATCTGTGGTCGTTTGAATTTCGCTGGATTGATGTTGTCTTGCCGCAAGAGACGCCAGCGCTGGTTTATGACGCATCTGCTCAAACTCATCTTGATGGCTTGATCCTCAAGATCATCAAGTCGGCAGATGCAGACGCTGCCAAAGCCATGTGTGTGCTCAGCTTGGGTTTTGCAGCGGCTCAAAGTGCGTTGGAGTCGCGTGTTTTCTGGAAGATTTGTGCTGCCTATTTTGAAGCGGTCTCGCTCGGGCTTTGCACTGCGGATGTTTACACCAAACGCGCGGCCTCCCAAATCTTGCTTGCATTCAGAAAGCTCGCGCGTGGTGAGACTGATATCTCCGAGCGTTTGGTTCACGACTTATTGTTTTTTTGTGCCCAAGCCATCCCAAGACGTAAAAATGAAGCACCGCTTCTTGCTGCCGTTCGCGGCGCTTTCGGCTTGACCCAGCCCGATTCATTCAATGACGAGGCACCCCAATCTGGACGGCTTGACCCGGCGCGGCTGCCCCAAACGGCAAATCCGGTGGAGATCGAGTCAGAGGAATCCGTCAAAGTGATTGGCAGCTTGCGCGTTGATATTGCGCTTTACAACAGCTATTTGAATGAGGCCGATGAATGGTCGCGTCGCTTGCTGACCGAACTGAGCGAATGGGCCTTGGAGTTGCATCGACCCATGCCGCAGAGCACCGTTGGCCTGGTTCATTCGCTGGCGGCCAGCTCGGCAACGGTAGGGTTTGTTGCCTTGGCCGAGTTGGCGCAAGCCCTGCAGGAGGCCTTGCAGCAGGTGCAGACCCTCGGGCAAGGCGACCCAGAGCACGTCAAAGCGTTCATCGATGCGGCCGAGGATATTCGTCGCCTGCTGCACCAGTTTGCGGCCGGTTTTCTCAAGCAGCCGGATCAGGCCCTGTTCGCGCGCTTGAAGCCATAATCGGCACATGCTCAGCAGTTTTGCCCCGTCAATGCCAGCGTCTTTGGCTGAATCCATCCCGGTTTCGGCTCAATTACAAACTTTTCTGGCCCTGGACTTTGGCCTGAAACGCACCGGTTTTGCCGTCGGCAACCGCCTCTTGCGCACGGCCCAGCCGCAAGGCACGATTGCCGCTCAGGGCGACGCACGGTTCACCAAAATTGCCGACCAATTGCGTGAGTGGCAGCCCGATGCGCTGGTGGTGGGTGTGCCTTTTCACCCCGACGGTGCGGCGCACGAGAACACACTGCGGGCGCGGCGCTTTGCGCGCCAGTTGCAGGGGCGCTTCAACTTGCCGGTATTTGAAGTTGACGAGCGCTACACCACAACCGAGGCGATTTCGATGGGTGCCAAAGACGCCGATGCGGCGGCGGCTTGCATCATTTTGGAACAATTTTTAAGGAGTATTGAATGAGCGCACTCAAGCTCGATGCCGAAGCTCTGTACCTGGAACTGCAAAGGGGTGTGCGCTCGCTGCTGCGCCCCGAAATGCATTTGATTGGGGTCACTTCGGGCGGTGCCTGGCTGGCTGAGCGCTTGCAGCGCGACCTGAATTTGGCCGAGCCACTTGGGGTGATTTCATCCTCCCTGCACCGTGATGATTACGCTAGGCGGGGCATGACGGCCACCGCGCAAACGCAAATCCCTTTTGACGTGAATAACGCCAGCATCCTGTTGCTCGATGATGTGTTGTTTACCGGTCGCACCATACGCGCGGTGATGAACGAACTGTTCGACTTCGGTCGTCCGGCCTGCGTGAAGCTGGTGGTGCTGGTCGATCGCGGCGGGCGTGAGTTGCCGATCCAGAGCGACTTTTGCGCCGCTCGCGTGGCTTTGCCTGCGACCCAGTCCCTGGCCCTGGCGCGCAGCGCCGACGGTGTCTTCAGCTTCAACGTAAAGGCGCACTAAATCATGCTCTCCCAACGCAATCTGCAACTCAACAAGAATGGGGAGCTGATCCATCTACTCTCGACCGAGGGCCTGCCCAAGAGCATCCTGACTCAGGTGCTCGACACAGCGGCAAATTTTGTCAGCGTCAGTGACCGCGAGGTCAAGAAAGTGCCGCTGCTGCGCGGCAAGAGCGTTTTCAACCTGTTCTTTGAGAACTCGACGCGTACCCGTACCACTTTCGAGATTGCTGCCAAGCGGCTCAGCGCCGACGTCATCAATCTTGATATTTCGCGCTCGTCGGCGGCCAAAGGTGAAACACTGCTCGACACCATCGCCAACCTGAGCGCCATGGCGGCTGACCTGTTTGTGGTGCGCCATAGCGAGTCTGGTGCGCCTTACCTGATCGCCCAGCACGTGGCTCCGCACGTGCATGTGATCAATGCCGGTGACGGTCGCCACGCGCATCCGACGCAAGGCCTGCTGGACATGTACACGATCCGGCATTACAAGAAAGATTTCAGCCAGCTCACTGTCGCCATCGTCGGCGACATCGTGCACTCGCGCGTGGCGCGCTCCGACATCCATGCCCTCACCACCCTAGGTTGCCCCGAGGTGCGGGTGGTGGGCCCCAAGACGCTGGTGAGCGCCGACATGGCGCCGATGGGTGTGCGCGTTTGCCACACGCTCGACGAAGGCATCAAGGGCGCTGACGTCATCATCATGCTGCGCTTGCAAAACGAGCGCATGAGTGGCGCGCTATTGCCCTCCAGCCAGGAGTATTTCAAGAGCTTTGGCCTGACCCCTGAAAAGCTGCAACTGGCCAAACCGGACGCGATTGTGATGCACCCGGGGCCGATCAACCGGGGTGTCGAAATCGACTCGGCGGTGGTCGATGGCAAACACAGCGTGATTTTGTCGCAGGTCACTTTTGGCATTGCGGTGCGCATGGCGGCGATGAGCATCGTCGCAGGGAATGAGGCCTGATATGAAAACACAGCAAACGATGCTGATCAAGGGTGGCCGGGTCATCGATCCCGCCAGTAGGTTTGATGAAATTGCCGATGTGGCTCTGGCCAACGGTGCGGTGCTGGCAATCAAAAATATTGCGCCTGATTTCCAGCCGAGCCAGATAGTTGATGCCAGTGGTTGCATCGTGATGCCGGGTCTCATCGATTTGGCGGTGCGCTTGCGCGAACCCGGCCATGAACACGAACGCATGCTTGAATCCGAAATGGCCGCCGCCGTCTGCGGTGGCGTGACCAGCCTGGTCTGCCCGCCCGATACCGAGCCGGTGCTCGATGAACCGGGTCTGGTTGAGATGTTGCGCTTTCGGGCCGAAAAACTGCACCAGTCACGCCTCTATCCGCTCGGTGCGTTAACGCGCAATCTAGCCGGTGAGACGCTCGCTGAAATGGTCGAGCTGAGCGAGGCCGGCTGCGTCGGCTTCAGCCAGGCCGAAGCGCCGCTGGCCAACACGCAGGTGATGCTGCGCTCGTTTCAGTACGCCAGCACCTTTGGCTACACGCTCTGGTTGCGGCCGCAGGACTTTTTTCTTGGCCAGGGCGTGGCTGCCAGCGGCGCACTGTGCACCCGGCTCGGTCTGGCCGGTGTACCGGTGGCCGCCGAAACGATTGCCTTGCACACTATTTTCGAGTTGATGCGCGCCACCGACGCCCGTGTGCATTTGTGTCAGCTCAGCAGTGCAGCGGGGGTGGCGTTGGTGCGCCATGCCAAGCTCGACGGCTTGAATGTGACTTGCGACATCAGCATCAACTCGCTGCATTTGTGCGATACCGACATTGGCTACTTTGACAGCCGCGCTCGACTCAACCCACCCCTGCGCCAGCAGCGCGACCGTGACGCACTGCGTGCGGCGCTGGCCGATGGCACCATCGACGCCCTGGTGTCGGATCATACGCCGGTGGATGAAGACGCCAAGGCCTTGCCGTTTGCCGAAAGCGAGCCCGGAGCCACCGGGGTCGAACTGTTGCTGAGTCTGGCGTTCAAGTGGAGCGCGGACAGTGGCGTGAGTTTGGCGCGTGCGCTGGAAGTCATCACCCATGGTCCGGCCACCGTGCTGGGAACGGCGCTGGGCTCACGGCAAGGTCGTGTTGGCTGTCTGCAGGTCGGTGGCGTGGCCGATTTGTGCATCTTTGATCCCAAGGCGACTTGGACGGTGCAGCCCGACGCCCTGCGCAGCCAAGGCAAGCACACCCCGTTTTCGGGCTATGAATTACCGGCTCGGGTGCGCTACACCCTTGTTGGTGGTCAGGTCGCATTTCAGGCTTGATGAAAATAATAACCACCGCCTCGAACAAACCCGTTCCCGAGCCTGGAATGGCGCAGCGCAGCAAAGCGCTCAGGCATGAGGTGCGCATCATCGGCGGGCAGTGGAAGCGCACCAGGCTGGCCGTCCTTGACAAGCCCGGTCTGCGACCGACACCGGACCGGGTGCGCGAGACGCTGTTCAACTGGCTCGGCCAAGATCTGACGGGCTGGCGCTGCATTGACGCTTTTGCCGGTACTGGGGCACTCGGTTTTGAAGCCGCATCAAGGGGCGCTCAAGAGGTTCTCCTGGTCGAGCAGGACAGTGCCCTGGTGCTGCAACTCAAACGTATTCAAACCCAGCTACAGGCCAGTACGACGCAAGTTGTGCGCGGCGACGCGATTGCTGCGCTCAGGCGGCTTGCTGCGGCCAGCATGGATCTGGTGTTGCTCGATCCGCCCTTTGATTCGGCGCTGTTTGAGGTGGCCTTGGCGACCGCAAGCCAGGGTCTCGCAGCCGACGGCTTTATCTACCTGGAAGCGCCGCTGGAGTGGGCCGATCCTGACTTGGTAAGCGTTGGTTTGAAAGTTCTGCGCCGCCTTAAAGCCGGTAGTGTTTACGCGCATTTGCTCAAGCGCTTGGCTTGATCACTTGCAGCACACTGCATAATGCAATGCAACCGAGGCTTTCAACAAGAAAGTCCGTCGGGCTTCTCTCAACCAATAAACTGACGCACCATGGTCCATAACGTGATTGCTGTATATCCTGGTACCTTTGACCCCATAACGCTTGGCCACGAAGACGTGGTGCGTCGGGCAACGCAGTTGTTTGACCGCGTCATTGTCGCGGTGGCGGCCGGTTACCATAAAAAAGCGTTGTTTTCGCTGGAGGAACGTATCGCCATGGTGCGCCAAGCCGTCCAGCCTTACCCGCAGGTGGAGGTTGAGAGCTTTGCCGGTTTGCTGCGTGATTTTGTCGTGGCACGCGGTGCCAAGGCGATGGTGCGCGGCTTGCGCGCGGTGACCGACTTCGACTACGAGTTTCAGCTTGCCGGCATGAACCGCAGCCTGATGCCTGAAGTCGAAACTGTTTTCCTGACACCAAGCGACAAATATCAGTTTATCTCCAGCACTTTTGTGCGGGAAATCGCTTCGCTCGGGGGCGAGGTGGACAAATTCGTCTCGCCCGGGGTGAACGACCGATTGTTGGAGAAAATGCGGGAATTGACAAAAATAACCGATCAGCAGGCGTTCAAGTCCTTAACTCAGAATGGAGCATAAATGAAGATACTACTGCCGATTGATGGCTCTGCGGTTTGCCTGGAGGCGGTTCGCTTTGCCATCCGCATGGCGCAAGAGGGACTGCAATGCAGCATGGTACTGGCTAACGTGCAAGAGCCTGCCACTTTGTATGAGTGGGTGGTGGCGCACGACCAGCAAGTGATCGAGGAGGCGAGTGCCGCCGCCGGTGCACATACGCTAGCAGCGGCCCAGGCACTGCTGGAGACCTCGGGTATTACCTATGAATGCGAAGTGGCCATGGGCGACCCGGCGCATACGCTGATCGACATTCTGGAAAATTTTCAGTGTGACCTGGTGGTCATGGGCGCCAGCGGCATGAGCACCTTGCGCAGCGCTTTGCTGGGCTCGGTTTCCAACGAAGTGCTGCACGCAGCGGGTGTGCCGGTGGTGATCGTTAAAGCAGTTGAACCCGCCGAACCGGCTGAGACGGATGAAGTTGAATGACCCACTGGTGGGCACCGAGCCATGGCTTTGATTATCACTGACGGGTGCATCAACTGCGATGTGTGCGAGCCGGAGTGCCCGAATGACGCCATTTATATGGGGTTGGAAATTTACCAGATCGATCCCAGTAAGTGCACTGAATGCGTGGGTCATTTTGCTGAGCCGCAATGCGTTCAGGTCTGCCCGGTGGCTTGCATACCGGTTGATCCGCAATTTGTGGAAGACCGGGAAACGCTGTGGCAAAAATACCGGCGCTTGCAATTACAGGCCAAGACGCCGCTGGTTCTTTAAAACAGTTGGTGCCCGGGCCGCTATCAGGGTTGGTTCGGATCCTTTGCCGGGGAGTTCTTTTTTGCGGGCAAGGGTTTCTTTTTTGCACCCGGCACCTGGGCCGTGAAGTACTCTGGCGCTTTCTTTTTCTTCTTGGTTATCTGCTTGGCAACGGTTTTTTTAGAGGCTGCGGGTTGGCTTGTTTTTGACGGTGGCATGTTGGCAGCCAGATCTCTTTTCTCTTGTGAGAGGCGGGCCTTTTCCATGGCGTCAGCGGTTTTGGTGTCGCGCCGCGTCGCCAAATCAGCTTGTATTTTTTGAGCGCTCGTTCGTTGGTCATCCGTATTTACAACGACCCCGCCGGGGCAAGGCAGTTGGCTGTAGGTATCGGCGCATTTGTAGGTTTTTTGCGCTATGGCCGCGACTGATAAAGTGCAGGCGACAATTAAAACGGTAGCTTTGAGCGTCGAAATTTGCATGGTCTTGTTCCAGTCACTTTCGTGCTTAACGGGCTTTGACGCGTTTGGTTTACTGAGATTGGTTTTCAGGTCGCGGTGGTTTGGGCCTGGGCGGCTTGCTGGTATGGACCAGCATCGTGGCTTTGTCCATGTCACCGCTGATAAAATGCGGCAGTGCCCTGAGCGCGCGATCAATACTCTGATCGATCGCTATGCGGTCATCGAGTGAGGGGTTATTCAGCACCCAGTTGATGACTTCAGCCTTGCCACCTGGATGACCCACGCCCAGGCGCAGGCGCCAATAGTTGTCGCTGCCGAGTTGGGCATGAATATCGCGCAAACCGTTGTGACCAGCATGGCTGCCGCCGAGTTTGAGTTTGGCTTCACCGGGCGCAATGTCGAGCTCGTCGTGCGCCACCAAAATTTCGGACGGCTCGATTTTGAAAAAATGGGACAACGCGGCGACCGATTTACCGCTCAGGTTCATGAAGGTTTGTGGTTTGAGTAGCCATAGTGGCAGCCCGTTAACCGAGGTTTTTGCAACCAGACCGTGATAGGCTCTATCCATCACCAGCTTTGCTTTCAACTCGTGCACGAGCGCGTCAAGCCACCAGAAGCCGGCATTGTGGCGGGTGTATTGGTACTCAGGGCCAGGATTACCAAGACCAACAAAAAGTTTGATCATGAAGTGGCGAGGCGGCAGAAAAAGTTTACCGGGCGAGCTCCGGACCATGCATCCGTTGAGCTCATCCTTAAACAACCAGACTACTTTTTGGTGCCTGGTGCCTTGGCGGCAGGCGCCTTGGCTCCGCCAGCAGGTGCTGCCTTGCCGCTTGCTTTGGCGTCTGCCGGCGTTGGCGTAGCTGAAGCAGCCGCACCAGCAGCAGCTTCAGGTGTTGCTTCACCCGTTGTTTGGGCAGTCTCTTCGGCAGCAGCAATCATCATTACCGCCACCAGAACCGGGTTTTTGTTACCCCGCGTCACGACCGTCACGCCAGCGGGCAGCACGATGTCATTCAGGTGCAGCGGAAAGCCCTTCTTGAGGCCGCTCAAATCGACCTTGATGAATTCTGGCAAATCAGCGGGCAGGCATTTCACTTCAAGCTCAGTGACTACATGGTCGGCGATGCAACCATCGGTCTTGACGGCGGGCGAGTTTTCATCGCCACTGTAGTGGAGTGGCACCTTCATGTGCAGCTTGGTGCTGGCGTCAACGCGCTGAAAATCAATGTGCAGCACGAGCTGTTTGAACGGGTGCATTTGCACGTTACGCAGCAACACCTTGCTTTCTTTCCCGTCCATTTCCATATCCAGGATGGTCGAGTGAAAGGCTTCCTTTTTCAAGGCGTGCCAGAGGGCGTTGTGATCAAGTTCAATCATTTGTGGCTCACCCGTGCCACCGTATACGATGGCCGGTGTGCGACCGGTAATGCGGAGACGGCGGCTCGCACCCGTACCCTGCTTGGCGCGCTCAAAAGCGACAATTTTCATAGTTTCTACTCCTGAAAGAGCCCACCGCGACCAGTGTGACTCCGATTTTAAAAAGACTCATCGCACGATGATTAATCATGCCTGAGCCCACTTTTGCCCGAATCAAAATAATTATTAAGGAAATCTAAAAAGAATTTTTAGGAAGTCTCAAAAAAGATTTTCTTGATCCGAGAACAAACTCATCACTGAATCGCCCCTGGCGATACGCTGAATTGTTTCAGCAATCAAAGGTGCCACACTCAATTGTCTAATTTTTGGGCAAGCCAGTGCCGCCTGACTCAAAGGAATCGTGTCAGTGACCACCACTTCATCAAGCGCGTCGCCCCGGGTGATGCGTTCAATCGCGGGGCCTGAGAAGATAGGGTGGGTGCAATAGGCGTAAACCTTTTTAGCACCACGCGCTTTTAGAACCTCCGCCGCTTTGACCAGGGTGCCGGCGGTGTCGATCATGTCGTCCATGATGACGCAGTTGCGACCGTTGATCTCGCCGATGACATGCATCACTTCGCTCACATTGGCTCTGGGGCGGCGCTTGTCAATGATGGCGAGGTCGCAGTTGAGCTGCTTGGCCAGGGCGCGGGCGCGCACGACGCCACCGATATCGGGCGACACCACGATCAGGTCGTCATAATTTTTTTGCCGCAAGTCGCCCAGCAAAACAGGCGACGCAAAAATGTTGTCAACCGGGATATCAAAAAAACCCTGTATTTGGTCAGCATGCAAATCCATTGTCAGTACGCGGGCAACGCCGACGGCTTGCAACATGTTGGCCACCACCTTGGCGGTAATCGGAACCCGGCTTGAGCGTGGGCGGCGGTCTTGGCGCGCATAGCCAAAGTAGGGGATCACAGCGCTGATACGCTCAGCCGAGGCGCGCTTGAGCGCATCCACCATGATCAGCAGTTCCATCAGGTTGTCGTTGGTCGGAGCGCAAGTGGATTGCACTACAAAAACATCGCGGGCACGCACGTTCTGGTTGATCTCAACTGTCACTTCGCCGTCTGAAAAACGGCCAACCGTCGCAGCACCCAGGGAAATGTTGAGGTAGCTGGCAATGTTCTCTGCCATAGTCGGGTTGGCATTGCCGGTAAAAACCATGAAATCAGGGGGGTGGGGAGCCTGCATGAGTATTCCAGCGATTGATTGATTGCACATGTACGCCCAAAGTTTGCTACGCACAACTTAATGTTTGGCAGGGGAAGAAGGATTCGAACCTTCGCATGCTGGAATCAAAATCCAGTGCCTTAACCAACTTGGCGACTCCCCTACACAGGTTGGCAGCTAAACGCCACTAACCGAAAATTTGCCCGATTAACGATCACTCTGTGCCCAACCCAACAGGGGATGGACGTCCAAATTCTCGCACAACCTGACTTGAAATTCACTCGGTATGCATGTCAAATCAATCGGTCGCAGCACCTGTGCAAACACCGCGCTGCCAGAGCCTGTCATCCGACCACTGAGCCCTTGAGCGGCAAGCCATTCAAGGGCCTGGGTCACACCGGGGCATAGCTTTTTGGCAACACACTGCAAGTCATTACGACCAAAACCGAAGGCGTCTGCAGCGAAGCCGGAAATTATAGCAGTCTCACTGTTGCTCTTGAGGGCGGGGTCGGAGAATATCAGGCTGGTCGAGATCCCTTGCGTTGGCTTAAGCACTAAAAAGTGGTCCGGCGGCAGTGCAATGGGGCTGATTTTTTCACCGATACCTTCGACCCAGGCGTTGTGCCCAGCCAAAAAAAACGGCACATCAGCACCCAACTCCAACCCGATCTGTGAGAGCTTCTCCAGCGAAAAACCGAGTCGCCACAGACGGTTCAATGCCAGCAGTGTGGTTGCCGCATCAGACGAGCCACCGCCCATGCCGGCCTGGGTTGGGATGCGTTTTTGAATGCCGATGTGAACCCCGAATGGACTGTCGCTGGTTGCCTTTAGGGTGCGCGCAGCCCGGACAACCAGGTCATCAATTGGCAAAGCTGCACCAATATCTTCACGGCTGATTTCCCCGTCCCTGCGAAGGTCGAAATGCAGCGTGTCGCACCAGTCGATCAGCATAAAGACAGACTGGATCAAGTGATAGCCATCGGGTCGCCTGCCTGTAATGTGCAGAAACAGGTTGAGTTTGGCGGGCGCGGAGATATCGTAGAGCATCTTCATATAACTTGCGGAACAGACCTTTTAATCCAGTATCAGACGGATTTCGGCTGGCGGTCCAGGCTCTGTGCGCTGGGCTGTGATTCGGCCAGTGGCGTGTTGTGACAGGTCGGCCTGCCATCCCGCCACCGCCATATTTTCGCCAGCCAGCCAGGCAAAGAACGCCGTTACCGGTATCTCGGTGCCGAGCACCTCTTTGATCGAGGCATCCAGCGAAGCGAAATAGCGGGTACCACCATCGGCTTGCAGGACAGCATTTTGGGAAGACCATGAGAGCGTGGCAGCCGTTATCCCCAGCGGTGTGTACAGAGTCAATTGGCCGGTTTGCGGGTTGCCGCTCAGTTCAAATCCGGCGCTAAACGATTGCGGTCCGGACTGGCCTTGAGCCGCTTCAAACTTGAGCGCCAGGCGTCCACGCCAAAATGGACGTTCAGACTGATTTGAGTTATCGCTTGTTGGTGTTGCGCAGCCAACGAGCAATAAAATGATGAACAAAGTTACCGTATGAACGGCGCTCGCCCTTGGCTTCACAGCTTAACCTGCAGGCGCTTGAGCGTTTCCAGCAAGGTCTCGTTTTCGGTGTTGATTTTGAGGCCTTCTTGCCAGGTTTCCAGGGCATCTTGCCGTCGCCCCATGGTCCATAAAACTTCACCTAAATGGGCGGCGATTTCGGCGTCAGGTCGGGCCTGGAAGGCACCCCGAAGGATGGACTCGGCCTGCGTCAGGTTGCCACTGCGAAACTCAACCCAACCCAGGCTGTCAGTGATAAAGGGATCGCCAGGCGCGTATTCCAGCGCCTTCAAAATGAGTTGTTTGGCTTCGTCCAGGCGCGTGTTGTGTTCGGCCAGGGCGTAGCCGAGCGCGTTATAGGCGTGCGGATAGGTCGGTTGGGCGGCAATTATTTTGCGCAGCAAGCGTTCCATTTCTTCCAGATTGCCCAATTTCTCGGCCAGCATAGCCTGGTCGTAAATCAGGTCAAAATCATCAGGATTGCTGGCGCTGGCCTGCGCGAGCAACTGGTAGGCTTCCTGGTATCGCTTACTACCCCGCAGCAACTCGATTTCAGCCGCAATTTTCAGCCGGGCATCGGCTGGAGATTTCTCAGGTTGACTGCGAATGAGTTGGCGCGCCTCTTCGATTTTGCCTTGTCGGCCAAGCAGGGCGGCGCGGCGTAGTTGGGCGCTCAACAGGTCTTCGCTGCGCTCAATGCGCTTGAGCCAGGCATCGGCTGCCGGGAAATCTTGCCTCTGCTCTGCAATTTGAGCCAGTGTCAGATAAGCCTGAGTTAAACCACGATCAGTCGCTGCGCGCGGGGCGTTGTTTGTGCCAGACGCTGCCAGTTCAATATAGCGTTTGAGGGCCTGCTCAGCAGCAGCGGGTTTTCCAGTTTGCAATTCGAGGACGCCCGTTATAAGCCATGCTTGCAGGTAGTCGGGTTTCTCAGCGGTGATGAGTTGCAATTGCGTTAACGCTTCGGTGTAGCGTTCTGCGTTGAGCAAAACGCGGGCATATTCCATTCTCACTTCAGTGGGTGCTTGACCTTTGAGATACTGCATTACCAAGGCTTCGGCTTGCGGCGTTTTAGGACTCATCAGCGACAGGGCGAGCAACACGGGTGCCTCGGCTTTTGCGTCCAATGCCTGCGCTTTGCGGGCTGCGCCCAGCGCTTGACTGCTTTCTCCCGCAGCCAAACGCAGTCGCCCAATAACGACCCAGGCCGACACGCCAAAAACGGGTTGCTCCAAGTATTCGGCCAACGCTTGCTCGACCGTGCTGGCCGCAAGTTTTTTGTCACTGGCGCGTTCGAAGTAGCGGGCCATGGCCGCGATGGCCGCCGCCCGGTCTCTTGGCTTGGTCGCTGCAATTTCTTTCTTGAGGGGTTCCACTGTCTCGGCAATACGGTTGAGGCCAATCAATATCTGCAACAGGTATTGATTGGCTTCTCTTGAGGCTGGCAAGGCCTGTTTCCAGGCCCGGGCGGCCTGTAGCGCTGAATCGCCCGAGCGCGCTTGCAGCGCAATATCGACCGCCCGCTGGTACAGCCTGGGATCATTGGTCTTTCGCGCCGCGTCAAGAATCAGCGAATAGGCGGTACCCGGCTCGCCTTCGTGGGCGTTCAGTTCCCCCAGCAAAAGCTGATAAAAAAGTTTGCTGTCGAGTGCTGAATTGGCAGGGGCGACGACTTTTTCAGCTGCCGTTTGTGCATTCGTGCCGAGTGCAAAAACCAATGCGACAAGGAGGGGGAAACGGTTGAGATGCAACATCGGTCGATAATAATCCATGCCAGTAAAAAAATTCACGCATGCCTGAATTACCTGAAGTCGAAGTGACACGCCTCAGTTTTGCGGGCCGAATTACGGGTGCAAAAGTGGTGTCGGCTCATCTGGGTAAAGCCTTGCGCTGGCCTTTGGGCTGTCGTGTTACCCAACTGACAGGACGATTCGTGCAGGGCGTGCGCCGTCGCGGTAAATATTTGCTGATTGATTTGGACGGGGGTTTGCTGCTGGTGCATCTGGGTATGTCTGGCAGCTTGCAATTTGCCGACCACCTGCCAGCCGCTGGCAGTCATGATCATTTTGAAATGGTGACCTCCCGTGGCAGTTTGCGACTCAAGGACCCACGTCGGTTCGGCGCCGTGGTTTATGTCGATAGCGAAGACGCTCCGATGGCGTGCAAGCTGCTTGGGAAACTTGGCATGGAGCCGCTATCGGAGAGTTTTGAAGTCGGGCAGTTCCAGGCTCAACTAAAGCGGCGCAAGGCGGCGATCAAGCAAGTCCTGCTGGCCGGCGATGTGGTGGTGGGAGTCGGTAATATTTATGCCTCGGAGGCCTTGTTCTGGGCTGGTATCAGGCCGACCCTGAGCGCTGCGCGCCTGACCCGGGCACGCGCTGCCAAACTTCATGCGGCGATCCGGGATGTACTCACGCGTGCGGTGGCCAAAGGCGGCAGCACACTGCGCAACTTCTCCAGTGCCAGCGGGGTCAATGGGCATTTTCAGTTTGAGACCATGGTTTATGCCCGTGCCGGGCAGCCGTGCCGGGCTTGCGGGGCACCGATTAAAACCCTGCGCCAGGGTCAGCGCTCAACGTTTTATTGCCCCAAATGCCAGACATGAAATTTTCTACTCAAGTCGTGCGCTGGCAAAAAGCACATGGCCGCAATGATTTGCCTTGGCAGAACGTGCGCGATCCTTACCGCGTGTGGCTGTCTGAAATCATGCTGCAGCAGACCCAGGTAGCAACCGTTCTGGGTTATTTTCCACGTTTCCTGGAGCGCTTTCCAACGCTCGGATCACTGGCCGCAGCCACGCTCGACGATGTGCTGAGTTTGTGGAGTGGCCTGGGTTATTACAGCCGCGCACGCAACCTCCATTCCTGCGCGGTCAAAGTGATGGGGCTGCATAGCGGTGTATTTCCGCATACTGCACAGCAGCTGCAAACACTGCCCGGCATTGGCCGTTCTACAGCGGGCGCCATCGCGGCCCTGTGTTTTTCTGAGCGCGTTGCTATTCTGGACGGCAATGTCAAACGCTTGCTGACTCGCGTACTGGGTTTTGATGCTGATCTGGCCGTTGCTGCCAATGAGCGGCGGCTTTGGGACAAGGCGTTCGAATTGCTGCCTCTGCATGATTTGGCGCAGACCATGCCGCGTTACACGCAAGGCGTGATGGATCTGGGGGCCATGGTTTGCACTGCCAAAAATCCTAACTGTGAGGCTTGCCCTGTGGCTCAGGCGTGCGCGGCACGGTATTTGGACCAACCCGAACGCTACCCTGTGAAAAACCGCAAACTCAAACGCAGCACGCAGACAATCTGGCTGCTATGGGCGCAGCGTGCAGATGCATCGGTGTGGCTGAGCCAGCGCCCCAGCCCCGGCGTTTGGGCGGGGCTCTATTGTTTCCCCTGGTTTGACAGCCGTGAGGCGCTCAGAGCGGCGGTGCCGGTCCACTATCGCCCTGCGCTGCATGACTCTGCGCCATTGACCCACATATTGACCCACAAAGATTTGTATCTGCACCCGGTGCGTCTGCAAGTGCCAACCAGCGCCATGGCGCGCTTACCGGGGCAATGGGTTGGCGCGGATGCATGGCCCAGGTTGGGTCTGCCCGCGCCGGTCAGGAAGTTGCTGGCCCAGCGTCTGTCGGATTAGTTTCGAGTTCCCGGTGGCGTTTGAGCGTGACCCATTTGTCGGCAAACAACTTTGCCAATTGCTCCACCAGGAAAACCGAGCGGTGCTGGCCGCCGGTGCAGCCAATGGCCACGGTGACATAGCTGCGGTGATCGCGCGCCATCGCATCCAGCCAGCGGCCCAGGAATCGCTGGATATATTCCAGCATTTCAACAACATCTGGCTGCGCTCGCAAAAAATCTGCCACCGGCGCATCCCGGCCGGTCAGGAGGCGCAGCTCGCTTTCATAGTGTGGATTGGCCAGCATGCGCACGTCAAACACGTAATCGGCATCACCCGGCACGCCGCGCTTGAAGGCGAAAGACTCAAACACCAGTATCATCTGCTCGCTCGGCCTGGCCATCAGTGCTTTGACGTAACTCTGCAATTGCGCCGGACGAATAATGCTGGTATCGATGATGTGGGCGTGTTCGCGCAAATCAGCCAGTAGTTCCCGTTCAAGTTCAATCGCTTCGACCAATGCGCGGCGCTGGTTATTGACCGGGTGATCGGGCGCCGCCTGGGACAGTGGATGCTTGCGTCGGGTTTCAGAATAGCGCCGCACCAGCGTTTCGGTGGTGGCGTCCAGAAACAGCGACTTGACCATCACCCCCTGTTGTTGAATGACTGCAAGCTGCTCTGGAATCAAGGGCAGTGAGGCTGCAGTGCGAACATCGATGGCAATCGCCACGCGACTGGCTTGATGGGCTTTCTCCAGCGCCACAAGGGGTACCAGCAGTTCAGGCGGCAGGTTGTCAATACAAAAAAAACCGAAGTCCTCAAGCGCGTTGAGCGCCACCGATTTACCTGAACCCGACATGCCGGTGATGAGCAAGATCTGCAACTTATCTGTCTCGATTTTCATGTCGTTATTCCCAGGCCTGCAGCATTTCCCTGGCGTGCGCCAGTGTCGCGCCCATTATCTTTTGGCCACCCAGCATGCGCGCCACTTCCGCCACCCGCTGTTCGCCTTGAACTGCGCTGACGGAGCTGGTGGTCGAATGATCATGCGACTGCTTGGTCACAACCAAATGGTGATCTGCGCAGCTCGCCACCTGGGGCAGGTGGGTAACCGCCAGAACCTGCCGGTCAGCACCTAATTTCTTCAAGAGCCGACCCACGGTCTCGGCCACGGCACCCCCCACGCCGGCGTCAACTTCGTCAAAAATCAGCGTCTGCGCGGTGCCGAGCTGGCTAGTGGTGATGGCAATGGCCAGCGCCAGACGCGAGAGCTCACCGCCGGAAGCCACTTTGCTGACGGGGCGGGGCGTGCTGCCAGCATGCCCGGCGACCAGAAAGCTGACATCTTCCAGGCCACTCTGCATGGGTTGCGCTGATTTTTGCAGAGCCACTTCAAACTGGCCGCCCGCCATACCCAAACCTTGCATGGCTTGGGTGATGGCTTGGGCCAGCCGCGGCGCGGCGACCTGGCGAGCTTTGGAGAGCAGTTTGGCTTCCTGGCTATAGGCGCCGAGCGCGGCCGCCTGACTGACCTGCAGGCCAGCCAGATCGGCAGCGGCATCGAGGTTTTCAAGTTCTTGTTTCCAGGAGGCCAGCAAATGCGCCAACTCCGCTGGCGCTGTTCGGTAGCGCCGGGCCAGCGCCAGCCAAGCGGCCATACGCTCGTCAAGTTGACTCAGACGCCCGGGGTCGGGTGCGGTTTTGCGCAGATAAGCCCGCAGCGAATGAATGCTGTCTTGCACCTGCGCCAGGCTGGAAGACAAGGTTTCTGCTATTTCTCTGAAAACAGGTTCCAGATGCTCCTGCGGCTGGAGCAGCTGGCAGGCATTGTTAAGTGCGCTGAGTGCGCCGGCGCGCTCGTCATCATCGAGCGCTTGCAGGGCGCCCTGGGCGGCATCGAGCAGGGCTTGTGCGTTGGAGAGTCTGCCATGCTCGGTGTTAAGCGCGTCCCACTCATCGGCCAGCGGCGCCAGCTTTTCAACTTCGTCAATTTGCCAAGCCAGGCGCTCATGCTCCTGCTTGCGCGATGCTTGTGCGCCAATAGCTTGCGCAAGATCGCTTTCAGATTGGCGCCAGTGTTGCCACAGCGTTGCCAGTTTGTCGCTTGAGACCTTGGCGTAGGCGTCGAGCAGGCTGCGCACGGCGTCCGAGCGGGTCAGACTTTGCCAGGCGTGCTGGCCATAAATATCGAGCAGTTGTTCGCCGACTTCGCGCAATTGGGTCGCGGTGGCGGGGCTGCCATTGATCCAGGCGCGGCTTTTGCCTTGACTGTCAAGCGTGCGGCGCAACAACAGGCCGTCGCCGATTTCAAATCCGGCCTCTTCCAGCCAGCCTGCCGTGGCGGCGCTGGCATCGAACTCAGCGCTGACGTCGGTGCGCTGGCTGCCTTCGCGGATCAGACCCACATCGGAGCGGCCACCGGTCGCGAATTGCAGCGCGCCGATCAGGATCGATTTGCCGGCGCCAGTCTCGCCGGTGAGCACGCTAAAGCCGTTGCCCAGTTCAAGATCGAACTCGCTCACAATGACGAAATCGCGCAAGACGATACGTTTTAAGCTCACACTCAAGCCACTCCCTGATTCCAGTGCAATTTTTGGCGCAAGGTGTCAAAGTAAGACCAGCCTTTGGGGTGTAAAAACCGCACATGATGTTTTGAGCGCGTTACCACGATGCGGTCGCCGTGCAGCAGCGAGGCCAGGGACTGCGTGTCGAAACTGGCGCTGGCATCGCGACCGGCCACGATTTCAATCGCAATTTCCGTAATGTTGGACAGGACGATCGGCCGGTTGGACAAAGTATGCGGCGCGATCGGCACCAGCACCCAGCCAGGGATCGACGGGTGCAGCATCGGCCCGCCGGCCGACAGCGCGTAAGCCGTGGAGCCCGTGGGCGTGGCGATGATCAAGCCATCGGCGCGCTGGTTCGCCACAAAATGACCGTCCACTTCAATCCGCAATTCGACCATGCCCGAAGCGGCGCCACGGTTGACGACCACATCGTTCATGGCCAAGGCATCCAGTACACATTTGCCCTCACGCATGACCCGGGCGCGGATCAGGCTGCGGTGGTCCTCTTCAAATTCGCCCTGCAAGATGGGTGCCAACGTGGCGGCGAAGCTGGCAAACGGGATGTCGGTGATGAAGCCCAGTCGCCCTTGGTTGATGCCGATCAGCGGCACACCAAAATGCGCCAATTGGCGGCCAATGCCGAGCATGGTTCCGTCACCGCCGACTACCAGTCCCAGATCGCATTGCGCTCCGATGGCAGCAACGCTCAATACTGGATGAGTTGAAATGCCCATGTTGTGCGCTGTGTCTTGCTCAAACACCACTTTGCAATCCTGGGTGAGCAAAAAATCGGCAACGTCCTCCAGCGCGCACCGGGATGACGCGCCGCTCGCACCTGAGGCCAAAGCCTGATATTTGCCAATCAGCGCAACGCACTGGAATTTTGATTTCATGCGCAAATTACATCACTAAAATGCCTTCATGCTGGACGACCGTGCAAAGTTGTTATTGAAAGCGCTGGTTGAGCGCTACATTGCGGATGGGCAACCGGTGGGATCGCGCACGCTCTCAAAAGCATCCGGCCTCGAATTATCGCCCGCCACCGTTCGCAATGTAATGTCCGATCTGGAAGACCTTGGCCTGATTGCCAGCCCACACCACTCGGCCGGACGCGTCCCAACGACGCGTGGCTACCGGTTGTTTGTCGATACCATGCTCACGGTGCAGCGTGGACAGTTTGCGGCGCACCGTCTGGCGGCCGATCAACCGCAAAAAGTGATCTCCAATGCGGCCAACTTGCTCTCCAGTCTTTCGCAGTTTGTCGGCGTGGTGATAGCGCCGCGGCGCTCTTCCGTCTTTCGTCACATTGAATTTTTACGACTGTCTGAGCGGCGTTTTTTGGTCATCATTGTTTCGCCTGACGGAGATGTGCAAAACCGGGTTATTTTTACCGAGGTGGATTATTCCCAAACCCAGTTGGTGGAGGCCGCTAATTACCTCAACCGCAATTACGTTGGGTTGACGATTGAGCAGGTGCGTGAACGCTTGCAAAGCGAAGTTGAGACCCTGCGCTCGGAAATTGCCAGTTTGATGAGCGCAGCCGTGGCGGTCAGTTCCGACGCTACTTCAGAGGATCAAAACGAAGTGGTGATCTCTGGTGAGCGCAATTTGCTGGCGGTCAGTGATTTTTCAAACGACATGGGTCACCTGCGCCGCGCCTTCAAGCTGTTTGAGCAAAAAGCACAGCTCATGCGCTTGCTCGATATTGCCGGCCAGGCCGATGGCGTGCGTATTTTTATTGGCGGCGAAAGCCAGGTGGTACCGTTTGAAGACCTGTCCATCGTCAGTGCGCCTTATGAAGTCGATGGCCAGGTGGTTGGCACCCTGGGCGTCATCGGCCCGACTCGTATGGCCTATGACCGCATGATCCAGATTGTCGATATCACGTCCAAATTGGTCAGCAACGCCCTGAGCCACCACAAGTAGGCATCTACAATCCTCGCTTCAGTCGGGCCGTTAGCTCAGTTGGTTAGAGCAGAGGACTCATAATCCTTTGGTCGTAGGTTCAAGTCCTACACGGCCTACCAAAATTCCTGTTTAATAACAACAGGTTGCAGTAAAAATAGCCACTCAAAAAGTGGCTGTTTTTTTGTTGCACACCACTTACACACTTTTTGCCCTTTTTGGTAAAATACGTTACGGTGTGCGAATGCCCCAAAAACTAGCCACAACACATGTGATGATGGACACCCGCATCAGCGCAATACAAGCACCGGCAGCTTGCTTTCGATAATGACATCCTTGGTGTGCGAGCCAAATACGAATTTCCCTACCCGGCTGCGGCTGTGTGACACCATGACAATCATGTCGCAGCCTGATTTTTCTGCCTGGTTCACAATCGATTGACCTACCGCATAGGAAGTCGTCTGATGTGCTTTGAAAGCCACTCCGGCGTCCAATGCACGCTTTTCAAACTGCTGCATCAAGGCAGCGGCGTGAGCTTCGTTTTTGGCTTCATGGCTCTTGACGCGATCCGTGAACTCGCTGCGATCTCCGGTCATTGTTGAAAGTGGCAGATCTGGTTCTACAACAAATCCGGTAATGCGGGCACCCAATTGCAGGGCGAGCTCAATACTGCCATCCATGGCACGGTGGGAGAGCTCAGATCCTTCAACGGGCACAAAAAGGTGCTTGTACATGGCTTATAACTCCTCAATAGAAAACAATGAACATCGTTGATTCAAGCGCTACTTAATCAATAGGACCGGAAGATGGGTGGTGGCCTAGTTTTCATAGCGACATCGTACTCTGTAAAAAGCAAGTTTGGAGCCCCCGGTAAATACAGCATGTATATACGGGAGCTTATATGACACTGGAAGAGATCAAACAAGGCAACGCTGCCGAACAGCGTGTCAAACGGATGAAGGCAAATGCGAAGTCTGCAAAAGACAGGGCGAAACAGTTGAAGGTTCAAGCCGACACGAACGCTGAACAATTGGAGATGCGCCAGTCGCGTGAAAAGCTGGCGCAGTTGCATCGGTCAAATGTCGGTACAACAATCAAGCTGTACCATGAGCGATTGGGATGATGGAGAGAGGACGACGCGGACGGAACGGTTGCGTTGGCGTGCAGTTAAATGGGCAATTTCGTGAACGCAGTTGGACCTACAATAACAAGCGAGAGTACTAGAATTTATTGGTGTGGGATGGGATGATTTTGAGGATGGTGTGAAGGGCTTAAAAAGGTAGGGCAACTTCGCTGCTTACACAGTTTGCTGCACACCGAGTTTTGACCCGCTGCAAACCCGCATAAACGCTAGGTTTTGCAAAAACGTCTTTTCTCATAATCCTTTGGTCGTAAGTTCAAGTCTTACACGGCCTACCACCGACACCAAGCAGGCACACGCAGGTGGATAAGAACAACTGCCAGCCTCAAGTTGAAGAGTCGGACACTAACCAGGAGCAAAAAATGGCAAAAGGTCAGCAAAGCAACAAGATGGTAAAAAAACCGAAAAAAGACACCTCTCCACCGAAACCGGTCTCGCCTGATGCAGTGCGTCCCACGGTCACCACGGTGGTGCCGGTGCGTGGCAAGTTGAAAAACGCGCCTTCCAGAGGCTCGTAGCAAGCGTTGACCCCGTGTCTGGCGGAAGTTCGCCTCGATGAAGTAGGGGCTTAGTGCAACAAGAAAAAACGCCGATCACGCCCATCGCATTCGGGCGGCTGGCCGTAGCCGGTGGAGCGCACTTGCTGTTGTAGCGAGAACTCCACCTGGAACCAGTTGCATAAATAGTTGTCGTAGCGGTAGCTCCAAACCGCGCCGCGTTCACGTCCGAGCACTTGAACCTCGTTGGGTCGGCCCAGCAATTGACGCACAACGTCCTGCGTCATGCCGACTTCGATCCGGTTGAAGTTCTGTTCGGTTAAAACCTGCTCGGCGCGGACGGCCCGGCCAGCGGCGTCGAAGTAAACGAACCAGGTTTGCTTGCCATACGGTCCGCGTGGGAATTCCAGTCGGCTGCCTGCGTCCACTCGGCGCTCCATGTCGGGCGGCCCCATCCGCGCCACCAATTCAGAGCGACTCATTCCGGCCAGCGCATCGGGCGGCGTGTAGCTGCTGCAAGCCGGTAACAACAGTGCCAATAACGACAGCAGGTGCCAGGGTGACAAACAATGGCGCAGCACAGACTCTCCTGATCACAGTCCGCCTTTAGCGGCGTGCCATGGTATTGTAATTTGCGTTCAAACCCATGGTGGCGCGGTGGACGTTCATGCCGTGACGCTTGCGCGTTCGCGGGCGGAGCCGCAGCCTGCCTTCCTACGCTGGGGTGCCAACACTGAATGGGTTCGCCACCATTGTCATCGCCGCGAATTGGCTCCAACGCCCCGGCACAGCCACCCACCACGCTCGTTATTTTCTTGGATGCGTGACCGAATACCCGTCTGGAATCCACCCTGGACCAACCGCTCGGATAGTGAACACGAATGGCTTTTACAGACACGTTGCTGACACTCAGCATTGCCGGTTGCAGTCACTCAAGGTTGGCTTTTATCCTCAGCAAACCGAATCAAATTGCTGCCGACATTCTTGGCTTGGTACATCGCAGTATCAGCCAACCGTATAAAGTCGTCCTGACTTCCTTCGCGTTCGATGAACACGACCACGCCAATGCTCGCGGTGCAACGGTGCTTAACCAGGGTATCTTCCGACACGCTGGGCGCGACCGCCAGCAGGTACGGTTCAGCCAGCGCGGCACGAATCTTGTCGGCGAGGCTGGCGGCTTGGGCCGTCGCTGCCGGTTTATCTGCGTCGAGCTGACCCAGCATCACCACAAATTCATCGCCGCCAAAGCGCGCCACGGTATCGACCTCGCGAACGCAACTCTTCATGCGCATGGCTGCCTGCACCAGAAGCAAGTCGCCCACCGTGTGTCCATGTTTGTCATTGAGCGCCTTGAAGTTGTCCAGATCCAGGAACATCAAGGCGCCATAACAGTCGCTCCGCTTGCTATCCGCCAGTGCCTGACTCAGCCGGTCACCCAGCAACCGCCGGTTGGGCAGCTGGGTCAGCGGGTCGTAGAAGGCCAGTTCGCGCACTTGTTGTTCCATCTGCTTGCGCTCGGTGATGTCGCGCCAGACACAGTAGATCACCTGTCGATCAGAGAGTTGAATTGCCGAGAGGGTGACCTCGGCGACAAAATCGGTGCCGTTCGCCTTGGTATGCATCCACTCGAATCGATGCAGACCCTTGTCCTTGGCAATAGCCATCATGCGCTCGGCCTTGACATAGGAGTCTTCCCCGTCGGGTTGCGTGGGCGGAGAGAGTTTTGAGGGGTGGACGTTCAGAAGTTCGGCGCGGCTGGGGTAGCCCAGCGTTCTGACGGCCGCCTCATTGCATTCGACAAACCGTTTGCTGTCGATGATCCAGGTCGGGTCCGGTGACAACTCGAATAGCTGTTTGAAACATTCTTGATCGTCACCCCAGGCACTGGCCCCCGATGCCCCATGATTTCCGCCGCGCAACATGATTATTTTCCACTTGTTACCAAATTTTTGGCAGCCACGCTGCGCTGCGCTGCTATGCGGCTTTTCTATTGCATGTAATGACGGCCTTCGACCGGTTGCATTCAAGACCGGCAACCCTGCCGCCATAGGCTCTTGTTGAACATTTGGGCCGGTAGCTTTGCGTGACCATCTCTCGATGGTTTTGCCCTTGCTCGCATTATGCGCTCCGTCAGAGAGAAGACAAATCGAACGAGAGTTCGTTGCAAAACGGCTGCGTTAATGGCTGTAGTTGGTCGAGACTTACTCGTTGGGTTACCACCATGACCGACCGCTTGCACTGTGTTGGAGCCGGTCACATTACTGCGAACCAGTCCTTCACCGCCATAACTTTGATAAGCGGAACGGCCATGAAGAAATCTCCAATACCGACCACCTCCCCGATGTGACAAATGGCCGTAGCGGGGCGTTGGTCCAGCGCTCGCTGAATTATCACTGTTTAGCTGGAAAACCGGCAATGCCACGTCCGCGAGCGCGTAAGCGTCACGCCACGGACGTCTGACGCGTTGCCACGGACATTGGCATCCATGAAATCAGAACGGAATATCGTCGTCCATGTCGTCAAAACCGCTCGACGGCTTGGCGGAGGTCGAGGCCGACTGTGGCACTGCGGCGGCCGGACGCGATGCCGGTGCCGGGCGCGAGTAGCCGCCACTGGGGCCATCATCGTCACCAAATGGGCCGCCCATGCCTTCGCGGTTACCGAGCATTTGCATTTCGTTGGCGATGATGTCAGTAGCGTACTTTTCAACGCCATCCTTGTCAGTGTATTTGCGCGTCTTGATGCGGCCCTCGACGTAAACGGAACGGCCTTTTTTGAGGTACTGGCCGACGATCTCGGCAAGCTTGCCAAAGAAGGTGACGCGGTGCCACTCGGTCTCCTCGACCATTTCGCCGGTTTTGTTCTTGTATTTGCTGCTGGTTGCAATGGTGATGTTGGCCACCGGGTCGCCGCTGGGCAGGTAACGCACTTCAGGGTCGCGCCCCAGGTTGCCGACGAGAATGACTTTGTTGACGGATGCCATGCTGTCTCCTTAGTTTGTCTTGAAATGTTGATTATGCTGCCTTTGGCACGCGCATCGGCCAGGCCACCAGCAGCCACAGCAGCATCAAGCCAGCGCAGACGGCAAACAAACCGGGCGCACCCACGTGCTTGACGAGCCAGCCGCCAAGCGCACCACCGGCAAAAAATCCGAGTGATTGCAAGGTGTTATAGACCCCCATGGCGGCACCACGGGCATGTACCGGTGCCAAGCGCGAAACCAGGCTCGGCTGGCTTGCCTCCAGCACATTGAAGCCATAGAAGAATACAAACAGCAAAACAATTAGCGCGCCTACGCTGGGCGTCCCGGCAGCGAGCAGCATCAAGCCCGCTTGCACCAGCGCCGCTAAAGCAATCGCCGTCAGGAAGACTGCCCGCAGGTAACCGCGCTTTTCCATTTGAAACAGCGTGCCGCCCATCACCACAAATGAGCCCAGCACGGCCGGCAAATAAACCCACCAATGATGCTCGCGTGCCAGGCCGGCCTGCACCAGCATGGCGGGCACCGCCATCCACATGGCGAGCTGCACGGCGTGCAATACAAACACACCGAAATTGAGGCGCAACAGGGCGGGCAGCCGCAACACTTCCATCAAGCCGCCACGCGGCAGGTTTTTATGTTTGAGTGGTTCGGCTGGCACCCACCAAACCACCACCGCCACGCCCAGCAAGGCCAAACCACCGGTCAAGGCAAATAGCCCGGCCAGACCGACAAAGCTCACCAGCACCGGCGCGGCCACCAGCGAGAGCGCGAACATCAGCCCTATGCTGGCACCCACCAGTGCCATCGACTTGGTGCGGACTTGGTCGCGCGTTTGATCCGCCAGCAAGGCCGTCACCGCCGCCGAGACGGCACCGGCGCCCTGCACGGCGCGGCCGATCGCCAGCCAGGTCAGGCTGGGTGCCCAGGCCGCCACAAAACTGCCGAGCGCGAACAGCAACAGGCCAAAAACAATGACGCGTTTGCGGCCAAGCCGGTCCGACGCCATGCCGTAGAGGAATTGAAGCATGGCCTGCGTCAAGCCATAAAGGCCCATCGTCAGACCCACCAGGGCAGGGTCGTTGCCGCCAGGGTATTTGGCTGCTTCAATCACGAACACCGGCAAAATCAGGAACAGCCCCAGCATGCGCAGGGCAAAGATCGAGGCCAGGGAAAAGCTGGCGCGCAACTCCAAAGGCGTCATCTTGCTGGCAACAACAGTGTTTTCCCTCGCATCGAGGGCATCAACTTTAGACAAAACAGGGCTCTCCAAAGGCATCAAGTCACCGATGGTGACTTTTATAAAACGGCCAATTGTCCCCGATCTGGTCCAGCTGCATTGGAAAGAAGTGCTATAGCCGCCATCTTTAACTATGATTACAGGTTTTCCCGAGTCCATTTCACCTTGAACACCCCCACCGACGGCAGCTACCTCGCCAGCGTCATGCAGCGCCAGACCATCAGCATTCGCGGTGCACGCACGCACAACCTCAAAAATATTGATCTTGACATCCCGCGCAACCAGTTGGTCGTGATCACCGGCCTCTCCGGCTCGGGCAAGTCCAGCCTGGCGTTCGACACCTTGTACGCCGAAGGCCAGCGCCGCTACGTGGAGAGCCTCTCGACCTATGCCCGTCAATTTCTGCAATTGATGGACAAGCCCGATGTGGATCTGATCGAGGGCCTCTCACCAGCGATCTCGATCGAGCAAAAGGCCACCAGCCACAACCCGCGCTCCACTGTCGGCACCGTGACCGAAATACACGATTACCTGCGCCTGTTGTTTGCCCGCGCCGGCACACCGTTCTGCCCGGAGCACAACTTGGCGCTGCAAGCCCAGAGCGTGAGCCAGATGGTGGACGCCGTGTTGGCGCTGCCGCCCGACACCCGTTTGCTGATCCTGGCACCGCTGGCGCGCGAGAAAAAAGGTGAGTTTCTGGACGTGTTTGCCGACATGCAGGCGCAAGGCTATGTGCGTTTTCGGGTCGATGGGCAGACGTTTGAATTTGACCAGTTGCCACCGCTCAAAAAAACCGAGAAGCACGATATCGATGTGGTGATTGACCGCCTCAAGGTGCGCGCCGATATGCAGCAGCGTCTGGCCGAAAGTTTCGAGGCTGCGCTGCGCCTGGCCGGTGGCCGTGCCATTGCGCTCGAACTGGGCGCGGGCAGCTTGCCTGAAAAAGAGCACCTGTTCAACGCCAAGTTCGCCTGCCCCCAGTGCAGCTATTCGATTGCCGAACTGGAGCCGCGCCTGTTTTCATTCAACTCGCCCGTCGGTGCCTGTCCAAGCTGTGACGGCCTGGGTGTGCAGGAGTTTTTTGACCCAACCCGGGTGGTGGCTTTTCCTTCACTCAGTTTGGCCAGCGGTGCCATCAAAGGCTGGGATCGACGCAACGCGTATTATTTTGCGCTGCTGGAGAGCCTGGCCAGGCACTACAAATTTGATCTTGAACAGGCCTTTGAATCACTGCCTGCGGCGGTACAACGAGCCGTGCTGTACGGCTCCGGGGCGGATGAAATCAAGTTCAGCTACCTGATGGACACCGATACAGCCAGCGACGCTGCGGGCGCCTCAAGCCGCAAGAAGCTCAGCAAGAAGCACCCTTTTGAAGGCATCATTCCCAATATGCAACGCCGCTACCGCGAGACCGAATCCGCTGTAGTGCGCGAAGACCTGGCGCGCTACCGCAGCAGTCAAGCCTGCCCGGACTGCGCGGGTTCACGGCTCAGACGCGAGGCGCGTCACGTCAAGCTTGGCGAGGGAGCGCAAGCGCGCGCCATTTTTGAGCTCAATCACCTCACGCTGCGTGATGCGCTCTTGTATTTCAACGCCTTGCAGATGCGCGGCGCCAAAGGCGAGATCGCCAGCAAAGTCGTGCGTGAGATCAGTTTGCGCCTAAAATTTCTCAACGATGTGGGCCTGAACTATTTGAGCCTGGAGCGCAGCGCTGAATCCTTAAGTGGTGGCGAGTCGCAACGCATCCGGCTGGCGAGCCAAATCGGATCCGGTCTGACCGGCGTGATGTATGTGCTTGATGAACCCAGCATTGGCCTGCACCAGCGCGACAACGCACGTTTGATCGACACGCTCAAACACTTACGCAACATCGGCAACAGCGTGCTGGTGGTGGAGCACGATGAAGACATGATGCTTGCGGCCGACCAGATCATCGACATGGGGCCCGGTGCGGGCATCCATGGTGGACGCGTGATGGCGCAGGGCACATTTGAGGAAGTTAAAGCCACGCCAGATTCGCTGACGGGCCAGTATCTGGCGGGCACCCGGCGCATTGAAGTGCCGCTGCGGCGAGCCCCCCCGGGCGGTGGCTGGCTGCAAATTTTCAAAGCCCGTGGCCACAACCTCCAGGGTGTGGACGTGGCAATTCCGGTTGGCCTGTTCACCTGTGTCACCGGTGTGTCGGGCTCGGGCAAATCGACGCTGGTCAACGACACGCTCTACAAAGCGGTGGCGCACACGCTCTACCGTGCCCACAACGAAGCGGCTGCGCATGAGTCCATCGAAGGCATCGAGCAGTTTGACAAAGTGATCAATGTTGATCAGTCTCCGATTGGCCGCACGCCGCGCTCCAACCCGGCCACCTACACCGGCTTGTTCACGGCAATTCGCGAGTTGATGGCTGAAATGCCGGTGGCGCGCGAGCGTGGCTATGGCGGCGGTCGCTTCAGCTTCAACGTCGCCGGTGGCCGCTGCGAAGCTTGTCAGGGCGACGGCGTGGTCAAGGTGGAGATGCACTTTTTGCCCGACGTCTATGTGCCCTGCGATGTCTGTGCTGGCAAGCGCTACAACCGCGAAACGCTGGAAGTGCTCTACAAAGGCAAGAACATCGCGCAGATTCTCGATCTCACGGTGGAAGCTGCCCATGAGTTTTTCAAGTCGGTTCCGACGCTGGCGCGCAAGCTGAACACGCTGCTGGACGTGGGCCTTTCTTACATCCACCTGGGTCAGTCCGCCACCACGCTCTCAGGTGGCGAAGCGCAGCGCGTCAAATTGGCGTTGGAACTCAGCAAACGCGACACCGGGCGCACGCTCTACATCCTGGACGAACCCACCACCGGCCTGCACTTTGCCGACATTGACCTGCTGCTTAAAGTCTTGCACCAGTTGCGTGACGCGGGCAACACGATCGTGGTCATAGAACACAACCTGGACGTCATCAAAACGGCCGACTGGCTGATCGACATGGGTCCCGAAGGTGGCGCTGGCGGCGGCACCGTGGTGGGGGTGGGCACACCCGAAGACCTTGCCGCTAATCCGGCCAGCTTCACTGGGCACTATTTGAAGCGGCTGCTTGATTCGGTCTGATAATTACAACATGAACCCCATCCGCTGTGACCGGACCCCCGCGTGGGAGGCGTTGAATGCCATGTTGAATGCCAGCGGTCGTGTCTTTGATATGCGCTGCGCCTTTACGCTCGACACGCATCGTTTTGAAGCCTTCAGTCAAAGCGCACCCCATGTCTTTGCCGACCTGTCAAAGAACCTGATCGACTGCGCCACCGAGCAACTGTTGTTTGATCTCGCCGACCAATGCCGCGTGGCGCAGCACCGCGACGCCATGTTTGCCGGAGAAAAGATCAACCGCACGGAGCAGCGCGCCGTGCTGCACTGGTTGCTAAGAACACCGAGCCCCGTCATTGCGAACGAAGTGAAGCAATCCATGCACCCTGAAACCATGGACTGCCGCGCGGGCCGTCATTGCGAGGAACGCAGCTTCCCTCTTCGTCATTGCGAGGAGCGAAGCGACGCGGCAATCGCAGTGACGCTAGAGCCCGAGTTGGCCCAGGTGCATGCCACGCTCGACGCAATGCTGGCATTTGCCGAAATGGTGCGCGCTGACGAGGGCATCACCGACATCGTCAACATTGGCATTGGGGGTTCTGATCTGGGTCCGCAAATGGCGGTGTTGGCGCTTGATGAATTTGTGCTGCCGGGCAAACGCTTTCACTTCATTTCCAACGTGGACGGCCACGAGCTCTCGGCACTGCTCAAGCGCATCCAGCCCCAGAACACGCTGTTTTTGATCGCCAGCAAAACTTTCACCACCGTCGAGACCATGACCAACGTGCGTTCGGCCAAGGCTTGGTTTGAAGCGCTGGGTGGCACCGATATAGGTTGCCATTTTGTTGCGCTGACGACCAACGTGGTGGCGGCCAATGCATTTGGCATCAACACCACGTTTGGTTTTTGGGACTGGGTGGGTGGGCGTTATTCGGTCTGGTCGGCGATCGGCCTGCCATTGGCTATCGCCATCGGAGGGCAGCGCTTTCGGGATTTTCTGGCCGGTGCGCATGACATGGATGAGCACTTTCGCAGCGCGCCACTGGAGCGTAATTTGCCAGTGCGTTTGGCCCTGCTGGATGTCTGGTACCGTAACTTTCATGGTTTTACCAGCCGCTCAATCGCCCCATATCACAACGCGTTGCGCCGCCTGCCAGCCTACTTGCAACAGTTGGAGATGGAGAGCAATGGCAAGCGCGTGGACATGGCGGGCGAGGCGCTGCCCTACGGCACAGCACCTGTGTTGTGGGGCGAACCGGGCACCAACGGCCAGCACGCCTATTTTCAAATGCTGCATCAGGGCACCGACCGCGTGCCGGTCGAGTTTGTGGTGGTGAAAAAACCGAAGCACAATTTGCCGGGTCACCACCGTCTGCTACTGGCCAATGCGCTGGCGCAGGCGCAAGCTTTGATGCAGGGTAGGGCAGATGCCAGTGGCCACAAGGATTTTCCCGGCAACCGCCCGAGCACATTTTTGCTGCTCGATGAGCTCACACCCACCAGCCTGGGTGCCCTGATTGCCTTGCAGGAACACCGTGTCTTTGTCAGTGGCGCGATCTGGGGCATCAACAGTTTTGACCAGTGGGGCGTGGAACTGGGCAAGGTGTTGGCCAAAGATCTGGAAATCCGTCTTGCAAATGGTGATTCAACGGGACTTGACGGCTCAACTGCGGGCCTGCTGACGTGCTTGCGCTGTCCCTGATACAGGCGCGCCGCGTGGTGCTTGTGCCCAGGGCTTGCTGGTGCCACCCGAGCTAGCGGCCACACGCTTGAGCCTGGTGGTCTTGCCCGGTCTAAAGCGCTTGAAGGTATCTGACCTTGAAACTCTGGAGTATGGCTTGGTACTGCGCGTGATCGATTTGATCGAGGTCACTGTGCGCGCCGCCTTCAATGGTGCACCACTCTTTGGGCGAGTTGGCTGCAGCAAATAATTTTTTACCCAGTTTGATGGGAATCGTTGTATCCAGGCTGCCATGAAGCATCAGCAGAGGTGCGTGTACCTGCGCAATGTTGTCAATAGAGGCAAATTTTTCATTGGTAAACGATGCCAGCAAGCTCGCAAAAAATCCTGCTTCATGCGCCACGTCGGCAAAACTGGTGAAGGCAGACTCCAGAATCAGGGCGCCGTAATCGGTCTTGGCGTGCAGGCGGCTGGCCAGGTGAACCGCCACGCCGCTGCCCATCGAGTGGCCATAAAGTACGCGCTGGCTGGCGCGCGGCTCAAGGCGTTGCAACTCCATCCAAGCCACATCGGCATCTTGCAGAATCGTCTGTTCTGAGGGGATGATGGGCGAGCTCAAGCCCCAACCTCGGTATTCCACCGCCAGCACCGAAAAACCGGCCTGGCGCAGTGCCTCCATCTTGTGCAGATTTTCGTACAGGGTGCGAAACGTGCCATGAAAATAGAGCAAGCTGGGTGCATTTTTGTCGGCGTTGGGCAGCCACCACATTGCTACCTGCTGCGCCGCGCTACTGCGATCGACCAGGCCAGCATCATTTTGAAACGCTACTTGTGGCACACGGACAAAATAGCGCTGATCGGTTGAGCGTAGTCCCTTAAAATTGGCAGGGCTGCCGACTGTCGGGCGATAGATAATCTCACGCTGCCTGGCATCGATCCAGGCGCAACTGCTGGTCAGAAGCAATGACAACAACACCAAAACGACAGTTGTTACACTGCACATTCGTCGCATCACAGTAGGGCTCCTAACGCTTTGAATAAATTAATTCGCATCATCTCGGTCGTGATTGTGGGCTACTTCGCTGGCGCTGCCGTGGCACAGGTCATTGCCTTCCCGGACGCTGCCCCCAGCGCTGTGGTGCACTTGCAGATGAGTCCTTTTACTTATCACTACGTCTATGACAGCGCACACAGCGACGTGGTGATGGTGGGCCTGGAGCGTGAGCATCCGGATGCCAAACTCGATGGCGTTGCGTTGTTCAGCAATTCCTTTGGCCAACCCTGTGTCTATCTTTACCCCTGGGGTCACGTTTATCATTCAGTTGCTGGGGTTAAAGACTTGTCATTCAAGTGGAGCGCTGGTTTGCTCTATGGCTACAAAGATCCTTATGAAAAGAAGGTACCACTGAACTACAAAGGTTTTTCACCCGGCTTGATTCCTGCACTGGCTTATGAATTCAAGCCAGGTTGGGCAGTGCAACTGAGTTTTCTGGGCAAGGCCGCTTTGATGTTTCAACTCAATGCAGCCATAAATTAAAACCCCCCGCAAGGCTCGCGCCGTGCGGGGGGGTTATGAGTCGAAAGCTGCAACGCGATTCGACGCCGCATGAGGCTTCAGGCCTAGGCGCGCATCAAACGCTGCGCAATCGCGCGAGACCTAGGCGCGTCGCCGCAGACAGTAGCAGCGCTTCGTCCGATAACGCCTTGCGGTGTTATCGGAGGGCAAGGCGACGCAACGACGGTATCGCGTGATTTCGCGGCGTTTTACATGCCCATTCCGCCCATGCCACCCATTCCGCCCATACCACCCATGTCACCGCCACCCATGCCGCCAGCGGCTTCTTCCTTCGGTGACTCAGCGATCATGCACTCGGTGGTCAGCATCAGGCTGGCAACCGAAGCTGCATTTTGCAGCGCAGTGCGAGTCACTTTGGTCGGGTCCAGGATGCCCATTTCGATCATGTCGCCATAGGTGTCATTGGCAGCGTTGAAGCCGTAGTTGCCTTTGCCAGCCATCACGGCGTTGACCACCACCGAGGCTTCACCACCGGCGTTATAAACAATCTCGCGTAGCGGCGCTTCGATTGCCTTGAGCACCAGTTTGATGCCGGCGTCCTGGTCGGCGTTGGCGCCCTTGATTTTGCCAACAGCTTGTTTGGCACGAAGCAGCGCCACGCCACCACCGGCCACAATGCCTTCTTCGACAGCAGCGCGGGTTGCGTGCAGAGCGTCTTCAACGCGGGCCTTTTTCTCTTTCATTTCCACTTCGGTGGCAGCGCCCACCTTGATCACGGCCACACCGCCGGCCAGCTTGGCCACGCGCTCTTGCAGTTTTTCGCGGTCGTAGTCGCTGGTGGCTTCTTCGATTTGCACGCGCACTTGTTTGACGCGGGCTTCGATATCAGCGGCAGCACCGGCACCGTCAATGATGATGGTGTTTTCTTTGCCCACTTCAACGCGCTTGGCCGAGCCCAAGTCTGCCAACGTCACTTTTTCCAGCGTTAGGCCAACTTCTTCAGCGATGACCTTGCCGCCGGTCAGGATGGCGATGTCTTCGAGCATGGCTTTGCGACGGTCGCCAAAGCCGGGAGCCTTGACTGCCACAACCTTCAAGATGCCACGAATGGTGTTGACTACCAGCGTTGCCAGGGCTTCGCCTTCGACATCTTCCGAGATGATCAAGAGAGGACGGCCCGACTTGGCGACTTGCTCCAGCGTGGGCAGCAGGTCACGGATGTTGCTGATTTTCTTGTCGTACAGCAGCACAAACGGGTTTTCCAGTAAAGCGGCTTGCTTTTCCGGGTTGTTGATGAAGTAGGGCGACAGGTAACCACGGTCAAACTGCATGCCTTCAACCACTTCGAGCTCGCTGTCGAGCGACTTGCCGTCTTCGACGGTGATCACGCCTTCTTTGCCCACTTTGTCCATCGCATCAGCAATGATCTTGCCGATGGATTCATCGCTGTTGGCAGAGATGGAGCCAACTTGGGCGATTTCCTTGGAAGTGGTGGTGGCTTTGGAGGCTTTCTTGAGTTGCTCGATCAGGGCGGTAACAGCTTTGTCGATGCCGCGCTTCAAGTCCATCGGGTTCATGCCGGCGGTCACGTACTTCATGCCTTCATGCACGATGGCTTGGGCCAGCACGGTGGCGGTGGTGGTACCGTCGCCTGCAATATCAGAGGTTTTGGAAGCGACTTCCTTGACCATCTGCGCACCCATGTTTTGCAGTTTGTCCTTGAGTTCGATTTCTTTGGCCACGGATACACCGTCCTTGGTCACGGTAGGGGCGCCAAATGAGCGGTCCAGCACCACGTTGCGGCCTTTCGGGCCGAGGGTGACTTTGACTGCGTTAGCCAGGATGTTGACACCCTCGACCATGCGTGCGCGGGCTTCGCCGCCGAAAACTACGTCTTTTGCTGCCATGATAAATTCCTAAAAAATGATGAGTTAAATGAGCCGCTAAAGCGCATGGATGATGCGTAAGCAACTATTGACTTGAGAAAGACTATTCAGTTGGGGACTGACCGATTGAGCGCTGCGCTTCAATCGGTCAGTCCCGCAAATTATTTATTTCTTGACGACAACAGCGAAGAGGTCGTCTTCTTTCATGACCAGCAATTCGTCACCGTCCACTTTGACGGTCTGGCCGCTGTATTTGCCGAACAACACGCGGTCACCCACCTTGACTGCCATCGGGCTGATTTCGCCCTTGTCGTTCTTTTTGCCCGGACCCACGGCCAGCACTTCACCTTGGTCAGGCTTTTCAGCAGCGCTGTCAGGAATGACGATGCCGGAGGCGGTTTTGGTTTCGTTTTCGACGCGTTTGACGATCACGCGGTCGTGCAGAGGACGAAGTTTCATAGGATCTCCTTGGTTTTGAAACAGGGGTTTAAAAATCAAAAGCACCAACTTGAAAAGCTGGCGCTTGTTAACTTGAAGGGGAGACTGCGAAAGACAGGAAGTCTGTTAGCACTCAGCTCTTACGAGTGCTAATGATAAGGCTTTTTTCCCCACATTCAAGCGGGGGCCAACAAAACGGATGACTTAATTGATGATCGGGGTGATCTGAAGACGAATGGTAGGGCCTGGGTCGTGTGGCATTTGCACGGTGTAGTGTTTGCCAGCAAATTCATAAGCGACCTGGTAAGCCACGGTGCGGGTTTCAAGAAAAGTTTGAGTGGTGCAACGCTGAATGTCCCGGGATTGCGATACCGGTGAGCCTTCCAGGTTGTTGCCAACGACCGCCCCGCCGATGAGGCCTAGCATCGTGGCTGCCGCTTTGCCGCTGCCTCCGCCCACGGCATTGCCCATGGCGCCCCCGGCAATGGCTCCCAAAATGGCACCGCCGCCGGACTTGGGCTGTTGCACCGCAACTTGTTCAGTGTTGCAGACCTGACGCGGCACGCCGACTTGTTGCAAGATTGGCGTTGCCGAAAGCACGTGGCCCATATCCTGTGTCTGCGCCAAGCTCAGTCCACTGGTCACCAGCGCAGCAGACAATATAAATAATTTTTTCATGATTTTCACTTCTCAAGTAATAACTAATGCCGACCGAGTTTATTTGAACATATCAAGGCATTCAAGTTCAATGAAGCGTCGGTAAAGATGGCAAGAGAATGTGACTCAAAATCTTGCAAAGAATGCTGCCCCATGACGCCTTGGCTCGCCTGGCGAAAACTCAATGGACTAAAGTCGTCAAAATCGTACCTTGTGAAGGTCAAATAATGATAATTCAACCGAACCATGTCACCTTAAAGCAGATCAAAGCCTTCGTGGCCGTTGCGCAGGCGGGGAGCTTTACCACCGCGGCAACCCGGCTGCACCTCACACAGTCTGCGGTGAGCGTCCTGATCAGCGAGCTTGAGGAACAGTTCGGGCTGCGTTTGTTCGATCGGACCACCCGAACCGTGCAGCTTGCCGATGCTGGGCGAGATTTTTACCCGGTGGCAGAGAAGATGCTGGCGGACCTTCACAACGCCCTATTGAGCTCGAAGGAGCTCGTAGCAAAGAAGCGCGGCCGCGTGGCGGTCGCTGCGACTCCGCTCATGGCGTCAATCTGGCTGCCCAATGTCATCAGGGAATACACCACGATGTACCCGGGCGTCAGCGTCATCCTGCAAGACACGATCGCCGGATTGATTCAGACAAAAGTTCGCGACGGGGGCGTGGACTTTGGCATTGGGACTTTTGAAAAAGCAGGACGCGAACTGGTTGCGGAACCATTAATGTCAGACACGCTGGTGCTGGCCTGTGCCGCCGGTCATCCGTGGGCTAGCCAGGCAAGCGTGGCCTGGCGGGAATTGGCGGGGCATCCGTTTGTTTCACTCACGGATGACAATTCCGTCGGACAACTCATCAGAAAGTGTTTTGCCGACGCGGGTGTTGAGGTTCAAAGCGCTTACGAGGTGTCTCATCTGTCCACGGTCGTTGGCATGGTGGCGGCTGGTCTTGGTGTCTCGGTGTTGCCTTCCTACGCAAAGCCGATTACTCAGTATTACAACATCCAGATCAGAAAGCTCATTGAGCCGGTGGTCCGGCGGGAGGTTTCTGTCATTACGCGCCAGGATAGAGACCTTTCGCCGGCCGCCGAGAGCTTTAAAGTATTCCTCAAGGCCCATGCGACGGAAAGTAGCTGATTGTCGACAAGTTTCGTAAGAACCGTAAGTCGCTTTGCGGCACGTGCAAGACAGAGTGATACTTATATAATTATTTAATTAACGTATAAAAATAATGAAATTGCCTTATGGATCAAGATGTGGCAACGTGCGACCTCTTGTTCCATCAAGAAATTCCAGCAACTTTCACGTTGCTGAAAATTGCCAGAAAACTCAAAGGAAACCAAGATGAAGCTCGACATTTTCAACCACATTTTTCCTCAAGCCTTTTTCAAGCGGGCGCTCGAAGTGGCACCCAACGGCAAGGACATGTTCAAACGGGTTCGCGAAATTCCCTGCATCGTCGATCTGGACGAGCGTTTCCGGATCATGGACCGTTTCGACGACTACGCGCAGGTAATCTGCCTGGGTTCGCCACCGATTGAAGTGTTCGGTCCTGCGCCGGTCTCGACCGAAATGGCGCGGCTTGCCAATGATGGCATGGCCGAACTGGTCGCAAAATACCCCAAGCGTTTTCCCGCCTTCATCGCTTCGCTACCCATGAACGATCCGGACGGATTGCTGCGCGAGACCGAACGCGCGATCAACAAACTCGGAGCAGTGGGGGTGCAGGTGTTCACCAATGTCCTGGGCAGGCCACTCACTGCGCCCGAGACGCTGCCACTGTTTGACCTCATGGCAAGCCTGGACCGGCCGATCTGGCTGCACCCGGCCCGCGGTGCCGACTTCCCCGACTACAAAGGGGAGAAGAAAAGCCATTACGAAATATGGTGGACCCTTGGCTGGCCTTACGAGACCAGCGTTGCGATGGCGCACATGGTGTTCGAAGGCTTGTTTGACAAGCATCCGGACCTCAAAATCATCACCCATCACATGGGTGGCATGATCCCCTACTTCGAAGGACGGGTCGGCCCCGGTTGGGACCAGTTGGGCAGCCGAACTTCAGACGAAGACTACTCATTGATCTTGAAGCGGTTGAAAAAACGTCCCCTCGACTATTTCAAGATGTTTTACGCTGACACAGCGATGTTCGGCGCGGCCAAGGCGACCGAATTGGGGCTCGACTTTTTTGGTGTTGACAAGGTGTTGTTTGCCTCGGATGCGCCTTTCGATCCGGAGAAGGGGTCAGCCTATACACGCTGGACCATTGATATCATCAACGCGCTCGACATCACGCCGCAACAGCGCCACGCCATCTACGAGGGCAATGCGCGTCGTTTGCTCAAGCTGGAATGACCGTGGCCGCGTAATCTGGGAATTGGCCGAGGCTTGTTTGCGATAATGCACTTACCGTCGGTCAAGCGCAACAGACATCAAGGCATCAAAAGAGGCAAAAAAATGATTCAACAACTTCTCGCAATCGCTCGTTTCTTTTACTCTGGCCGTCTGTTCGACTACCGCCGGCTGGCGCTCAAGCTGAGCCTTCTGCTGGCTGCGGTTGCCGTCAGCGCTGGCGTGTTGGCCCAAACAGCTGCGCTGCCACAAACCCCGATCCACCTAATTGTGCCCTTCACGCCGGGCACCGGCATTGACCTGATTGCCCGCACGCTCGGCCCCAGGTTGTCCGAGCGTCTCGGGCGACCGGTGGTGGTGGACAACCGCGCCGGCGCTTCCGGCAATATCGGAACCGAAGCTGTCGTGCGCGCTGCGCCCAATGGCGCCACTTTGCTGGTGACCGTCAATACGTTGGTGATGAACGCCAGCCTCTATCCTCAACTTCCGTTTGATCCGGTGAAAGATCTAACGCCGGTGTCCCTGACCAGCTGGGGCCAGTTGCTGTTGGTGGCTAACCCGAAGACCGGCTTCAAAAGTGCAACCGATCTGATCAAAGCCGCACGCAAAGCCCCCGGTCGTATCAATTACGGCTCGCCTGGGGTCGGCACGCCGCACCATCTGGCGATGGAACTGTTCAAGGCCACGGCCGGCGTATTTATCACACATATTCCCTACCGTGGCACCGGTCCAGCGCTGACCGACCTGATCGGAGGCCAGATTGACACCATGTTTTTGCCAATTCACGTGGCGTTGCCGTATATAAAAGCGGGCAAGCTGGTGGCACTGGGCATTGGCAGCGACAAGCGTCACCCACTGCTGCCAGAAGTGCCAACGCTGACCGAAGCCAAGATCGGCAATGTCAATGTGGACATGTGGTACGGCATCTTCGCGCCACCCGGTACCCCACCCAATCTGGTAGCTTTGTTGAACCGCGAAATCAAGGAAATTTTGTCGACTGACGAGGTCAAAAAAGCCTTCCAGACCCAGGGGATGGACCCGAGCAGCAGCACGCCGGAAGAGTTTAAACGTCTGGTCGAGAAAGATGCAAAGCGCTGGGCCCAACTGATCAAGGCGCAAAAGATTACCGCCGACTGACGTTGACTCCGTCCGATGCTTTCCAGGGTGCACTCATCACCGACTTTGTCGGTTTTTCGCTGGCGCTATCATTGACATTGCGACACTGGATACGGCGCTCGCAGGCAGTGCTTGCCTGACGCATCTAATCCCTTATTGCTATCGCACCAGCCTGCCGAGTGTGCCTGGGATCGATCACTCTACTTCCATATGAACCCTGACGCGAAAGAACTCTGGCGCGCGCCGCGCTGGGCGCTGGCGGTGTTGCTGGCATTGTTGGGCATGCTGGGGTCGTTTTCGATTGACACCTATATGCCAGCGTTTTCAGGCATCGCGGAGTCGCTCGGTGCGACGCCTGTCCAGATGCAGCAAACGCTTTCGGCCTATCTGTTTGGTTTTGCTTTCATGAGCCTGTTTCATGGGGCTATCTCAGACAGTCTCGGACGTCGGCCGGTGGTGTTGTGGGGTTTGGCCGCCTTCACGCTGGCCTCGGCCGGTTGCGCCTTGTCGCAAAGCATTGGGCAGTTGATTTTTTTCAGGGCGGTGCAGGGGTTGACCACGGGTGCGGGCATTGTGGTGTCACGCGCCGTGGTGCGCGACATGTTTGCACCAGCGCAGGCGCAACAGGTGATGAGCCAGATCACCATTTATTTTGGCGCGGCCCCTGCCATTGCCCCCATCATCGGCGGCGCTCTGCTGGTGAGCATGGGCTGGCACAGTGTGTTCTGGTTTTTGACCGGGGTCGGTGTCACGCTCTGGCTTGCCAATTACAAGTTGCTGCCCGAAACGCTGCATCTGAGCCAGCGTCAGCCTTTGAAAGTCAGCAACCTGCTGCAAGGCTACTGGCAACTCGGTCTGGATCCGCGGTTTTTGCTGCTGGCGCTGGCCAGTGGCGTGCCGTTTAATGGCATGTTTTTGTATGTCCTGGCGGCACCGGCCTTTTTAGGTGCGCATCTGGGCTTGGCACCGACCCAGTTTTTCTGGTTTTTTTTGCTGACTATCAGCGGCATCATGGGGGGTGCCTGGGTGAGTGGTCGCATGGCGGGCAAGCTTGCGCCCAAGCAGCAGATCAAATATGGTTTTTCAATCATGCTGGTGATCGCGATTGTCAATCTGGCGGCTAACCTATTGTTCAAAGCCAGCGCGGTGTGGTCGCTGTTTCCGATTGCCATCTTTGCTTTTGGTTGGGCCATGATGGTGCCGGTGATCACGCTGTTGGTGCTTGACCTCTACCCGCAGCGGCGCGGCATGGCCTCTTCCTTGCAAGCGTTCGTGGGCTCATCGGCCAATGGCCTGGTTGCTGGCATCGTTGTTCCGCTGGTGATGCAATCGACCGTTTCATTGGCTGTGGCTTCGCTGGCCATGATGTGTTCGGGGCTGGTGGCCTGGGTCTATTTGCATCACCGCTGGCCAGAGATCGGCAGAAGGGTCGATCATCCCGCGCACTAAAGCCCCAACCGATGGCAAACTTCCAGTGTTGCCACGCTTTGGTTCATGCTGTAAAAGTGCAGGCCCGGCGCACCACCGGCGCGCAGTTGCTCGCACAGGTCAGTGACCACATCCAGTCCAAACGCCTTGATCGACGCCGTATCGTCGCCAAAACTTTGCAGGCGCAGACGTATCCAGCGCGGAATCTCGGCACCACAGGCATCGCTAAAGCGCATCAACTGCGTCGAGCTGGCAATCGGCATGATGCCGGGCACCACCGCCACGTTCAAGCCCAATGCGTCCACTTCTTCGACAAAGCGGAAGTAGGCGTCGGCGTTGTAAAAGTACTGGGTGATGGCGGCGTTGGCGCCGGCATTTATTTTTGCGGCAAAGGCCTGCAAATCGCTCTGTGGTGACCTGGCCTGCGGATGCACCTCCGGGTAGGCCGCCACCTCAATGCGAAAGTCGTCACCGGTCTCGAAGCGGATAAAAGCCACCAGATCGCTGGCGTATTGAAACTCGCCACCCGTGCCAAAACCGCTGGGCAGGTCGCCACGCAAGGCGACCAGGCGTTTGACGCCCATGGTTTTCAGGATGGCAAGCTGCTCGCTCACCTTGGCCCGGGTGGCACCGATGCACGACAAATGCGAGGCGGCATTCACCCCTTCGGCCAGAATATCACGCACGGTGTTGAAGGTGCCTTCTTGCGTGGCACCGCCCGCGCCAAAAGTCACTGAACAAAATTCAGGTTTCAAGGCGTAGAGTTGCAGGCGCGCCCGGCGCAGCTTTTCCACGCCCTCCGGGGTTTTGGGAGGGAAGAATTCAATGCTGACGGGAAAATGGGCAATGTCAGTCATGGCGGCATTTCTTAATACGCAGAATTGGGGTCAGAGCCCAAATCGGTGAGTCGTTGTTGGCAAGTCCGAAGGCTCTGCCCCGAATTGGGATCTGACCCCAATTCACAGCTTGTGGGCACATATAAAAAATTCACGGTTGCCGTCACCCCCGGTAATCGGCGAGTCAAACCAGGCGGTCACGGTCAAGCCGAGCGCAGCGCAAGTTTCGCGCAGGCGCTGCTCGACCAGCAGGTACATCGCCGCATCTTTCACAATTCCGCCTTTGCCAACCTGGCCAGGTTGCAGCTCAAACTGCGGCTTGACCAACGTCAGCAAAGTGCCACCGAGTTTGAGTAAAGGCACCACCGCAGGCAACACCAGGGTCTGCGATATGAACGATAGATCAGCCACGATCAGGTCAAACTCGGGCACGAAGTCAATGCTTGGGTTGGGGGCAGACATTTCTGTCAAAGCATAAGCGGCGGTCAAATCAGCAGCATCCAGAGCACGGGCGTTAATTTTTTCAACGCACAGCACACGCGGGTCGGCGCGCAGGCGTGGGTGCAACTGGGCGCTGCCCACATCGACGCCCACCACATAGGCGGCACCTCGCTGCAGCAAGCAGTCGGTAAAGCCTCCGGTGGACTGGCCCACATCCAGACACTGGAGGCCGGTCACGGACAACCCCACTTGGTTCAAAGCGGCTTCAAGCTTCAAGCCACCGCGTGACACGTAGCGTGCCTCGGAGTCGTCCAGCAGGCGCACCGGCGCATCATCGGAAACTTCGTCGCCATTCTTGGCGACGCGCCGCCAGACTTCTCCCTGTAGCCACTCGACGCCACCCGCAATCAGGCGCTGGGCTTGCGAGCGGGTGCTGGCGAGCTGACGTTGCACCAGCAATTGATCGATACGCATTTTTTCTTTTTCAATAGCGATAGCTGTCGGCCTTGTACGGACCGGCTTTGCTAACACCAATGTAGGCGGCCTGTTCATCGGTGAGCTCGGAGAGCATGGCGCCGACTTTTTTAAGGTGCAGCCGCGCCACTTTCTCGTCCAGGTGCTTGGGCAGCACATAGACTTTGCCGACTTTGTATTCCTTGGGCTTGGTGAACAACTCGATCTGGGCGATGGTTTGGTTGGCAAAGCTGGAGCTCATCACAAAACTGGGGTGACCGGTGCCACAACCCAGGTTCACCAAACGGCCCTTAGCCAGCAGGATGATGCGTTTGGCGGGCTTGGCGCCCTTGGCCGGAAAGATCACATGATCGACTTGCGGTTTGATCTCTTCCCACTTGCACTTGGCGAGCGATGCGACGTCGATTTCGTTGTCGAAGTGACCGATGTTGCAAACGATGGCCTGGTCTTTCATGGCCGCCATGTGCTTGTAATTGATGACGTTGAGGTTGCCGGTGCAGGTCACGAAAATGTCGCATTTGTCAGCGGCGTATTCCATGGTGACCACCTTGAAACCTTCCATCGCGGCCTGCAGCGCGTTGATGGGATCGACCTCGGTCACCCACACCTGCGCCGAGAGCGCGCGCAGGGCTTGGGCGCAGCCTTTGCCGACGTCGCCGTAGCCGGCCACGCAGGCGACCTTGCCGGCGATCATGACGTCGGTGGCGCGCTTGATGCCATCCACCAGCGACTCACGACAACCGTACAGATTGTCGAACTTGCTCTTGGTGACGGAATCGTTGACGTTGATGGCGCGCAATTTAAGCGTGCCCTTGGCCGACATGTCGTTCAGGCGGTGCACGCCGGTGGTGGTTTCTTCGGTCACGCCGATGATGTTTTTCAGGCGGCGGCTGTACCAGGTTGGATCGACCTTGAGCTTGGCCTTGATGGCGGCAAACAGGCAAATCTCTTCTTCGCTGCCTGGCTTGGCCAACAGCTTAATGTCTTTCTCGGCTCGCGCGCCCAGGTGCATCAGCAGCGTGGCATCGCCGCCATCGTCCAGAATCATGTTGGGGCCTTCAAGCTTGCTGCCCTTAGGGCCGAACTCGAAGATGCGATGGGTGTAATCCCAATAGTCGGCGAGGCTTTCACCCTTGTAGGCGAACACCGGCGTGCCGCTGGCTACCAGGGCGGCGGCGGCATGGTCCTGTGTCGAAAAAATATTGCACGAAGCCCAGCGCACTTGCGCGCCCAAGGCTTGCAGCGTTTCGACCAGCACACCGGTCTGAATCGTCATGTGCAAGGAGCCGGTGATGCGCGCACCTTTGAGTGGCTGCGATTTGGCGAATTCTTCGCGAATTGCCATCAGGCCAGGCATTTCGGTCTGGGCGATGTTCAACTCTTTGCGGCCCCAGGCAGCCAGGCCCAGGTCGGCAATTTTGTAATTCTCGGTTTTGACAGGTTTCAATACGGCACTCATGGCTCACTCCAAAAGTAAATTTGAAAATCACTGCCGGCGCAAGAAACTCTGGCGAGAGACTCACCGCACCGACCAGTGGGTGAGCGCCGTTGATGTGGAAATTTGGCGCTTGCCAAACCACGTGGTCCGAGCCTCGTTCACTCGACGTGAACTGCAACGCTCCTCGGAAGTCGTGGATTATAAGGAGGAGCTGATCACCCCGCCACCCAGGCACACCTCGCCGTCATACACCACAGCAGACTGGCCTGGGGTGACGGCCCATTGGGGTGCGGCAAATGTCAGACTGAACGCTGCACCAGCGCCTGCTGCCAGGTTGCAGGGCGCATCCATCTGGCGGTAGCGGGTTTTGGCTGCGTAGGGGCCACCAGCCGGTGGCGAGTCGGCCACCCAACTGGCGTCCTGTGCCTGCAATGTACGCGATTGCAGCCAGGGATGATCGTGCCCCTGCACGGCCCACAGCGTGTTGGTTTGCATGTCTTTGCGTGCAACGTACCAGGGAAGATGGAAATTGGAATCTGACCCCAATTTCAGTCCGCCAATGCCCATGCCCTGGCGCTGCCCCAGCGTGTAGAAGCTCAGGCCCACGTGCTGGCCGATGATGCGGCCTTTGTCATCTTTGATGGCTCCGGGTTCCTTCGCGATGTAGCGGTTTAAAAACTCGCGGAACGGTCGCTCACCGATGAAGCAGATGCCGGTCGAGTCTTTCTTTTTGGCGTTAGGCAGGCCGATCTCCTGGGCAATGCGGCGCACCTCGGTTTTTTGCAACTCACCCACCGGGAACAGCGTTTTGGAGAGCTGCGCCTGGTTCAGGCGGTGCAGAAAATAGCTCTGGTCCTTGGCCGGGTCGAGACCCTTGAGCAATTCAAAACGACCGCCGTTCGTCCGCACCCGCGCGTAGTGGCCAGTGGCAATTTTTTGCGCGCCCAGACGCAGCGCGTGATCCAGAAAAGCTTTGAACTTGATCTCGGCATTGCACAGAATGTCCGGGTTGGGCGTGCGCCCGGCCTGGTACTCGCGCAGGAACTCGGCAAAGACACGGTCTTTGTATTCGGCGGCAAAGTTGACGTGCTCGATCTCGATGCCGATCACGTCGGCAACAGCGGCAGCATCGACAAAATCGATGTTCGACGAGCAATACTCGGAGTCATTGTCATCCTCCCAGTTCTTCATGAAGATGCCAATAACCTCGTAGCCTTGCTGCTTGAGCAGCCAGGCGCTCACCGCCGAGTCCACGCCGCCGCTCAAACCCACCACCACGCGCTGCCCACTGTGTTGCTTGTCCATTAAGTAGGATTATCCCGCCAAGGAACTTTGGCCCGCAGATTAAGCCCAATCCACTGGCAAGAACGGGCGAGAGCGGGGCAGATGCCGGGCGCTCCGCGTCCTTTGGACTTCTTTATGTCGCCGCCCGACCTCTGCCCCGTTCTCGCCCTAACGTGGCACAGTCATCAGCGATCACCCAGCAAATCGCCAGTTTATTGATACACGTCATGCTGAACCCGGCCTGAAACCAGGGCAATTCGGTTAAGCTCCGTGCTTCATCGCTTTGCCTGGTTACCACTGGTGCCAGAGCGCTCATACGAGCTATTACAACCATCAAGTTGAGGAGTCGCTTTATGCAGACCAGTGCATCCAATTTCCCCCCCTGTGAAGCCGCCAGAAAGTCCCAGCGCATCGGTGTGCCACGCGAGGTTTTCCCCGGCGAAAAGCGGGTTGCCACGGTGCCTGAGGTGGTGGAGAAACTGATCAAGCTCGGATTCGCGGTCTCGGTCGAGTCCGGCGCGGGTGATGCATCGAACTTTTCCGACGATGCTTATCGCGCTGCTGGCGCAACCATCGCGCCAAACGCGCCAGCCCTGTGGTCAGGCGCCGACATCGTCTTCAAGGTGCGGGGCCCGAGCAGCGAAGAAGTCGGCCTGCTGCGCGAAGGCGGCACGCTGATCAGCTTCATCTGGCCGGCGCAAAACCCCGAATTGATGCAGCAACTCAACGCTAAAAAGGCGACCGTGCTGGCGATCGACGCGCTACCGCGCATGCTCAGCCGAGCCCAGAAGATGGACGCGTTGACCTCCATGGCCGGTGTCACTGGCTACCGCGCCGTCATTGAGGCCGCCAACGCTTTCGGTCGCTTCTTTGCCGGTCAGATCACCGCTGCGGGCAAGGTTCCACCGGCCAAGATCTTCATTGCCGGCGCCGGCGTGGCCGGCCTGGCGGCGATCGGCACCGCCGTTGGTTTGGGCGCCATTGTGCGCGCCAACGACACCCGTGCCGAAGTGGCCGATCAGGTCACGTCGATGGGCGGCGAATTCGTGGGTGTCGATTATGAGGAAGAAGGCGGCGGCGGCGGCGGCTACGCCAAGGTGATGAGCGAGGGCTTCCAGCAAGCCCAGCGCGCCATGTACGCCAAGCAGGCCAAGGAGGTGGACATCATCATCACCACCGCGCTGATCCCCGGCAAACCCGCACCCAAGCTGATCACCGCCGAGATGGTCAAGAGCATGAAGCCCGGCAGCGTGATCGTTGACATGGCCGCCGAGCAGGGCGGCAACTGCGAACTGACCGAGCCTGGTCAGGCTGTTGTGAAGTACGGCGTGACCATCGTCGGCTATACCGACCTGGCCTCGCGCCTGTCCAAGCAGTCGTCCACGCTGTACGCCACGAACCTGTTTCGCCTCACCGAGGAACTGTGCAAGACCAAGGACGGCATCATCGACGTCAATATGGAAGACGACGCCATCCGCGGCTTGACCGTCACCAAGGAAGGCAACATCACCTGGCCAGCACCGGCGCCCAAGGTAGCAGCACCGGCTGTAGCCAAGCCCGCTGCGGTGGCTGTGGTTGCCAAGAAGGCGCAAGGCCACGGGGCTGCCAGCGAGCCCATGGGAGGCAGCAAACTGGCCATCATGTTTGGCGTGGCTGCGGCGTTGTTCTGGCTGATTGGTGCCAGCGCACCCAAAGAGTTTTTGTCACACTTCACCGTGTTTGTGCTGGCCTGCTTCGTCGGCTACATGGTGGTGTGGAATGTCAAGCCGGCTTTGCATACACCGCTGATGAGCGTGACCAATGCCATCAGCAGCATCATCGCCATTGGTGCCCTGGTGCAGATTTCGCCGCTGGCTGGCGCGCTGGATCGGCCCAATAGCCTGATCACCTGGGTGGCGGCAGCGGCGATTGTGCTCACTGCCATCAATATGTTTGGCGGCTTCGCAGTCACCCAGCGTATGCTGGCCATGTTTCGTAAATAAGGGAGGCGTTTGATGTCTGCAAGCTTAGCAACGGTCTCCTATATCGGAGCCACGATTCTTTTCATTCTGAGCCTAGGCGGTTTGTCCAACCAGCAAACCGCGCTGCGCGGCAACCTCTACGGCATGATCGGCATGACCATCGCCGTGCTGGCCACGGTATTCGGCCCGCAAGTCACTGCCGCCGGCCTGCCCTGGATCATCGCTGCCATGCTGGTCGGTGCCTCAATCGGCTTGTATGCAGCACGCACCGTGCAGATGACGCAGATGCCTGAACTGGTGGCGCTGATGCACAGCATGGTCGGTCTGGCTGCCATGCTGGTCGGCATTGCCACCTTCATCGATCCAACCGCGGCGTCCGGCTTTACCGGTGCCGCCAAGTCGATTCATGAAATGGAGATCTACATCGGGATCCTGATCGGTGCCATCACCTTCTCCGGCTCGATCGTCGCGTTTGGCAAGCTCTCGGGTCGCATTGGTGGCAATCCCTTGTTGCTGCCAGGGCGGCATTGGATGAATCTGGTCGGTTTGCTGGTGGTGATCTGGTTCGGGCGTGAGTTCATGAACGCCCACACCATCGCCGATGGCATGACACCGTTGATCGTGATGACCGTGATTGCGCTGCTGTTTGGCGTGCACATGGTGATGGCCATCGGTGGTGCCGACATGCCGGTGGTGGTTTCCATGCTCAACAGCTACTCGGGCTGGGCGGCTGCGGCCACCGGCTTCATGTTATCCAACGACTTGCTGATCGTGATCGGTGCGCTGGTCGGCTCCAGCGGTGCCATTCTGTCTTACATCATGTGCCGGGCGATGGCGCGCAGTTTCATCAGCGTGATCGCCGGCGGCTTTGGTACGGCCAGCGCAGCGCCGAAACCGGCTGGCGGCGCGGCGCAACCAGCGGGCGAGGTGATTCCGGTTAACGCCACTGAAACGGCCGAGTTGCTGCGTGAAGCCAAGAGCGTCATCATCGTGCCGGGTTACGGCATGGCGGTGGCGCAAGCCCAGCACACGGTCTATGAGATCACCAAGTTTCTGCGTGAAAAAGGCGTCAACGTGCGCTTTGGCATTCACCCGGTGGCCGGGCGCATGCCGGGCCACATGAACGTGCTGCTGGCCGAGGCTAAAGTGCCTTACGACATTGTGTTCGAGATGGATGAGTTGAACGATGACTTCCCCACAACCGATGTCGCCATCGTAATCGGTGCCAACGACATCGTCAACCCCGGCGCGCAAGACGACCCGGCCAGCCCGATTGCTGGCATGCCGGTGCTTGAAGTCTGGAAAGCTAAGACCTCGATCGTGATGAAGCGCAGCATGGCTTCGGGCTACGCCGGCGTCGACAATCCACTGTTCTACAAAGAAAACAACCGCATGCTCTTTGGCGACGCCAAGAAGATGCTCGACGAAGTGCTGACGGTGTTGAAAGCCTGATAACCAGAGAAATCGCGGGACAGACCGCAGCTACGAACCGAAAAATTTGTGGGACAGACCGTAGTACGCGAAGCGACAAGCTCTGTCCCCGACTTGAAACGGGATGTTGGATGTCGCCAGCTCTGTCCCCAACTGATTAGATACGAGCGAGATCAGGCTGCATGGGTGCTCTGCTCCGTGTCCCCCGCCCTTTGGGCTCCTCCTTTACCTACGCAGAACACCCAGACAGCCTGATTCCCAGGTTACATGGTTTGCTCGCCCGAAAAGAAAGCCATTCGCAGTAGCAGGGTGGGGGTGCACAGAAACTCGCTACGCTCAAACATTTGCGCCCCTGATCCGCCAAACCTTGCGCTACTCGCCTTCCTCATTACGGCGGGGGGAACCAAATCCAAATCCGAAACTCAATTCCGATCCGAATTCAGATTCCAAAATTCAAAATTCTTTTGCTGTTCAACGTGCCTTGGCGCGTGTACTTCCTTTGTTTATAGACGCGGCCAAATATGGGAGTTGGCTCCCCTTTTCCGCCTGGCGGGGCGGGAAAGGGGCGGGGGGATAGAGTGGGGCCAAAATGAAAACGGATACATTCCTTTCCACCACTGCAACGCAGTTCGATGCCAAGGCCGATGCCGATGCCATACGGGTATGCGAACAGTTGAGATTCAAACCCGGGTTATTGGGGTCTGAGCCCAAATCGGTGAACCGTTCTTGGACAGTTCGTAAGCTCTGCCCCGAATTGGGATCCGACCCCTGGACTTGGGGTTTTGCCAAAAACCCTACAGCGCAGTTCGATGCCATAGCCGCTGGCGCATCGGTATCCCAACCGAACCGCTATGTCGCCAAAGTCACAAACTGACCGTCAGACGGGTGTAAGCTCTGCATTTCAAAAAACAGGAGATGCAGCATGACAGATCGCATTTGGCTCAAGAGTTATCCGCCTGGCGTGCCGGCTGATTTGGATACGTCGCAGTATCTATCGCTGGTGGCGCTGATGCAGGAAAGCTTCAGGCAGTACGCCAGTCAAACCGCTTACAGCTTCATGGGCCGGGATGTCACTTTCGGGGAAACCGACCGCCTGAGCCAGGCCTTTGCCGCTTACTTGCAAAGCCTGGGGCTGGTGCAAGGAGACCGCGTTGCCATCATGTTGCCCAATGTGCCGCAGTACCCGGTGGCGGTCGCGGCCATTTTGCGTGCCGGTTTGGTGGTGGTCAACGTCAACCCGCTGTACACGCCGCGCGAGCTGGAACATCAGCTCAAGGATTCGGGTGCCAAAGCCATTGTCGTCCTTGAAAACTTCGCTACGACGCTGGAGAGATGCATCGCCGCCACGGCCGTCCAACATGTGGTTTTGTGCGCCATGGGTGACCAGTTGGGGGTGCTCAAGGGCGCGCTGGTCAACTATGTGGTGCGCCATGTCAAAAAGCTGGTGCCTGCGTACCAATTGCCCGGCGCGGTGCGTTTTAACGAGGCGCTGGCACGCGGGCGCGTTGGCGCACTCAAACCGGTCAACAGCCAACCCGATGATGTGGCGGTGTTGCAATACACCGGTGGCACCACCGGCGTTTCCAAGGGAGCCGTGCTCCTGCATCGCAACGTCATTGCCAATGTGCTCCAGTCTGAAGCCTGGAACCAGCCGGTCATGAAACAGGTGCCCGCCAATGAGCAGTTGACCACTGTTTGCGCCTTGCCGCTGTACCATATTTTTGCTTTCACCGTGGGCATGATGTTATCGATGCGAACCGGTGGCAAGCTCATTCTGATCCCTAATCCGCGTGATTTGCCAGCAGTTTTCAAGGAACTCTCCAAGCATGTCTTTCACAGCCTCCCGGCCGTCAACACCCTGTTCAATGGGCTGGCCAATCATCCCGATTTCAACACGGTTGACTGGAGTCATCTCAAAGTCTGTGTTGGCGGCGGCATGGCGGTGACAAGCTCGGTGGCCAAACTCTGGTTTGATAAAACCGGCTGCCCAATCTGTGAGGGTTATGGCTTGTCCGAGACCTCACCGTCGGCGAGTTGCAATCCAGTAACCACCGAGGAATACATCGGCAGCATTGGTGTACCGCTACCAAGCACCTTCATGAAAGTGCTTGACGACGAGGGCCACGAAGTCGCCATTGGACAGCCGGGCGAGATCGCCATCAAGGGGCCGCAGGTGATGGCAGGCTACTGGCAGCGGCCCGATGAAACCGCCAAGGTCATGACGAGCGACGGCTACTTCAAGTCGGGTGACATTGGCGTCATGGATGAGCGTGGGTTTTTCAAAATTGTCGATCGCAAGAAAGACATGATTTCGGTCAGTGGTTTCAAGGTTTTTCCGACCGAGCTCGAAGATGTGGTGTCGCAACTCAAGGGCGTGCTGGAGTGCGCCTGTGTAGGTATGCCCGATGAAAAAACTGGCGAGGCCGTCAAGCTAGTGATTGTCAAAAAAGACCCGGACCTGACCGAGGCGCAGGTGCGTGCCTACTGCAAGGAAAACCTGACCGGCTACAAGCAACCCAAGGTCATCGAGTTCCGCGCCGAGCTGCCCAAAACCACGGTTGGGAAAATTTTGCGCCGGGAACTGCGCGACAAGAAATCAGCATGAGCAGTGGTTTTCAAACGCCCGTGCTCGGCGTCATTGGTGGCAGTGGTGTTGACGATATCGAGGGTCTGAGTCATCAGCGCTGGGAACGGGTGACTTCCCCGTTTGGCGAAGCCTCGGACGAGCTGCTATTCGGTGAGCTTGATGGTCAGCCTTTGGTGTTTCTGCCGCGCCATGGCCGCGGTCACCGCATCCCGCCTTCCGAGATCAACTACCGCGCCAACATTGATGTTTTGAAACGCGCTGGTGTGACCGATCTGCTCTCGCTCAGCGCGGTTGGCTCTCTGCGCGAAGATTTGCCGCCCGGCACGTTCGTGATTGTTGACCAGTTCATCGATCGAACCGGTGCTCGTGAAAAAAGTTTTTTCGGCACGGGCCTGGTGGCCCACGTTTCGATGGCGCACCCGGTCTGTGCCAGGCTTGGCAACCATGTGCAAGCGGCGGCCAGAGTGGCAGGGATTGCGGTGGTTCGTGGTGGCACTTATCTGGCCATGGAAGGACCGCAGTTTTCCAGCTTGGCCGAATCCAACCTGTACCGCAGTTGGCACTGCGACGTGATCGGCATGACCAATATGCCCGAAGCCAAATTGGCGCGCGAAGCCGAGCTGTGTTACGCCGCCGTGGCGATGGTGACCGATTTTGATTGCTGGCATCCCGACCACGACGCGGTCAGCGTGGAAGCGATCATCAAGGTGTTGTTGGCCAATGCCGACAAGGCACGCAGCCTGGTCAAAATAGTGGCACCCTTTCTACAGGCCGACGCTACCGCTTCAAACTGCTGCTGCCGCAGTGCGCTCGAATATGCCTTGATCACGGCACCGGCAGCGCGCGATGCGGCCATGCTGCAGCGACTTGACGCCGTAGCGCGCCGCGTGCTGGGGCGTTGATGGTGCAGCCTCACAGCCACAAGTACGAACGTGAATCAGCGCTGCGGCTGGCACTGGTGGCAGCGGCGCGCAGCTTGACGACGCAGGGACTCAACAGGGGCACTTCGGGCAATATCGGAGTGCGGTTGGCGCACTCGTTTCTGGTGACGCCATCGGGCGTTCCGGTTGACGAGCTGTCGCCCGAGTCAATGGTGGCAATGGATTTCTCGGGCACGATTCTGGGCCCTGGCAAACCCTCAAGCGAGTGGCGTTTTCACCGCGACATTCTCATGGCGCGCTCAGACATTGGCGCGGTGGTGCACACGCATTCACGCTATGCAACGGCTTTTGCTTGTTTGCAGCGCGAGATTCCTGCCTTTCACTACATGATTGCCCGGGCTGGCGGCGACTCGATCCGCTGCACGCCCTACGCGATCTTTGGCAGCCAGGCGCTGTCCGATCTGGCTTTGCTAGCACTTGAAAACCGCAAAACCTGCCTGCTCGGCAACCATGGCGTGATTGCCCTGGGTTTTGATTTGGCCGATGCCATGGCGCTGGCGCTGGAGGTGGAGTCGCTGTGCGAGCAGTACTGGAGTGCCTTGCAGTTGGGCGAGCCCAATCTACTGTCTGCCGACCAGATGCAGGAAGTGCTGGAGAAATTCAAAGACTATGGCCGCAGGCAGGACTGATTGACAATGGAACAACTCACAACGGGCCAACAGGCAGTACAGACGCTCAAATGGCTTGACGGACGCTTGCAGATGATCGACCAAAGGGTGCTGCCGGCACGCTTTGAGTATCTGAGTTTTAGCTCTGCCAGCGAAGTTGCTGAGGGCATTCGGACCATGGTGGTGCGCGGTGCCCCGGCGATTGGCTGCGCGGCGGCCTACGGCATTGCGCTGGAGGCGCTGGCGCTGCGTCAACTCAACCGTGAAGCCTTTGCGGCTGGCATGGAGCGTGGCTTCGCGGTGCTGGCAGCAAGTCGGCCCACGGCGGTGAATTTGTTTTGGGCGCTGGCGCGAATGCGCGGCGTGTGGCAGGTCGGGCTGCATCTCAGTCTGACCGAAATTGCCGCGAGTTTGCTGCACGAAGCGCATGAAATAGCCGCTGAAGATGTTCGCATCAATCGCGCCATGGGAGTCTATGGCGCGGCATTGCTGGCCGACGGCGCCCGGGTGCTGACGCATTGCAACGCAGGCGCCCTGGCCACGGCCGGGCACGGCACGGCACTGGGTGTGATTCGCTCGGCGGTAGAAGCGGGCAAACAGATTTCAGTGATTGCCGATGAGACCCGGCCTTTTTTGCAAGGCGCACGGCTCACCGCCTGGGAGATGGTGCAGGAAAAAATCCCGGTGACGCTGATTACCGACAACATGTCCGGGTACTTGATGAGCCGGGGCGAAATTGATGCGGTGGTGGTCGGCACCGACCGCGTTGCGGCCAATGGCGACGTCGCCAACAAGATCGGCACCTACATGGTGTCGGTGTTGGCGCAGCGGCACGGCATTCCTTTTTATGTCGCTTGTCCGCTGTCCACCATTGATTTGACGATTCCTGATGGTGCTGCCATCCCGATTGAAGAACGCTCACCCGAGGAGGTGACTGGCTTCCGGGATTGTCAGTGGGCCGCCCCAGGCGTTGCGGTTCGCAACCCGGCGTTTGACGTGACACCGGCTGAACTGGTCACAGCCTTGATCACGGAAAAGGGTGTTGTGATGCGCCCGAATCGGCAAAGTATCGCCGCTCTGTTCCCTATTTGATTTTGCCTGGGTTTCCCGGCTGGACTTCTGGTCTGCTTCACGCCCGGGCATCGCCCCAGCGCAACTGGACGGTATCGTCGCCGCGGTAGAGCGTCTCGCCGTGACGATCCACGCAGTAGTCGGGCGAGACGATCATCTCGCTGAAACGCATGTCGGCAGCGATGCGGGTGTACTCAAACAAGATGCTGCGCACCACCTTGGCTCCGGTGCGAATATGGCAACCGTGGCCGATCCAGGTCGGCCCGGTGATGGTGGCACCAGGCTCGATGCGCACGTTGGATCCAATATAAACCGGCCCTTCAATCTTAATCTTGTCCCACGCAATGCAGGTGTTGAGCCCGACCCAGATACCCGGCTTGATCTCGCGTCCAGGCATCTTCATGTCGGCCACTTCACCGCGCAGCACGCGTTGCAAGACCGACCAGTAGTCACTTACGCGGCCGATGTCGATCCAGTTGAAAGGGCGATTCTGGGCATAAAACGGCAACTTCTGTTTCACCAATTGGGGAAACAGCTGCGACCCGATGTCATAGACCTCACCCGATGGCACCAACTCCAGTACCTTCGGCTCGAAAATATAAATGCCGGTACTGGCCAGGGTCGATTTGGCGTCGGCGGGCAGAGGCTTTTCCTGAAAGGCTTCGATGCGGCCGTCAGTTGCCGCCACCACAATGCCGTAGGACTGTACGTCTGCCAGCGGCACATCAAGTGCCACCACGCTGGCCAGAGCTCCCTTGGCCTGGTGTTCAGCCAGCGCCGCCGTGATATCGAGGTCAATCAGGGCATCGGCGCACAGCACCAGGGTGGTTTGATCAAAAAAGCCTCCAAAATCCTGGATGCGACGCATACCGCCGGCCGAGCCCATCGGTCGCGGCAGGATGTCGCCGTGGTCGCGGATGCCCTCGTAGGAATAGCCGATTTGCACGCCCCAGCGCCTGCCATCACCGAAATACTCTTCAATTTTTTGATGGTGCCAGGCGACGTTGACCATGATCTCGATGATGCCGTGGCGCGCCAGATGCTCGATCAAATACTCCATCACCGGCTTGCCCAGAATCGGCACCATCGGTTTGGGCAAGTCGCGCGTCAGAGGGCGCACGCGGGTGCCTTGCCCCGCCGCCAGAATCATTCCTTTAGTCATGGTTATCTTCATCCTTGTTGTTCATTTTTTTACCTGTTTTGAGAGGCTGGTTCAGGAATTTCTTTCAGCATACGCGCCACGCCCTGCTGCCAGGGTGGCATGACCAAGCCGAAAGCGGCTTGTAGCCGGTTGCTGTCGAGACGCGAATTCAGCGGCCGACGCGCCACTGTTGGGTAGTTGGCAGTGGTCGTGGGTTTGACCTGATCCGCAGTGGTCTTGAGCGCCCAGCCCAGTGCCTGCGCCTGGCCCAGCACGTAGCGCGCGTAACCGTACCAACTGGTCTGGCCGCTCGCAACGCAGTGGTACAGGCCCGCTAATTCAGGTTCGCGCAGCGTCGCTCTCAAGGCATGGGCCGTCACATCGGCCAACAGTTCCGCCGACGTGGGCGCGCCAATCTGGTCGTCAATCACGGTCAGCGATTCCCGCTCACTGGCCAGGCGCAGCATGGTTTTGGCAAAGTTGCCACCACGCGCCGCATAAACCCAGCTGGTTCTGAAAATCAGGTGTCTGGGGCAGGCGGCGACCGCTTGCTCGCCTTCAAGCTTGGTTTGGCCATAGACGCTCAATGGCCCGGTGGCATCGTCCTCGCGCCGGGGCTTGTTGCCGCTGCCGTCAAACACGTAGTCGGTCGAATAATGCACCAGCCAGGCACCGAGCTTTTGCGCTTCAGCGGCCAACACGCCCGGGGCCAGCGCATTGAGGGTGCGCGCCAACTCCGGCTCGGTCTCGGCCTTGTCGACGGCGGTGTGGGCAGCCGCATTGACGATCACGTCGGGCCTGACCTGGCGAACGGTTTGCGCCAAGCCGGTTAGATCGCTGAAGTCGCCACACAACCTATCCGGGTTCTGCGAGGCGTCAAAGTCAAGCGCCACCAACTCACCCAGTACCGACAGACTGCGTTGCAACTCCCAACCGACCTGGCCATGGCAGCCGAAAAGAAGAATTTTCAAGGCAACACCACCGCTGCAGAATCGGGCTCCGGGTTTTTGGGGTCGGAGCCCAAATTCGCCCAGCCTTCGGATGGCTCTGCGAGTGCGGCGCGATGCGCCACAGCGAAATTGCGATCCGACCCCAAAAACCCTTGTTGGCTAACTCGAATATTCGGCCCCGAATTGGGGTCTGTCCCCAATTCAGCTCCGTACTGCTTGGCCACCCAGTCGCGGTAAGCACCGCTTTGCACGTTGGCAACCCAGTCCGGGTGGTCCAGATACCACTGCACCGTTTTGCGGATGCCGCTCTCAAACGTCTCGGTGGGTTTCCAGCCCAGTTCGCGCTCGATCTTGTGCGCGTCAATAGCATAGCGGCGGTCATGACCGGGACGGTCGGTCACAAAATTGATCTGCTCGCTGTACAGCTTGCCATCGGCACGGGGTTTGAGCTCATCGAGCAGGCGACACACGGTATGCACGATGTCAAGATTGGGTTTTTCGTTCCAGCCACCGATGTTGTAGGTCTCGCCGACGCGGCCCGCTGTCAGCACGCGCCGGATCGCGCTGCAATGGTCTTGGACGTAGAGCCAGTCGCGGATCTGCTGGCCGTCGCCATAGACCGGCAGCGGCTTGTCGGCCTGGGCGTTGACGATCAGCAGCGGGATCAGTTTTTCAGGGAAATGAAACGGCCCGTAGTTGTTGGAGCAGTTGGTGGTGAGCACCGGCAAACCGTAGGTGTGGTGGTAGGCGCGCACCAGGTGGTCGCTGGCGGCTTTGGATGCCGAATAGGGGCTGTTGGGCTCGTACTTGTGTTCCTCGGTAAAGGCCGGGTCAGTCTTGCCCAGCGAACCATAAACCTCGTCGGTGGAAACGTGCAGCAGCCGGAAAGCCGCCTTCGCATCAGCACCCAAGCCACCCCAATAAGCGCGCACCGCTTCAAGCAGATTGAAGGTGCCAACGATATTGGTCTGAATGAATTCGCCGGGGCCGTGGATGGAGCGGTCAACGTGGCTCTCGGCGGCAAAGTTCACCACGGCGCGCGGCTGGTATTTGGCCAGCAAGCCAGACACCAGCGCGGCATCGCCAATGTCGCCCTGCACAAACACATGGCGCGCATCACCTGAGAGTGCGGCGAGGTTTTGCAAATTGCCAGCATAGGTGAGCTTGTCGAGATTGATGACCGCCTCGTCTGATGCGCTGAGCCAGTCGAGCACAAAATTGCTGCCAATGAAGCCGGCGCCGCCGGTAACCAGAATGCTCATGTGGGTCGATGTCCCTGAAAAATAACTGGGTCGATTATCACCGTTGGATATTTCCCCAAAGTTACGCCTCTCGTCATCGCAACCGTAGCGTGGCGATCCATGATGCCGTCTCGGTCAATTCGATATCAACCGCCGGACTCCAGCGCAAACGCTGCGTTCTGATCCTGGCCGAGTATTTTTGCCATTTGCGCCAACGCCGGTTGCAACGCTGCTTTCAAGGTGTGCGGCGGGTTGATGATGAACATGCCGCTGGCGGGCAGACCGGGGCGGATCACTTCACCGGCTTCGTCGGAGGTCAGTTTGCTTGATTTGACGGTCAGACTGGCGTTCAACCAGGGCTTACCCGCTTTGTCGGCCAGGGTCTTGAGCTTGCGCGGCACGTCATGCGCCTCAGGGCGTGGAATGATCGGATACCAAATGGCGTAGGTGCCGGTGGCAAAGCGCGTCAGCGCATCGGCCACCGTGGCAACGACGCGGGCGTAATCGGTTTTGATTTCATAACTCGGGTCGCACAGCACCAGCGCGCGCCGTGCCGGTGGTGGCAGGAATTTTTTCAAGCCCTCAAAACCGTCTTCGCGCAGCACCGCCACCTGGCGACCGGCTTCGAGTTGCGCAATGTTGGCGGACAGTGTCTTGGCATCGGTCGGGTGAATCTCAAAAACTTTCAGCTTGTCGCGCTCGCGCAGCAGGCGCTGAATGATGAAAGGTGAGCCGGGATAAACCTTGTGACTGTCTTTGCTGTTGAAGCTGGCCACCAGCTCGATGTAGTCTTTCAGTGCCGGGGCCAATCCCTCGGCGACGACAGATTTCAAGGCGGCAATCAACTGCAAATAACCATGACCCGCTTCACCGCTGGTGGCGGCATAGTCGCCATCGAGCCGGTACAGACCCGCGCCAGCGTGTGTGTCAAGCACCATCAGCGCTGCCTCTTTTTGCAGCAGGTGCCGCAGAATGGCCAACAGCACCGTGTGTTTGAGGACGTCGGCGTGGTTTCCGGCGTGAAAGGCGTGGCGATAACTGAACATGATGCCAATGTTAACCGTCATTCAAATGTCAAAATGGAAGCTGGTTAACCTGACCAAGAAAAATCACCTGAGGAAAACGAAATGAATGAAATACTGATAGACAGCAACGCCGGTGTGATGACCATCACCTTGAATCGCGTTGAAAAAAAGAACTCGATCTCGGTCTCGATGTATGCAGCGATGGCTGATGCACTGGTGCAAGCTGAGACGGATGTGGCGTTACGTGCCGTCGTGTTCCAGGGGCATGAAACCATTTTCAGCGCGGGCAACGATATTGCCGATTTTCTTAAGCCTGCGACGCCATCGCAAGAATCGCCGGTGTGGCGTTTTTTGCGAACCATCAGCACTTTCCCCAAGCCCGTCGTGGCGGCCGTGTGCGGGCCCGCCGTGGGCATCGGTACCACCATGCTGCTGCATTGCGACCTGGTTTATGCCGGTGATAACGCAGCGTTCTCCATGCCGTTCGTCAACCTGGGAGTTTGCCCCGAGGCCGGCTCCAGCCTACTGGTGCCGCAAATGATGGGTCATCAGCGCGCGGCGCAGGCGCTGCTGCTGGGCGAGCCGTTCATGGCCGAAGCGGCGCTGGAGATGGGTCTGGTTAACCGCATTGTGCCGCCCCAGGAGGCCAACGCCGTTGCCCGTTTGCAGGCGCTCAAGCTGGCGAGCAAACCCATAAGTTCTTTGGTGGAGACCAAGCGTCTGATGAAAAAAGCGCAGGCCGCGAGCGTGGCAGAGCGCATGCTTGAAGAGGGGGCCATTTTTGCCCGGATGTTGGGTGAATCCGCTTCGCGCGAGGCGTTCACCGCGTTCATGGAAAAGCGCAAACCGGATTTTTCGAAGAGTTGAATTTTTGACCTGAAGGTGGCAAGGTCATGGTGTTGTTATCGTTTAAACTTGAGTCGCCCCAAGGAACGATTGTTCGGGACACCATCGGCCCGTCATAGAAGCCTGAATCAGGAGAATCCATGCTAGATATGGTAAGCCATGCTATCAGTGACAGCGGCTTCATGCCGCACGGCTACTGCTATCTGTGGACGCCCGAGCTGCTCTGGACCGAAGTGGTGTCGGATCTGATCATCGCGGCCTCCTATTTTTCGATTCCGGTTGTGCTTTGGCAGCTGGTCAAAAAGCGGCCCGATCTGCCATTTCGCTGGGCCTTTGTGCTGTTTGGCATCTTCGTCATGGCCTGCGGCACCACGCATTTATTTTCAGCCTGGAATATCTGGTACGCCGACTACTGGCCTGAGGCGTGGGTCAAGGTGCTCACGGCGGTGACTTCCCTGGTAACAGCCGTGATGCTGTGGCCGCTGATTCCGCGTGTCATGGCCATTCCCAGCCAGCAGCAACTGGCCCAGGCGATCCAGAACCTGGAGCAGGAAGTGGAGCAGCGCAAGCAGGTCGAGATCAAGTTGCGACAACTCAACACAGAACTGGAACAGCAGCGGGCGCAACTCGATGCGTCAACGCGTGATCTGGCGCGCTCCAACGCCGACCTCGAGCAGTTCGCCTATGCCGCATCGCATGACCTACAGGAGCCGCTGCGCATGGTCACCGGCTACATGGGTTTGGTCCAGACGCGCCTGCAAGACAAACTCGATGCCGAGACGCGCGAATTCATGGCCTTTGCGGTTGATGGTGCACAGCGTATGCAGGCCCTGATCCAGGCGATTCTGGCTTATTCGCGGGTAGGCAGCCGGGGTGCGCCGCTAGAGCCGGTGGCGAGCGCAGCAGCATTCAAGGAGGCGCTGCGCGGGCTCGAAAGCGCCATCACGGAAAGGGGTGCGCAAGTTACAGCGCAAACCCTGCCCCGGGTGCTGGCCGACCCAACCCAGTTGACGCAGTTGTTCCAGAACCTGATTGGCAACGCGATCAAGTTTTGCAAAGATGCTGCTCCCCAGATACAGGTTGTGGCGCAGCGCGAAGGCGCGTACTGGCGCTTTTCGGTCAGCGACAACGGCATCGGCATCGCGCCGGAATACCGGGAGCGGATATTTGGTATTTTCCAGCGCCTGCATACCCGCCGCGAGTTCCCCGGCACCGGCATTGGCCTGTCCATCTGCAAGCGCATCGTCGAGCGTCATGGCGGGCAAATCGGGGTCGAGCCCAATCCGGCGGGCGGCTCGGTATTCTGGTTCACACTCTCTGGAGAATAAAGCGCATGAACACCCAAGCTGATGACGCCTATCCAATCGAAATCCTGCTGGTCGAGGACAACCCGGGCGATGTGCGCCTGGTGCAGGAGGCGATGCGTGCGGCCAAGATGCGCAACCGCATGTCGGTGGTTGAAGACGGTGTCGATGCCATGGCGTTTTTGCGGCGGGAAGGGCATTTTGCCGATGCGCCGCGGCCCGATCTGATTCTGCTTGACCTCAACTTGCCGCGCAAGGACGGGCGCGAGGTGCTGGCCGAGGTCAAGGCCGACCCGCAACTGCGGCGTATTCCGGTGGTGGTGCTGACTACCTCGCAGGCCGAAGAGGACGTGTTGCGCGCCTACGACCTGCACGCCAATTGCTTTGTGACCAAACCGGTGCAGTTCGAACAATTCATGCAGGTGGTCCAGGTCATCGACAACTTCTGGGTCAATGTGGTGACCCTTCCCAAAGCATAAGCCGATGAGCGCATTGCCGATTCGTTTGCTGCTGCTCGAAGACAACCCGGGTGACGCCGGGCTGTTGCAGGCCGAACTCGCCACCTACGCGCCGGGTGAGTTTGTGCTGACGCGGGTTGAGTGCCGGGCTGACGCCCTGAAACACATCAAGGATGAACAGTTTGACGTTGTTTTGTCTGATCTTAATTTGCCCGATAGCACCGGCTTGGCCACCCTGCGGGTGATTTTGGCTGCTGCACCAAAGTTGCCGCTGGTGGTGCTGACAGGGCAGCATGACGATGAATTGGGACGCACAGCCATTCGCCAGGGGGCGCAGGATTTTCTTGTCAAAGGTGAGACCAACGGCGCGCTCATCGCGCGTACCTTGCGCTATGCCATCGAGCGCGCACGCCTGGAAAACCAACTGCACGAGGCCAACGCAACGCTGGAACGCCGCGTGGCCGAGCGCACTGCGGAGCTGGAAGAAACGGCAAGTGCGCTGCGCGAGAGCGAGGCGCGTTACCTGGCGCTTACCAATCTGTCATCCGATTGGTACTGGGAACAGGACGAGAATCTGCGCTTTACTCGCGTGTCAACACCCATTACGGGACAACTCGGTATGCCAACCGAGGAATACCTTGGACGCACACGCCGGGAAGTTATGTGCGACTTCAAGGATGAATCGCAGTTGGTGGTGCTTGAAACGCTCTGCGCCGCGCGCCAGCCGTTCCGCAATTTTGAAATCGGCCGCACCTTCAGCGATGGCACGACACGTTATGCGCGGATTGGCGGTGAGCCGGTGTTTGATGCCGCCGGTACTTTCAAAGGCTATCGCGGCGTCGGCAGTGACATTACCGAACACCGGGCAGCAGAGGCAAAAATTCAGCGCTTGACCCAGCTTTACGCTGCCTTGAGTCAATCCAACGGGGTGATCGTGCGCTGCACCAGCGAGGAGGAATTGTTTCCGCAAATCTGCCACGCCGCCGTGCAGTTTGGCGGCATGAAAATGGCCTGGGTCGGCATGGTCGAGCCTGACAGCCAGAAGGTCCGGTTCGCCGCCAGCGCGGGGGATCGGGTCGATGAGTATCTGCAAGGCGTTGAAATCTCGGTGGCTGCTGACAGCCCGTTCGGGCGCGGCCCGACCGGCGTCGCGTTCCGTGAGGACCATCCGGTCTGGTGTCAGGATTTCCGCAATGACCCGCTCACTGCGCCGTGGCATGAACGTAGCGTGCGCTTTGGCTGGGGCGCTTCGGCCTCGTTGCCGCTGCGGTGCCACGGTGTGCCGGTGGGCGTGATCACCCTGTTGGCCAGCGAAGTTGGCGCGTTCGACGAAGCAGCACGTAATCTGCTTATCGAAATGGCCACCGATATCAGCTTTGCGCTCGGCAATTTTGCCCGCGAGACGGCGCGTGAGCGCGCCGAAAAACAGGCGCAAAGTTATTTGACGCAGCTTGAGTCCGCCTTCATGAGTACCGTCGAGGTCGCCACCACCTTGAGCGAGCTGCGCGACCCCTACACCGCCGGCCACGAACGCCGTGTCGGCAAGATCGCCGCCGCGATCGGTGCTGAACTCGGCCTGGACGCACATCGGCAAGAGGGGCTGCGCATTGCGGGTTATTTGCATGACATCGGCAAGATCACCATTCCGGCTGAGATTCTTTCCAAGCCGGGCAAGCTCAGCCGGCTCGAATTCCAGTTGATTCAAGCGCATGCGCAGTCCAGCTACGAGGTGCTCAAGGACGTCAAGTTTCCCTGGCCGGTGGCCCAGGTGGCGCTTCAGCGCCATGAGCGCATGGACGGCAGTGGTTATCCCCGGGGTCTGCGGGGCGAGTCAATCCTGCTGGAGGCACGCATCCTGGCGGTGGCTGACGTGGTTGAGGCCATGTCCTCCTATCGGCTTTACCGCCCAGGGCTGGGGATTGAGGCAGCATTGGTTGAGATTGAACGTGGCAGCGGCAGTGTCTATGAACAGCTCGTGTCCGAAGCCTGCCTGCGACTGTTTCGCGAAAAGGGTTACACGCTGCCAGCGTAGGCTGAGTGACCTAACTGTTTTTGCCTTGGCCAAAATTGAGAATCCGGGTGGCCAGCAGTGTCTCGGCCAGAAAGCATAAAAGTGCCAGTAAAAAACAGACCACACCCGACAGAAAAAAGACGGTTGGGATGCGCAGAATCTGGAGCTCTGTGGTTTCACCGAGAAAGAGCGCCACAATGGTCAGACCGATCAGGATGGCACCGAAAGTGAGCAGTGCAATGCAGATGTTTACCAGTCTGCCGCGCAACCTCAATTGCTTTAATTCATCGTAGGCGGAGGTCATCAAGGCCCCGGCCGGGGCGGCTTCGATCTGATCTTCGAGCAGTCGGGCGCGGTCAATGATGCGCGCCAGCCGACCGGCCACAGTGCCGATCATCGCTGCGACAGCTGTCAATAAAAACACCGGCGCCACGGCAAGCTGAATGCCGTGGGTGACGGTGTCGAAATCCGTGGCAAAAAACATGGTGCTCAGAACTTTCAGGTTCTTGATCTTAACCCGCCGCTTGCAGCGCCAGCCCGGCGTGCTCGCGCAGCGGGTGGAAATGAATTTTGGGGAAACGCTCTTGCGCCAGCCGCACGTCATAGGGCGAGGTGCACAGGTAGGCCAGCGTGTTGGCCGCGTCGCGCGCCATACGCAGCGGGTAAGCGTTGCAAAAGTTTTTAAGCTCGGCGGCGGAGTCGGCGCTGATCCAGCGCGCGCCAGTGTACTGACTGGGCTCCAACCGGATGTCGGCGTCGTACTCGCCCTTGAGGCGGTGCTGCACCACTTCAAACTGCAATTGCCCCACGGCACCGAGCAGCATGTTGCCGCCGACTTCGGGGCGAAACACCTGAATCGCGCCTTCTTCGCCCAACTGCGCCAGGCCTTGCTGCAACTGCTTGGTGCGCAGCGGGTTTTTCAGCACCACCGTCATGAACAGTTCCGGCGCAAAGAAGGGCAGGCCGGTGAATTGCAGATTGACCGAACCGTCGGTGATGGTGTCGCCGAGTTGCACGCCGCCATGCGTGGTAAAACCCACGATGTCGCCGGCATAGGCTTCGCTCACGGCCTCGCGCCGTTGGCTCATGAAGGTCACCACGCTGGTCGGGCGCAGCTCCTTGCCGGTGCGCATGACCTTGAGTTTCATGCCCGGCGTGTACTTGCCGGAGGCCATGCGCACAAAGGCAATGCGGTCGCGATGATTGGCATCCATATTGGCCTGCACCTTGAACACCACGCCCGAGAAGGCTTCGTCTTCGGGCTGCACCACCGTGATGACGTTCTGAGCGTTGACCCGCAGTGAACTGGTGCGTGGTCCCGGTGAGGGCGCCAGGTCCACCAGCGCTTCGAGCACCTCCATCACGCCAAAGTTGTTGACGCCGGAGCCGAAGAATACCGGTGTTTGCCGACCTGCCAGAAAATCCGCGCGGTCAAAGCTGGGCGAGGCACCGGTGGCCAGTTCCATGCTCTCCAGCGCCGTCTCCCATTGATGGCCAAGGCGTTTTTGCAGCGCCTCTTTGTCGGTCAGGGGCATGACGTCAAAGTCCTGCGGCAGCCGCTCGCTGCCGGACTCGAAAACCGTCATCGCCTGTGTGCGCAAGTTGATGATGCCGCCAAAAGTTTTGCCCTGCCCCACCGGCCAGGTCATCGGCACGCAAGGCATGCCGAGCTCGCGTTCGACCTCGTCCAGAATGTCCAGCGGGTCGCGCACCTCGCGGTCCATCTTGTTGATGAAGGTGATGATGGGCGTGTTGCGCTGGCGGCAAACCTCGATCAAACGACGGGTCTGCGACTCGACCCCGTTGGCCGCGTCAATCACCATCAGCGCCGAATCGACGGCGGTGAGCACGCGGTAGGTGTCTTCTGAGAAGTCCTTGTGGCCGGGCGTGTCGAGCAGATTGATGACATGGTCGCGGTAGATCATTTGCATCACGCTGGAGGCCACTGAAATGCCGCGCTGCTTTTCGATTTCCATCCAGTCGCTGGTGGCGTGGCGCGTGGCCTTGCGCGCTTTGACCGAACCCGCGATCTGGATTGCCCCCGAGAACAACAGGAGTTTTTCGGTGAGTGTGGTCTTGCCTGCGTCTGGGTGCGAGATGATGGCAAAGGTGCGGCGGCGGCGCGTTTCGGTTTCAAAAGACAAAATAAGATCCAAAAAAATCAGGGAATGAGTTGTGCGCGAAGGCATTCTCAAAGCCGCAAGTGACCCAAACTCTGCGCGTGACAGGGATCACGCGGCTTTTTGTGATTGGGTTGTTCGTGTCCGGATTTTAAGCGGGCCAGAGAGGGCCGCTAGCCCATGCGCGCCAGCAGCGTTTCCATGTCTTTGAGCATGGTCTCCACGCCCGCTTTCTGGCTCTCATCAGGTTTCAAATGGGCATCAAGCTCCTGCTCCAGGAAGCACATTGTCATGCGCAGGTAGGTGCTGTCAAGCGCCTTGCGCACGGCGGAGAATTGCTGCGCGATCTTCAGGCAGCTCTCGTTTTCCTCGATCATGCGCTGGACGCCGCGTATCTGGCCCTCGGCGCGGCGCAGGCGGTTGAGCACATCGGTGCGGGCGGCAACGTCAGTCAGAACAATCATGTGGGGTCTCCTGTCAAAGATAAATAGCGTTAAATTTTCGTCATTGAGTTAATGGCAACTGCTGCAAGCCACTCTGGACTCGGGCACGCCGAGTTTCTTCAGCAACCAGCCCATCGGGCAAAAATCGGTCAAGCCATATTGGAACAGGTTGGCACCGACAAACAGCGTCACAGCCAGCCACCAGGGGCTGACAAAAAACGGGCTTTGGGAAACACCCAGCGCCAGCGAAACCATGATGAAAGTGCCAGCAAAAACGTGGATGTAGCGTTGAACGGTCATACAAAACCCCTGAAAAAAAATGAAAAAGAAAAACTCAAACGGACTTGGCTTCGGGCGCAGTTGCCGCAGCCAGTTCAGCCCTGACACGCATTTGCGGGCTGTTGAAGTACATGGCGTAATACAGCACCGGAATCACCACCAGGGTGAGCAGGGTCGAGACCAGAATGCCGAATATCAGCGAAATGGCCAAACCATTGAAGATCGGGTCGTCCAATATGAAGAAGGCACCGATCATCGCGGCCAGGCCGGTCAGCGCAATCGGTTGCGCGCGCACCGCAGCCGAGTTCATCACGGCATCCTTGAACGCCATGCCCTGCGCCACTTGCAGCTCAATAAAGTCCACCAGCAAAATCGAATTGCGCACGATGATGCCCGCCAGCGCGATCATGCCGATCATCGAAGTCGCCGTGAACTGCGCGCCCAGCAGGGCGTGGCCGGGCATGACACCAATCAGCGTGAGCGGGATCGGCGCCATGATGACCAGGGGTGTGAGGTAGCTCTTGAACTGCGCTACCACCAGCAGATAAATCAGGATCAGGCCGACCGCGTAAGCCGCCCCCATGTCGCGGAAAGTCTCGTAAGTAATCTGCGATTCGCCATCCCACTTGATGGCATATTGACGGTAGGGATCGGCGGGCTGGTGAATCCAGTATTCACCGAGCTCTCCGGTACCCGGTAGCGCGGCCTGGCTGAGCTTGCTGCGAATCGAAAATAGGCCATACAAAGGTGAATCCAGCTTGCCCGCCATGTCGCCAAACACATAGCTTACGCCCTGCAGGTCTTTGGTGAACAGGGGCTTGTCGATGATGCCACGCTCCACCTGCACCAGCTCTGAGAGCGGCACCATCTGGCCATTGGCCGCACGCAGCGGCAGCGCCAGCACGGCGTCGAGCCCCACCTGCGACTCCAGTGGCAATTGCAGGCGCACCGGTACCGGGTATTTGCTTTGTCCATCGTGCAGATAAGCAGCGTCAACGCCAGACAAAGCCATCGCCGCTGTTTGGGCGATCACCGCGACCGGAATGCCGAGCGACTCGGCGCGCTGGCGGCGCACGCGCAGGTAAGCTTGGGGCGCGTTTTCCTTAAGCGAGGTGTCCACGCCGACAATGTCCGGCGTGTCGCTAAAAGCCTTGGCAATGCGGCTCGCCAACTGTTGTCGGCCAGCTTCGTCCGGGCCATAAACTTCGGCTACCAAAGGCGACATCACCGGCGGACCCGGCGGTACTTCCACCACCTTGATGCGGGCGTTGTGCTGCGCGCCAATTTTTTCCAGTTCGGGGCGCAAGCGCTGTGCGATCACGTGGCTCTTGTCGCTGCGGTGATGCTTGTCCACCAGGTTGACCTGCAAGTCACCCTGATCCGCGTCGCTGCGCAGATAGTACTGTCGCACCAACCCGTTGAAAGTGATTGGCGAAGCGGTGCTGGCGTAGGCTTGCAGGTTAAGCACTTCAGGCTGCTGCGCCAAAAATGCGCCGAGGTCATGCAGCGTGGCGGCCGTGCCTTCCAGCGGCGTGCCAGCGGGCATTTCCACCACCACCTGAAACTCGCTTTTGTTGTCCAGCGGCAGCATTTTGAGCACCACCCATTGCACCAGCGCCAAGCCAATCGAGAGCAGCAGCGCGACCAGAATGCCAGCCAGCAACAGCCAGCGCTTGCGCGCGCTGGTGAGAAACGGTGTCAGAACCCGGGTGAACAATTTTTGCAGTTTTGGCCCCAATCCCTTGGCTTGGGCTGGGCTGTGGGTAGCGTGGTGCGGCTTCATCAGTTTCAGCGCCAGCCACGGCGTCACGGTGAAAGCGATGCCCAAGGAGATCGCCATGCCCATGCTGGCGTTGATCGGGATCGGGCTCATGTAGGGCCCCATCAAGCCGGTCACAAAAGCCATCGGCAACAGCGCTGCAATTACCGTCAGGGTGGCCAAGATGGTCGGGCCGCCAACTTCGTCAACGGCATACGGAATCAGTTGTTTGAGCGGCACGTCGGGGTGCAACTGCTGATGGCGGTGAATGTTCTCCACCACCACAATCGCATCATCAACCAGGATGCCGATGGAAAAAATCAGCGCAAAGAGCGACACCCGGTTGAGCGTGAAGCCCCAGGCCCAGGACGCAAACAGCGTGGCCGTCAGCGTCAAAATAACCGCCGAGCCCACAATCACCGCCTCGCGCCGACCGAGGGCAAACCCCACCAGCAAAATAACCGAGCCGGTGGCAAAAGCCAGCTTTTGAATCAGTTTGTTGGCTTTCTCGGCTGCGGTCTCGCCGTAGTCGCGGGTGATGGTAGTCTCGATATTGGACGGAATCAGCGTGTTGCCCAGTGCCGTAATGCGCTCGCGCACAGCACCCGCCACATCCACGGCGTTTTCGCCCGGTTTTTTGGTCACGCTGATGGTCACTGCCGGATAGACACTGCCAGCGGTCACGGCGTTCGAGGTGCTCGGCACGGCGGCCGCGCCAGGCGTGAACCAGACATAGCGCTGCGGCAGTTGCGCGCCGGTCTCTACACGCGCCACCTCGCGCAAATAAACTGGCAAGCCCTTGTTGACGCCCACCACTAGGTCACCCACGTCCTGCGCCGAGCGCAAAAATTCGCCGGTCTCCACACTCAGCATCTGTGCCGATTTATCGCTCACATCCAGCACCGCGCCGGATGGCATGCCGAAGTTGGAGGCGCCCAGCGACGCCTTGAGCGCCATCACATCAACGCCGCGCTCGCGCAGTCGCACCGGGTCCAGCCACACCTGCACCGCCTGCCCCGGGCCACCGATCGTCTGCACCTCGCGCGTGCCGGGCACGCGCTTGATCTCGGCTTCCACCGCATGCGCGACGCGCTCGAGCTCACTGGCAGCCAAAGTCTCGTGACTCCAAAGCGTCACGCCCAGCACCGGCACATCATCAATGCCTTTGGGTTTCACAATGGGTGCGAGTGCGCCGAGTTCGCGCGGCAGCCAGTTCTGGTTTGAATTAAGCACGTCATAGAGCCGCACCAGCGCCTCGGTGCGTGGCACGCCGACCTTGAACTGCACCGTGAGCACCGCCAAACCGGGTCGTGCCACCGAATAGGTATGCTCGATGCCGGCGATCTGGCTCAGCACCTGCTCGGCCGGTCGCGCCACCATGTTTTGCACATCGGCGCTGCTGGCCCCCGGGAACGGGATCAGCACATTGGCCATGGTCACATTGATCTGCGGCTCTTCCTCGCGCGGCGTTACCAGCACGGCAAACAAGCCCAACAACAGCGCCACCAATGCGAGCAGTGGCGTGATGGCGTTGCTCTTGAAAGCCTTGGCGATGCGCCCGGAAATGCCCAAAAGGGGTTTTTTGTCCATGGTCATCTCACTGGCCTGCTACAGCTGAACCAACCGCCTGGGCACCGGACAAACCGGCCTTCACCGGGTCGAGCGCCACACGGTCACCCGCTGTCAAACCCACCAGTACTTCAACTCCCGCGCCGCCATGGTCTGCGCCAAGACGCACCGCTTTCAAGGCAAAGCCTTTGCCCGTAGTCACATAAACCGCAGTCAACTCGCCCCGGCGCAGTACGGCAGAAGTGGGCACCAGCATGCGCTGCGCCTGACCGCCAGAAAAACGTACCTGCACCGGTTGACCCGGCAACAAGGTTTTGGCAGCCTCAGTGGGCAACTCCAGACGCCACTCAATGGTTTGGGAAACCGGGTCGGCAGTGGGCACTGTGCTCACTGAAGCAGGTCGAATCCACTGTGCGCCAGCAGCAGCGTTTGGCAGCAACACTTCCACCGCACTTGCTGCATGCGCCACGCCTGAGCGCGACACTGGCACTTGCACCACCGCACGTACCGGCAACGGCGCGTACAGCGTGAGCAGCGGTTTGCCCGGCACCGCCAGGTCGCCCACTTCCGCCTGCGTTTGCAGCACCCAGGCATCAAACGGTGCCGTCACGCGGGTAAAGCCCTGCGCCAGCGCCGACTGTTTGGCACCCGCTCCGGCCTGATCGCGCCCGGCCAGCGCACCCTTGAGTTGGGAGTCGGCCGTATCGAGTGCAGCAGAACTCACAAAGCCCTTGGCCTGCAGATCACGGGTGCGATCAAAATTGGCCTGCGCGTTGCGCAACTCGGCCTGCGCCTGCGCCACCTGCGCCTGGCTGCGCTGCACACCGGTTTGCGTCTCGCGGTCGTCAATCGTCGCGAGCAATTGGCCAGCATGCACTTTGTCGCCCGCTTTCGCCAGCAGTGAAGCAATCCGGCCCTCCGCCTGCGCGGAAATGGTGCTTTGCTTGACCGGTTGAATCACGCCGTCAAGCTCAAAGCCGATGGCTACCGATTTGACCTGCGCTGGAACCACCGGCACCTGGATAGCGCCTTGTGCGGCGGCAACCGACGCGGCCAACGCAGCAAGCCACGGCAACAGTTGTCGGGTGCGCAGCGAGTGTGAACAAAACAAAGAAAGTGAGCGCATGAAACACCTTTTTTAATACTGTGTGGAGTATAACAAAATACACCCGGCAGTACAAATCACTACACCTGTCTTAAGTGAATTGACCCGCCACGCTGGCGGCGATCGATGGATTTCGGCCAAATTTTCGTATAATGCTCGACTTCGCAGCGCTTTTGTGGCTCCGCGGCGAAGCTAGCTTTCCCACCTAAGAGATTCCCGTTAGAGGAACGCCGACCGTGGAAAAGAGCCCGCCAAACCTTCTTTTAAAGAATAATCTCATGTCAACTTTCAGCGCAAAACCCGCTGAGGTCGTGCACGAGTGGTTTGTGATTGACGCGACCGACAAGGTCCTCGGACGAGTAGCCAGCGAAGTTGCTCTCCGTTTGCGCGGCAAACACAAGGCCATTTACACGCCTCACGTCGATACCGGCGACTTCATGGTCGTCATCAATGCAGCCCAGTTGCGCGTCACCGGCGCCAAATCGACTGACAAAATTTACTACAGCCATTCCGGTTATCCGGGCGGCATCTCCAGCATCAACTTCCGCGATATGCAAGCCAAGTTCCCGGGCCGCGCCCTGGAAAAAGCCGTCAAGGGCATGCTGCCCAAGGGACCGCTCGGCTATGCCATGATCAAGAAGCTCAAGGTGTACGCCGGTGCCGAGCATCCGCACACTGCCCAGCAACCCAAAGTGTTGGAAATTTAAGGAGCCACTGATGATTGGTGAATGGAACAACGGTACCGGCCGTCGCAAATCGAGCGTCGCCCGTGTATTTCTTAAAAAAGGCTCCGGCCAGATCGTGGTGAACGGCAAAGACATCCAAAGTTTCTTTGGCCGTGAAACATCGATCATGATCTGCAAGCAGCCCTTGATGCTGACCAACCACGCGCAGACGTTTGACATCATGGTCAACGTCGCTGGCGGCGGTGAGTCGGGTCAGGCCGGCGCCGTGCGCCACGGCATTACCCGTGCCCTGATTGACTACGATCCCACGCTCAAGCCCGAGTTGAGCAAAGCCGGTTTTGTCACCCGCGATGCACGTGAAGTTGAGCGCAAAAAAGTTGGTTTCCACGGTGCTCGTCGCCGCAAACAATTCAGCAAGCGTTAATTTCAACAGAAATTCTGCCGACGAAATGTTGGCAAACAAACGGCCGCCGGAACGCAAGTTCCGGCGGCCGTTTGCTTGTGCGCTCATGCTGGTCGCACAAAGAAGAAAGGACTTAGTGCCTTTCGACGCTAAGTCCTTGATTCATATGGTGCGGCTGGCAGGAATTGAACCCACGACCCCTTGGTTCGTAGCCAAGTACTCTATCCAACTGAGCTACAGCCGCCCGGGGGGAATTCTAGCATGCTGCGCTCAGTCGCAATATGAGATGGTGATTGAGGTGAATGTGCATCGCTGAGGTAGTCAGTGCGATCTTGATCCCGGGGCCACCGTCGGTGAGTTGGTGCAGACGGGGCGGGCTCAGCAGCGTTCCGGCTCCATCGATCACAATGGCAACAACCGGTTGATTGGGTATGGCAGTGCGGCGCGTCACCACGGCCAGTTCCTGATTGTCGAGTCGCACATAGGTGCCTGGAGGGTACCAGCCCACGGCAGCCAGCAACGCTTGACCGACTTCATCTTGTTGCGTTTTTGAGTTGGCGATGATGAGATTGGCCGAATCTGTCGTAGTGCGGCCTTCGCGGGATTTGCGCGGACTGATCATGGCCGCGTACCGATCAGCCCACCGCAAAATGCGGGCCAGTCTGTGGGCTTGCGGCATGCTCGTTAAAGCATCTTTGCCGTTATTTTCGTTGTGGTGCAGGGCAACCGTATCGAGCCACAATTCATCCATGATGCCCAAATTGTTGAGCAGCAAAACACCTTGAGCAGTGTGTGCTTGAATGGTGCTTTGTTGTTCGGCGCTGGGCCGCTCGCTTTGCCCTGCCAATTGGTCTTGCAGGGTGGTCATGGTTATGTTCATGGTCATGGCCGCGTGCACCAGGCAGTCGCGCTCGTTCTTGGGCAGGTTCAACCCGGCAGCCACTAAATTGCATAACACTGCGGTGACCAAGGCGTGTGAAGCGCTGTAACCCACAACTGAGTTGGTTGCCAGTTGAAAGAGCAGATACAGCCCCAGGTCGGTGTCACGCTCGAGCAGTGCTTGCAGCCAACGGTCGTACTGCCAGACCCGCTGCTCAAACTCCTGAACGCTGGTCGGGCTACCCAAAATAATACCCAGACCTGCCTCCAGGTCAGACCACAGACCGAGCAAGTCTTCGTATTCGTCTTCGGTCTGGACGATTGCGCTCATGGTTTAGTCACGAAAATTATCGAAGCTCAAGGGGATGTCGGCGATGTCTTTCTTGATCAGGGCCATGGCCGCTTGCAGGTCGTCGCGCTTGGCGCCGGTGACGCGCAATTTGCTTTCCTGAATGGCGGCTTGAACTTTAAGCTTGCTGTCCTTGATCAGGCGTTGCATCTTCTTGGCCACTTCGGTCTCGATGCCATTGCGCACCTTGATGACCCGTTTGACCTTGTCGCCACCCATTTTTTGCACCTCGCCCAAATCCAGAAAGCGCACGTCAACGGCGCGCTTGGTGAGCTTGTTGCGCAGAATGTCTTCAATCTGTGTCAGTTGAAAGTCAGCGTTTCCAATCAGCGTGATTTCCTTGTCCTTGAGTTCAATGGCAGCGGGTGTGCCCTTGAAATCGAAACGTGTGGCAATTTCCTTGGCGGTGTTTTCCACTGCGTGCTTCACATCCACCATGCTGGCTTCACAAACCGTATCAAAAGAAGGCATTTTTGGCTCCATTGCTAATGCGACAATCCCGCCATGTTAGTCGAGAAAAATGTAGCGCTACGGGCCTTTAACACCTTTCACATTGTGGCCAAGGCGCACACCTTGGTGCACATTAGCGGCGAAGCTGACGTGCGTGAGCTGCTGGCTGAGCCCGAGCTAGGCACCTTGCCGAAATTTATCCTGGGCGGCGGCAGCAATATTGTGCTCACCGGCGACGTCAAACCCGTCGTTTTGAAGGTCGAGATCACGGGGCGAAGACTGGTGCAAGAAACTTCCAAAGCCTTCATTGTGGAGGCGGGTGCCGGCGAGAACTGGCACGACTTTGTCACTTGGACGCTCGCGCAAGGTTACCCGGGCCTGGAAAATTTGGCGCTGATTCCCGGCACCGCAGGTGCCGCGCCGGTGCAAAACATTGGCGCTTACGGGGTCGAATTGCAGGATCGCTTTGAGTCTGTTGATGCGATCGATTTGCAGACCGGGCAGGTCTTTACCTTGAATGCCGCGCAATGTGCTTTTGGCTACCGTGATTCGGTGTTCAAGCACAGCAGTGTCGCGACTTCCAGCCTGGGCGCAGGCGACCATCAGGCGCTGGGTCTGAAGGATCGCGCCTTGATCCTGCGCGTGCGCCTGCGCCTGCCAAGACCCTGGAAACCCGTACTCGGTTATGCGGATCTGGATAAAAAAATGGCCATCCACGTTTGTGCCGTGCCAAGTGCGCAGCAGCTTTATGACTGGGTCTGCGAAATTCGCCGCGCCAAGCTGCCCGATCCTCAGGTCATGGGCAACGTGGGCAGTTTTTTCAAGAACCCGACTGTTACGCCCGAACAATGTGCCGACATCATCGCGCGCGATCCGAAAGTGACGTATTACCATCTAACGGACGGCACGATCAAGCTGGCAGCGGGCTGGCTGATTGATTCCTGTGGCTGGCGTGGCAAGTCCGTAGGCAACGCCGGGGTCTATGAAAAGCAGGCACTGGTGCTGGTGAACTTGGGCGGCAACGATGCTGCCTGCGGGACCGGCACGACCGGCGGCGAGGTGATGACGCTGGCGCGTGCCATTCAGACCAGCGTCTATGAACGCTTTGGCATCCGGCTCGAACCCGAGCCGGTGATCGTGTAGTTCGCAACCAAGAGTGGTGGCACGATGAAGAAAGTGGTGGTGCTCGGCGGCAGTGGCTTTGTCGGCACGCAGGTGTGCACGGCGTTCACGCGTGCGGGTTGGCAGGTGACGGTGCCCAGCCGCGCACGAGCCCATGCCGGACATCTGTTGGCGCTGCCGTCACTGAGCGTGCTCGAGGTGGATGTTCACGACGAGCAGGCACTGTGCGACACGCTGGCTGGTCATGACGCGGTCGTGAACCTGGTGGCTATTCTGCATGGCAGTAAGCAGGCGTTCGAGAAAGTTCACGTTGCTTTGCCGCAAAAGATTGTGCGTGCCTGTCTGGCGGCACGGATCGGGCAGGTGGTCCACCTCAGCGCCCTCGGTGTTGACGCGGTGCAACCAGAATCGGCGCCGTCCATGTATTTGCGCAGCAAAGGGCAGGGCGAAGTGGTGCTGATGCAGGCCGCCGGCAGCGGCGCCGGGGCTGCGTTTGCTTTGACCATTCTGCGCCCGAGTGTCATTTTTGGCGCCGGTGATAAGTTCCTCAACGTCTTCGCCCGGTTGCAAAAAGTGTTGCCGGTGATGCCATTGGCGGGTGCCGAAGCGCGTTTTCAGCCGGTGTGGGTGCAGGACGTGGCCAGCGCCGTGCTGCGCAGTCTGAAACTTGCAAACCTGGGCGCGCCCAAAGTGTTTGAGTTGTGTGGCCCACAGGTGTTTACGCTGCGCGAATTGGTGCAGCTCGCCGCGCAGTTCAGCGGCATCCGCGGCGGGCGTGGTCGTCCGGTGATTGCGCTACCTCGCTGGCTGGGATACGTACAGGCCGTTCTGATGGAACTCGCCCCGGGTGAACCGCTGATGAGCCGTGACAACCTCGACTCCATGCGCATCGACAACGTCGCCAGCGGCAATGTGCCGGGCTTGTCCCACTTGGGCCTTGCAGCCGCATCACTGGCACCGATCGCTTCAGCGTATCTGGGCCGCAAGTAGGCGGGTTAAGTGCTCGGCGCTGACCAAATTTCGCCAGGATAGGCGACAAGGTTTATGGGGATGCAAATAACTGCGGATTCTTGGAAGATTGCTGGCAAATCCAACGAACACAGGTCTTGTCATCTGATCGATCATCCGCGCGCGGATGCGAATTTCAGGTTTATCCCGTCGGATAAACTGGAGTCTCAGAATATCCGACGAGCTACATTCGTTGGGCGGCTACAGGATTGACCATATGAAGCTTCCCCTGTTTCAGATCGACGCCTTCACCGATCATCTATTTGGAGGCAATCCCGCTGCTGTCGTGCTGCTCGAAAGCTGGCTTCCCGACAAGGTTCTCGCGGCGATCGCCGCTGAGAACAATTTGGCGGAGACTGCATTTGTTATTCCGGGGTCGGACGAGATTCCTTTGCGGTGGTTCACGCCGACTGTCGAAGTTGATTTATGCGGTCATGCCACTTTGGCCGCGGCTCATGTCCTGTTCCGGCATTTCACACCCTCAGCCAATCAACTCACATTCGCCACCCGTAGCGGAAGCTTGGTCGTCACCACCGATGCCGATCGCCTGGCTTTGGATTTTCCAGCAAGGCCGGGTATATCGGTTGAAGTTTCTGAACAGCTAGTGTCTGCCTTGGGCGTAAGGCCAAGAGAGGTGTTTCTTGCTCGCGACCTATTGGCAATTCTTGATTGTGAATCCGAAGTCAAGAACCTTCAGCCGGATTTCGCGCGCATCGCAGCGCTCGATGCTTTTGCTGTCATTGTGTCTGCTCCAGGGGAAACCGTGGACTTCGTGTCACGATTCTTTGCGCCAAGTGCGGGGATTCCCGAAGATCCGGTCACTGGCTCTGCGCACTGCACGCTTGTTCCGTATTGGGCTGCGCGTCTCGGAAAATTGAGCTTAACGGCGAAACAGTTGTCGGCTCGTGGTGGAGACCTCAGTTGCAGGCTCTCAGGTGACCGCGTGCTTATATCCGGAAGCGCGGTCGAATATTTGCGCGGTGAAATTGATGTTGTCGTTTAGCGCACGCCAGCCAACCCATCATTCCACCAGACCTGTGCGAAAAGCCGCGCAGGCCGGTGAATTCAAACGTGTGTGCCGTGCATGGCACGAATCCAGTCGGGTGCAAGTCCCGGCACCAGGTATGTGTAGAGCCGAAGGTTAGCCAAAGGGCAAGTGCGTCGTCGCGAGGCGAGGTGCGGAGGAAGCCCAAGGCGAAATCGCGGGACGATGAACAAAAACCGGATATGAGGCGTGATGCATTCGGGACCAGCGGGCACGTGACCGCGAAGTCCTCCATTTACAGCGTCGGTGGCAACATCGACAAGGGTGCATTTTGTAAATCCGGCGTCTATGCGAGGAAGGATTCGTGTCTTACCACGGGAGATCTGTCCTGTGTCGGGGCATCGCAAGATGCAGCATGACTGAAGACCGGGGAACTGGTTTTGACCACAGGACAGAAGTCAGCAGAAGGCATAGTAGGCGCGGCCCGCGCCGAAGGCCTGAACCTTGAACGATGAGGACTCTGACGTGAAGAGAGATGGGAGAGCATCTGACAAGCGCGAAGGGGACGGCTCCTATGCGCCACCGACGGAATCCGACAGGCCCCCGTCAGTGGATGAACCCATCGCTGGAAAACCCCAGACCACCGCATCATCGAAAATCTCAACCCTGATGACCGAGGTTCTGGATAGTGAGAACCTCAAACGGGCCTTGGCACAGGTCAAGCGCAACAAAGGCGCGCCGGGCATTGACGGCATGACCGTCGGTGAACTCGGTGCCCACCTCAAAGCGAACTGGCCCAGCATCCGCGCGCAACTGGTGGCAGGCAGCTACTGCCCCAAGCCGGTACGGCGCGTGGAAATCCCAAAGCCAGACGGAAGAAAGCGACTCCTTGGCATTCCCACCGTAGTGGACCGGTTCATCCAGCAAGCCATCGCGCAAGTGGTGCAGCGATGCTGGGAACCCCACTTCCACGAAAACAGCTACGGCTTCAGGCCGGGGCGCAGCGCTCACCAAGCGATGCGTCACGCCCAAGCCACGATCCGACAAGGATACGGCTGGGTAGTGGACATTGACTTGGAGGCGTTCTTCGACCGCGTCAACCACGACCGCCTGATGGTTCGCGTGCGCCAGCACGTGGATGCACCCGATGTGCTCCGGCTCATCAACCGCTTTCTCAAAGGCGGGGTGCAGGTGGACGGCAAATGTCAGGCGACAACGCAAGGGGTGCCGCAAGGCGGTCCCTTGTCGCCGGTGCTGGCCAACGTGGTGCTTGACGAACTGGACTGGACACTGGAACGCCAAGGTCACCGCTTCGCCCGCTATGCCGATGACTGCAATATCTTTGTCAAAAGCAAACGCGCCGGCGAGCGACTCATGCAAAACGTAACGCGCTATCTGAGTGAATCACTGCGGCTCACAGTGAACGCTCAAAAGAGTGCCGTAGACAGACCCAGAAACCGCAAGTTTCTGGGCTTTACCGTCAGCCGCGATGGCGCCAGGATCAAGGTGGCCGACAAGGCCATCGAGAAACTCAAAGACACCATTCGCGAATTGACCCGTCGCACACGCGGTCACCGTTTGATTGACATCGTGCAAGAGTTGAAGACTGCCCTGACCGGGTGGAAAGCCTACTTCGGAATTGCCGAAGTGTTGAGCCCTCTGCGCGAGATCGACAAATGGGTGCGACGGCGGTTAAGATGCTATGCATGGAAACAATGGGGCAGCGCGGGTTACCGCGAACTCAGGAAACGCGGGAGCAGCGTGCGCGAGGCTTGGAATACAAGCAAGAGCGCGCATGGGCCATGGCGCCTGAGCCAAACGCCAGCGTTGAGTCTGGCACTACCTGCAAAACTGTTTCGTTAGATGGGGCTGCCCGAGCTGGCGTCAGCAAAGGCAGTATGAGAACAACGAAGTTTCAAGGAACCGCCGGATACGTGACCCGTATGTCCGGTGGTGTGGGAGGGGGAGGCCGTGAGGCTTTCTCCTATCCCGATTGAGTGTCAGCTGTCGGCAAAGTTGAACGGCAGCAGCCAGTCTCTTGTAGTCAGTGAATCCGTGTCAAGCAGCAAGTCCCGGAAGGCGGGTTGGGTCTGCCAGTTTGGCGCGATTTTAAAAAGCGAAGCGTATGAGCGTCAGGCTGGCAGACCCAATCCGCCTGTGTCGCAGCGACGTTCGTTACAGGAAGTGATTCTGAGCTACTTGGTATCTCCGACGCCCAGCTTCAAGAAGTCTCCATCCTTGCCCAGCGACAACAAGCCCGCTTGTGCACCGTTAATGTCCTTTCTGGCGACCCGACATTTTTGTCCGAGCAGGCGCGCGACAGGCTTGCCTGCTATGTTCGCTTGCGTACAGAGATTTCACCGCTGTCGGGCTAGCCTTCCCGCTGGATATTTAAAGTGGCCATTTTGTCCCGTTCCCCTGCGTTGGAGAAGCAAGAAGTGTTAACAACTTACACCATGCCCCATGGGGAAATCGTTGCTGGCCTGTGTGCCGCGCAGGCCAGCATTTCACCGAAGTATTTCTACGATCAGCAGGGTTCTACCCTGTTCGAACGCATCACCGCTTTGCCCGAGTACTACCCCACGCGTACCGAGGGCGCGATCATGCAGATGCATGGCCAGGACATCAAGGCCAGCATCGCCGCCGCTGCGACCGTGATCGAATTGGGGGCCGGTAACTGCGAGAAGGCGCGCGTACTGTGCAACCTGCTCCAGCCCCGATGCTTCGTCGCCATCGATATCTCGGGCGACTTTCTGCAGCAGGCCGTGAACGGCTTGCGCAACGCGTTTCCGGCGCTCGATATCCGTGCCGTCGTGGCGGATATCTTCGACCAGGTTCATCTTCCCCCCGATTTGCCATCTGGCCAGCGGTTGGTGTTCTATCCTGGATCGTCGATCGGCAATTTCGACCCCGAGATGGCACTCGGCCTCTTGCAGCGCATTCGAGGTTTGCTGGCGAACCAGGGCGCTTTGCTGATCGGGGTTGATCTGATCAAGGATGTGGCGATTCTGAACGCCGCCTACAACGACGCCGCCGGTGTCACTGCGGCTTTTAACCTGAACGCGCTCACGCACATCAATCGCCTCATCGGCAGCGATTTCAATCTCGACGACTGGCACCATCACGCCTTTTTCAACGCTGCGCAGTCGCGCATCGAAATGCACCTGCAAGCCAACCGGGACCTGCGGGTTTCCTGGATCGGCGGCGAACGTCAATTTCGCCAGGGCGAGCGCATCCACACGGAGAACAGCTACAAATACAGCGTGCCGGGTTTTGCGGCACTGCTGGAGCGCTCCGGCTTCAGGCGGCCGCAGGCCTGGAGCGACCCGCGCCAGTGGTTTGCGGTCTTTCTGGCCGAAATCTGATGGGTTATTGTGGAGTGCATTGACATGATTAACAGCACGCTGCGCGCGCATTACCAGACTGTACGGCAACGCACCCTGGCCCTGGCGCAACCCCTGTCGGCGGAGGACTGCTGCGTGCAGTCGATGCCCGACGCCAGCCCGGTGAAGTGGCATTTGGCGCACACCACGTGGTTTTTCGAGACCTTCGTGCTGGCGCATGCAGAGGCTGGATTCAAACCCTTCGATGAAGCTTTCCGGGTGCTTTTCAATTCGTATTACAACGCCGTGGGCGCCAGGCATCCGCGTGCCCAGCGGGGTTTGCTGACCCGTCCGGCCCTGGCCACGGTTCTTGAGTACCGGGCCGAAATCGACCGCCGTGTGCTGGCGCTGTTGGACGGCGCCGACCTGCCGAGCGCTCTGGCCGATCTGTTAACGCTGGGCATGCAGCATGAGCAGCAGCACCAAGAGTTGTTGCTGACCGACCTGAAGCATCTCTTCTCGCGCAACCCGCTGTTCCCGGCGTACGAGGCAGCGCCGCATGCTGCCGATCCACCGTCGCCGCTGTCGTGGCGTGCGCAGACCGGCGGTGTCGTGGAAATCGGCCATGCCGGGGCGGGCTTCTGTTTTGACAACGAAACGCCGCGCCACCGCGTCTATCTCGAGCCCTACGCTCTGGCGTCGCGACTGGTCAGCAACAGCGAGTACCTGGCGTTCATGAATGCCGGTGGCTACGACGATCCCGGCTTCTGGCTGGCTGAGGGCTGGGACTGGCGCGTGGCGGGAAATTGCCGACAGCCCCTGTACTGGCGGCGCGGTGAGGATTGGCAGGAATTCACGCTGGGTGGGCTGGTTCGGCTGGACCCGCATCGGCCGGTCGTGCATGTCTCCTACTACGAAGCCGACGCCTACGCGCGCTGGGCGAATGCCCGTCTGCCAAGCGAGGCCGAGTGGGAGCATGCGGCCTGCGGTCTTGCGGTCAGCGGACACTTCGCGGCTGACAATGAATTCCACCCACGCCCGGCTGCGGCGCCCGGCATGACACAGCTTTTTGGCGATGCCTGGGAGTGGACCTGTTCCAGCTATGCGCCTTATCCGGGCTTCCGGGTCGATGCCGGAGCCGTGGGGGAATACAACGGCAAGTTCATGGTGAATCAGTATGTTTTGCGCGGCGGCTCCTGCGCCTCGCCGCAGGACCATCTGCGCGCGTCCTACCGCAACTTTTTCCCGGCGTCGGCATGCTGGCAGTTCTCCGGCATCCGTCTGGCCCGGGACGCCAGCACCGCGCAGGACGCCGATGACGTGGGCAATGTACCGGGGTTGTCCTACCTAGGCATCGCAGCCGCGTCACTGGCACCGGTAGCCTCAGCGTATCTGGGCCGCAAGCAGGAAGCTTACGGATCTTTTCCGAAGTGATGACAGGCCCAACCCCGTTCAGCATATCGGGAGGATCAGGCTGGCGGGGCGCTCAGCTTCGCGGCTGTCCCCCGGCCTGCGGCTTCCGCCTTTATGCCGCTGCGCTGAGCACCCCACCAACCTGATCCCGCTAGCCGGGTTGGTGTACGACCTGCACAAACCGCCAATGCTAGTTGCCGAAGGCGGCGCGGTGGCTGGCGGAGTAAATGGCATTCGCCCAGCCTCATGCTGGAAAATCCAATGAACACAGGCCTTGTCAACTTATTGATCATCCGCGCGTGGATACGAATTTCAGGTTTATCCCGTCGGATAAACTGGAGCCTTTGAATATCCGACGATCTACATTACGTTGACCCCATAGAGGAAAGTCCTGTGCCCTTCGAGTTCAACAATGCCTTCTACATCAAGCTTGGACGTGCTGGCTGTTGGGTGACTGACTCAATCGAAAACTCCCGGCTGCGTCTGGGATGGCGTAACCAATCGCTCGCTGATATAAATGTAGGCCGGTGGCCTGTTATTGCTGAGCAATTGCGGCATGAGCAACCCAATAAGCAGGTTGCCACAACTGATCTGAATCGGTTGCAAGACATTACACATTCAACACCCGAAGACGTTTGGATAACCTTTCATGGCGCCAAGCTTTGGTGGGCTCGCCTTGCACCAGATACGGTGGAAGAAGACCATATCTCCAAATACCGCGTTACGCTTGACGGATGGCATGACACGTCGCAAAGCGGCAGGCTTCTAGTGGTAAACGACCTTCCGGGAAAAATTGCTCAGTTGCAAGGCTTTCGCGGCGCAGTCTGCCGCGTTCGGGAAAAGCAACTTCTTCGCCGCGTACTTGAAGGTACCCGAAGCGATTTGGCATCACGTATTGCTACTGAACGTGCCGGGCTGTGTAGCCAACTCGAAAAGGCGATTACTGAGCTTCATTGGAAGGACTATGAAACCCTGGTTGACCTTGTATTCCGGCATGCTGGGTGGCTACGCATAAGTGTCTTGGGGCAGCATGCAAAAGCCTATGACCTTGAACTTCGTGAGGCGATTACCAACGATAGGTATGTCGTTCAGGTTAAGTCGCAAGCGACTCGTGCTGACCTCGATAAAACGATCGAAGACTTCTCCGAAGATGACTATCGAAAGGTATTCTTCGTTGTTCACTCCCCCTCAGCCGATCTTGCAAACGCAACCGATGTTCCAACTCACGTTGAACTTGTGGCTCCATCGCATCTGGCAGCCCTCGCTCTTAACGCCGGCCTGACACATTGGCTCGAAGAAAAGGTGGCCTGAGAAATGTGGCCGAACCCATCATTCCACCGGGCGCTGCGCGATAAAACCGCGTAGCGCCCCTGACCTTGAAAGTTAAGTGTCAGCTGTCGGCAAAGTTGAACGGCAGCAGCCAATCTCTTGTAGTCAGTGAATCCGTGTCAAGCAGCAAGTCCCGGAAGGCGGATTGGGTCTGCCAGTTTGGCGTGATTTTAAAAAGCGAAGCGTATGAGCGTCAGGCTGGCAGACCCAACCCGCCGTTTTCGAAGCGACGTTCGCCACACAAAGTGATACTGAGCTACTTGGTATCTCCGTCGCCCAGCTTCAAGAAATCTCCATCCTTGCCCAACGACAACAAGCCCGCTTGCGCATAGATGCCGAGCTTGGCGCGGGTATCGACGATGTCCAGATTGCGCATGGTCAGCTGGCCAATGCGGTCGGCTGGGGAGAATGGCGCATCGGCCACTTTTTCCATGCTCAGGCGCTCAGGTGCATAGGTCAGGTTCGGCGATGTGGTATTCAGGATCGAGTAATCGTTGCCGCGGCGCAGCTCCAGCATCACTTCGCCGGTGATGGCGCGCGCCACCCAGCGCTGTGCGGTCTCGCGCAGCATGATGGCTTGCGGATCGAACCAGCGGCCCTGATAGAGCAGGCGACCGAGTTTGCGGCCGTTGTCGCGGTATTGCTCGATCGTGTCTTCGTTATGGATGCCGGTGACCAGGCGCTCGTAAGCGGCGAACAACAGGGCCAGACCCGGCGCTTCGTAGATGCCACGGCTCTTGGCTTCGATGATGCGGTTCTCGATCTGGTCGCTCATGCCCAAGCCGTGACGACCGCCGATGCGGTTGGCTTCCAGTAGCAGCGTTACCAGGTCGGGGTATTGCACACCGTTCAAAGCGACCGGGCGGCCCTCTTCAAAACGCACTGTCACTTCTTCGCGCTTGACTTCTACGTCGTCACGCCAGAACGCCACGCCCATGATCGGGTTGACGATCTTTATGCTGCTGCTGAGTTGCTCCAGGTCTTTGGCTTCGTGCGTGGCGCCCAGCATGTTGGAGTCAGTCGAGTAGGCTTTTTCGGCCGACATCTTGTAGCCAAAGCCGTGCTCGGTCATGAAGGCCGACATTTCAGCGCGGCCACCGAGCTCGTCGATGAACGCCTGGTCCAGCCAGGGTTTGTAGATTTTGAGTGACGGGTTGGTCAGCAAGCCATAGCGGTAAAAGCGCTCGATGTCGTTGCCCTTGAAAGTGCTGCCGTCGCCCCAGATATTGACCTCATCCTCTTTCATGGCGGCGACCAGCATAGTGCCGGTCACGGCGCGGCCAATCGGCGTGGTGTTGAAGTAGGTCACGCCTGCAGTCGAGATATGAAAGGCACCGCTTTGCAGCGCCGCCAGGCCCTCGGCGACCAACTGGCTGCGGCAATCGATCAGACGCGCTTTTTCAGCGCCGTAGGCCATCGCTTTGCGCGGGATCTCGTCGTAGTCCGCTTCGTCGGGCTGGCCCAGGTTGGCGGTGTAGGCATAGGGCAGCGCGCCCTTGAGCTTCATCCAGTGCAGCGCGGCGCTGGTGTCGAGGCCACCGGAGAAAGCGATGCCAACTTTTTGGTTGACTGGAATGTTTTGAAGAATGGTGTTTGACATTGAATTAGCCTCTAGCCACCGTGCGATATGCGCGAGAAGCTATGAAATTGAAGTAAAAATAACTGGTTCAACCAAAGTGGCAGATGTAGTGATAGGGTTCGCTGCCCTCTTTGACGCGAATGTCAAATTGGGTGTTGCCGGGGATGCTGAATTTTTCACCGGGATTTGACTTGAACCAGGCCGAGTTGCCGGGCAGTTTGTATTCGCAGCCACCCGCCACGCATTCCATGGTCTCGGGTGCGCCGGTGTTAAAGGTCAAGCTAGCAGGCAGAATCACGCCGACCGATTTTTTGCTGCCATCGACCAGCGTGACGGCGTGGCTGATGCATTTGCCACCAAAATAAACATTGGCTTGGGTGCTGACGGACGCGCCAGCGATGTGGGTGGTGCTCATGGTGTATGCGGTGCAGTATTGGATAACCTGGGATTTTAGGCGAGCCCCGGGTGCCCAGCGCCAAGCACGCTGTTTAACTCGGCGACAATGGCGGTTCGTATGAAAACTCAACCTACCACGCTTGACCAATGGCTGGCCTACTGCGAGCAATTGCACCCCAAAAGTATCGATCTGGGTCTGGAGCGGGTGCGCCTTGTGGCCGAGCGCATGCAAATCCGTTTTACCTGCCCGGTGATCACGGTCGCCGGCACCAACGGCAAAGGTTCCACTTGTGCCATGCTGGAGTCGATTTTGCGCCAGGCCGGTTATCACACCGGTCTCTATACCTCGCCGCATCTGGTGCGTTTTGAAGAGCGGCTGATGTTGCAAGGGGAGCCGGTTGGCACGCCTGATTTGGTCGCTGCTTTCGCCCGAGTGGAGTCGGCCAGATGCCTCAATGATGCGGAAGTTTCGCTTACTTATTTTGAATTTTCCACGCTCGCCATTCTGGACGTGATGGCACGCTCTGCGCTGAACGTAACGATCCTGGAAGTGGGTCTGGGTGGACGGCTCGATGCTGTCAACATCATCGAACCCGACTGTTCCGTCATCACCAGCATCGATATTGACCACACCGAGCTGCTGGGCCTGACGCGCGAACAGATTGGCTTTGAGAAGGCCGGCATCATGCGCACCGGGCGCGCCGTGGTGGTGAGCGACCCGCTGCCACCGCAGAGCGTGCTCGATTACGCCAAGGAGATCGATGCCGACCTTTGGCGCTGCGGCGTTGACTTCAATGTCTCGGGTGACAAGCTGCAATGGGCCTGGGCCGGCCGCGGACGGCGCTACACCGGGCTGGCCTATCCGGCCCTGCGCGGCGCCAACCAGTTGATCAACGCCGCCGGGGTGCTGGCCGCGCTGGCAGCTCTGCGCGAGCGCCTGCCGATTACGGCGCAGGCGGTGCGCAACGGTTTCGCTTTTGTCGAGTTGCCGGGACGCTTTCAGATTGTTCCGGGTCAGCCCACTTTAGTACTCGACGTGGCGCACAACCCGCACGCCGTCGCGGCACTGTCGGCCAATCTGGATGCCATGGGTTTTTTCCCGACCACGCATGCGGTTTTTGGTGCCATGGCAGACAAAGACATTGCCCTCATGCTTGCCAAAATAGCGCCTTTGATCGACCAATGGTATTTCACCGATTTGCCGACGCCGCGCGCTGCATCAGCGGCCCAACTGATGGAGAAATGGCAGGTTCAAAATACCCGCAAAGGCGTTACTGCGGCGCTTTACAGTGACCCTCAGCAAGCCCTGCAGGCGGCTATCAGCGCGGCCAATCCCGCTGATAGAATCATCACTTTTGGATCGTTCTACACGGTGGGCGGCGTTTTGAAAGAGGGTGTGCCCCGTCTTCAAGCTCAACATATGTCGAACATTTGAATCCAGGCTCAACGCCTGAATCTCCACAACATGGCTTTTTTCAAGTTTCGCAAGCGTACCGAAGAGCCTGCAAGCGCCCCTAGTCAAAGCGAGAGCATCGAGGCCATGCGCAAGCGTGCCAAATATCGCCTGACCGGTGCCGCTGTGCTGGTGCTGATCGGTGTCGTTGGATTTCCCATTTTGTTTGACCGGCAGCCGCGCCCGATTGCGGTCGATACGCCGATCGAAATTCCTGATCGCAACAAATCCAAGCCGTTGACACTGCCGATCACCGCGCCAGCGCCAACGGGCCCGGCGGCGCAGGAACCGGCCCAGGAAAATAGCCCAGCTCCGGTTGTGGCGCCCGTGGCTGCGGCGTCTGCGCCGATAGCTCCCAAAATTAAAGCGGAAGAAACGCCCAAGCCGGTTGACAAACCGGCCAGTGAACCCGACAAAAAATTGGTGGCGCCGACGCTCAAGACGAATGATGGCAACAAGGCCCAGGCGCTGCTCGACGGCAAGGAGCCCGACCAAAAAGCGCCCGCCAATGGTGGCCGGTTTGTGGTGCAGGTGGGTGCTTTTGCCGAGGCTGCCCGGGCGCGCGAGGTTCGGCTCAAAGTGGAACACGCGGGCCTGAAAACTTATACCCAGGTAGCGCAAACCAAGGACGGGCAGCGCATTCGGGTGCGAGTGGGGCCTTTTGCGACTAAGCCTGAAGCTGAGAAGGCAGCCGCAAAGATTAAAAAACTCGATCTTCCTGTTACCCTGCTGAGTCTGTGACCCCGGCTTGAACCGATGCCCATTTTGGATTTGATTTTCGGGGGAGTAATGCTGGTCTCGTTGTTGCTGGGCGCCTGGCGCGGGCTGGTTTATGAAGTGCTGTCGGTACTGAGCTGGATCGCCGCCTTCATTTTGGCGCAGTGGTTGGCACCCGAGGTGGCACATAAATTGCCACTCAACGGGGTCAGCGAGGCGCTGCGTTACGCCGCCGGTTTTGCGTTGGTGTTTGTGCTGGCAGCGTTTGCCGGGGGCATGCTGGCAAAACTGGTGAAGATGCTATTTGCAGCGGTTGGCCTGCAGCCGGTGGATCGGGTGCTGGGCGCGGCGTTTGGCTTGGTGCGCGGGGTCGTGCTGCTGTTGGCGGCAACGATAGTGATTGGCATGACACCGCTGCAAACCAGCACCTGGTGGCAACAATCCGTGGGTGCCGGTATCACGCTGGCGACCCTCAAAGGATTGAAGCCGGTGTTGCCCGAAGAGTTCGGAAAATATTTGCCCTCCTAAGATCGGAAAAAAATGTGCGGAATCGTCGGTGTTGTCAGTAACGCCCCTGTCAATCAACTGCTCTACGACGCGCTGTTGCTGTTGCAACACCGGGGCCAGGATGCGGCGGGCATCGTGACCCAGCAAGAGCGCAAGTTCTTCATGCACAAGGCGCGCGGCATGGTGCGCGATGTGTTTCGCACCCGCAACATGCGCTCACTGCCGGGCAATTGCGGCCTGGGTCAGGTGCGTTACCCGACGGCGGGTAATGCGTTCAGTGACGAAGAGGCGCAGCCGTTTTATGTCAACGCGCCGTTTGGCATCGTGCTGGTGCACAACGGCAACCTGACCAATGCCAAGGCGCTCAAGACGGAGCTTTTCAGCAGCGGGCATCGCCACACCAATACCGATAGCGATTCCGAAGTGTTGCTCAACGTGCTGGCTTACGAAATTGAGGAAACCACGCGCGGCTTGCCGCTGCGTGCGCGTGACGTGTTTGAGGCGGTGCGCAAAGTGCATCTGCGTATCCAGGGCTCGTATGCGGTGATTGCCATGATTGCCGGGCACGGCGTGCTGGCGTTTCGCGACCCGTTTGGCATTCGCCCGCTTTGCATGGGGCGTGGCGACGGCACGGTCTTGCTGGCCAGCGAGTCGGTCGCGCTGGAGGGCACCGCGCACAAGTTCGAGCGCAATATCGACCCCGGCGAAGCGGTCTTCATCGACCTACAGGGCAAGGTGCATGCGCAGCAATGTGCGGCGCAGCCGGTGCTTAACCCCTGCATCTTTGAGTTTGTTTATCTGGCCCGGCCCGACTCGGTGATGGACGGCATTTCGGTGTATCAGGCGCGTCTGAATCTGGGCAAGGCGTTGGCCCAGCGCGTGATTTCCACCGTGCCGCCAAACGAGATTGATGTGGTGATTCCGATTCCCGAGTCAAGCCGCCCGAGCGCCGCGCAGTTGGCGCAGTTGTTGGGGTTGCCGTACCGCGAAGGCTTTGTGAAGAATCGCTATGTGGGTCGCACCTTCATCATGCCGGGGCAGTCGGTGCGCAAGAAATCGGTACGGCAAAAGCTCAACGCGATTGCCAGCGAATTCAAGGGCCGCAATGTGCTGCTGGTGGACGACTCGATTGTGCGCGGCACCACCTCCAGAGAAATTGTGCAGATGGCGCGTGAAGCCGGTGCGCGCAAGGTGTATATGGCCAGTGCCGCGCCGCCAGTGCGGTTCCCCAATGTCTATGGCATTGATATGCCCACGGCCGAAGAGCTAGTGGCACACAATCGCAGTGTGGAGCAAATCCGCGAGCTCATTGGCTGTGATGCCCTGATTTACCAGGACGTTGAGGGCATGAAAAAAGCCATCGGCTCGCTCAATCCCGCCATCAAAAATTTTGACGCATCCTGCTTTGACGGCATCTATGTCACCGGTAACATCACCGCCGATGACATCGCGCGCCTCAACGCCAATCGGGTCAGCACGGACGAAAGCGCCGATGAAACGTCGCGCCTGGCTTTGCCGAACCACGAGGACTGAGCATGGCCGGAAAAAAATTACCCGATCATTTGCATGCGGACACCCTGGCCGTGCGGACGGCGGTGGACAAAACCCAGTATGGCGAAAACTCTGAAGCGCTGTATTTGACCAGCAGCTTCGTGCAGCCCTCGGCCGAGATTGCGGCGCGACGCTTTGCTCAGGAGGAAGACGGCTACACCTACAGCCGCGTCGGCAACCCGACCGTGACCAGCATGGAGCTTCGGCTGGCCGCGCTTGAAGGCACCGAGGCAGCCATAGCCACCAGCAGCGGCATGGCGGCCATTTTGCTGCTGGGTATGGGCTTGTTGCGCAGCGGTGACCATGTGCTGTGCTCGCAATCGGTCTTCGGTTCCACCATCAGACTGTTTACGGCTGAGTTTGGCAAGTTTGGCGTCGAGACCAGCTATGTCCCGCAAGCCGATGTGGCGGCCTGGCGTGCCGCCATTCGCCCCAACACCCGGCTGCTGTTTGCCGAAACGCCGACCAACCCGCTGACCGATGTGTGCGACATTCAGGCGCTCGCCGATATCGCGCACAACGCTGGTGCCACGCTGGCTGTGGACAATTGTTTTTGCAGCCCGGCCTTGCAAAACCCCAAGCGTTTTGGTGCCGACTTCATCGTTCATTCGGGCACCAAATACCTCGACGGCCAGGGCCGCGTCATGGCCGGTGCCATCTGCTGCGACCAGCACGACGCCGATGAAGTTTTTTTGCCGATCACACGCACGGCGGGCATGGTGCTCTCTCCATTCAACGCCTGGGTTGTGCTCAAAGGCATGGAAACCCTGGGCATCCGGATGCAGGCGCAGTCCGAGCGTGCTTTGTCGCTGGCGCAGTGGCTGCAAACCCAGCCGCAGGTAGCGCGGGTCTATTATCCTGGACTGGCCTCGCACCCGCAGCACGCCCTAGCGATGCGCCAGCAGTCAGCCACCGGCAAGGGCGTGGGCGGCGCGGTCTTGTCCTTTGATGTCAAAGGCAAGGACGATGCAATGCTGCGCGGCAAAGCGTTTGCGGTGATTGATGCCGCGCTGGTCAGCTCCATCACTACCAACCTGGGCGACACCAAGACCACCATCAGCCACCCGGCCAGCACCTCGCATGGGCGTCTGACGCCAGGCCAGCGCCAGGCCGCAGGCATTGGCCAGGGCTTGATCCGGCTGGCCGTGGGGTTGGAAAACATTGAAGACTTGAAAACTGACTTGCTGCGTGGTTTTAATCAGATGGGAACCCTTGAATGACACAGAAAACCCGAACCCGTTTTGCCCCCTCGCCGACCGGTTTTATTCACCTCGGTAATATCCGTTCGGCGCTGTATCCGTGGGCGTTTGCGCGCGCCACCGGCGGCGACTTTATTCTGCGCATTGAAGACACCGATCTGGAGCGCTCGACGCAAGCCTCAGTCGATGTAATCCTTGAGGGTATGGCGTGGTTGGGGCTGGACTATGACGAAGGCCCTATTTACCAGATGCAGCGCATGGACCGCTACAAAGAAGTATTGGCGCAGATGCAGTCTGCCGGCCTGGTGTATCCCTGCTACATGAGCGTGGCCGAGCTGGATGCCCTGCGCGAGCGCCAAACGGCGGCCAAGCAAAAGCCGCGCTCCGACGGCACCTGGCGGCCAGCGCCAGGCAAAACGCTGCCGCCGATTCCGGCAGGCGTGAAACCTGTATTGCGTTTTATGAATCCGCAGACTGGATCGGTGGTGTGGGACGACAAGGTGAAAGGCCGCATCGAAATCAGCAACGACGAGCTCGACGACCTGATCATTGCCCGCCCTGACGGCACGCCCACCTACAACTTCTGCGTCGTGGTGGACGACAGCGATATGGCCATCACCCACGTGATTCGCGGCGATGATCATGTGAACAACACGCCGCGCCAGATCAATATCTTTAAAGCCCTGGGCAAAGAGCCACCGGTCTATGCCCATCTGCCCACCGTGCTCAATGAGCAGGGCGAGAAGATGAGCAAGCGCAGCGGTGCCAAGGCGGTGACGCAATACCGCGACGAAGGTTATCTACCCGAGGCCATGATCAACTATCTGGCGCGCCTGGGCTGGAGCCATGGTGATGTCGAGATTTTCAGTCGCGCGCAGTTTCTGGAGTGGTTCAACCTCGATCATCTGGGCCGCAGCGCCGCGCAGTTTGACGAAGCCAAGCTGCGCTGGGTCAACGCCCAGCATCTCAAGGCCATGGCCGATGAAGCTTTGGCGTCGCTGGTGGCACAGCAGTTGCAAAAGCGAGGAATTGCGCTTGGGCCGGAGCTGGCCGAAGGGCATCTGGCGCGAATTTGCGCGCTCTTCAAAGATCGGTGCGACACCACCGTGGCGCTGGCAGATTGGGCCGCGCGCTTTTATGCCGACATCACGCCCGGCGCCGAGGATCTGGCACAACACGTCACGGATGCCATCATGCCGGCGCTTGCCCTGCTGGCGCAAAAATTGGCCACCTGCACCTGGGACAAGCCATCGATTGCGGCCGCCATCAAGGAAGTGCTGGTCGCATGCAGCATCAAGATGCCACAGCTCGCCATGCCAGTGCGGGTGCTGGTCACGGGCTCGGGCCACACGCCGTCGCTGGACGCAGTACTGGAACTCTTGACAAGAGAAAAAGTACTGACGCGCTTGCGACTGGCCTGATTTCTCGGGCTATAATTCGAGGTTCAAAAACAAGGAATGCCAGAGCAGTTTTGAATTTGTCAACTCGGGCAGAGGGGGTATAGCTCAGCTGGGAGAGCGCTTGCATGGCATGCAAGAGGTCAGCGGTTCGATCCCGCTTACCTCCACCAAAATTTTTGAGAACGGACAGTTCAAAGCTTATGACCCCATCGTCTAGAGGCCTAGGACACTACCCTTTCACGGTAGGTACCGGGGTTCGAATCCCCGTAGGGTCGCCAGGTTCATCGTAAAATGGACAAGGTACAAGTTGATAACAAAGCCGGTCCGCGAGGGCTGGCGAGCAGGCTCACAAGGTCGGCAACTTGGCTCGAAAGAGCGAACGTTATCGCTACCAGGAGTGGTAGTTCAGTTGGTTAGAATGCTGCCCTGTCACGGCAGAGGTCGCGGGTTCGAGTCCCGTCCGCTCCGCCAAACACCCTAAAAGCCCCTATCCACGGGGCTTTTTTGTTTGTGCGCCGTGCTATAACCCGGTACCC
>PKWM01000017.1 GCA_003133245.1 Rhodoferax sp. | reverse complement strand
AGAACGTTGGGACACTACTGATATTTTATGTATCTCTGGTTGGATCACTTCATCGGGATCGATGTCGCGCAAGTGTGGTGCAAAGGTGTCCTATCGGCCTCACCTCTACAGGGCTATCGCATCCATAGAAATCATGACCGATGTTGATATGATTCCAACATGGTGCCACAAAATAAAAAACTAGATGTCTGCCAACAACTCACGCATCAGCTGGAACTTCAAGACGCACTGAGCGCTTGTTGCACCAGACAGACGGCCGACCCAAGAGCAATCTGTGAAATCCAATAACTCCACGAACAGTCTCGAAACTGACCATGGGCAAGCCCGTGCGCAATTGCAGGCGCTGCTCGACGTGTTGCCGCAAGGTGTCAGTGTGATTGACCAAGATCTGCGGCTCATGCTGTGGAATCGGCGTTTTTATGAAGTCCTAGGGTTTCCGCCAAGCATGGTGTTTAAGGGGGCGCGTTTCGAGGATTTCATCCGCTTCAATGCTCATAGTGGCGCATACGGACCGGGTGACCCGGAGCAACAGGTGCAAAGCATTGTGGCGCGTGCCGGCCAGTTCTTGCCGCATAAATTTGAGCGCGATGTAAACGACGGGCGTAAGCTGCTGGTGGAGGGCTTCCCGTTTCAATGTGTCGGCGCCTTGGCCGGTTTTGTCACCACGTACACCGATATCACCGAGCAAAGAAACACCGAAGTGAAGTTGATACGCCAGCGCGATGTGATGCGTACCGTTATCGATAACTTTCCTGGCGGCATCTCCCTGTGTGATACTGACCTGAAATTCACCACCTACAACGATCAGTTCCGAGAGTTGCTCGAATTTCCTGTGTCCCTGTTTAACAAGGGCTGGGTAGATTTTTCCGAGCTGGCGCGTTTCAACGCCAACCGGGGTGAATACGGGGCAGGGGATGTCGAGGAACAAGTGCAAGCCAATGTTGAGCGCGCCCGTAATTTCCAGGCCCACCACATCGAGCGCTTGCGCCCCAACGGAGTCTGGCTTGAAATTCGCGGCACGCCAATACCCAGCGGCGGCTTTGTCACCAGCTATATAGACATCACCGAACGTAAACGAGCCACCGAGTACGAGGAGCTCTACCGTAAAACGCTCGAATTACTGGTTAGCGGCAAGCCCCTGACTGAGATTCTTTTGGCCATTGTGCTCGGCATCGAGCAGATGCACCCAGCCATGATGTGCAGCATTTTGTTGCTTGATCACGCTGGCAAGCGTCTCGGGCAAGGTGTTGCGCCGAGTTTGCCGGAGGTTTTTAATGCCACCACTGACGGTCTGGAAATTGGCCTTGGTATCGGCTCATGCGGCACCGCTGCGCTGACGGGCGAGCGCGTCATTGCTGAAGATATTGCCAGCCACCCGGATTGGGAATCTTCTAAAAAATTGGCCGCCGAGTGCCACTTGGGCGCTTGCTGGTCGCAACCTATCCACTCCTCAAGCGCTCAGGTTCTGGGAACTTTTTCAATCTATCACCGCCAAGCGCACACGCCAACGCCACCTGACCTAGCCCTGATTGAGCAGTCCGCGCGACTCGCCAGCATCGCCATTGAGCGCAGCCAAGTGGCAGAAAAAATACGCGACAGCGAGGCCCACTTTCGGCTACTGACCGAAGATGTAGCCGATGTGGTGTGGCGGGCGGACCGCCAGCTGTGCATCACCTACATCAGTCCGGCGGATCAGCGCTTGCGCGGCTTCACTGCGGACGAAGTCATTGGCACCCATGTTTTTGAAATGTTTACCGAGGAGGGTATTGCGTCCGTCAAAAAGATATTGAAGGAGAAGCGCCACCCTGAAGTGGCTGGCGCACCGGATAGATTCATCACCTTTGAGGCACAGCATCGCTGTCAGGACGGCCGATTGATTTGGGGCGAAGTGCAAGCGAAGCCGATGCATGATGCCAGCGGGACTATTACGGGATACCACGGCATCACCCGTGAAACCACGCAGCGTAGACAGTTGGAAGATCAGGTGCGTCAACTGGCGTTTTATGACCCCTTGACCAAACTGCCAAACCGCCGGTTGCTCAACGACCGTTTGAGTCAATCCATGGCCACCAGCCAGCGCAAAGAGGGCTACTGTGCGCTGATGATCCTTGATCTGGATAACTTCAAACCGCTTAATGACACGCATGGGCATCTGGTAGGGGATTTGCTGTTGATCGAAGCCGCTGTTCGCTTGCGCCGCTGCGTGCGCGAGGTTGACACGGTAGCGCGTTTTGGTGGTGATGAATTTGTGGTGTTGCTAAATGACCTGAGCGCAGATCGCACTGAGGCGACGTCACAAGCTGAAACAGTCGCTGAAAAAATCCGCCTGGGTCTGTCAGAACCCTATCTGCTCAAGCTCAAACAGCCCACCCAGGAGCAAGCAGATGTCACCGTCGAGCATCGTTGTTCGGCCAGTATCGGTGTGGCGGTATACATTGGCAAAGAAACCAAACAAGAAATGGTTTTGAAGTGGGCAGATGCCGCTATGTATCAAGCCAAGGAAGCAGGGCGCAATACGATTCAGTTTTATGAATCAGAAGGTGAAAGTTGAATGGAATAAGTAATGACACTACGCAAGCGTTAGCTATTCGAGTTCTGGCGAAGTCTGACGAGCGAAGACGAGCCTAACTCATTGATAAAAATTGGGTTTTAGCCAATTTTTATCCGTTTGTCGTGGGTTCGACCCCCGCACATCCCACCAAATACCCGCGTAAATAATGCAAAGCCTGCTGCTTGATAGCCAGCAGGCTTTTTTCATGGCGGTGCTAAAGACCGCCCCTTACTCAGTTGGCCAGAGCAAGGCTTACTTGAACGTAAAATCCTGTTCCAACACAGCCAGTAGCTCATCCGGATAGAGCACGAACCTTCTAAGTTCGGGGTAGTGGGTTCGAGTCCCGCCTGGCTGGCCATAAGTGAATGCATAGGAACACTTGTTTGGCTATGACTAGGGTTTTCCCTAAGTGCTAAATACTGTGCTTGCCTAACAATGGTTATGTACTTCATTTCATAAGCACGGCACTTTAGAAGTGCTATTACCCACAGGAGAGACACATGCAAAAGGTGTTGCACATCAACGCAGACAAGTGCACCGGCTGTCTGCAGTGCGAGATGGCCTGTTCTTTCGAGAACTACGGCACTTTCGCCATCGCCAAATCGCGCATCAAGGTATTTGACTTTCACCATACCGGCAAAAAAGTGCCCTACACCTGCACCCAGTGCGATGAAGCCTGGTGCCTGCATGCCTGCCCGGTGGCCGCCATCACGGTGGACAAGTTGACCGGGGCCAAGGTGGTCAACGAGACCACCTGCGTTGGCTGCAAGGTATGCACCATCGCCTGCCCGTTTGGCACCATCAATTACGTGGCTTCCACTGGCAAGGTGCAAAAGTGCGATCTCTGCGGCGGTGAGCCCGCTTGTGCGGATGCGTGCCCGACGGGTGCCATCACTTTCATCGATGCCGACTGGACGGGTCTTGGCCGCATGGCGCAATGGGCCGACAAGCTTGGCAATCAACCGACCGCTGTTTAAAAAACCTTGTGGGACAGTCCGCAGTTACACGCAGTGAACAAGCTCTGTCCCCAACACTTTAGGAGAGAAAATCATGTCATGGGCAGGAAAAATCCTCCGCGTTAATTTGACCGCGGGTACCGTCAAATCCGAAGCGCTCAATTTGCAATGGGCACGTGACTATATTGGTTCACGCGGCCTGGGCTCCAAATACCTGGTCGAAGAAGTTGACGCCAAAGTCGATCCACTCTCACCTGAGAACAAGATCATCTGGGCCACTGGCCCGCTGACCGGCACCATGGCCTCCACCGGGGGCCGCTACACCGTCATCACCAAAGGACCGCTCACCGGGGCTATTGCCTGCTCGAATTCAGGCGGCTACTGGGGGGCAGAATTCAAAATGGCCGGCTGGGACATGGTCATTTTTGAGGGCAAGAGCGCCAAGCCGGTTTATCTGTACGTCTGTGATGACGTGGCCGAGCTGCGTGACGCCGCGCACCTTTGGGGCAAGAGCGTTTGGCAGACCGAAGAGATCATCAAGAAGAGCCTGCAAGACCCGCAGATTCGTGTCTCCAGCATTGGCAAAGCGGGCGAGAACGGTGTGCTGTTTGCCAGCGTGGTCAACGACTTGCACCGCGCCGCCGGGCGCTCCGGCGTGGGCGCTGTCATGGGCAGCAAGAATCTCAAAGCGATTGCTGTGCGTGGCACCCTGGGCGTTGGCAATATCCGCGACCCGAAAGCTTTTATGGCAGCGACCAAAGCCGCCAAAAAAGTGCTGGCCGACAACGGTGTCACCGGCACCGGTTTGCCCGCCATGGGCACGCAAGTGCTGATGAGCGTGATCAACGAAATGGGCGCACTGCCCACCCGCAATCACATTGATAACCAGTTTGAAGGGGCCAAGGACATCGGCGCTGAAGCCATGGCGACGCCGCGCAAGACCGACGGCAAAAAACAGTTGGTCACCAACCAGGCCTGCTTTGGCTGCACCATTGCCTGCGGGCGTATCAGTCAGATGGACGAAGGCCACTTCACGATCGAAAACAAGCCGCAATACCGCGGCGCCAATGGCGGTCTGGAATACGAAGCGGCCTGGGCGCTGGGCGCAGCCAATGGCGTCAACGACCTGGAAGCGCTGCAATATGCCAACCTACTCTGTAACGAAGAAGGCATTGACCCGATCAGTTTTGGCACCACCGTGGGCGCGGTGATGGAGCTCTACGGCATGGGCGTGCTCTCCAAAGAGCAGATCGGCATCGATGCCGAATTTGGTTCGGCGCAAACGCTGGCTTTCCTGGCTGAAGAAACCATCAACGGCCGCGGCTTTGGCAAGGAAATTGGCCAGGGCTCCAAACGCCTGACGGCCAAATACGGCCACCCGGAGCTGAGCATGAGCAGCAAGGGCCAGGAATTCCCGGCCTACGATGCTCGCGCCATTCAGGGCATCGGTCTGGCCTACGCCACCAGCAACCGGGGTGGCTGCCATCTGCGCGGCTACACCATTGCCTCCGAAGTGTTGGGCATTCCGGTCAAGACTGATCCGCTGGAATCCGCTGGCAAGCCGGAGCTGGTGAAAGCGTTCCAGGATGCCACGGCGGCGTTTGACTCGTCCGGCCTGTGCATCTTCACTACCTTTGCCTGGGGCTTGCCGGAGCTGTCGTCGCAGATTTCAGCGGCTTGCAGTGACGAGTACACGGTCGAAGAGCTGGCCAAGGTTGGCGAGCGCATCTGGAACATGGAACGCGAGTTTAATAACCGGGCTGGTTTCACCAACAAGGACGACAGCCTGCCCGCACGCCTGACATCAAAGGAGGGCGCTTGCAAGACCGGTCCGGCTAAAGGCAAGTTCAATGAACTCGCCACCATGCTGCCCAAGTACTACGAAGCCCGTGGTTGGGACCCGCAAGGCCGGCCCACCGCAGCGACCAAGGCCCGCTTGGGGCTGTGAAACTGGGTTGATACCGCAGCGTAGGTTTTTTGGGGTCGGATCACCACCTGTAGCGAAGCGGAAGGTGTGTGTTCAGACCCCAATAAACCGATCAACGAAAGCATCCAAGTAGCTGAAAGATCACCATGTCCCACCACCTCATCATCGGTGCTGGTCCGGCCGGTGTCATTGCCGCCGAGACCATTCGCAAGCACGCGCCGACAGACAGCATCACCATCATCGGCGACGAGAGCGAGCCGCCTTATTCGCGCATGGCTATTCCCTACTTGCTGATGGGCAACATTGAAGAGGCAGGCACCTACCTGCGTCAGAGCCCGAGCCACTTTGCCGACCTGAAGATCAACGTGCTGCCGGGGCGCGTCAAGACGGTGCAATCCGTTACAAAAAGCGTCGTGCTGGAGAGTGGTGAAAGCATCGCATTTGACACGCTGCTGATCGCCACAGGTTCTCACCCGGTACACCCACCCATTCCCGGCATTGAGTCTGAAGGCGTGCACCTGTGCTGGACGCTGGCTGATGCGCGTGCGATTGCGGCGCTGGCCAAACCCGGTGCGCGCGTGCTGCAACTCGGTGCCGGCTTTATTGGCTGCATCATCATGGAAGCATTGTCGGAGCGCGGCGTGAAGCTCTGCGTCGTGGAGATGGGCGACCGCATGGTGCCGCGCATGATGGGGCCCACCGCAGGCGGCATGATCCGCGACTGGTGTGAGAAAAAAGGTGTCGAGGTCTTCACCGGCACCAAGGTGGAGTCGATCGAGCCTGGCACGCCTTTGAATGTGCGTCTCTCCAACGGCAAAACGGTGCAGGCCGAGCTGGTGATCAGCGCCGCGGGTGTGCGCCCGGCCATCGGTTTTCTGGAAAAATCAGGTATCACCTGTCTGGCTGGCGTGTTGACGGACGAACACCTGCAAACCAACATCGCGGGCATTTATGCCGCAGGCGACTGCGCCGAGGCCTTTGACAAAGTGTCCGGCAAAACGGTGGTCAGCGCGATTCAGCCCAACGCGGCCGAACAGGCCCGTATCGCCGCTTTGAACATGGTGGCATTCTCAAACGGCCAGGCGCTCAGCGCCGAACTCAAAGGCGTCACGCAAATCAATGTACTCGACACGCTGGGCCTGATCTCAAGCAGTTTTGGCGACTGGCAAGGCGCGCCGGGCGGCGAGCAGGTGGAACTCACCGACAAGGCGGCTGGCCGCCACCTGAGCCTGCAGTTCAAGGGCGACGTGCTGATCGGCTGCAACAGCGTCGGCTGGACCGAGCACGTGGGCGTGATGCGCGGGCTGGTGGAGGGCCAAGTGCATTTGGGTGCGTGGAAAAACGCGTTGATGAACGACCCAACCCAATTGATGCAAGCCTTCCTGGCCAGTGCCCAGGCGCAGGGCGGCTGGCAAGGCGCGCAGGACGAGCGGCGGCGTTAGCATTCTGCCGATGAAGATCACCTTCAAACTCTTTGCCACGCTCACCGACTACCTGCCGCCTGAGTCGCGCTACAGCAATGTGGTTGCGCTTGAGCTTGCGCCCGGTACCCGTATCGGCCAGGTGATCGAGCAGTACCGATTGCCGGAAAAGCTGGTGCATCTGGTGTTGGTCAATGGCTCCTACATTGCACCCGAACAACGCGCCAGCCAGACCCTGAATGAGGGTGATGTACTGGCGATTTGGCCACCGATTGCCGGCGGTTGATGCAAGCCTTCTATCCCGAGCGCTTTGAACGCGACATGGCTTGCACCGAGGCCGACTGGCTGCGTTGGCTGCCGGATGCGGTTGGCGAGTATCCATGGAAGCTGGAGGCAAATGCAGCGACGGTGCACATCGGCGCTGGCGCACTGGACTTGAGCTGGCACAGTGGCGCGCCGCGTGTCATTGCACTCATGCGCATGCCGCGCCTGCTGGTGAATTTTCGCTTCAACGGGCTGGGTGAAGCGCAGCGCCACGCGTTCATGCAGCGCTTTGATTTGTACATGCAGCGGGGCGGGGGGTGAATATCAGGCCATGGTGATTTACCGCAGCCTGTCGGCGTTTTATGCAGTGCATCGCACCAGACTGGCGTGACCGCGGGGCATTGCGTACAGTTGAGGCATTCCATACCCTTCATGGGTTGAATCCACTATGAACAACACCGCAACTTCTCCCGGCAGCACTGGCCGCTGGTCGCGCTTTGGCAGCGCCTGCCGCCGGGCCTTTCACGCTTACGCCGCCTGGCTGGTCAGCATCACCTGGTGGCGTTTTTTTTGGTTGAGCTTGCTGTTGCTCATCGGCATGGGCATTGTTCACGATTTACCGCCCTTTAGCTGGACTTACTCCGAGGTGATTTCGCCAAGTGTTCCGCCGCGCAAATTCAGCAAGAAACCACCTGTGCCTCGGACGTGGGACGTGCCAAGTCGGGTGCCGAACAAGAATGGCGTGGATATTTCGATTGATGAGCGCGGCGTGCACATTACCACGCGGACCAAGCCGCCTGTCGTACCGGCCTCGCAGCCGCCACTACCTGAGACCGCAGCCAGCGGGCCTGAAGTGACGATCAAGCTGCCGCCAGGCGCTGACTCTGATGCCGTGCGTGAAGCCATTTCCGAGGCGCGCCAGGAGGTGATCTCAGCCCTGGAAGTCGCCAGCCAGGAGGCTCAGGATGCGGCCGAATCAGCCGCCGACGAGCCGCGCTCGCGGGTCGTCAGGATCAAGTTTGGTGAACCCTTGATGCCGCTGACCACGCTGTTCATTCTGTTGTCGATCGTCATCAAGGTGACTTACAAAGGCACGGTTCAGGCGCAGGCCAAGGCGGCACAGGCGACCGAAGTGGCCGAGTCGGAATCCTTGAAGCGCCAGGTAGTCGAGGCGCGCATGGCGGCGATGCAGGCGCAGGTGGAGCCGCACTTTCTGTTCAATACCCTGGCCAGCATCGAGCACCTGATCGAAACCGATCCGGCGCGCGCGGGCAAGATGCAAAGAAACCTGATTGACTTGCTGCGCGCCAGCATGCCGACCATGCGCGAGGCCAATGCCCAGGGCACCGGCGAACTCGGTCGTGAGCTGGCGATGATTCGCCCCTACCTTGAAATCCTGAAAGTGCGCATGGAAGAGCGCTTGCAGACCGAAGTGCGCGTCAGCGACGGGCTGCTCTCCGCCGAGTTCCCGCCCATGATGCTGCAAAGCCTGGTAGAAAATGCCATCAAGCACGGGCTGGAACCCAAAGCCGAGGGGGGTCAATTGACGGTGAGTGCCGAAATTGTGCATGGCAAGCTGGCCGTCACCGTGGCCGACACCGGCCTGGGCTATGGCAAAGCCGGGACCGCCGGCACCGGCATAGGTTTGAGTAATATCCGGGAGCGGCTGGCGCTGCTTTACGCCGGCAAGGCCGGCCTGACCATTACAGAAACGCAAGGCGGCGGCACTTCGGCCACTATCACCTTGCCCTACGTGGTGCACGCAACAAAGGAACTTTGAAATGCCACGCGCCATGATTGCCGATGATGAACGCCTCATGCGCGAGCAACTGCGCGCCCGCTTGCGCGAGGTCTGGCCTGAATTGGAGATCGTGACCGAAGCCAAAAACGGCCAGGAGGCGGTGGCGCTCACCGAGCAGTTGCATCCCGATGTGGTGTTTCTCGACATTCGCATGCCGGTGCTTACCGGGGTTGATGCCGCGCGGCAAATCGCCCAGCTTGCCACTTATGACGAAGCCAGTGGCTGGCCCGGCTGTGAGATCGTTTTTATCACCGCTTACGACCAGTATGCGGTGCAGGCGTTTGAGCAGGGCGTGGTCGATTACGTGCTCAAACCGGCCGACCCTGATCGCTTGCGGCTGACGGTACAGCGCATCCAGCAACGCATGGCTGAACGCGCGAGCGCAGCCGGCAAGAGCGCGCAGGCGCTCATGTCCACGCACTCGCCCGACATGCAGCAACTGTTGCAGCGTCTGGCAGACCAAATCAATCCCGGCAGAGCGCCCAAGTTGCAATGGATTCAGGCCACGGTGCGTCAGACCATCCAGATGATTCCAGTGGCTGATGTTTTGTTCTTCATTTCGGACGAGAAATACACCCGGGTGCAAACCGCCACGCAAGAAGCGCTGATTCGCACGCCGATCAAGGAGCTGGTCGAGCAAATCGACATGACGCTGTTCTGGCAAATCCATCGCTCCACGTTGGTCAACATCAAGGCCATTGCCGGTGTCAGCCGGGACGAGCGTGGCCGCCAACTGGTGAGCGTGCGCGGCCATGGCGAGAAGCTCGAAGTCAGCCGCAGCTACGCCGGGCTGTTCCGGGGGATGTAGGGATCAACGGTGCGGCCTGCCGGCCTGCACCTCAAGGTCTGGTGGTTTTCTCGGCCTCGGAAGTGAAAGAGTCGGCATAAAACTCATCTGCGGGCAGGCCGGCTTGGCCGTAAGCGGCACGGGCCGAGTCCACCACGATCGGCGCACCGCAGGCATAGACTTGGTAGGCTGACAGGTCGGGCAGGTCTTGCAGCACGGCCTGGTGAACAAAGCCGGTGCGTCCGTGCCAGGCGTCTTCGGGCAGTGCGTCCGAGATCACCGGCACATAGCGCAACTGGGGCATTTCAGTCAACTTTGTTTTGATCCAGTCATCCAGGTACAAGTCGATGGGTCGGCGCCCACCCCAGTACAGCGTCGCGGTGCGCGTGCTGCCCTTGAATTGCAGTTGTTCAATGATGGCCTTGATCGGCGCAAAACCAGTGCCAGAGGCCAGCAGGATGATGGGTTTTATGCTGTCTTCACGCAGGAAGAAGCTGCCAAAAGGCCCCTCGATTCGCAGGATGTCTTTTTCCCTCATGCTGCTGAATACATGATCGCTAAATTTGCCACCCGGCATATGGTGAATATGCAGCTCCAGGGCGGCGTCGGTGGCCAGCGTGTGGGGCGCATTGGCGATCGAATAGCTGCGTCGCCTGCCACCCTGCAGGATGAACTCGACATACTGGCCCGCGTGGTAGGCAAAGCCGTCGTCGGCAGGCAACTGGAGTTTGAGCAGCATCACGTCAGGCGATTTTTGCGCCATTGAACGTACCCGGGTCGGCATTTTCTTGATCGCAAAAGCGCCTACTGGTGTCACTTGGCGCGACTCCAACACTACGTCGCTGTGCGCGACACCGCAGCAGGTGAGAACAAAACCTTGTTGATCTTCAAGGGAACTCAAGGCCTTGCTCTGGTGATCCCCAAGCACCACCTCGCCTGCAAGTTTCTTGACCTTGCAGGAACCGCAGGCGCCGTTCTGGCAGCCGTAGGGCAGGTCCACCCCGTGCCGAATGGCAGCATCCAGCATTGTCTCACCGGGTTGGCAGGTGAATGATTGGCCGCTGGGCTGGACGGTAATCTGGAACTCGGGTGTGCTTGTTTTGCGGTGTGTCATATTTTTTTTGTATCCTCCAGGCCGTTCCCAATACTTAATGAGCACCGATTTTGCCTTTAAACCAAAGCCCCTATAACAAGCTACCCGCTGCGCGAGCGGGTAGCTTGCCAGCCCGGTTTCGTCGCGAGCGGGTTTTGATCGTCGGTTGCGGCGATGTCGGTCTGCGCGTGGCGCAAATCTTGCGCGCACGAGTGCGCTTGCTGGCGCTGACCTCCAGTATGGCCCGTACCAGTGAGCTGCGCGCGCGTGGCATCACGCCCCTGCAAGGCAACCTGGATGTGCCCGATGAATTGCGTCGGCTCGCTGGTCTGGCAACGCGCGTGCTGTACCTGGCTCCGCCGAGCGGTTCGGGCGAGGGCGATCCGCGCACTTTGGCCCTGGTCCGAGCCTTGCGTCGGCGCGGCTTGCCAAGCTCTCTGGTTTATGGCTCCACCAGCGGCGTGTACGGCGACTGTCAAGGTGAAGTGGTGGTCGAAACGCGAGCAACGCACGCTGAAACGCCAAGGGCGACCAGGCGCATTGATGCTGAAAATTCGATTCGTTTCCTGGGTCGTGCAACGCCCGTGCGGGTGGGCATACTGCGCATTCCCGGCATATATGCCAGTGATCGCGAGGGCGGCACGCCGCGCGCGCGTCTGGAAAAGGGGATGCCAGTATTGCAGGCATCGGATGATGTCTATACCAACCACATTCATGCTGACGATCTGGCGCGCGCCTGTGTTGCCGCCTTGTGGCGCGGCCAGGCGCAACGCATTTACAACGTCAATGACGACAGTGAGCTCAAGATGGGTGATTATTTTGATTTGGCGGCAGACCGATACGGCTTGCCGCGCCCGCCCCGAATACCGCGCAGCACCGCCAGAAATCAGATGCCTTTGATGCTCTTGAGTTTTATGAACGAGTCACGCCGGATGGACAACAGCCGCATGAAACGCGAGCTGCGCCTGAAGTTGCGCTATCCAACGATAGCGTGAGCGCACGGCACCAGTTGCTTGCCACAAAAATCAGGTACGCAGCAAAGAGCAGTAGCGGTCTAGGTCCACATTGCCGCCGCTGATCAAGACACCGACACGTTGGCCCTTTAAATCTGCCTTGATTTTCCGGGCAGCGGCCAAGCCCAGACAGCCGGTGGGTTCAACCACCATTTTCATGCGCGACGCGAAGAAGCGCATGCATTCAATCAACTGCTCGTCGCTCACCGTAAGAATGTCATCGACATCGCGCTTGATAATCGCAAAAGTGTAGTTGCCAAGGTGCTGGGTTTGGGCGCCGTCGGCGATTGTCTTGGGCGTCTCGATATGCACGATGGCACCTGAACGAAATGATTGTTGCCCGTCGTTGCCGGCCTCGGGCTCAACCCCGTAAAGTTTGCAGTCGAGTGCCAGCGCCCGGGTAGCCAAGGCCGAGCCTGCGAGCAGGCCACCACCACCCAGACTGACGAAGAGAGCATCGAGCGGAGCGACTTCCTCCAACAATTCCTTGGCCGCCGTGCCCTGCCCGGCAATCACATCCGGGTGGTCATACGGCGGGATCAGCGTCAGGCCATGCTTGTCGGCCAGGTCGCGCCCGATTTGCTCCCGGTCATCCTGGTAGCGGTCGTAACTGACGATCTTGCCGCCATAGCCGCGCGTAGCAGCAACCTTGGAGGCCGGGGCATCGTGCGGCATGACAATCGTTGCGGGTATGCCCAGCAGGCGGGCAGACAGTGCAATGGCCTGGGCGTGGTTGCCGGACGAGAACGTGACGACGCCGGCGTTGCGCTGCTTCTGATCGAATTTCGAGAGCGCATTGAAGGCACCGCGGAACTTGAAAGCACCCATGCGCTGTAGGTTTTCGCATTTGAAGAAAACCTCGGCACCCAGTTCCTGGTTGACCGTGCGTGAGGTCATTACTGGAGTGCGATGGGCGTGGCCGTCAAGACGCCCGGCAGCGGCGCAAACGTCATCGAAATCGGGTAACTTGAGCATGGTCAGAAATGGAAGGAGTTGATGCCGTTCATTGTATGAATTCCAGCATGAGTTTATGGGAAATCAGTTTACTGCGTGATGGCATTGTTAAGATCTGCCCATGCAAACACGAAGACTTCGAGTCGGGCAGCCGATCACCCCTGAGCAGTTCGAGGAACTGACAGACGCGCAACTTGCGCGACTGGTACCGCTGGCCTACCGCGAGTTTTTCCCAGGGAAGGATTTCTGCGCCGACGGTTATTTTTATCTGCATGACGGCACCGCATGGAGCTTCTTCAAGTGCAGCTTTCTTGATGAATGATTTAGTGAGGGTATTGGCAGTAGCCACCCCCTTGGAGCCCTGAATTCTGTGCGACGGCGCACAGACGGGGGCTGGGAGGCAGATCATCATGCTGATGGGTCTGGTTATTGGCTCAATCACATTGGAAAAATCATGAACCTTCACCTCGGTTTGACACCCCTGATCTCGCTCATTGCAGGGATCCTCATATTGGTCATGCCAAAACTCCTGAATTTCATCGTGGCCATCTACCTGATCATGATCGGTTTGATCGGCCTGTTTGGCTCCGGGGCGCTTCGCATCTCCTAGATGGGTCAACTGGACCTGCAAGAGGTTTCGTAGCCCTTGCGGAGAGGAACCCCGCCCGTTTTCACGCTTACGGTTTGTTTCCCCCTTTGCTAACAGTTGCCGGCCAATTTTGGCGCATGACGGGGTTCTTGTGGTTAACTCAAGATCACTTTTGCTGCTGGGTTTTGTTCCATGCTGTGGAGTAGTAGAAGAAATATCGGGCTATGTGCGTTAGCGCCCAGACGTTGCCGAATGATGACGGCTACATTGCAGACGGGATGAACAAGGTTCCCACTATTTATCACCGTAAAACATAGCCGCAATGCCAGCGGCAAGACATTAACACCGAGGATTTTCAAATGAGCTTCACCACCATACTCGCTGCCTTACTGGCACTTGTGGCCTGCGTCGCTGTTGCAGTTGCCCTGATGCGCCTGTTCGACGTCAAGGACGCCACCGCAGAGCAAGTCCAGGCCGAGGTCGAGAAGCTGCTGGGGCAGGCCAACCAGGAAGTGAAGATAACCCGCCGCGTGCGGGCCGGAGCCGTGACGAGTCTGATCTGAGCCAACCTCCTGCGCTTTGCGAATTGTGTTGGCAGTAACTCGTCTCAAGGCCCTGAAATGCGTCGTTCATTTCGAGGCTGACGTGCATCAACCGCTGCACACAGGATATGCTTGACGACAAGGGGGTAATACCTACCAGCTCCAGGCATTTGGGCATGGCACTACTTGCATGCAATGTGGGATTCCGGCTTGATAAAGAACTGTTCGTTGATGCTCCCCAGGACACCTGCACGAGAGACTTTCGCTTGTTCACAACATGATCTTGCGCAAGATTGCCTCCAGGTTAAGTTGAAGAAAAGTGAGTTCCGGATGCCATATGGGATGATGGCAAAATCCGGGACCGTCAAATTACGCCGATTATTATTTCTTGCTCGTATGAATGATTTAGTCCACGACGGCAGTGATATATTTCAACGACCCTTAGCGATGTCCGTACCTTAGCCTAGTATTGCGTCATGGATCTTGTTCGAACCTATCATGAGCGCTCCAAGCATCATCTTGAGCGCTATGCGCCCGGCCCGGACGGTCTTGACTGGAACTCGCAACCCGACCCCTTTCGCCGCTATCCCGGCGCGCGGCTATCGCAACTGCCCTTGCTGGCGGACGAACTGCCAGTCTGTTGGGACGAACTGTTCGACGCTGTAGGGGTGCCGCCACAAGCGCTGACTGTAGACAATATCGCCCACTTGCTTCAACTGTCCCTCGGGCTGTCGGCCTGGAAGTCCTATGGCGACAATCGCTGGGCCTTGCGATGCAATCCTTCCAGCGGCAACCTGCATCCCACAGAGGGCTACCTGATCTGCCCGGATCTGCCAGGTCTGGGGGCCGGTGTCCATCACTACCGACCCGATCAACATGGCCTTGAGTGCCGTGCCACGGCGCCATTCGCGTGGGCAGGTGGTGTTTTCGTGGCGCTGACCGGCATTCATTGGCGCGAGGCATGGAAGTACGGCGTGCGCGCCTTCCGCTATTGCCAGCACGATTGCGGCCATGCCTTGGCTGCGGTGTCTTACGCAGCCGCCGTCATGGGCTGGCCCGCCCGCTTGCTCTCAGGCTGGGGTGACGACGAGATCGCCGCACTGACCGGGGTCAACCGCGCCGACGACTTCCCGATAGACGAAACCGAGACACCTGAGGCGCTGGTATGGGTCGGGCCAGGTGATCCGCCCACCTCAGGGCTGGCACTGGCGAGCTTGGGCGCGGCGCCGTGGTTTGGCTTTGCGAACACGCTGAGCTCCAAGCGGCGGGACTGGCCAGACATCCCAGCGGTAGCCGCTGCCACACATAAACCAAGTGGCATTGCCGGGCTCTTAGCGAACCGTGAACCGTTGCCAGCCTTGTTTCAGGCTTCAAGTGTGCCCGTCTCCCGCCTGATTCGCGCCCGCCGCTCGGCCCAAGCCTTCGACAAAATTACTACCCTTGCCGCGCACCGCTTCTACCGCATGCTCGACGCCTTGTTGCCGCGCAACTGCCAGCCGCCCTGGTCGCTTTTGGACGAAAAACCGTGCGTGCATCCGATTGTATTTGTGCACCGCGTGGACGGCTTGGAGGCCGGCATCTACTGCTTGCCACGATCGCCTGCCGCGCTCAGCGAATTGCACGCTGCGATGCGCCCAGACTGGTTGTGGCAGAGGATTCCCGACTGCCCCGCGCACCTGCCGCTGTACCTGCTGGCGCCGCTCGATGTGCGTGCGTTCGCCGCCACCGCTTCCTGCCACCAGGACATTGCCGCCGATTCTGTCTTTATGCTGGCCATGCTGGCACGTTTCGACGACATCAGCCCGACACGCCCATGGCTTTACCGCCAGCGCTTCTGGGAGGCGGGAATGCTCGGCCAAGTGCTCTATCTGGAGGCTGAAGCCAGCGGACTGCAGGGCACCGGCATCGGATGCTACTTCGACGACGTGGTGCATAGCGTACTGGGACTCAACACCGAGCGTTTTCAGGATCTCTACCACTTCACTGTCGGCAAGGCCGTGATCGACACGCGCCTGGGCAGTGAAGCGGCCTACGCGCACCTCGAGCGCGGCAGGTAGCTACCCGATCTTCGTTGATCCAAATCAGGGAAGTTGGTAAATTTCCTGAACAACGTCATAAAGAACCTTACGGGCCCTGAGCAGGCTTCCATGCCGATCAGGCACGCTGGCAGGTTCCCTGGGAAAGTCACAACGCCAAAGGCAGGAAATGTGGCAATTGTGCGCTCGTGTCGTTCAATCCAAATTTTGATTAGGTTTGAGAGTGATTCGACAGCTTGAGTGCAAAATCTGTCGGGGGTAACTGGGATAAAATATCCGTCGCAACTTAGCAGGGCAAGATTAGTGATTGCGCCGCTTGATGGTCCCAAATCAACGAGCACGTGGTCGAATTGATGATAGGTAATTAGGTCTTGTATTAGATTATTTAAAACATTATAAGTATTCTTCTCGTGAACACTTTCTGTAATTGCTAACGCTAGCGCACTAGAAAAAAAGCGCTCGGCCAAACTAAAGTTCCAGTCACCCCTCAAAATATAGAGATTCTTATATTTTTTGTGAAGGGGAAGCTCTAAATTGGAAACGTCAATTTTACCTGTTGATCCTTCAAATCTAGGGCGCAACGCTTCATAAATAGACGTGCCGGGGAGTTGGTCGTCTTGCTCTTCAACTGGGGGAGCGAAGAAATTCTCAGTTAGATTGTTTTGCGGATCAGCATCAATCAAGAGTACCTTTTTGCCACAACGTTCCGCGAGAAAAGCAGCTAGATTAAACGTAGTAGTAGTTTTTGAAACGCCGCCCTTGTGGTTATAGAAGGCAAATGTACGAATCATTATTTTCTTGCGTCCATTAGAGGTGACCCCAGATGGTCGATGTCAACTATC
>PKWM01000038.1 GCA_003133245.1 Rhodoferax sp. | reverse complement strand
AGGATAGTTGACATCGACCAGGGCGCAATCCTTTGATGCCGTCACGCATCGCCCAGATTCTCAAAGTTTGCGGGCGGCGGTTCAGGTAGAACGCAGATTCGGCCGTGGTTAGATTCGGGCGGGTGATCTGCTCAAGGGGCAGGTATTGCGTCGGTGTCATGGTATGCACTTTCGAAACCCAGCAGCACGGGCCAGGTATGGTGCATATCTTTTGAGGGGCAGGTGTTGCCCTCAAAGCGATTAAATCATGCTGTAACCCGCATGGGTGCTAGGTTTCGCAGGGCAACGGTTGCCCCGGCCTTTGCTGCCCTATTTGCCCCGGTGCGTCGAGGTTGAAAGCTTGTTATCTATGGCGCTTGATATTCCTTTGAGTGCATGGCGCTTGATAGTCAAACCAGTTAGCGGCTTGCCATCGGCACCGACAATGTCGGCGGCTCTAAACTCTTTTGCAATTTCATCGGCAATGTCGACTTGGCTAGGATAAAGGTCTTGCGCTCTTCGTTCCCTGATGATTTGTCGAGCACGTACTCTGGCCCCGTCTTTCCATCCGTCCACCACGAGCGCGGCCGGTGTCTCTGGTGTGCTCTGCCCCTGGCCAACGGCTGGCGCTGGGGGTTTGGTGGCTGAAACATGTGACATGTATGGTTGAAGTGCTGTGAGTGCAGCATTTGTGTCGAGGTCAAGACGTTCAGCTTTAACAATGCAACACTCAAACATAGTCAAATTGAAATGCTTTTGTAGTTCGATACGCTCAGCCTCAATTGGACACCAGTCCTTATAAAAATAAACTGGGTCTGGCAATATCTTGTCATCTGCTGCCGTTGCAGCTGTAACTACCGAAATGGCGCAAATAGCAGAAGTTAAAACTTTTAAGATCATCTTCCTAACCATCCATCTTTGCGCTGTGACAATGCAAGGATTGTGACGCAATTAGTTCAATTGACTGCTGATCACATTCGATGGTAACCAAAATTGACAGAAGGAGTTCACAAGGTCTATGCACAATATTGCGAAGGCTTGACTCGTCGGCACTCTTGAAGAGTGAGCGCATCGCGGTTTGATGTCGCAATTTTCGGCCTCACGTTGCTGGCGCTGTTCGCACTGGTCCAGCATCTGGCACAATGATTGGCAAGCGGCACAGTTTAGGGGATGGGAACCGAAAGGAGACTGATATTGAAGCTTCAAATTGCAGTGGTGCTTTTCTTAGCCACTAACGCCTTTGCTGGCATTGAAATTAATTTCGACCGATTTACTAACAAAACTGTAGTGGCTACTCCGGGAATGGACGAACTTATCTCTCGTGCAGATTCTGCATTGACCCCGAGTTGGTTTACACAGTTCACTGGGCAACAACCAACTGCCTTGCCCTCGAAACTTAATTTGACATTCTGGAAGGTAAATAAATCGTGGAAATATTTGCGGTGTCACGATGTGGTGATGCTTGCTGACGGTTCGCCCTTCCCATTGGATGCATCAAAGCACGATGGCACAGTCGGGCGCGGCTATGTTATGGAGCGTGTTGGTGTAGACGTTTCATTTGCCAAGGCAGAGGAGTTGTCAAGAGCGAAGCTTGTTGAATTCAAAATCTGCAACACGGAAGGACGATTTTCTGAAGGTGATATGGAGGACCTTCGAAACTTTGTCAAGGCACTAACGCCGTAATGTGAACCTATGGCTAATGAAAGTCGGCAGTGTGTAGCTTGCAGGGATGTGATGGCCTTTTTCCCCTCTGGCGATGGAACGGGGCCTGACGGCTTGTTCGAGTGCATCCGGGCAGACTGTAAACTCCGAGGAATGAGTCAGCCAGAGCGCGAGGGGCAGTCAATTGTCGGATTCGGTCGCGACGAGACAGTAACTGTGATTCAGCAGGGACCAACATCGCAGGGCGAAGAAAATCGCTCCACGGTCACTGCAAGAATTCTGAGCCGACTACCAAAACGTTATTCTATCGATCCCGCCACTGGTCCAGAGCGTGGAGCGGATTTGGTTGTCAGTTGCAAGGCCTGCGACACGAAGCGGGAGATTCAGGTGGCAAGGGCAGTCGACAAAGACTTCGCGCGAACGAGTCGTGCCTCGCCCGTAGCGTGCAAAACCATCAAGCCGGCCGAGGTCATTGGGCGTCTACGAGCAATCGTGGACAAAAAGACGAACGAACGAACTGTCACCGACCGCTCAAAACAGATATTGGCGATTGATGCTGCCGTTGATGAACTGTGGACGCCGATCTTATGTGGCCTGGAGTCCACGAGAGAGGATCTATCGGGGCGAGGCTGGTTGAGTATTGTCCTCGTAGGTCCTGAGGTTGTTCTCAGAATCGATGGACAAGACGTGGAGCAATGGTGTTCCTGCGGCGGAACAAAGACAACAAGCTAACCCGACGCTCGAAGCGACGCGCTGTAGCGCGCCTCAGCTCTGCGTTGAACGTCTACAGTCTGGAAATTGGAAATTCGGCAATGTGTCTTAACCAGCCCATTAATGCATCACGCCAAACTTGGCATGCCAACCCCATCCAGCTTACTCGCCAAAATCGCTGACCTCAGATTCGCATACTGCTGTAGGGTCTTCAACTCCGTGTGTCCAGTTGCGCTGGTCCAGCATCTGGCACAATGATTGGTCCATTCACTCCATTGACCATGTGGTCCAACTTCGCCGGGGAACGATTGATTTGATTGGTGTTTTTTTGGGGGCATTACCTCCGTGAAGCGCCACCAAATCTCTTGAAACCCGCATCAGCATTAGCTTTTGCGGGTTTTTTATTTCCCGCCCCGGTGTCACAAGAGGTGTCGCAAGATGCCATGTCCAAGACCCCTCGTGAAAGCCGCCAACGCATCCCCCACCTGCACCTCAACCGCCTCGGAATCTGGTGTTTCCGGCTCACCATGGATGGCCAGACCCGACAGAAGTCGCTAGGCACCAAGGACCGGGCATTGGCTATCATGCTGGCATCCAAGCTCAACTGGGAATTGTCCATGACCAAGCGCAGCGCCGAACCCACCGTCGCCGACATCATCAAAGCCTTCAAGAAGGATGGCCGCGAGTTCGATGCCGAGTTCCCCGACGGCACCAAGCTCTTGGAGACGCTTTTGGGCAGGAAGCCGCAGCTCAACACCATCGAGGGCATCAACGAGGCCCAGACGGCCATCCACGGGATGATGGCGACGCTGGCGCCCGAAGCGCCAGCGAAAGCGGCGCCCACGCCCAAGGCGGTTCAAGAAGAGGCTCCCGCCAAGGCACACAGGCCGCGGAGGCGGCGCAGCCCCTCGCCCCATCGCTAACATCTCGTCGCTCTACACGAGGGGAGAAACTGCCTTGTCGCTAGGAAGACAGCCTCAGCCGCCGCGCTTCGCTCCATGGGGACCACGGCCCCCATCCCCCCATCCCGCACCGCCCACGCCAAGGCGGTCCAAGAAAAGGCTCCTGCCCCATGCACACAGGCCGCGGAGGCGGCGCTGCCCCTCGCCCCACCGCTAATGCCAGCTCCTTGAGCCGACATGACCAACACCCGGCACACACACATTGATCATGTTAATGAAATCCGCTATACTGACACCGTTGGATCTCTGCAAGCGCAGTAGGTGAGGGCTTAGCCAGATATTGGCCTTCACACTTTGGGCAGCGGCGGTTCTGGCATCGTCGTAAGTAGAAGCTGTGGAAACACAGGTGCTCCGAACCAACCGGCAACGGTCAGCTAAGGAGAGGCATCTAACTACCTCGGATCCAACCACTTTTTTTCAGTAAATGGCCCCTATTTTTGGGCCATTTACTTTTTGGGTCTGTATTGCGGTAACGATGCTATAGAAGACATTGTTGTTCCCGTCCTTACGTTCCTCCACGATCAAAACGCCAGCACGACTGCGGAATACAGATGAGCGCCTGTCCGCTGAACCCATTCCAACAAACTCATAGTGGATGGAGGCTCCTGGAACAAGAATGCTGTTAACAAGCCCAGCCACATGCGCTGTAGCAGAGGGCTGATCGACACAGCTAGGAAAACGTGCTTGCCAGATATGCTCAAAGCCCCATCCGTGTCCCACCCCGACGTGCCTACCGTAACGAAGGTAGATCGGCCCACCCACAAAAACCGCGCCACCCGAGTTAATCGGAGGGAACGTTCCGAATGAAGCTAACCCATTTACCGGATTAACAATGGGGAGTGAAGGGCTGGGCTTTTTCGCGTATTGCGAGTTTCCAGCAACTTGAATCACATATTTTTTCTTTGGCACCCGCGTCTCACCTTTTGTGAGAGTGTATCCGCTCACATTTGAGGTTCTCAGATGTTGATATGGCAGCCCGGCCTATGTATCGAGCTTGGCCAATATTCGCAGGCGACGCACCTAGCCCCATAAATTGCCGCCTATTTTTTTTCTTGCATTCCAAGCCCTGCTCCAGTGGGAAATCGAGTTCCATCTTCTGTGGTGTGCACAACTCTTTATGCCACCAGCCCGCCCACTCTCTTTTCATTATTTTTGGACGTGATTACCCTTAACTCAACCGCCTTTCTCTCTTGGTATTTGCATTTCTCCCTTGGTGAGGAAGGGATCCCGAGTCAAAGCGATGCCCTACCCGTCTTCAAACGGGTTGGGCCTTTGACCGGAATCCCCTGCGGGTATTCCCTCGGCGGTTCCCTCGTGAAAAGGGGCGCTCTGGCATCGTAGGAATTTCACATTCCCTCATGGACGGCATGCCATTAGCACCGTGCGGCTTTCCATGAACCCATCTGGCCGCTTGTAATACCCCAGCTTTCGCTGGTTTGTTCAGTTAAGTTTGGCCGACCGTCCAACCCGAGAAGCTTTGCTGCTATCAGGTCTCACCGAAAACCATAACACTAAGCAAAACGGACAGTAGCGACTACGAAGAAAAAAGCAAGCCCGTAAAGGCGAAGGCCCTGACTTTCATCAGGGCCTTCTGGAACCGCAAGTTCCAAGTGCTTAGTTCGGTTTTGGCGGCGTGTTGACTTTCGCGCGAATTGTGAGAAAAGTCAATCATGACAAAAATATTCACATCTTTTCAATTCTGGATGGCAATATCATACATTTTGATACTCGTTGTGATTGCGCTCATCTACACAAACGAGATGGCCATTGCACAAGCCTTCGCCTATTGCCCAAAGCCAAAATGAATTATTTAAAGCTGTCTATCAATATGAAAATCCAGCTTGAACGGAAGCACAACTCAAGCAACTCTTTGCCAGGCACTACGGGTGCGGCTGCACAATAATAGGTAACCCATGCGTAGTTCAGAGCGAAAGCAATCACAACGCAAGCAATCAATACAGCAAGAAAGATAAGAAGCTTAGACAAAACATCCTCCATGAATAAGTGCCCCAAATTGTGGCACACTGTGTGTCCCTTCAACTCCGTGCGAAACCGGTGTCACAAGGGACGGGTAAGCGGTTGTTTTTATTGACGTTTTTACGGGTGGCGAATCGTCCGTGAAGCGCCACCAAAACGCCGCAAACCCGCATCAGCATTAGCTTTTGCGGGTTTTTTGCTTTCAAGGCAGGTGGTCCAAGAAGTGGGCCACATTCGCTTGAAATTGACCCGCCCGCAATGCCTCTTCATGGCGGCAGCAACTTGATGATTTATCATCCCCGGTACAGATGCAACTGCATGCATGGTGGTGCGAACGGACTGAGGGGGCACCTTTGGGCTGACTTGGTTTTCTCACTTTACTTTATCGTCCCAGGAGATGTCTCAAAATGAACGTCAAAGCTACCGTCGTCAATCCCGATGCATGGGTCGCAAACGCCGTCACCAACGTATCAGATCGAACCAGCCAGACCGACGACGAACGCATCAAAGACATCACGGTGCTGCCGCCGCCCGAGCACTTGATCCGCTTTTTTCCGATCCGCGGGACGAAGGTGGAGTCTTTAATTGATGCCACCCGCCACCACATCCGCAGAATTATGGCCGGCAAGGACGACCGCCTGCTGGTGGTGATTGGTCCGTGCTCGATTCACAACCCTGCCGCTGCACTGGACTACGCGCGCCAGCTCCAAGGGCAGCGCGAAAAGTATGCCGACACGCTCGAAATTGTGATGCGGGTTTATTTTGAGAAGCCGCGCACCACGGTCGGCTGGAAGGGTTTGATCAACGATCCTTACCTGGATGAAACTTTCCGCATTGATGAGGGCCTGCGCATTGCGCGCCAATTGCTGATTGAAATTAATCGTCTGGGGCTGCCCGCAGGCGGCGAATTTCTGGATGTAATTTCACCGCAGTACCTGGGCGACCTCATTGCCTGGGGTGCCATTGGTGCGCGCACTACCGAGAGTCAGGTGCATCGGGAGCTGGCCTCGGGACTGTCGGCACCGGTTGGTTTCAAGAACGGCACCGACGGCAATATCAGAATCGCCATCGACGCCATTCAGGCGGCCGCCGGAGGGCATCACTTTTTGTCAGTGCATAAAAATGGCCAGGTGGCGATCGTGCAAACGCGTGGCAACAAAGACTGCCACGTCATTCTGCGCGGCGGCAAACTGCCAAACTATGACGCTGCCAGCGTGGCGGCAGCTTGCAAAGAGCTGGAGAAGGCCAAGCTGCCGACCAAGCTGATGATTGATTGCAGCCACGCCAACAGCAGTAAGCAGTTTGAGAAGCAATTGGAGGTGGCACGCAACATTGCCGCGCAAATTGCCGGCGGCTCCATGTCTGTCTTCGGTGTCATGGTTGAGAGCCACTTGCAGGCCGGCGCCCAGAAGTTCACGCCCGGCAAAGACGATGCGGCCAAGCTGGAATACGGCAAGAGCATCACCGACGCCTGCCTGGGCTGGGATGACTCGTGCAATTTGCTGGAAGTCTTGGCAACTGCAGTCAAGGCGCGGCGCAAGCGCTAAACCAAAAAATAGTGAGTTAGCTTTTTTGCAGCGCCTGCCGTAGTTTGAGGTGAACGCCGCCAAAGCTGCCATTGCTCATGCACAGGATGTGGTCACCGGTCTGCGCGTGCGCCACCACCTGCGCTACCAACTCGTCGATCGTGTCGGCGACCTGGGCACGGTTGCCCATGCTGGACAAGGCCTCGCGCGCATCCCAGCCCAAACCAGCGCCGAGGCAAAACGCCAGATCGGCCGCCTCCAGGCTCCAGGGCAACTGAGCTTTCATGCTGCCAAGTTTCATCGTATTGCTGCGCGGCTCAAACACTGCCAGGATGCGCTGGTTAGTGCCCACTTTTCTACGCAGCCCGTCCACCGTTGTTCTTATGGCGCTGGGGTGATGGGCAAAATCATCATAGACGGTAATGCTGCCGCCTGGGCGCGGCAGGCTGGCACACACTTCCATGCGCCGCTTAACATTTTCAAACGTATCCAGGGCGGTGGCCGCAACGCTGGGTGAAACCCCGACATGCTCGGCGGCGGCAATGGCCGCCAGCGCATTGAGTTGGTTATGAACGCCGTTGAGCCCCCACTTCACATGACCCACCGTTTGGCCCAGGTACAACACATCAAATTCATCGGGTTCGCCCACCGCCGTAAAGTCGCTGATCGCCGCGCCGAAGCTGCGAACCTCGCTCCAGCAACCCGCGTGCAGAACCCTGGCAAGGCTTTCCTCCAAGCCGTTAACCACCACCCGGCCCGACCCATGCGGGCCTTTGCCAGGAATAGTGCGCAGCAGGTGTTGGAACTGGCGCTCAATGGCTGCGACGTCGTCAAAGATGTCGGCATGGTCAAACTCCAGATTGTTGAGCACCACGGTGCGCGGCCGGTAATGCACAAATTTGCTGCGTTTGTCGAAAAATGCGGTGTCGTATTCGTCGGCTTCAATTACGAAAACTTTGCCGCTGCCCAATCTGGCGGAAACACCAAAATTCACTGGCATGCCACCGACCAAAAACCCAGGGTGCAGCCCGGCGGCTTCCAGTACCCAGGCAATCATGGCGGTGGTGGTGGTTTTGCCATGCGTGCCAGCGACGGCTATGACGTGCCTGCCTTGCAATACGTGTTCTGCCAGCCATTGCGGGCCGCTGGTGTAGGGCAGTCCGGCATCCAGAATGGCCTCCATCAAGGGAAATTTTGGTATGCCATCGGAGAGGTGGACGCGGCTGACCACATTTCCCACCACGAAAACGTCGGGCTGCAATGCCAACTGATCCGCTCCAAAACCGTCAATCAGCTCTATGCCCAAGGCACGCAACTGGTCGCTCATGGGGGGATAGACCCCGGCGTCGCAACCCGTGACTCGGTGGCCCGCTTCGCGCGCCAGCGCCGCCAGACCACCCATGAAAGTTCCGCAAATACCCAGAATATGAAGGTGCATGGTTGGATTCTAGGCGCGTAGCGCATCGTAGAATCAGCCAAGTGACTCCCACTGAATTTCGTCCCCTGGATAGCGCTGAGAACAGCCAAAAATTGTAATCCGGGATGGGTGGTACGATGCTGGCTACGGCCCACGCCGACGACTTGGATGCCGGATCGCATATTTTTTATTAAGTAAAATGAACGAAAATGCTTCTAAGTTAATTAGCTTTAATGCTATTTAGATGGTCGTTAATAAAATTCGTTGGAGACCTCATGGATCTTAGAAAACTCAAAACACTGATCGACCTGGTGTCTGAATCAAATGTTTCAGAGCTTGAAATCACGGAAGCGGAAGGCAAGATTCGTATCGTGAAGGCTGGCGTTGCCGTGGCGCAGCCGTACTTGGCCCCGGTCGCGGCGGCAACACCTGGCGTTGCACCCGCTCCCGCGGTGGCACCGGTGGTCATAGCGGAGCCAGTACCGCCCGGCCACAATGTCAAGTCTCCGATGGTCGGAACTTTCTATCGTTCAGCTTCGCCGGAAGCGGCTGCTTTTGTTGAAATCGGAAGTTCAATCAAGGTAGGCCAAACCTTGTGCATTATTGAGGCCATGAAAATTCTCAATGAAATTGAAGCTGACAAAACCGGGACAGTGACGCAAATTCTCTGTGAGAACGGGCAGGCGGTTGAATACGGGCAGCCCTTGTTCGTCATTGAGTGAGGCCCGGTAGCACCCCATGTTCAAAAAAATCCTGGTTGCCAATCGGGGCGAGATTGCCCTCAGAATTCAACGTGCTTGCCGCGAGCTCGGTGTCCAGGCGGTCATGGTCTATTCCGAGGCCGACCGCGACGCCAAATACATTAAACTTGCCGAAGAGGCGGTGTGCATTGGGCCGGCGCAGTCAGCCCTGAGCTATCTGAATATGCCCGCCATCATTTCCGCAGCTGAAGTCACCGATGCCGAGGCGATTCATCCCGGCTACGGGTTTTTGAGTGAAAACGCCGATTTTGCCGAACGGGTAGAAAAGAGCGGCTTCCAGTTCATCGGTCCAACACCCGAGTCCATTCGATTGATGGGCGACAAGGTCTCAGCCAAACAGGCCATGATCAAAGCGGGCGTCCCCTGCGTGCCGGGTTCCGAAGGTGAACTGCCTGATGATCCGGTGCAAATCAGGCAGATCGCCAAGGCCGTCGGTTACCCCGTCATCATCAAAGCCGCCGGTGGTGGTGGTGGGCGCGGCATGCGGGTGGTGCATACCGAGGCCGCCTTGATCAACGCCGTGGCCATGACCAAGGCCGAGGCTGGCGCTGCCTTTGGCAATCCGGCGGTGTACCTGGAGAAGTTTCTACAGAATCCCCGGCATATCGAGATCCAGGTTCTGGCTGACAAGTTCAAGAACGCGGTTTACTTGGGCGAGCGTGATTGCTCGATGCAACGGCGCCACCAAAAAGTGATGGAAGAAGCGCCGGCACCAGGCATTGCACGCAAGTTGATTGAGCGCCTGGGTGAGCGCTGTGTGGCGGCATGCAAGAAAATTGCCTATCGCGGTGCTGGCACTTTCGAGTTTCTCTATGAAAACGGGGAGTTTTACTTCATTGAGATGAATACCCGTGTACAAGTGGAGCATCCGGTGACGGAGATGATCACCGGCGTCGATATTGTCAAGACTCAGATCATGGTGGCGGCGGGTGAAAAATTGCCCTTCACACAGCGCCAGATTGAACTGCGCGGCTGCGCCATTGAGTGCCGTGTGAACGCCGAAGACCCTTTTAAGTTCACACCCTCACCCGGTCGGGTCACCACGTGGCACGCGCCGGGTGGTCCGGGCGTGCGGGTTGACTCACACGTTTATACCAATTACCTGGTGCCCCCGAATTACGATTCCATGATTGGCAAGATCATTGTGCACGGCGATACCCGTGATCAGGCTTTGGCCCGCATGCGCACCGCCTTGGGTGAGATGGTGGTGGAAGGTATCAATACCAATATCGCCCTGCACCGTGAATTGATGGTGGATGCCAAGGTGATGGCGGGTGGTGCCAACATCCATTATCTGGAAGAGTGGCTTAGCCAACACAAGCGTTAAACTGAAATGCTTGTGGGACAGACCGCAGCTGTGTGTCATCGGCTCAGGCCGATGCCAGGCGAAGCGAGCCAGCTCTGTCCCTAACTTGAAACGGGATGTTAAAACCGGATGTTTGAGCTCTGCCTGATGTGCCCGGAAAACCGGGTTGAGAACTTGAGCGATGCACTTGAAGCGCTGGACGCATTAAGTGTGAGCGTGGAGGATGCCGACGCCCAGACCGATGCCGAGCAGGCGTTGTTTGGCGAACCCGGTATGCCGCCGCCCAAAGGGGGGTGGCAGCGCTCACGGGTGACGGCGCTGTATGCTTCTGAAACCTTGGCAAAAACTGCTTTGGCGTTGTTGCAGGCCCAGGAATTTTTTGCCGACTGTCAATATATTGGTCTGCACCCGGTACCAGAGCAGGATTGGGTGCGTTTAACCCAGTCTCAGTTCACGCCGGTGGAGATTACGCCGGAGTTCTGGATTGTGCCCACCTGGCATGAACCACCCGAGCAAGCCCGCATTGTCATCCGGCTCGACCCCGGTTTGGCTTTTGGTACCGGTACGCACCCCACTACCCGAATGTGTCTGCGCTGGATTGCACAAAAAGGCGGCTCCAGCAAGACCGGGGTGGAAAACAATTTTGACCGGGTGCTCGATTACGGCTGCGGCTCAGGAATCCTCGCCATCGGTGCTGCCAAACACGGGGCAATCGACGTTGTTGCAGTCGATATTGATGACGCAGCAGTTGAATCCACCATGCTCAATGCAAAAGCGAACCTGGTCAATTTGAACGTCGGTTCGCCCCATATCGTAACGGGGGTTTATCAGGTGGTGCTGGCCAATATTCTGGCGACGCCTCTGAAAGTGCTGGCACCGCTGCTGTGGTCACGGCTGGCACCCACGGGCGCACTGGTGCTGGCAGGCATCCTTGAAGGCCAGGCCGAAGAGATCAAAGCCGCTTACGCACCCTATTGCCAGCTCAAAATTTCTGACCAGGAAGCGGGCTGGATACTGATGACCGCAACGCGCTGAGTTATGAGTTTGACGACACGTTGCCCGGCTTGCCAGACTTTGTTCAGGGTCGTGCCCGACCAACTTCGAATTTCCGGGGGTTGGGTTCGATGTGGTCGATGCGACGAGATATTTGATGCGTCCGCCCAACTAAGGCCAAACTCACCAGAGGCACTGCCCCAGCCCGATCTCATTGACTCACCTGTGGACCAAACTGGCGATGAGTTGACGGTTGAGCCAGAGCAGCTTGGCCCAGAACCCGAGCACCCTGCTCACCTGAGCGATGTTTCTTTTTTGCGCGAATCCACCAACCGATCCCTTTGGCACAAACCACTGATGAGCGCGACTCTGATCTTGCTCGGTCTGGTGTTATTGTTGAGCCTGTCGGGTCAAATTGTGTTTCATGAGCGCGACCGCATTGCCGCAGCTAGGCCTGAGTGGAAGCCCTGGTTGTTGGCGTTCTGTGGCGTCTTGAATTGCACCGTATCGCCATTGCGAAAAATAGAAGCCATCACGATTGACAGTTCCTCGTTTATCAAGCTTCAAGAAGACTCTTATCGCTTGAATTTCACGCTCAAAAATACAGCAATAACCGCGTTGGCGCTCCCGGCAATCGAATTGACTTTGACGGACTCTCTCGACCAGCCGCTGGTGCGGCGTGTCTTCCTCGCCAGCGAACTGGGTGTCAAATCAGAGAGCCTGGCAGCCGGCATCGAGTGGTCGGCCTCACTGGCTGTGGCAGTCACGCCAGCCGTCCTGCCAAGACCGGTGGCAGGCTACCGTTTGTTCACTTTTTATCCCTAACTCTTATTCGTCAAAACTTATGGCTTCCATCATTTGCGGTTCGTTGGCCTTTGATACCATCATGAACTTTGAGGGCCGTTTTGCCGACCAAATTCTGCCCGATCAGCTGCATATTTTGAATGTTTCATTTCTGGTGCCAACGCTGCGTCGCGATTTTGGCGGCTGTGCCGGCAATATCGCCTATGGCCTCAAACAACTGGGTGGCACGCCGCTGCCGATGGCAACGGTTGGCACAGATGGCGGCACTTATCTGGAGCGACTCAAAGAGCAGGGCATCGAGACCGAATTTGTGCGAACCATTGCCGAGACTTACACGGCGCAAGCCATGATCATCACGGATCGTGACAACAATCAAATTAATGGTTTTCACCCCGGCGCCATGGACTATGCACACTTGACCGGCATCAGCGCCCGCAGCGACATCAAACTGGGCATCATCGCACCCGACGGACGCGACGCCATGCAACTGCATGCCGGGCAATTCTCCGCCGCCGGGATTCCTTTTGTTTTTGATCCCGGCCAGCAGCTTCCCAGGTTCGACGAGGTCGAACTGAAAACATTCATTGAGCAAGCGAGTTGGGTCGCCGTGAATGACTATGAAGACAAAATGCTGAACGATAGAACCGGTTGGAGCAATGCAGAAATTTCGCGTCGTGTCCGTGGACTTGTCGTCACACTGGGAGCCCATGGCAGCGAGGTATGGGTTGATGGAGAAAAAACATCGATTCCAGCGACCAAAGCTTCCGCGCTGGTGGATCCCACTGGATGCGGCGATGCCTACCGCGCCGCTCTGTTGTTCGGACTTGAGCAAGCTTGGCCATTGACTCGTTGTGCCGCACTTGGAAGCCAGCTGGGAGCGCTCAAAATTGCCCAACGCGGGCCGCAAAATTACACGATTGATTTGACTGCGCTTAATTTTTAGGGCGTAAAAAAGCCCGATGCATTGCGGCACCGGGCTTTGAATTAAACCGCGTTCGCGGCTCAGGGCTTGCTGGCGGTTGGAAACGGCCAAGCAGCCTGAGGGTTGAGCGTAGTTTGAGCAGCCGGAACAACAGGAGCAGGTGCCGCCTTGGCAGCGGGTGCTTTCGCGGCTTTCTTGGGCGCCGGCTTTTTCGCGGCTTTCTTGGCAGCCGGTTTCTTCGCAGCCGGTTTTTTTGCTGCTACAGCTTTTTTGGCAGGGGCTTTTTTCGCGGCTGCTTTTTTGGCTGGGGCGGCTTTCTTGGCAGCCGGTTTTTTTGCTGCCACAGCCTTTTTGGCAGGAACTTTTTTAACGGCTGCTTTCTTGGCAGGCGCTTTTTTAGCTGCTACTTTTCTGGCTGGTGCAGCTTTCTTTGCTGCCACTTTCCTTGCGGGCGCAGCTTTTTTAGCTGCTACTTTTTTGCCTGCTACCGCTTTCTTTGCTGGTGCAGATTTCTTCATGGGAGCGGCCTTTTTTGGGGCCGGTTTTTTTGCAGTTGCCATTTGATTTTCTCCTTGATCAATTTACAAAGAGCACTTCATGCGAGTTGGAATGCATAAAGCGATTCATGGTGTTGGGATCTATGCCCAGCACCATAAACTCGGGTGCACAAACTACTTTTACCCCTTTGGGGCAGTCATCAGTTTGCGGAATTCGATTGCGGTTTGCCTTGCCCTTGACAACGTGCCCGGCAGTGGCAGTGATGCGACAGGATTGACTGGAAATTGCGACAGAAGCCAGAGTCGCCTCCACCAGGTGGCTGCTGAATAAGCCGTGTGCTTGAGTACTTTGCAAAGTGGGCTTGATCTCTTCGTCCCAGGTCAACATAAATAGTTCCAGTTAGCGGATTATGAGAGCGCCGAAATAAAATGAAAAGTATTCATTCACATCACCGCGATATTGTGTCGTTAAGTGTTGTGCAGCAACATCGCATCGCGGATGCATGATGCGCTGCTCAAAAGTTTTTCGGCATGTTCCCGGATAGGGCAACGCATTCATGCGCGCTGCGCCCAGCGTCAAATTTTCAGCAAACGTCGTGCGACAAAACACCTGACGGGAAATATCGATCCGCCAAGCCCAATGTTTGTTGTAAAAGTTGCCAGTCAAAACCGCTGCCTGGATCATTTTTTCGCCCAGTTGCCACATGTTCATGGCCCGCAATGTGGGCAACGGGATAGCGTTGCAAGAGGGCTGCACACAAGCCCGTCAGCGTTTCGTACTGACTCGCTTCAAAGCAGTCCGCAGCAACACCTTCAAGTTCAATGCCAATCGAGTCGTCATTGCAATTGCTGCGTCCCCGGTAATTCGAAACCCCCGCATGCCAAGCGCGCTGGTTGACGCTGACAAATTGTTGGAGTTCACCGTCGCGACGGATGTAAAAGTGAGAAGATACTTTCAGGCCCTGGATACTTTTGAAATAAGGGTGCGCATCCCAGTCAAGCTGATTGGCAAACAGCCGTGATACGGCGTCACCACCGTACTCTCCTGGGGGCAGGCTGATGCAATGCAGCACGATCAGATCAATCAGGGCTGCAATCGGGCGAGGGCCGCAATTGGGCGACGGCAGTGCTGCCGCTAACTGGTACCAGCCATCGACCCAAAGCGAACCATCGCACAATGGTTTAAACGGCTTCATTGGATGCATCGCCATGCGGTGGCGTTTCTATGTGAAGCCGTGCAATGCGGTAACGCATTTGACGCAGACTGATACCCAGCCGGGCCGCCGCAACGGTGCGATTAAAACCAGTTTCGCGCAAAGCCTGAATCAAAATTTCACGCTCTTGATTGTCAAGATGGCTTTGCAAATCGCTGGGTATGTTGGTTTGATCGTCGCCAACGGGGTGCTCGCCAGCGCTCAAAACGCAAGGTTCCTGGTTGAGGGAGCCCGACACCGATAGTTCAATTTGGAGGTTGTCTTTGTCGCTCAGCGCAACCGCACGTTGCAACAAATTCTCCAGCTCACGAACATTGCCAGGTAGTGGGTTGCGCGCGAGTTGGTCGAGTACCAACGGCGACAGTGCAGGCACCGGGATTCCTGATTCCGCTGCGATCCGACCCAACAAGACCCGGCACAGCACCGACAAATCGTCGCGTCGCTCACGCAAGGGCGGGATCGCGATTTCAATCACATTCAAACGGTAATACAGATCTTGTCGAAAGCGGCCTTCCTGTACTTCGGTGGCAAGATCTTTATGCGTCGCGCTGATAATCCGGACGTCAATCGGCTCCTCATGGGGGGAACCAATGGGTCGGATGCAGCGTTCCTGAATGGCCCGTAGCAGTTTGGCTTGCATCGTCAGAGGCAAATCCCCAATCTCATCGAGCAACAGCGTTCCACCGTTGGCGGCCTGGAAGAAACCATCGCGGTCCCGCGTTGCGCCGGTGTAAGCGCCTTTTTTGGCACCAAAAAATTCGACTTCCAAAAGATTTTCCGGGATGGCACTGCAGTTCACCGCCACCAACGCACCCTGCCAGCGGTGACTGTTGGCGTGGATGGCGCGAGCTGCCAGCTCCTTGCCGGTACCTGACTCGCCGCTGATCAATACCGGCGCCATGCTGCGCGCCACTTTGACAATTCGCTCCTTCACCTCTTTCATACTGCTTGACTCACCCGCGAGCCGCTGCAACGCGTCAACACCCGCTCCGCTTTTCGGTGAAACGGCATCACCCATGCTGGTTGTGTTGGCGGGTTGGGCCAGCGTATCCAGCACGGCTGAGGCGATGACAGCGCGAAATTGCTTCAGATCGACCGGCTTCGTCAAATAGTCAAAAGCCCCGGCCTTGAGCGACTCCACTGCATTCTCTGCCGAACCGAAAGCCGTGATAACGACGCAACGATCGGGCCGTTGTTGTGCCCTGATTTGCTGGATCAGTTCCAGCCCCAAACCGTCCGGCAGCCGCATATCGGTGATGACCACATCAAAACGACGCTCACTCAAAAACTGCCGCGCTTGCGCCAGACTCTCGGCCGTGTCCACCCGATAACCGGCACGCAACAGTGTCAACTCGTAAAGCGTTCTCAAATCAGGCTCGTCGTCAACGACCAGAATCTGTGCTGCGCTTACGGGCGTGTTTGAAGTCATGATGCTAGCGGTGTGCTGTTACGCTTGACGTTGAGGTTTGCCCGGTGTCGGGTTGATTCGGAAGCAGACAGTAAAGTCATTGCCTGACACAGGCTTGCCCCTCCTATTTCGTTGCGTTCGGTCATAGGCGATGGATGCGCCGTAGCCCTCGCAGAGCTCCCGGCAGATATAGAGCCCCAATCCGCTGGAGCGACTTTCGGAAGAAAAAAATGGCTCAAACAAATGGCGCTCAACCGTTTGATCCATCGGCAAGCCATCGCTCCAGACACTTAACCTCCCCTGCCAGGTCGCTGACCCGCTGACGGACACCTCAATAGCATCCACTTCATGACTGGCATATCGACCTGCATTATCTAGCAGGTTGACCAGCACACGGCGCAAGTGATCGGCTTCAAACCGGACTTCGATCCGACTCGGCCACTGGTTCAGCCGCAGCGGATATTGACCTGATGTTTGCGCCTGCCAGTCGTCGCAAATTCTGGCGACCGTTGCGTTCAAGTCCAACGCGCTCGGCGTCAGGACACTTTCACGCTGCTGCACGCTGGAGATATTGAGCACGTCTTGTACTATTCTTTCCAGGCGTTTGGCGTTTTGCCGCACCATCTGGGTGAGTTGCTTATGCCTGGGATCCAACAGGTCTTCGTCGAGCAACGCATTGGCCTGTGTGATGGCCGCCAGTGGATTGCGAATTTCATGCGCAACGGCGGCCGACATGCGACCCATGCTGGCCATCTTTTCGGTTCGCAGATGCGCCTCCATTTCGCGCTGATCTTGCAAAAACATGACACACAAGCGCTCACCACTGCCTTCGTTTGGGGTCGTGAGTTGGGTGCGTACCCGCAGGCGCCGTGGGCCCTGCCCCGCGTGATGAATGATCACATCTGCTTGCCCGGCGCGATGACTCGAAAAACTGAGTCTCATCAAATCCACCAGACCCTGCCAGGCGTTCTGGTCAGTCAGATTAAAAGAAGCGTACTCAAGGGCATGCTGGTTTCCCAAAAGCAAGCGTGCCGCCGGATTGGCAGCACGCACAGAGCCGCGCAAGTCAGTCACCAAAATTCCATCGGTTAAAGACTCAATCACCAACTCGTTGACCTGGCGCTGCACGCGTGTCGCCAACTGGCTACGCTGTGCCAGTAGTTCTACATTGGCAAGCCGGGTCGCCACCTGATGGGCGAGAAACGAAATGACAAAGCAACCGGCACCCGTCAGAGCCGCCTGGAAAAAATAAGTCGACACGTCCCCGGGCACTTGAATCATCATCCACGCGGCGTAAGCAAACAGCAACAAAGTCGCACTCGCCGCCGTGCCCAGCGCCAACAACAGCGAGCCCAGCACGGACGCCATCAAAACTGGCAAAACGAACAAGGGGGTGTAGTTGATGCTGTTGCCTTGCACCACCTGCAAGACGGCGAACGCCAGAATATCGACACCGATGGTGCCGATCCATTGCAGATCGAAGGTTTTCCCAAGTGTGTGCGGACTCGATAGCAGTCGCGCAGCCAATGCCGCGCCAAAATAGCCGGTACAAATCAGGATCGGTGTGCTGTCTTTGCTGGTTCCGAGAAAATAAATGGCGACTTGAAGCAACACCAGCACCAGACCCAGGGTGACACGCGCGGCCATGAAACCCAACCACAGCCGCTCGAACTCCTGCGGCTTGGCAACCGGCTCTGCATCAGACTCAGGCAAAGCGGAACCAGGCCAGAGCTGTGCGTCTGGCGGCAGCTTCATTCAAGGCTCCGCGCAACGCAGATGGTCAGCGCTACAGTACAAACCCTTGCTGCCCTGCACGGCGTCCACCAAAGGCACATGAACCGAGCACAACGTACAGCAAACCATAGCGAGCGGCGTTGCCGCCGCGCCACTCTGTTGACGTCGGCGTGTGACTTCAGCCTGTCGGTTCGATCGCCACAGAAAAATGCCGACCAACGCCACCAGCAGAATGAGAAGGAATTTCATAGTGAACGTCCCAGAACGACCTCCAGGACAAAACGTGAGCCCACATAGGCCAACAGCAGCAGACCGGTGCCGCCGTACAAAATCCGCACGGCGCGTCGCCCACGCCAGCCAAAGCGCGATCGCCCCAACAGCAACACTGCAAAAGTCAGCCATGACAGAAGCGAAAATACGGTCTTGTGGTCCCACTTCCAGGCCGTCGCTGAACCATAGAGCTGACGGTCAAACAAAAAACCTGCCACTAGCGTGGCTGTTAGAAGCAGAAAACCAGTACTGACAAAGCGAAAGGTCAGGCGCTCCATGGTCAACAGCGGCATACCGCTGTCTGGATCAGCCGCCAGCCGGATACGGTCTTCGGCGCGCGTCATGAACCAGGCATGCACCACAGCGACACCAAACAAGCCGTAGGACGCGATGCCCAGAGCCCAGTGCAGCGGCAACCAGACCGAGGCATTTGCGTGCAATAGATTACCGGGGAAAAAGGCCGCCAGAAGCACCGCAGCCGCCCCCAGCACAGACAGCGCCCAGCGCGTCTGCAACAGCGGATAGACACGGCTCTCGACGGCATAGACGGCGGCCACCAGCCACGCGGTGACAGACAGGGCAGGGGCAAAACCAAAGCGTGGCTCCATGCCGAACAAACTCCACAGCAGCAGCGCACCATGCGCCAGCCAGGCCAACCGCACGGCCACACGCGGCACGCGCTCGCCCAGGCGAACAGCACCCATGGCCGAGACCGCATAGGCTGCGGCGGCAATTAGCACCAAAGTCAGATTCAAAGAAGAAGCACTGGCTAAAATCATTCCCGCAGTTTAGCGTTTTGCAACTGGCCAATGTCTGTTGGCCTCCAACTTTGATTCCGTAAAACGGAATACCCCTTATGGCCTCCGCACTCTCCGACAAGCTCTCGCGCCTGGTGAAACAAATTCGCGGCCAGGCGCGCATCACTGAAGACAATGTGAACGACATGCTGCGCGAAGTGCGTATGGCGCTCCTCGAAGCCGACGTGGCGCTGCCTGTTGTGCGCGACTTCATCGCTCGCGTCAAGGCAAAAGCGCTGGGCCAGGAGGTACTGGGCTCACTCTCGCCCGGGCAGGCGCTGGTCAGCATTGTGAGCAAAGAGCTGGTCGCCACCATGGGCGCGGGGGTGAGCGACATTAATCTGGCCGCCCAACCTCCGGCCGTGATTCTGATGGCAGGTTTGCAGGGTGCCGGCAAAACCACCACCACCGCCAAACTGGCCAGACATCTGATCGAGAAACGCCATAAAAAGGTGTTGACGGTCTCGGGCGACGTTTATCGGCCCGCAGCGATTGAACAATTGAAAACCGTCACCGCCCAGGCCGGTGCCGAGTGGTTTCCCAGCACGCCGGATCAAAAGCCGGTGGCGATTGCGCTGGCGGCGCTGGACTACGCGCGCAAGCATTTCTTTGACGTGTTGCTGGTCGATACGGCCGGCCGACTGGCGATTGACGAAGCCCTGATGCGTGAAATCAAGGACTTGCACGCGGCTTTGAACCCCGTGGAAACGCTGTTTGTGGTGGATGCCATGCAGGGCCAGGACGCGGCCAACACGGCCAGGGCCTTTAAAGAAACGTTGCCCCTGACCGGCATCATCCTGACCAAGCTTGACGGTGATTCACGTGGCGGTGCAGCGCTCTCGGTGCGGCAAGTCACTGGCGCGCCGATTAAGTTCGCGGGGACCAGCGAAAAGCTGGATGGCCTTGAAGTGTTCGACGCCGAGCGCCACGCCGGACGCATCCTGGGCATGGGCGACATCCTGGCCTTGGTCGAACAGGTCACTGCCGGTGTCGATGTCGCAGCGGCGCAAAAGCTCGCTGCCAGGGTCAAGAGCGGTGCCACCTTTGATTTGAATGATTTCTTGTCCCAGATTCAACAAATGAAGCAAATGGGCGGATTAAGCAGCTTGATGGACAAGTTGCCCGCAGCGATGGCCGCCAAGGCGGGTCAGATGGATCTGGGCCGGGTCGAAAAGGACATCGCTCGCAAGCAAGGCATCATCCACAGCATGACGGCGCTCGAGCGACGCAAGCCCGAACTCATCAAAGCCACCCGCAAACGCCGCATCGCCACCGGTGCCGGTGTGCAAGTGCAGGAAGTCAACCGCATGCTCAAGGAATTTGAGCAAATGCAGGACATGATGAAAAAGATGAAAGGTGGCGGCATGATGAAAATGATGAAACGCATGGGCGGCATGAAAGGCATGCCCTTCAACCCCCGCCCATGAGCCTGGTAGTCACTCAATTAAGCAAGCACTATGGCACGCTGGCCGTGTTTGACAAAGTGGATCTCAGCGTCGCCGACGGCGAGTTTGTGGCCATTGTGGGCGAATCCGGCGTCGGCAAATCGACCCTGCTCAACTGCATGGCCGGGCTCGATCACTGGGACAGCGGCTCTGTCGTACTCGACGGTCTTGACCTGGGCACGATGAGCCGTGACCGGCTGGCTCGTCTGCGCCGTGAAAAAATTGGTTTTGTGTTTCAGGCATTTCATGTCTTGCCGCACCTGGACGTTGCACAAAACGTGGCGCTGCCCTTATTGCTGCTGGGCCAGCATGACGACGCACGTGTGCAGGCGATGCTCGCTGCGGTGGGGCTGGCGGGTTTGGGCGAGCGCCTGCCGCAGCAACTCAGCGGCGGACAGTTGCAGCGGGTCGCCATTGCCAGGGCGCTGGTGCACCGCCCGACGCTGCTGCTGGCCGACGAACCCACCGGCAACCTCGACCCGACGACGGCCACCAAGGTGATCCACGCGCTGATTGTGCAGGCACGCGAGCAGCACGCCGCACTGGTGCTGGTGACCCATTCGCAAGCGGCGGCAACTCGAGCCGACCGAGTGTTGCGGTTGGCAACGGACGGGCTTTACAACCTCGACTTGAAATAGGTGTCCGCTCACTGACGGGCGTACTCGTCCAGGCCCACCAGGCCAATTTTTTGCAGACCCATCTGCTGCGACGCAGTCAGCACCGCAGCCACGGTGTCGTACTTGGCACTGCGATGCGCCTGGATGTGAATCTCGGGTTGATCGCTCATTTGGGCTGCGCCTTGCAGACGTTGGTACAGCAGGGCACGATTTTCAATGGGCTCGCCGTTCCACAGAAGCTGATTCTGCGCGGTCACCTCGATCTTCACCACCGGGGGCTCGGTTGTCATGGGTGGCGGCAAGCCGGCAGGCAGTTCCATGTTGACTGAATGCAACTGGATCGGGATGGTGATGATGAGCATCACCAGTAGCACCAGCAACACATCAATCAGCGGTGTGGTATTCATGCAGGAGGTGACCTCGGGGTCATCGGGGTCCAGAACGTCGTCAAAGTCAATTGCCATTGCTCGCTCTCCCTATTGTGGCGGCGGCGGTTCAGTGACGAAACCAATGCGCGTGATGCCCGCCTGCTGGCAGGCATACAGCACGCGGGCCACGGCTTCGTAGTCAGCGCGGGCGTCACCCCGGATATGGACCTCGGGCTTGAGGCTGTGCATGGCAACCTGGCGGAGCTTGTCTTGCAGGCTTTGCGCGTTTGTCAAGCGCGCGTCAAACCAGTAAGTGCCGCCGCGGGCATCGACTGAAATCACAACCGTCTCCGGCTGGCTTTGCTGCAACTGATTGTTTTCCCGCGGCAAGCGCACCGCCACCGAGGTATTGATGACCGGAATGGTGATCAGAAAAATGATCAGCAGCACCAGCATTACATCCACCAGCGGTGTGGTGTTGATCTCGGACAGCACGGCGTCGTCATCGCCCTCGTCCTTGTAGCTGATGGCCATGGCTTAAGCCAGCTTGTTGGCGCCAGCGTTGCGCTGGCTTTTGTCGATTTCCACCAGCAACAGGGTATGCAGCTCGGAGCCAAAGCCCTTGACCGCGTGCAGCGTCACCCGGTTGCGTCTTACCAGCCAGTTGTAGCCTAACACGGCGGGTATCGCCACTGCCAGGCCCAGAGCCGTCATGATCAGGGCTTCGCCCACCGGCCCGGCGACTTTCTCGATCGAGGCCTGACCCGAGACGCCGATCGTCACCAGCGCGTTGTAAATACCCCAAACGGTACCGAACAGCCCCACAAATGGCGCGGTGGAACCGACCGTAGCCAACACTGACAGACCCGCCTGGCTGCGCATTTGCAACGTTGCCACCGAGCGCACGATGTCCTGGCTGAGCCAACTGTTCATATCCACCTGACCGGCCAGGCTGACGTAGCGGTGCATCGCCTCCAGTGCCGACTCGACCATGAAACGAAACGGGCTTGCCTTGTCCAGTGTTGCGGCGCGCTTTTGCAAACTGTCTGCGCTGGCAAAAGCCTTCCTGGCTGCTCGCGCCTGAGCACTCAAACGACCCTGCTCCAACAACTTGGCAAGGATGAAATACCAGCTCAGCAAAGACATGACCGCCAGCACCAGCAGCGTTGTTTTGGCGACCTGATCTCCCTGTGCCCAGACCGAGCGCAAGCCATAAGAGTTGGCCATGGCGTCACCGGCTGGCGGGGTGGTCGCAGGAGTATTAATGTTGGGCAAAACAACTGCGGCCGGGGCACTTGGAGCGGCGATCGGGGCCGAGGCTGCTAGCGCCTCAGGTGCCGCGCCTGGCTGCGCCTGCGCCAGGTCGGCCGCCCCCAACGCCAACGTCAATGACAACAACCAGACCGGGGCATTTCGTGCAACAAGATTATTTTTGAACATGGTGCTTTCCTGGGTTACTTGATAAAACGGGTAAAAAAGTGACATGTGTTGCGCCAGCGGTGCGGGGTGCTATTTGCACTTGTCTCGCGCAGCTGCGATCGGTATCGTGATCAGACTCAACAAACTGCCTCTGGCGTTGGGCCCAACGCAATCAGGCTTCGCAGCACCGGCAACGCCTTCGGCATAGCGGTCGCGCCGCTGGCCGCCATTGAGCTGCTCGTTGGCCAGCTCGGCCAGGCTGCGTTGGCGGGCCGGGTTGTACATGCCGGGATACATCGTCTGAGGCAGCTTGGCTGCGGCTGGCACGGGTTGGACGCCACCGGACCCGGCGGAATGCGGCGCAACCGGTGCCTGTTCCACCGGTGTAATGGCGCTTGGCCGGGCTGGTGCCATGGCTGGTGCTGGTGCTGGTGCTGGTGCTGGTGCTGGCTCGGGCAACGGTTCGGGTGGAGCAAGCACTTCTGGTTTCGGTGGCACGGGTACTGGAATGGGTGGCAAAATTTCTGGCAAAGGCGGCGCAGGTACGACCGATTGCGGTTTTGGCTCGACCTCTTTGTCGGGCTGTAGCTCGATGGCCTTGGGCACCACCACCGTCGGCTCTGGCAGTGTTGGCACCACCACAGTTTTAGGCGTGCGTACTGGGGGCGGCTGTGATGCCGTGATGCGGGTGGGCACAGGCGGCTTTTCCCGCAGCACGGTGATGGGGGTCAGATAGCGCACCACCGCTCGCACCGCAGGCAGCACCGGTGCCGACTGGAGAACTATCCACAGCAGCGCGATGTGCAGCGCCCCAGCCGTCAGCAGCGCCGACATTGAGATGCGAGGCGTCTCAGGCAAACTTTTTGTCAGAGGGTCAACCAGACTCACGTCAATCACTGCAAAATTTGGCAATTCATGATGCAGCGGATCATACTGTGAGTCGTGCTGACCCAAGCCTGCCATTTGATAGCGGTGACTGTGTGCAGCACTGAGCGGATGTGCCTGTGCCTGTGTGACCAAGCAGGTGAAGCCAGTCAACTACGGTTTACAAATTCCTCAAAATCCTGCAAGGATAGTGGAGGGCTGAACAAATAACCCTGATAGTTATGGCAACCCATACTGGCGAGGGCGTCGCGTTGCGCCTCGGTCTCAACTCCTTCGGCGATGACCGACAGCCCCATGCTCTCAGCCAGCACCACCACCATCTTGGAGATCGCCGCATCGTTGGCATCGGTGAGGATGTTCTTGACGAAACCCTGGTCAATTTTCAACTGATTCAAAGGCAGGCGCTTCAGATAGGAGAGCGACGAAAAGCCGGTGCCAAAATCGTCGAGTGAAAAGCCGACTCCTTTGGCCTTGATCAGCGTCATCTTGGCAATGACACCCTCGACATCCGTGACCAGCAGACTCTCGGTGAGCTCGAGCTTGAGGCGTTGCGGCTTGGCACCGGTGCTATCGAGTACGGCCATCACCTGCGAGATGAAATTACTGTGGTGTATCTGACGAGTACTGACATTCACGGCGATCGTGAGCTGCGCCATCTCGGGTCGCATCGCCCAAGCCGCGAGTTGCTGGCAGGCGTTTTTCAGCACCCAGTGCCCCAACGGCAGGATCAAACCGGTTTCTTCAGCCAAAGGAATGAACTCCAGGGGCGACACCAGACCGCGCTGCGGATGGCGCCAGCGCAGCAAGGCCTCGACTCCTGTCAGCTGCCCCTGACCGTCCACCTGCGCCTGGTAGTAAAGAAGGAACTGCTCCTTTTGCACAGCATCCTGCAAGTCCGATTCCTGCGCGGCACGGGTCGTGACCACGATCTGCATTTGGGGGTCAAAGAAGCGCATCACGTTGCGGCCAGCGGCCTTGGCCTGGTACATCGCCAAATCAGCCCGTTTCAAAAGGTCGTCCACCGTGCCGCGATGATTGGTAAACAGGGTGATGCCAATACTGGGCGTGCTGTGATATTCGTGATGGGCCAGTTGGTAGGGCTGGTTCAGCGTAGCAAGAATTTTTTCGCCCACGGTTTCGGCCTGACCGGCGGCTTCGATCTCGTTCTCACCCAAGTCTTCCAGCATCAGCACAAACTCGTCACCGCCGAGGCGGGCCACCGTGTCGCTCTCGCGCACGCAGGTCGCCAGACGTCGGCCAACTTGTTGCAGCAGCAAGTCGCCCGTGTCATGGCCGAGCGTGTCGTTGAGGGTTTTGAAGTTATCCAGATCAAGGTACAGCAACGCACAATGTCTTTCGCTGCGGGTACTGGCGGCCATCGCCTGCCTGAGCCGGTCGAGCAGCATTCGGCGATTGGGCAGGCCGGTCAAGGTGTCATAAAAAGCCAGTTGTTCAATTTCTCCCGCCGCTGCCTTGCGCTCGGTGATGTCTTGCATGGCACCCACTTGCAGCACCGGCTGGCCTGCGTTGTCGTATTCATAGTCACCCCAGGCCATCACCCAACGCGTTTCGCCATTGCTGGGTCGGACGATCCGGTACTCGCGCGAGAACGCACTGGCATTTCGCAGCGTGGCCTGGAAATCTTCGGCGACCCGGTCGCGATCCTGCGGGTGCAGCAGGCCTTGCCAGCCCGCAAGGTCATGCTCAAAACTGGCATCAATGCCCAAAATCTCATCGAACAAGGGTGAACTTTGCCAGCGTCCCGTGGTCAGGTTAATGGCATAGCTGCCAATTTGCGCCGCCTGCTGGGACAGGCGCAGCAGTCTTTCGCTGCTGCCCAAATCGGCCATCTTGCGCCGGATCTCAAGCGTCATGCGGTTGAAGGCCTGGCCAACGCGTGCGATCTCGTCCGCGCCGTCCACCGCCACCGAGACATCAAAGTTGCCCTGCCCAACGGCGGCACTGGCCGCTTCCAGCTTGCGCAGATGGCGCGTCAGCCAGGCACCGAGCATGACCAGCAGGATGATCGAGAGCGTGAGCTCCATGGCCGCAATCGCCATGCTCTGGCGCATCAGCTTCGCGCGTGCCAAAGACAGGAATTCTGTCGATAGACCAAACTGCAGTCGTCCATAGGGTTGGTCGCCAATATGGATGGGAATCTGGGTGTCGAAACGTCGGATCCCGCTGGCGATGTTGATCTGCGCTTGCACCTCAGGCAAGGACTGGCCAAAGGCCCAGCCATCACCAGCGACTTGTTTGCCGCCTTTGTCGAACAAGGCAAAATAAGCGATGCCTTCTTGGCCTCGGCTCTGTGCAAACACACCCTGGATCGGACCGTAATCGAGCTGCGCCATCGAGGGGGCGATGGAAGCATTGAGCAACACCGAAAGTTCGCGCAGTCGAAGCTCAAATTGTTCCGCAAGGCTGTTTTCTATCAGCCGCACGTTGCTGGCAATGAGCAGGCTAAGCATCACGACCTCGATCACGGTGCTGCCCAGAATCAGCTTCCAGCGCAGCGACAGATTGAGCCAGCGAGAACTCATTGGTGCGGCGCTCCGGGCTTGATGGCCAGCAGGCGGCGCAGCTCCGGAATGTAAATATCGAGATTTTTCAGTTGCGTCTGGGTCACCGGTACGACGTTGCTATAGCTGCTGGAGATCAAAAACTGTTTGCCTTCGTCGGTTTGAGCAAAGCGCAGCAGCGACGCGGCAAGCCTTGACTGCGTTTCTTTTGGCATCTGCGGATGAACCAGAATCAGGGTGCTGGGCATTGAGGGGACATCATCGGTCTGAAACAATACGCGAACCTGCTGCAACTGATCTTTGGGAACCTGGCCGAGCGCAAAATTGACTGTGATGGCGGCGTCAACGCTGCCCGCAACTACGGACAAAATGGCCGAGTTTTGAGACGCTGCGGGAACCAACTTCAAGTCGCTTGGCTTGATGCCACGCTTTTCCAGCTCTTGCAGCGTCAGGATGGAATTGAGAACCAGCCGGTCGTTAATGGCAACCGTGCTGCCCTTCAATTGTTCGATCTTCTGAATCGGCCCATCTTTCCTGATCGTAACAACCCCTTTGAGCGGGCTCTTGAAACTGCCAATCGGTACATAACCCGCCTCCAACTGCGACAAGCGGCCCATGTGCGGTGCGGTGAAAATGATGTCAAAGTCGGGTTTGAGGATGCGTTCAACGTGGGAACGAATCGTGGGCGCGCTGAACAACTCAACCGGTCGCCCCAGATCTTTCTCAAACTGCCTGGCCAGGGGCAGAAACAAAGGCACCAGAACGTTCGGCGAGAGATAGGGGATCAAGGCCATGCGCAACGGGGGCTGCTGCGCCCAGGGCTGAGTCATGACGAGCAACAAGCACAGGCTGAACAGGAGTCTGATGGTCCATGAAGTAAATCGAGAAATCATCACCTGGCTCCCTGTTCAAGTGTGTTAAAAACTTGTTTCACTTCATTCATCGACATACCTTGTTTTATTCGGGCCAAGTATCCCATCTTCGGCGGGGCTAGCAGGCTAGGGTAAACCATGGTTTTCGCTGGGAAACAGTGCAATGGCTCCTATACTGTGCCGTGCTTGAACTCCTGAAAACCTTCTCCTGGCAAGAGCTGCGCCAGCATCCGTGGCGCAACGCCGCTGCCGTACTGGCGGTGATGCTGGGGGTGGCGCTGGCGTTTTCGGTGCATCTCATCAACGCTTCGGCACTGAGCGAATTCTCACAGGCCGTGAGTTCGGTGAACGGCCAGAGCGACCTGGAACTGCGCGGCGTGCAGGGCAGTTTTGACGAAACCGTGTTTGCAAGGTTGGCAAATCACCCCCAAGTAGCGCTGGCGTCGCCGGTGCTGGAATTGGGCACCTATGTGCTGGCAGCTGACGGGCGGCGCACGTCCTTGCGCGTGGTCGGCATCGACCCATTGGTGGTGGCGTTTGTGGCACCGGATCTGATGCCGCTTCCTTTTGACACGGTAGACCGGCTTTCACTGTTTGCGCCGGACCGGGTGTTTTTGAATGCTGCCGCCCTCGCTCCCACACTCTCCCAGAGGGCGAGGGAGCAAAACGCGACAACTTCACTCCAGCTCCAAAGCGGCTTGCAACTGCTCCAGGTTACGGTTGCAGGGCGCGTCAACGCGGCTGGCACAGCGCTGGCCGTAATGGACATTGGTGCGGCGCAAGAGCTGTTTGGCAAGCAGGGGCAACTCAGCCGCATTGACATCCGGCTGCAAGCGGGCGTTGACCCGACTGCCTTTGTGCATGAACTGCAAAGCGCTGGCGACTGGCCGGTTGGCCTGACACTGACCAAACCGGGCGACGCGCAGACGCAGATGAGCGACCTGTCGCGCGCCTACCGCGTCAACCTCAGCGTGCTGGCGCTGATCGCGCTCTTTACCGGTGCCTTTCTGGTGTTCTCGGTGCTGTCTTTGAGCGTAGCCAATCGCGCGCAACAATTTGCGCTGCTCGGTGTGCTGGGTTTGAATGGGCGCGATCGGCTCGCGCTGGTGTTGTGGGAGTCGCTGGCGCTGGGGATGGTCGGCAGCGCACTCGGCATTACTCTGGGTGCGGCGCTGGCGGCACTTGCCTTGCGGCTGCTCGGCGGCGACCTGGGCGGTGGCTTTTTTACCGGTGTGGCACCCTCCCTGCATTGGAGCGGCTGGGCCGCGCTGCTGTACGGTGCGCTGGGTCTGGCCGCTGCGCTGGTGGGCGGCTGGTGGCCAGCCCGGCAAGCACAGCAGTTGCCGTTGGCACAAACGCTCAAAGGCTTGGGCGGCAGTTTGGTTCACAGACGTAGCCACTGGATCAGCCTTATTTTGATCCTTGCCGGTGTCCTGCTAACCCGGCTACCCGCCGTCTTTGGCATCCCGCTGGCAGCCTATGTGTCGGTCGGCCTGTTGCTGGTCGGCGGCATCACCGGGCTACCCTGGCTGATCGCCTTGCTGCTGGACTGGCTTGCGCCCAAGGTGGCGAAGCACGCGCTGGCGCTATTGGCGCTGGAGCGCGCTCGGCGTGCGCGCGAGACGGCGGCGGTGGCCATCAGCGGCGTCGTGGCAGCGCTGAGTCTGGCGGTGGCGCTGACCGTGATGGTGGCAAGTTTTCGGGAGTCGGTGACAGTGTGGCTGGAGAAGGTGCTGCCAGCCGATTTGTATCTGCGCAGCGCCAGGTCCATGAGTGCCAATGACACGGTCTATTTCAGCCCCGAATTTGTTCAGGCGGTCACCCAAATTGCAGGTGTGCAACGCGTGCAAACCCAGCGCATTACCGCCTTGCTGCTGGACCCGGCGCAACCGGCGGTGGCGCTGATCGCACGCGAACTGGCTGAGCCGGCACGCAGCCTGCCGCTGGTGGGTGCGCCGCTGGCAGTACCGTCAGGACAAATCGGCATCTATGTGAGCGAAGCGGTGATCGATTTGCATGGAGCCAGACTGGGCGCGGAGTTCGCCCCACTGAAGGCATTTTTTAAACCTCTGAGTGCTGCTTCGCCGGCTCCAGCGCCCAAATTTTTTGTCGCCGGAGTCTGGCGCGACTACGCCCGCCAAGGCGGTGCCATTGCCATCGACCAGACCGTCTTTGAGCGCCTCAGCGGCGACCAGCGCGTCAACGACCTGGCGCTGTGGCTGACGCAGCCGAGCGACTCTGAACGCGTGCAGATCGCCCTGCGCGCACTGGCCGAACGCTTTAACCCGGGTGCCGGTGACTTGTTCGAATTGGGCAGCGCGAGTCAAATCAGAGCCACCTCGCTGCGCATTTTTGACCGCAGTTTTGCCGTCACCTACTGGCTGCAAGCCGTGGCCATCGGCATTGGCCTGTTTGGTGTGGCGGCGAGTTTTAGCGCCCAGGTGCTGGCGCGGCGCAAGGAGTTTGGCCTGCTGGCGCACCTGGGGTTGACGCGCAGGCAAATTCTGCAAGTGGTGGCGCTCGAAGGTGCCGCCTGGACCAGCGTCGGTGCCATTGCTGGACTGGGCTTGGGGCTCGCGGTGTCGGTGGTGCTGGTGCAGGTCGTGAACCCGCAGAGCTTTCACTGGAGCATGGATTTGCTGCTGCCCTGGCCGCGGCTGCTCATCCTGTGCCTGGCGGTGGTGGCAGTCGGCACCGTCACGGCTTGGCTGGCAGGCCGAGCAGCAGCCGGGAAAGATGCGGTGCTGGCGGTGAAGGAGGATTGGTAGGGATAGGAAAATGTCCACGCGCGTATCATGATCCGGCAAATCGATACTTAATTGCTCACCTATGAACCCATTATTTCGAATCAAGCTCGCCCTTCTGGCCCTCATGCTCGGCTGCTGTGCTTCAGCCAGCGCGCAGGAGTCAGCTCAACCCGCTGGGGGCGCGCCATCGTCTGTCGTTGACAAGGTAGGCAACGCCATCGAACGTGGCGCGAAGGCCGCAGCCAGTGGCGTCGCACGTGGCGCTCACGCTGCTGCCAGTGGTGTTCAACGCGGTGCAAAGGCTGCCGCGCGAGGCATTGAACACGGCGCAACCGCTACCGCCAACGCTGCCAAGACTGTCGCAAAGAAGGTGGGCGTGTCACCCGCGCCGTCCGCAGCGGCAAGTAAATGAGCCTGGTCGGAGTGCTCAACAACGACATTGTGGCGGCGGTCAATAAACGAGAACATACTCAAGTTCTACCGTGACATTGGCTATGGCAAGACGACGTTATCAGCCTCAAGGTTGCACGTGCTCTGGGCATCAACCTGCACGCGCAGGCCGCATAAACAACACGTCCTATGTTTTTTTAACCAGCGCAATCTCTTCATTGGTGAGGCCGTATAGCGCATACAACCAACTGGTTGATTTGCTTGTCGGTCGCGGCGATCTGGCGTTGCAGCAGGGTGGTGTCTTGCGGGGTTTTCGCGGCGGCGAGTTGCTGATGCAGGGCGAGAATCTTTTTTAACCGTTTCGGTGGTGCTGGTACTTTATCAGCTCTCGGCCTTGACCCGGTTGCGCAAGGTGCCGACCCCGGTAATTTCCGTTTCCATCACGTCCCCGGGCTTCAGGAACTCGGGCGGTTTACGAGCAAAACCAACACCGGGCGGAGTACCGGTGGAGATGATGTCGCCCGGCTCCAGCGTCAAACCGCGCGACAACTCGGCGATGATGCGCGGTATCTTGAAATACATCTCCTTGTAGCTGCCGTTTTGCTTCTCGACGCCATTGACGCGGCAAATGATTCGCACATCGTCCAGAACAACGCCGCCCGGCGTCACAATCCATGGCCCCATCGGGCCGTAGCCATCGAGGCTCTTGCCTTTGAACCACTGACCACCATGGCGTTTTTGCTGCACATCCCTGACTGTGGTGTCGTTGAAAGCCGAGTAGCCAAACACGTAATTCATCGCCTGCTCTTCAGCAATGTTGCGCCCCCGTTTGCCAATCACGACCGCCAGTTCTGCTTCCCAATCGGCCATCGCCGTAAACGGTGCGTCGTAGGGGATGGTGCCAAACGGGCTGTTCATCGTGTGGACGCCTTTGGTGAAGAAAACCGGATGCTCCGGATAGGCAGTTACAGTTTTGTCAACCCTGGCCTCTTTGCCTTCCTCAAAATGTTCCAGGTAGTTCCAGCCGACGCAATAAATATTGCTTTGCGGCTTGGGAATGGGCGACAGGAATTTGACTTGTTTGACAGAAATCGATGCCACCTTCGACTTGGCCGCCTTGGCCGCAAGAGATTGCATTTGAGCCATGCCGCCGTCTCCACTGGCGATGAAGGAGAGCATTGAATCGGCGGCAAAAGCAAGCTTGAGTCCATGACGTTTGGCTTCGGCTTGCACATCAATCACATGCCCGCTATCGAGCACGATGCCAATCCTGGCTGGCGTGTTCGCCTTGAATTGGCAAGTGGCAAAGCGAAGACCGGTCGAACTGGCCAATGGTTGCACCGCTTGAACCGTGTCAGTTGATTCGCCCTGCGAAGTCTGGGCGTGTGCTTGAAGACCCATAACCGCCGTGCCCAAAGTTACTGAACCCGCTTTGAGTAAATTTCGTCTTTGTATATTCAAATCCATGATGCCCCAATCAAGTTGAAAACGACATTGTCCAGGCAAAAATTGGCACCGGCATAGGGGAATACCCTTGACCCATCATCACTTCAACCTTGCTGCTTTGATAAGCGCGGCTGCCATCGATCAAGATGACTGGCGTTGCTCCGGTTTTTTGCATTCATCGAGCACAGTCCAGGCGCGTGCTTGAATCGTTATCTAAAATAAGGCGATTAAAAATCTTCAATTCATGTTCAGCTTTTTCAAAAAAAAACCACCGCCCACAGCCGCTGCCAGTTCAGTGGCAGCATCCACACCACCTGGCCCGTCCGGCGCAACCGCTGCAACTGGCACCGGCTCCCTGATAGGCCAGGCGCTACTGGCACCGATTGACATTGCCGTTGCCAACGAGGTGGCCCCAGAGCGGCAAAAGTGGCTGGACAAACTTAAGTCGGGCTTGGGCAAAACGGCTTCGAGCATCTCCCGGGTGTTTGGCGGTGCCCGCATTGACGAGGCGCTGTACGAAGCGCTGGAGGACGCTCTGCTGATGGCCGACACGGGCGTGGCCGCCACCGGGTATTTGCTCCAGGAGCTGCGCCGCAAGGCCAAAGACGCTGGCGTGACACATCCGGTGGCGCTGAAAAACATGCTGGTGGCAAGCCTGACTGAACTCCTCGCGCCCCTGGAAAAAACCCTGGTCATCGGCCAGCACAAGCCCACCGTGATCATGGTCACAGGCGTCAATGGCGCCGGCAAAACCACTTCGATCGGCAAGCTCACGCAGCACCTCTGTAGCCACGGCGCCAGCGTCTTGCTGGCAGCGGCCGACACTTTTCGGGCGGCGGCGCGTGAGCAACTCAGCGTCTGGGCCGAGCGCACCACCGTAGAGATCATCAGCCAGCAAGGCGGCGACCCGGCAGCGGTGAGTTTTGACGCCGTCAGCGCGGGCAAGGCGCGCGGCAAGGATGTGGTGCTGGTCGATACTGCCGGACGCCTGCCGACGCAGTTGCACCTGATGGAAGAGTTGAAAAAAATCAAACGGGTGGTGCAAAAAGCCGACGCCAGCGCACCGCATGAGGTGTTGCTGGTGATCGACGGCAACACCGGGCAAAACGCCTTGACCCAAGTGCAAGCCTTTGACGACGCGCTGGGGCTGACCGGTTTGATTGTCACCAAACTCGACGGTACGGCCAAGGGCGGCGTGCTGGCGGCAATCGCCAGGGCAAGGCCTATTCCGGTGTACTTTATTGGTGTCGGCGAGAAACTCGAAGACCTTGAAACTTTCAATGCGCGTGAGTTTGCGCAAGCACTGTTGTCTTGAACCGATACCGGACATGACGGCCGATGCCCGCCCCACCCAGCGACAGGGTCTTCAGCGCACTTGCAAGGCTGGTGCACCCGAGGCAGTCGGCGCAATCTCGCCAATCTCCGCCGCGCTGGCAAAACCGTGTCGCCTGAAAATTTCCAGTACGGTGGCCACCGCATCTGCCGCACAAGACACCAGCAGACCGCCGCTGGTTTGCGGGTCGCTCAGCAGCGCCTGATCAACCGACGCAAAATCGGCTGGCAAAACCACCTCGGTGCCATAAGCCGCCCAGTTCCGGGCGCTGGCACCGGTCACGTGACCTTGCAGCGCCAACTCGCGCACGCCAGTGAGTAGCGGCACGCGCGTCCAATCCAGTTGCACCGTGCAGTGCGCGCCACGCGCTATTTCCAGGGCATGACCGGCCAGACCAAAACCGGTGACATCGGTCATGGCATGCACGCCTGCCAGCGCGGCCAGCTCAATGCCCGGCGTGTTGAGCTGGGTGGTTGTGCCTATCATCTGCGCGTAGCCAGCGGCATCAAGTCTTTCTTTCTTCAGAGCGGCCGACAAAATGCCAACGCCAAGCGCCTTGCCCAGAATCAGCCGGTCACCCACTTGGGCAGCGGCGTTGCGCTTGACCCGGCTGGGGTGAACCAGGCCGAGTGCCACCAGGCCATAAATCGGCTCCACCGAATCAATGCTGTGGCCACCGGCAATCGGGATGCCGGCGGCGCGGCAAACGCTGGCACCGCCTTCCAGAATTTTGCCAATGGTCTCTAGCGAGAGCACGCCGATCGGCATGCCCACCAGGGCCAGCGCCATGATCGGCGTGCCGCCCATGGCATAGACGTCCGACAGCGCGTTACAAGCGGCAATGCGGCCAAAGTCAAACGGATCGTCAACGATCGGCATGAAAAAATCGGTGGTGGCGATCAGCGCCTGCGCATCGTTCAACTGATAGACCGCCGCGTCGTCGGCAGTCTCGATGCCGACTAACAGCTCTTTGGGCAGCGGCATGGCACCCATCCCTTTGAGCATGTCAGAGAGCACACCCGGGGCGATCTTGCAGCCGCAGCCGCCGCCGTGCGACAGACTGGTCAAGCGTGGCTCGCTGGCTTGGCGCGTCATGTCACTGCCCGCCAGCAACGCCCAGAGCGCGGCTCACCACCTCGCGCACGTCGTTGCTCAAATCAGGTTTGGCAGCCACCCGCGCAAGCGCTTCACGTGCGGCACTGCGGTACGGTTGGGCGAGTTTTGCCCAACGGTCCAGCGCGCGCGCCAACCGCGCCGCCACTTGCGGGTTGAAACTGTCGAGCTCCATCACCTGCTCACTCCAGAACACGTAGCCGGCGGCGTCGCTGCGGTGAAAAGCGCCGGGGTTGGCATTGCAATAACTGAAGATCACGCTGCGCGCACGGTTCGGATTGCACAGGTTGAAGTCCGCGTGCTTCATCAGTTGACGCACCGCGGGCAGTACCAGGCCGACCCGGTCGCAAGCCCCCGCTTGCAGGGAAAACCATTTGTCCAGCACCAGTTCTTCGCCTTTGAACTGGGCATGAAAACGCGCCAGCGCTGCGCCCGCCAGCGCATGGCCACTGTTCACCAGAGCGCTCAAGGCATTGAAGCGATCGGTCATATTGCCAGCGTCCTTGAAGCACTGGTAGGCCTTGCCGGGCCAGACATCATCACCACTGTCACGCGCCGCCAGACACAAGTTCGTCAGCGCCAGGCCCGCGAGTGCACGCCGACCGGCTGATACGGCATCCGGGCGATAAGCGCCCTGCTTGCGGCTCGCTTCAAAGGCCCATTGCCAATCAGCGACCAAAGCATTTGCCATTTGCGAACGCATGGCTTCACGCACCGCATGGATGCGCTGCGGATCGACCTCATCAAGTTGTTCTCCGATGTAGGTCTCTGAGGGCAGTGTCAGCACCAGTTCCTTGAAGGCAGCGTCCAGCGTCGGGTGGCGCAGCACCGCGCGCATCGCCGTTATAAAAGCCGGGTCCAGCAGCGCCGGGGATTGCGTTGGCAAGCTGCCAGCACGGCGCACCAGTTGCACGGCGCTGCGCAGCGCCAGGCGCTGTCCGGCTTCCCAGCGGTTGAAGGGATCAGAGTCATGCGCCAGCAGCGTCAGCAGCTCGGCGTCGCTGTAAGCAAAGTCGAGCAGCACGGGCGCGCTAAAGCCACGCAAAATGGAGGGCACCGGCGGTTCGGCCACATTGACAAAAGTAATGGATTCGCTGGCCTGTGTCAGTACCAGCAAATGGCTCTGCGTCTGTGCTGCGACCTGGCCTTGCACCTGTAGAGGCAAGGCCGCACCGCTGCTACTACCGACCAGGCCCAGACTGACCGGAATCACAAACGGCTCTTTGCTCGCTTGTCCCGGTGTGGCGGCGCAACTCTGATCAAAACTCAGGGTGTAGGATTGCGTCGCCGCGTCGTAGTGGCCACTGGCGGCCAACCGCGGCGTGCCGGCCTGGCTGTACCAGCGCTTGAACTGGGGCAGCAAGCGGGCCAGCTCCGACTGCGGGTTGGCGTCGGCAACGGCCTGCGCAAAATCATCGCATGTCACGGCCTGGCCATCGTGGCGCGCAAAGTACAAGGTGATACCCTTGGCAAAACCGGCGCGCCCGACCAGGGTTTGCATCATGCGCACCACCTCGGCACCTTTTTCGTAAATGGTGACGGTGTAGAAATTGTTGATTTCGATGTAGCTGTCGGGCCGCACCGGGTGCGCCATCGGGCCGGCGTCTTCCGGGAACTGCACGGTGCGCAGCACGCGCACGTCTTCGATGCGCTTGACGGCGCGGGCCGAAGGCTCGTGACACAGGTCCTGTGAAAACTCCTGATCCCGAAATACCGTCAAACCTTCCTTCAGACTGAGCTGGAACCAGTCGCGGCAGGTGACGCGGTCCCCGGTCCAGTTATGAAAATATTCGTGCCCGACCACGCTTTCGATATTGGAAAAATCAGCGTCGGTGGCAGTCGCCTGATTGGCCAGCACGTACTTGGTGTTGAAAATGTTCAGGCCCTTGTTCTCCATGGCACCCATGTTGAAATCGCTGGTGGCAACGATCATGAAGCGCTCCAGATCGAGCGACAGGCCGAAGCGGGCTTCATCCCATGCTACCGAGGCCATCAACGAGTTCATGGCGTGCTCGGTCTTGTCCATGTCGCCGGCTCGCACATAGACTTGCAGCAAATGCTCGTTACCCGCGCGCGAGGTGATGCGTTGCTCGCGGCACACCAACTGGCCGGCCACCAGCGCAAACAGATAGCACGGCTTCTTGTGCGGATCGACCCAGGTGGCAAAGTGGCGCCCGGCGTTGGCCGCACCTTCAACTGCGCCCGAGGCGACCAGGTTGCCGTTGGACAGCAGCACCGGGTATTTCTTTTTGTCGGCCCGCAGCGTCACGGTGAAGCTGGACATCACGTCGGGCCGATCGAGAAAATAGGTGATGCGCCGGAAACCCTCGGCCTCACACTGGGTAAAGAAGGAATCGTTGCTGACGTACAGCCCCATCAGCTTGGTGTTTTTGATCGGCTCACAGGTGGTGAAAATTTCGAGTTCAAAGGCGCCGTCGGTCGGCAGATTGTCCAGCACCAGTTGTTCGCCTTCAACCTTGAACGAAGCACCCTGGCCATTGACCAGCACGCGTGCCAGGTTGAGCTCCTGACCGTCGAGCTTGAGGGCTTGCGCCGGCACGTCCGGATTGCGCCGCAGCGTCATTTTGTTGAGCACGCGAGTTTTGGCCGGGTTCAGATCGAAAGTCAGGTTGACGCTGTCGATCCAGTAGGCCGGAGCTTGATAGTCAGCGCGGTGCACCACCGTGGCCGCCGTGCCTTCATTGAAATGTTGCAACATGCAAATTCTCCAAATAATTTGATTTCAGCAAGGGCGTCAGACACCCTGCTTCAACGAGGCTTCAATGAAGGCGTCGAGGTCACCGTCGAGCACTTTCTGCGTGGCCGAGGTCTCATAGTTGGTGCGCAAATCCTTGATGCGGCTGTTGTCAAGCACATAGCTGCGAATTTGATGGCCCCAGCCGACGTCGGTCTTGGTGTCTTCGATTTTTTGCATTTCTTCCTGGCGCTTGCGCATCTCATGGTCGTACAAACGCGAGCGCAGCCGCTTCCAGGCGACTTCGCGGTTGCTGTGTTGACTGCGCCCATCCTGACACTGCACCACGATGCCGGTCGGGAGGTGCGTCATGCGCACCGCCGAATCGGTCTTGTTGATGTGCTGGCCACCGGCACCGCTGGCGCGAAAGGTATCGACGCGCACGTCGGCCGGGTTGATGTCGATCTCGATCGAGTCGTCAATTTCGGGATAGACAAACACCGAAGCAAACGAGGTGTGGCGCCCTCCGGCCGAGTCAAATGGGCTCTTGCGCACCAACCGGTGCACGCCGGTCTCGGTGCGCAGCAGGCCAAACGCGTAGTCGCCTTCAATCTTGATGGTGGCGCCCTTGATGCCCGCCGTATCGCCGGGCGTTTCGTCCTCCAGCGTGGCCTTGAAGCCCTTGCGCTCGGCGTAACGCAGGTACTGGCGCAACAACATGCTGGCCCAGTCGCAGGCCTCGGTGCCACCGGCACCGGCCTGAATGTCCAGAAAGGCATTGAGCGGGTCGGCCGGGTTATTGAACATGCGGCGGAACTCCAGCCCTTCGATGATGGCGGCCAGCTTGGCAGTCTCGGCTTCAATCGTCAGCAGACCGGCGGCATCACCGTCTGCCTTGCTCATCTCAAACAGTTCGGTGTTGTCGGCCAGCTCGGCGGTTAGCTTGTCGAGCGTGAGCACGACGCCGTCGAGGGCTTTCTTCTCGCGCCCCAGCTCTTGCGCGCGTTTGGGGTCGTTCCAGACGGTCGGGTCTTCGAGTGAGGCGTTGACGGTTCTCAGGCGTTCGGACTTGGCATCGTAGTCAAAGATACCCCCGGAGATCGGCAGTGCGAGCGCTCAAGTCTGCGAGTTGGGTGCCAATGAGGTTGATGCGTTCTGCTTCCATGATGCGAGTCCTGCGTATTGAATATCGAATAAGTGCGTATTTTAGTTGCGCCGCAACTTGCCGGCGCAAGTGGGTCTGCGCTGCATAGGGCATGTGCTCACGCAATAAACCGCTCAATCAAACCCGCTAGTACCTCCGGCTGGTCATGGTGCAACATGTGGCCGGCATTCTCGACGCGAGCCATTTCCACCTGTGGCACCATCTTTAGACGCTGGTGGTGTTGCGCCAGCGTGAACTCGCCTTTCCACCACAGGCTCAAGCTGTCATCAGCAGCCTCCACAGCCAGCACCGGCATGCTGATGCGACGGTAGATTTCCAGGGTTTCATCCAGCCGGTAGAGCTGTGCGCTGGAGACTTTGTGCGCCGCGTGGCCCAGAATCGCCCACTTGCCCTGGGCGTTTTGCTGCGCCCAGTGTTGCGCCAGCCAGTTGGCCTTGTCGGCGCCCAGGCGCGGGTTGGTCCTCATCAGGCGACGCGCCACACCGGCCACACTATCGTAGTCTTTCAAGGCCATCTCGCCACGCTGCAGTTTTTTCAGCTCGTCGATCCATTTGACATAACGCCCAGCGGCCTGATCGGGCGTGGTGGCGGGCATGCCAAAACCTTCAAGATTGACCAACCGGCGGATGCGCTCCGGGCGCACACCGGCATAGAGCATCGCCACATTGCCGCCCATGCTGTGGCCGACCAGATTGACCTGGGCAGCGGGCGCATAGTGGTCGAGCAAAAACTCCAGATCGGCCAGGTAGTCGGGGAACCAGAAATTGTCAGCGCCGCTGGTGCTGGTTTGCCCAAAGCCGCGCCAGTCGGGTGCAATCACGTAATGGGCGGGGCTGAGCGCATCCACCACAAACTGGTAGCTGGCAGCCACGTCCATCCAGCCGTGCAGCAGCACCAGCGGAATTTTGTCGGGCGCGGGCTCGCCCCAGACGCGCACGTGGTAGCTGAGGTTGCGAATCGGGACAAACTCGCTGTGAGAGGCTCTTTTAACTTGGTACATTTGAAACATTGAAGGTATTTTGATACAGCCGCATTTCGTCATTGCGAGCGCAGCGCGGCAATCCAGGCTGTTGGTACGCCACGATGGACTGCCATGGCCTGCGGCCTCGCAGTGACGAACGGTTTTTCCCATCATAAGGAGATTTGCGATGACCGACAGTCAAAACAGGGACATGCCAAACTTGCCAATAGGGGACAACTATGCCGCATTGCATGGCAACTTCGAGTGGCTGGTGCCCGAAAAATTCAACATCGCCCAGGTCTGTTGCGCTCGTTGGGCCAACACGCCAGAGACGAGTCAAAGGGTTGCCATCCGTGAATATTGCGGCGGCACGGATGATATTTTCCATACCTACGCCGAGCTACAGCAGCAGGCCAACCGTCTTTCCAATGTGCTGACCGATTTGGGTGTCGGTCGGGGCGAGCGGGTGGCCATTGTGATGCCCCAGTGCTTCGAGACTGCCGTGGCCTATATGGCGGTGCTGCAAATGGGCGCGGTGGCCATGCCCTTGTCGATGTTGTTCGGACCGGATGCCCTGGAGTTTCGACTGCATGACAGTGAGGCAGTGCTCGCCATTTGCGACGCCAGCGCACTCGACAAGGTGCAGACCGTGCGCGCCGGTTGCCCCTTGCTGCGCAGCGTTGTTGGTGTTGATGAACGTCTCCTCACCCAAGGCCGCTGCGACCTGAATTACGCTGCGGCGCTGGCAGCGCAGCAGCCCCGGTTTGCCGCAGCCAGCACGCAAGCCGACGAGCCGGCGATATTGATTTACACCAGCGGCACCACTGGCAACCCCAAGGGCGCGTTGATAGCGCAGCGCGCACTCATCGGCAACCTGACCGGCTTTGTCTGTAGCCAGAATTGGTTTGGGTTTGATGGCCGTTCGAACCAAACCACCAACGCCGTTTTCTGGTCGCCTGCCGACTGGGCCTGGACCGGCGGCCTGATGGACGCGCTGTTGCCAACGCTTTATTTTGGCCGCCCGATCGTTGCCTACCAGGACCGCTTCAGCGCACAAACCGCGCTTGAATTGATGGGCCGGTGCGGCGTGACGCACACCTTTTTATTTCCCACTGCGCTCAAGGCGATGATGAAGGCTTGTCCGGGCCAGGCCGGGCGCAGCGTGCGCCAGCAATTCAAGCTCCAACTGCAAGCCATCATGAGCGCAGGCGAGGCGGTCGGTGACGCCGTTTTTGACTACTGCCGGCGGCAACTCGGCATCAGCGTCAACGAGATGTTTGGTCAGACCGAAATCAATTACATCGTCGGTAATTGCAGCATGAACTTCCAAGCGAACGCCGCCGCGCAGGGCCGCCCCAAGCCTGTCGCTCAGTCTCTACGAGACCTGCCCGAGGGCACGGCCCCCTCGGGGGGCAGCGCAACACCTGCGTTATCGGCTGGTGCCGATTCCGGGGAAGTGGCAAGCGTGGGGGCCTTGGTTGGTTGGCCGCCCAAACCTGGCAGCATGGGCAAGGGCTACCCCGGCCATCGGGTCAGGGTGATTGACGATGACGGCCTGGAGTGCCCGGTTGGTGTGGCGGGCGACGTGGCATTGAACCGTTTTGACGTGCATGGCGCGCCGGACCCGATTTTCTTTTTAGGCTACTGGAAAAACGAAGCTGCCACCGGTGCCAAATTCACTGGTGACTGGTGCCGCACCGGCGACTTGGCCACGCGCGATGCGGATGGCTACCTGTGGTACCAGGGCCGTGCCGACGACATGTTCAAGGCCGCCGGTTACCGCATCGGTCCGGGGGAAATTGAGAATTGCCTGATCAAGCATCCGGCGGTGGTCAATGCGGCGGTGGTGCCCAAGCCGGACCCGGCGCGCGGTGCGCTGGTGAAAGCCTACGTGGTACTTAGCCCCGATTTTTTGGCAACTCGCGCCGCCTGGAGCGGCGACAAAGCCCGGTTTGATGCCCAGCTGGTGATCGAACTGCAAGACCATGTCAAAGGCAAACTGGCCCCTTACGAGTACCCCAAAGAGATCGAATTTATTGACGCACTGCCTATGACCACCACCGGCAAAGTTCAGCGCCGGGTGTTGCGCCTGCAAGAACAAGAGCGATTCAGCGCATTAGCGCAAGGAAGGGTAAGTCCCGATGCCTGAGCCGGTAATTTAGGCGTAAATTCCACCCATTCGTTGTTGGGCCGCAAGTTCGGCAAAGCAGAGAACCCCAGGAGACAGCCCTTAGGGCACATCGACGATGGCGCATCCACAAGCAGACGCACCCTAAAAAGGCACCCGGCAACGGGTGCCTTTTTTCAAGCCGGTTGTTAGCATTGACCGGGGAATCGCCAGCATGTCAGAATAGGCACCAAGGAATTTTCTCGGTCAGACCATGAGCAACAACATCTCTACCTTGAGCCGCCTTCTTCACCAGCCCTGCACCATCGCGGTGGTGGGTTTATCGGCGCAATCGCAGCGCCCGAGCTATGTTGTCGCCAACTACATGCAACAGCACGGTTTCAAAATAGTGCCGGTGAATCCGCGCTACTGCGCTTCCGGCGAGCAAATTCTGGGCGAAACCTGCTACGCCAGTTTGACCGATATTGACTTTCCCATTGACATTGTTGACGTGTTTCGCAACACCGAAGATGTGCTGCCGATCGCGCAACAAGCGGTGCAGATCGGCGCGCACTTCCTGTGGCAGCAAATTGGCGTGGAAAACCTGGAGGCCGACCAACTGGTGCGCGCGGCCGGGCTGGACTCGGTGATGAACCGCTGCGTCAAGATCGAACATGAGCGTCTGTTTTACCGCCAGCTTGAAAACGGCATCGAAGCCGCCAACGCAGCGGATGCCGACGTTCATGATCGGTAATCTTGGATGCCAACCCTGTGTATCGACAATTGTTGATTGAATGTTTTTTGGTATCTGGCCTGAGCATGGCAACAATCCTTTGATCCCACTATGGATGTAACTTGAAACGCACGCCCGTTTTCCTGAAGACGCCAGCTAGGCTGGTAATGGCCATCGGCTCGATCATCTATGCATTCGAATTGTTGATCATGGTGGCCATGTCTGTCGTGTCTGGAGAAGCTTTTGACTATTGGGATATTGCAGATCCCATTCTGTTGACCACGCTTTTGTCCCCGGCGCTCTTTATTCTGATTTTCAGGCCGATGCGTGACCAGCACACCATTCTGGAACAAACGGTAAGTCAACGCACGCAGGCACTTGAACTGGCAAACCGCGACGCGATCACGCGTGAAGCGTTGCTCAACCAGGTTCTTGAGACCACCAGCATTGGAACTTTCATGACCGATGAGCAAGGGCGAATCACGCGTACCAACCAAACGATGGCAACCATGTTCCGCCGCTCCGCGGAGTCGATAATTGGCCTTGAATACATCGCCATGGTTGATCGGGTTGATGTTGAAGCTGCAAGAACCAATACCAAGCGTGTACGGGCTGCCGATAAGGTGGTGATAGATGTTGACCGGAGGTATATCCGCGCAGATCAAACCCAATTCTGGGGTTACCTGACAGGCCGGAGTTTCCAGCAGGAAGGACAGGCGAATCGAACTTTTGTTTACGCTCTCACTGACATCACCGAACGCAAACGCGCAGAAGATGCGACCCGCATTGCCGCCACTGCCTTCGAATCCCAGCAGGGCATGACCATTACAGATTCGCAGGGAACGATCTTACAGGTCAACGAAGCCTTCACCAAGATCACTGGCTATACTGTTGACGAGGTAATTGGCAAAAATCCACGCCTGCTGCAGTCAGGTCGTCAGGATGCCGCTTTTTACAAGGACATGTGGGAGTGCATTCTCCTCAGCGGCTCTTGGCAGGGCGAAGTCTGGAACCGACGCAAAAACGGTGAGATCTATCCTGAGTGGTTGAACGTCAGTGCGGTCAAAGATGATGCGGGCGCCATAACGCACTTTGTTGGCGCATTCAGTGACATTGGAGAACGCAAGGCCGCCGCGCAACGTATCGAAACTCTCGCCTTTTATGACCCGCTGACCGAGTTGCCCAATCGCGCGTTGCTGCAAGACCGACTCAAACACGCTTTGACTGCCTCTGCCCGTCACCAGCGTCAAGGCGCGCTACTGCTTATCGATCTGGACAATTTCAAGACCATCAACGATACTTTGGGCCATGAACAGGGTGATCTGCTCATACAGCAAGTTGCCAAGCGGCTAGTTTCCTGTGTGCGTGAGAGCGACACCGTGGCCCGTGTAGGCGGCGATGAATTCATCGTGCTGCTCGAAAACCTGAATCAGAACAATCAGGACGTGGCGAAGCAGGCCAAGATCACGGGCGACAAGATTCTCGCCCAGTTGCATCGGCCCTACGAATTCGGTGGCGTCACGCACCACAGTACCGCCAGCATTGGTGTCACCCTGTTCGACAGCACCTACCAGGATCAAATCGAGGAACCTTTGAAGCAGGCGGAACTGGCGATGTATCAGGCCAAGACAGCCGGGCGCGATACCCTGCGCTTTTTTGATCCACAGATGCAGGCGGGGGTCAGCGCCCGTGCAGCCCTGGAATCGCGTCTGCGTGAGGCTTTGGTGCAAGACCACTTTTTGCTGCACTATCAACCCCAGGTCGACGCTAAGAACCGGATCACCGGTGCAGAAGCACTGGTGCGTTGGCTCGATCCCCAGCGCGGCATGGTCTTTCCCGGTGAATTCATACCCCTGGCCGAAGAGACGGGGCTGATTTTGCCTTTGGGTCAATGGGTGCTGAACACCGCTTGCGCCCAGTTGTCCAGTTGGGCCAGTCAACCGAAGATGGCGCACCTGACGGTGGCAGTGAATGTCAGTGCGCGCCAGTTTCACCAGGGTGACTTTGTCGAACAGGTACTTGACGCACTCAAGCGCACTGGTGCCAACCCTCGCCGACTCAAGCTCGAACTCACCGAGAGTATGCTGGTCGATGACATTGAAGGTGTGATTAACAAAATGAGTGCCCTGAAACGCATGGGTACGAGCTTTTCGCTTGATGATTTTGGCACCGGCTATTCATCCCTGGGTTACCTCAAACGCTTGCCAATTGACCAGCTAAAGATTGATCAGGGCTTTGTCCGTGACATCCTGATTGACCCCAATGATGCCGCCATTGCAAAGATGTTGATCGCTTTGGCTGACAGCATGGGACTAGGCGTTATCGCCGAAGGGGTCGAGACCCAGGAACAGCGTGACTTCTTGACTGACCTCGGGTGTGCTGCCTATCAGGGCTACCTGTTCAGTCGACCACTACCGCTGGAAGAGTTTGAGGCGTTGGTGAATAGGGGGTAACGCCTACTCGATGACGGCTTAAGAGCAACCAATTTGGAAAGTTGAAAGTCGTCATTGTGTCTTCAAGAGTCATTCGCGCAGAATGTTTGACCGTCACTTTTGGTCGGTACCGGCCTTCGTGGCGGGCGGCACCTGCGGCCAGGGCCGCTGCGGGTCGCGCAGCAACTCAAACGCCCGCGCCAGTTGCAGCACACCCAGATCATCAAAGCGCTGGCCCGCAATCTGCAGGCCAATCGGCAAGCCGCTGCTCGTATAACCGCAGTTGATGGAAGCGGCCGGCTGCTCGGACATGTTGTAGGGCACGGTAAAGCCGATGTGCTCCATGGCGTGCAGCGGATCGTTGGTGGGCGAGGGCAACTCGGCCGCAAAGGCTGGCATCGATGAAGTCGGCGAGAGCACAAAATCAAACGGTTGGCAGGCGCGCACCGTGGTCACGCGGGTGGCGTGAAACTGGCTGAAAGCGACGAAGGCCTGCGCCCCGGTGAGCCCCGCCATGCTGTCGGCCCATTGCCGGATGTAAGGCAGCACCTTGGCTTTTTTGGCTGGCGCGAGCGCTGCCATATCGACGTGGGAGCGCAAGCGCCAGCTCTGGTCCATGCCGTCGAGCATGGCTTGCGTCATGAAGGGCGGCATGGCCTCAATGAAGGCACCGGCGCGCTCAAAAATCTGGGCCGCGCGTTCAACGGCGGCACGCACTTCAGGCTCCACCGGCAAGCCGCAGCCAGCGTCGAGCAGCAAGCCAATTCTGAGACCACGCACAAAGTCCGCGCCCTGGTCAAACTGATCCCAGGCAATGGCCTGGTACGGCAAGCTCATGCTGTCGCGGGCATCAGGCAGCGCCAGCACCTGCATCAGCAGGGCGGCGTCCGCCACCGTTCGCGTCATCGGGCCGGCCACCCGTCCCGTGTAAGGCGGGTCAATCGGGATGCGGCCCAGGCTCGGCTTGAGGCTGAAAATGCCGCACCAGCCGGCCGGCAGTCGCAGCGAGCCACCAATGTCGGTGCCGATGTGCAGCGGGCCATACCCGGCGGCAGCCGCCGCAGCCGCCCCGGCGCTGGAGCCGCCCGGTGTCTTGCTCAGATCCCACGGATTGCGCGCCAGTGCATGAAAGCTCGACAAACCACTGGACAACATGCCGTAGTCTGGCGCGGTGGTCTTGCACAACCGCACCGCACCGGCCTCGCGCAGGCGCGCTGCCGGTGGCGCATCCGCTGTAGCAGGTATCAGCTCGGTGGCGGCAGTGCCCAGCGGCAGCGGGTCGCCCGCGGTGGCGATCAGCTCCTTGACGGTGACCGGCACGCCGTCGAGTACGCCGCACGGCTCGCAGCGCTGCCAACGCGCCTCTGAAGCGCGGGCCTGCGCCAGAGCAGCCTTTGGTCGCAACAGATAGGTGGCGTGGAGGTGCGGCTCCCAGCGCTCAATGTGCGTCAGCATCGCTTGCGTCACCTCCACCGGCGAGAGCTCGCGCTTGCGGTAGGCGCCGAGCAGCTCGTGGGCACCCAGGTTATGCAGTTTCACATTCATGATCGCAATTTATTCAGCAACGATATTAGTGATCATCGGCTTTGGCTAGCGCTGCGCCCGGCGGCCATGGCACTTCGGCCACCTTGCGCGGCTTGCCTATCGGGCTGGGTGCCTGGCCTTTTTGCACCGCTTCAATATCTTCTTTGCTGGGGTATTGACCCAGCAACCAGTAATCCAGCACACGCCGCGCAATCGGCGCCGAATATTTGGCGCCGAAACCGGCGTTTTCCACCACCATGGCGAGTGCGATTTTGGGCTCTTCAGCCGGCGCAAACGCCGTGAACAAGGCATGGTCACGCAAGCGCTCTTGCGTTCTGGATGCCACATATTTTTCATTCTGTTTGATCTGCACAACTTGCGCGGTGCCGGTCTTGCCACCACTGGTGTAGGGCGCGCCGCGAAAGCTCGCCGACGAAGTGCCTTCCAGGTTGACACCGACCATGGCGTTCTTGATGATCGCAATGTTGGCGGGTTTGGCGACCGCTTCACTGACTGATTCCTGCACGGTGGTGGGCGCGTGCGTGAGGATATTCACCACTTCCTTGACCAGATGTGGCTTCATCCGGATGCCATTGTTGGCGAGCGTGCCGGTGGCGGAAGCGAGTTGCAGCATGGTGAAACTGTTATAGCCCTGGCCGATGCCGAGCGAAATGGTCTCGCCCGCATACCATTTTTGCTGGTCGGCGCGCTTGTAGGCTTTGCGCTTCCAGTCGGTGGAGGGCAGCAAGCCGCGCACTTCGCCTTCGATGTCGATGCCGGTGAGCTCGCCAAAACCGAAACGCTGCATTTGCGCATGGATCCGGTCCACCCCCAGGTCATTGGCCAGCATGTAGAAATAGGTGTCGCAGGATTGCACGATCGCTTGGTACATATTGACAGTCCCGTGGCCGCCCTCTTTGTCATCGCGAAAACGATGGCCGCCAAACATGAAATAGCCGGGGTCGAAGATGCTTTGCTCGGGCCTGCGCACACCGGTCTCCAGCGCTGTCAGTGCCATGAACGGCTTGTAGGTGGAGCCCGGTGGGTAAGTGCCGCGCAAGGCGCGGTTCAGCAGCGGCTTGTCAATTGATTCATTGAGCGCCTGCCAGCTTTCGCTGTCAATGCCATCGACAAACAGGTTGGGATCAAAAGTGGGTTTGCTGACAAACGCCAGTATTTCGCCGGTCCTGGGGTCCAGCGCCACCAGCGCACCACGGCGTTCGCCGAACAACTCTTCCACCAGATGTTGCAGCTTGATGTCAATCGACAGCTTGACGGTGTTGCCGGGTGTTGCCGGGCTGCTGGCGAGGCGACGCATGGCGCGCCCGCCCGCAGAAGTTTCAACCGAGTCCACGCCGGTTGTGCCGTGCAACTGGGACTCAAAACTTTGTTCAATGCCGAGCTTGCCAATATATTCGGTGCCCCGGTAGTTGTCGGCATCTTCAGAGTCGTCGATTTTTTCTTTCTCGCTCTGGTTGATGCGACCAATGTAGCCAATCACGTGGCTGGCTAGCTCCCCGTATGGATAGTTTCTGAATAGTCGGGCTTTGATATCGACGCCCGGGAAGCGATAACGTTGCGCCGCAAATTTCGCAACTTCCTCGTCAGTCAGCCGATTGCGCAGCGGCAGCGACTCAAAGCTTTTGGATTCATCGAGCAGCTTCTTGAAGCGCCGCCGGTCGCGCAGGGAAATCTCAACCACTTGCGACAAAGCGTCAATGGTTTGCTCCAGGTTGACGATCTTGGCCGGCGTCACTTCGAGTGTGTAAGCCGAGTAGTTGTTGGCCAGCACAATGCCGTTGCGGTCCAGAATGAAACCACGGTTGGGCACGATCGGCACAATCGCCGTGCGGTTGTTTTCAGCCTGTTCCAGCAGATCGTCGTGGCGCACCACCTGCAGGTACACCAGCCGGGAGACAACCAGCAAGAAGCAGACCACCACCACGATATTGGCGACCAGCAAGCGCGAGCGAAAACGCGACAGGTCGGCTTCAACGTTGCGCAGTTCGGTCATATCAGCCGCCGCGCGGGATTAAAGCGGCCGGTTGGCATCGGGGTCGGGTGCCTTTCTTTGGGGCAGCAGAAACAGCACGCTGACCAGCGGCCACAGCAGCGATTCAAGCGCTGGTGCCAACAACATCAAAAAGCCGGGGAAAGTCCCCCCCGCCAGCATGCGAACCACCCATTCGATGGCGTGCGACGCGGCAAATAGCGGCAAGACCTGAAACGCCTGCGAGGGCACCGCGAACCACAGCAGTCGCCGGTGGATGGCAATCGCCAAAAAACTTAAGACGGTATAGGCCAACGCATGTTGGCCCAACATCGCGCCCTGATGCACGTCGAAGAAAATGCCAAAAACAAAGGCAGTTCCAATGCCGATGCGCTGCGGTTGATGAATACTCCAGAAAACCAGTGCCAGTGCCAGAAAATCCGGCATCCAGGCGGCCCGGCCAGCGCCCATGCTCAGCACCATGTTGAGGCTTAGCGCCAGAATCAAGCTGACCCAGATGAAAAATGGATTGGCCGGCAGCAGCAATTGATGACCCGGGCGCATGATCATTTTTTGGCTCCTTTGCGAGGCGCTTGCGTGGGCGCTGGCTCGGTTGGACGCGGCGCAACCTGTAGACCCACCGGCTTGAGCACCAGCACGTGACTGACTCCGGCAACCAGGGCCAGCGGCAGACAAGCAATCCGGGCAAAAGCCGAGTCCACCCGACGCTCCACTTTGGATACCCGGGCCACCCGCAAGCCGCTCGGATAAACGCCATCGACGCCACTGGTGGTCAGCAGGTCGCCGACTTGCACGTCCGCGTTGGCAGCGATAAAGCGCAATTCCATGGCATTGGCATGGAGTGAGGGGTCGCCAAAAGCCACGCCGCGCGCACCGGTACGGGTATTGAGCACAGGGGTGGCTTGCTCCCGGTCGGTGACCAAGGTCACTTCGCTCACCAGTGGATAGACCCGGGTAACCTGACCCAGCACGCCAGTCTCGTCGAGCACGGGCGAGCCCGCCAACAGGCCGTCAAGCGAGCCGCGGTCGATGATCACTTTGCGCGTGTAAGGGTCGGCCGCGTCATACAAAACCTGTGCCGCTTGCGCGGTCGTGGTGAGGCGCTCGCGCAAGCCCAGAGCCAGGCGCAGGCGCGAATTTTCAAGTGTCAATTGTTCGACCTGTTGCGCCCGCAGCGACTGCAAATTAAGTTGGTAGTTGGCCGCGTCGGCACCGGCGCGGGAGGTCTTTAAGGATTCGAAATACTGGCCCCCGTCGCGCAGCCACAAAACTGGTCGCAGCAGCAACCACTGCACTGGGTACAAGCCGGTGGCAACCGCCACACGCAGGGGTTGGGTGATCTGCAAACGCATGTCGGCCACCATCAAAAACAGTGCCAGTGCGCCGAACAAAGTAAGCTTGGACAAGGCCGAGGGGCCCTGCCGAAAGAAGGGGGGAGGATTTGCGTCCAGCGTACCTAGTGGCATCGCCGTACCCGGGAATTATTCGTTGATGAAAATGGAGCCCATGCGCTCCATTCGCTCCAGCGCGATGCCGCAGCCGCGCACCACACAGGTCAGGGGATCTTCCGCCACCAACACCGGCAGGCCCGTCTCTTCGGCCAGCAGGCGGTCCATGTCGCGCAGCAGGGCACCACCGCCGGTGAGCATCATGCCGCGGTCGGCAATGTCGGCACCGAGCTCAGGCGGCGTTTGTTCGAGTGCGTTTTTGACCGCTGAGACGATGTTGTTGATGGGGTCGGTCAAGGCTTCCAGGACTTCGTTGCTCGATATGGTGAAGCTGCGCGGCACGCCTTCCGAGAGGTTGCGCCCACGCACCTCCATTTCGCGTACCTCACTGCCCGGAAAGGCTGAGCCAATTTTTTTCTTGATCGACTCCGCCGTGGGCTCGCCAATGAGCATGCCGTAATTGCGCCGGATGTAGTTGATGATGGCTTCGTCAAACTTGTCGCCGCCCACCCGCACACTGCCTTTATAGACCATGCCGCCGAGCGAGATGACGCCGACCTCGGTGGTACCGCCGCCAATATCGACCACCATCGAGCCACTGGCTTCGCCGACCGGCAGACCGGCACCAATGGCGGCAGCCATCGGTTCTTCGATCAGATAGACATCGCTGGCACCGGCACCGAGTGCCGACTCGCGAATGGCGCGGCGTTCAACCTGGGTCGAACCGCAGGGCACGCAAATGATGATGCGTGGGCTGGGGCGAAAAATCGAGCGCGGATGCACCATCTTGATGAACTGCTTGAGCATTTGCTCGGTGACGGTGAAATCGGCAATGACGCCGTCTTTCATGGGCCGGATCGCCTCGATGTTGCCGGGCACCTTGCCCAGCATCGCCTTGGCTTCCTTGCCGACGGCCTGGATCGTTTTTTTGCCTTGCGGGCCACCTTCGTGGCGAATCGCGACCACGGACGGCTCATCGAGCACAATACCCTTGTCGCGCACGAAAATCAGGGTGTTGGCAGTACCCAGGTCGATCGCCAGATCGGTGGAGAAATACTGACGGAAGGTCTCAAACATTAAAAATCCTCTCGGGCATGACACACGCTTCGGTCTGTCACCACCCTGTTGACGGGCTCAAAATCCGCTATTTGTGGACAAAATCTGTGCCAGCACGGATGCAGCCACCAAAGACGGGATAATACCCCATCCCCTGTGAAAACTTAAGCCGCCAGCCCGCTGTGGGAGGCGTTTTACAAGCAGTTTCAAATGAAAATGTCCCTGACTTCAACAGACATCGAGCGTATCGCCAACCTGGCCCAGCTCGAACTCCACCCCGCCGAGCGTGCGCGCATCTTGACGCAAATGAATGGTTTTTTCGAAATCGTCGGCAAAATGCGCGCAGTTGACACGACCGGCATCGAGCCACTGGCACACCCTTTGGCTGCCATTGATGACGTTAGCTTGCGCCTGCGCGAGGACCGGGTCAGTGAGCCCAACAACCGTGCGGCGAATCAGCGCAACGCCCCAGCCGTTGAAAACGGCTTGTTTCTGGTTCCCAAGGTGATTGAGTAGCATGAACACCGTACTTCATGACCTGACGGTGGCCCAACTCGCCAGCCTGCTGCGCGCGCGCAAAGTCTCGGCGCTGGAGACGGCGCAACATTTTCTGGCACGCGCTCACGCCACCGCTGCGCTGGGAGCTTTTCTTGATTTCAACGAAGAAGTGACGCTGCGCCAAGCACGTGCCGCCGATGTGGCACTGGCTGTGGGCAGCGCCACACCGCTGGCGGCCCTGCTTGGGGTGCCGGTCGCGCACAAGGATATTTTTGTGACGCGCGATTTCGTCTCAACCGCCGGCTCCAAAATGCTGGCGGGCTATTGCTCGCCGTTCGATGCCACCGTGGTCGCGAACCTGGCCACGCAAGGCATGGTGACTTTGGGCAAACTCAATTGCGATGAATTCGCCATGGGCTCGTCCAACGAGAACTCCGCTTTTGGAGCGGTCACAAATCCGTGGGACCGTTCACGCGTTCCGGGCGGCTCCTCGGGCGGCAGCGCGGCCGCAGTGGCCGCTCGACTGGTGCCCGCCGCCACCGGCACCGATACCGGCGGCTCGATTCGCCAACCCGCTTCATTTTGCGGTGTTACCGGCATCAAACCCACTTATGGCAGAGCCTCGCGCTATGGCATGGTGGCGTTTGCCTCCAGCCTGGATCAAGCCGGGCCGCTGGCGCGCAGCGCAGAAGATTGCGCGCTGCTGCTATCAAGCATGTGTGGGCCGGACCCGGACCGCGACTCGACCTCGCTGGATCTGCCCGCCGAAGATTTCACCCGTTCGCTCAGCGATTCGCTGGCAGGCTTGCGCATCGGCATACCCAAGGAATTTTTTGGCGAAGGACTGGCCCCGGACGTGCGTGCTGCAATCGACGCGGCCTTGAAGGAATACGAAAAACTCGGCGCCCGGTTGGTCCCGATATCGCTGCCGCGCACCGAGCTGTCTATTCCGGTTTATTACATCATTGCCCCGGCCGAAGCATCAAGCAATTTGAGCCGTTTCGACGGCGTCAAGTTTGGTCACCGCGCCGCGCACTACACCGACTTGACCGACATGTACAAAAAGACCCGGGCCGAAGGTTTTGGCGACGAAGTGAAACGTCGCATCATGATCGGCACCTACGTGCTCTCGCACGGCTATTACGATGCCTACTACCTGCAAGCGCAAAAAATCCGGCGCATGATTGCCGACGATTTTCAGCAGGCCTTCAAACTGTGCGACGTGATTGCCGGCCCCGTGGCACCCACCGTGGCCTGGAAACTGGGCGAAAAAAATGACAACCCGGTGGCCAACTACCTGGCTGATATTTTCACCTTGCCGGCCTCGCTGGCGGGGCTGCCCGGCATGAGTCTGCCGGTGGGCTTGGGTGCCGCTCGGATGCCGGTGGGTTTGCAGTTGATCGGCAACTATTTGCAGGAGGCCAGGCTGCTCAACCTGGCGCATCGCTTGCAGCAGGCAACCGATTGGCACCTGGCCAAACCGGAAGGTTTTTGAATATGCAATCATCCAAGTCAGCGCTGGTACAGGGCTACGAAGTCGTCATCGGCTTCGAAACGCACGCCCAACTCACCACCCAATCCAAAATATTCAGCCGCGCTTGCACCGCGTTCGGGGCCGAGCCCAACACGCAGGCTTGTGCGGTCGATCTGGCGCTGCCGGGCACCTTGCCGGTGATGAATATCGGCGCGGTTGAGCGTGCCATCAAGTTCGCGCTGGCGATTGGCGCCCAGGTGTCGCCGCGCAGCATTTTTGCGCGTAAAAATTATTTTTACCCCGACCTGCCCAAGGGTTACCAGATCAGCCAGTTCGAGATTCCGGTGGTGCAGGGTGGCGAGGTCGAGTTCTTTCTTGATGACGAGAAAAAGTCGGTACGGCTAGTGCGTGCGCACCTGGAAGAAGATGCGGGCAAGTCGCTGCATGAAGACTTTGTCGGTCAAAGCGGCATCGACTTGAACCGCGCCGGCACGCCCTTGCTGGAGATCGTCACCGAGCCCGATATGCGCTCCAGCCTGGAAGCCGTCGCCTACGCCAAAGAACTGCACAAAATCGTCACCTGGATCGGCATTTGCGACGGCAACATGCAGGAGGGGAGTTTCCGCTGTGACGCCAACGTGTCGGTGCGCAAACCCGGCGCACCGCTGGGCACGCGGCGCGAAGTCAAAAACCTCAACAGCTTCAAGTTCATGCAACAGGCCATCGACTATGAGGTGCGCTGGCAGATCGAGCAGCTTGAGGACGGACACACGATCCGGCAGGCCACCGTCCTGTTCGACCCGGTTAGCGGTGAGACGCGTGCCATGCGCAGCAAGGAAGACGCGGCCGACTACCGCTATTTTCCCGATCCCGATTTGCCGCCGCTGGTGATTTCGGATGAATGGGTCGAGCGTGTGCGCGCCTGCATGACCGAGCTGCCACGCATGATGGCGCAGCGTTTTGTGGCCGACTATGGCCTGCCGGAATACGACGCCACGGCATTGACGCAAAGTCATGCGATGGCAACTTATTTCGAGGCCGCCGCCCAAGCCTGCGGCCAAGCCAAATTGGTGGGCAACTGGCTCATGGGCGAGGTCTCAAGGCGTCTCAATGCGGCTGAAATTGATCTTGCGCAAGCTCCCGTGAACGCTGCACAGTTGGCATTGTTGATCACGCGAATTGCCGATGGCACCGTCTCGAACAACGCAGCCAGGCAGGTGCTCGATGCGCTGTGGAGCGGCGAGTCCAGCGACGTTGATGCGACCATTGAGTCCAAAGGCCTCAAACAGATGAACGACAGCGGCGCGCTAGGAAAAATTGTGGCTGATGTGATCGCCGTTAACCCGAAAAACGTCGAGCAATACAAGGCCGGCAACGCCAAGGCGCTCAATGCGCTGGTAGGGCAGATCATGAAGGCGAGCCAGGGCAAGGCCAACCCGCAGCAAGTGGGCGAGCTGCTGCGCAGCAAACTCGATTGACCTGGTTCGTGTCAACGTGTTTTATTGCCCGCCGGGGGTTGCGCTGGGTGCGCCGTCCAAAGTTGTTTTAGGCGAGCCAATTCCTCGTCAAAACGCGCGTTGACGCGCTTGATTTCACCGTCCTGTGCGGCAATGAAACGGCGCTGGATGGCCACGCTCTGGCCGACTTCATCGGCTTGACGGCGTAATGAAGGCGGCGCTTTACTCGGGTTTTTTTTGTAAAACTCCATCTCGTCTGCAATGGCCGTACGCTGGCGCGCCAACTCTTGCATTCGGTTCACCGCTGCCTGGCGCACCACCCCGATCTGGGCGATTGCGGTAGCGCGTTCCTGGTCGTGCACGAGCTGGTTGGGGTAGCGGATCAGCAGGGCGCGGTCGCGTCGTTTTTCTTCATTGAGACGGGCGCGCTCTTCTTGGGCCGCTTTTTCCTTGGCTTCGAGCGCAGTGCGTTCCTGTGCAGTCAGGTTGGGGCCGACTTTTGCTTTGACGGTGCCGCTCGGGTTCAGTACTTTTTGTTCGCGGTCCAGGCATTCCGCGATGGGTCGATCAGAGTTAAGTTTGCGCCCACTGGCGTCAGTACAGGTGTAGATGCTCGGCGGGTTGTTCGGCGGCGGCGTCTGCGCCAACGCTGTGACTGGCAAGCTTGCCAACAATAAACTGGCGTACCGAAACCGTTTGAACATATTTAATTTTCTGCCACGCCATAGCGCTGCCGGTATGCCAAAACGCGTTGCTGGTCGGCGACCATGCCTGCCGCGCTGTGCTGGTTGAGATACTGCATTAAATCCGAGAGTTTGGCAATGGCACAAACCTGCAAGCCCAATTGCTCGCGCACATACTGGACCGCGCTGTGCGTCACATCCAGACCGTTTTCAGTGGCTTTTTCCTGTCGGTCCAGCGCAATGACGACGGCGTGTGCCGTGGCGCCGGCCGCCTCGATGATGGCAATGGACTCGCGCACCGCAGTGCCGGCTGACATCACGTCATCGACAATCAAGACCCGGCCCTTCAGGGGCGCGCCGACCAGTGTGCCACCCTCGCCGTGGTCTTTGGCTTCTTTGCGGTTGTAGGCAAAACCCACGTTGCGTCCGAGCCGTGCCAGCTCTACTGCCAGCGCCGCGCCGAGCGGAATGCCCTTGTAGGCTGGGCCAAAAACAAGGTCGAATTCAATTCCGCTGGCCAGCAGCCGCTGTGCATAAAATTGTGCCAGCCGACCCAGCTTGGCACCGTCGTCAAATTGGCCGGCGTTGAAGAAATAGGGGCTGATGCGGCCCGCTTTGGTTTTGAATTCGCCAAAGCGCAGTGCACCGCAACCCAGCGCAAAACCGACAAAGTCCTGCGCCAACGGGTCAGGCGGCGCTGGCGGTATAGTGGTGCTTGCAACATCATCCGACATTAAAAATCCCTTGTTCAAATTAACCAGCATCAACCTCAACGGCATCCGCTCTGCCACCAGCAAAGGCCTTGAAGCCTGGCTCGGCACGACTCAGTCCGATTGTATTGGCGTGCAGGAAGTCAAAGCGCAGGCCCCCGATGTGCAGGGCCGCTTTGAGGAATTGGCCGGCCTCAAGGGCTATTTTCATTTTGCCCAGAAGAAAGGCTATGCCGGTGTTGGCCTCTACACCCGGCACACGCCCAGCGACGTTCAGGTCGGTTTTGGCTCCAACGAATTTGATGCCGAAGGGCGCTATGTCGAGTTGCGCTTTGACAGCGCGAGCGCTAAGCGCTCCCTCATCAGTTGTTATTTTCCAAGCGGCTCCTCGGGAGAAGAACGCCAGCAGGCCAAGTTTCGTTTTTTGAAAGAGTTCTATTTGCACCTGGCGCAACTCAAGAGCGAGCGCGAGTTCATCCTGTGCGGCGACGTGAACATTGCACACCAGGAGATTGACCTGAAAAACTGGAAGAGCAACCACAAAAACTCCGGTTTTTTGCCCGAAGAACGCGCCTGGATGACCGAGTTACTGGGCGCAGCCGGGCTGGTCGATGTCTATCGGCAACTGCAACCGACCGCCACCGACTCTGCCTACACCTGGTGGAGCAACCGGGGCCAGGCCTATGCCAACAATGTGGGTTGGCGGCTGGACTACCATTTGGCGACCCCAGCTCTCGCAGCGCTTGCCAGGTCAGCAGCGATCTACAAGGGTGTGAAGTTCTCTGACCACGCGCCGTTGACGATTGAGTACGACTGGCAGATTTAGAACTTGTCCGTAAGCTACGCCACAAACACCCGCGCCTTGCGCGGTGTGAGCAACAATATTTCGCCCTCTTTCAACGCCAGTGCGTCAAACTGCTGGGCCGGAATCTGGGCTTCAATAATTTCATTTTCACCGATGGCGCTCGCATCCAGCGCCAGCAATTCGAGCCGTGCCACCGGCCCCACCACAATCGCCCGCGTCAGTTTGGCGACGATGCCGCGCGGTTGCCCGGCGGCGCTTGGACCCGGCGTGTAGCGTTGCACCGCCAGGTCGTGTGGGCGCACATAGGCAAAGGCTTTGGCATCCTGCGCATTTTGATGTTCCGGCGTGTCCAGGTGCAGGGCATGGCGGTCGGTGCCGATGACCATTTCGCCTTCATGCGCACGGCCGTGGAACAGGTTCACATCACCCAAAAAGCCATAGACAAACGGGCTGGCCGGGTGGTTCCAGACCTCTTGCGGCGTGCCAATTTGTTCAAGTTGACCGGCGTTCATCAACACCACGCGGTCGGCCACTTCAAGCGCTTCTTCCTGGTCGTGCGTGACAAAGATACTGGTCACGTGCAAGTCGTCATGCAGGCGACGCAGCCAGCGGCGCAGCTCCTTGCGCACCTTGGCGTCGAGTGCGCCGAAGGGCTCGTCAAGCAGCAGCACCTGCGGCTCCACGGCAAGAGCGCGCGCCAGCGCAATGCGCTGACGCTGGCCACCGGAAAGCTGCGCCGGGTAGCGCTCGGCCAGCCAGTCGAGCTGCACCAGGTTCAGCAGACCATGAACTTTTTGCTTGATCACCGCATCACTCGGGCGCGTGGCGCGCGGCTTCATGCGCAGGCCAAAAGCGACGTTGTCAAACACGCTCATGTGGCGAAACAGCGCGTAGTGCTGAAACACAAAACCAACATTGCGCTCGCGTACATAGGTGTCGGTAGTGTCATCGCCGTTGACCAGAATACTGCCCTGGTCAGCGGTCTCCAGCCCGGCAATGATGCGCAGCAGCGTGGTTTTGCCGCAGCCCGACGGCCCCAGCAGCGCCACCAGCTCACCCGAATTGATGTCCAGGCTCACGTCACGCAGCGCGTGGAAGGTGCCGAAGTCTTTACTGATGTTGCGAATTTCAATGCTCATGATGTTCCATTTCCAGGCTTTTCCGGCGGCAACTCCAGAGCGACTTTTTGATCGCGCTCAAACTGCCACGCCACACCCGACTTGATCAAGAGCGTCAGCAGCGCCAGCAAGGCCAGCAGCGAGGCCACGGCGAAGGCGGCCACAGACTGGTATTCGTTGTAGAGAATTTCAACGTGCAGCGGCAAGGTGTTGGTCTGGCCGCGGATGTGGCCCGACACCACCGAGACGGCACCAAACTCGCCCATGGCACGTGCATTGCACAGAATCACGCCATAGACCAGGCCCCACTTGATGTTGGGCAGCGTCACATGCCAAAAAGTTTGCCAGCCGTTGGCGCCCAGCACCAGCGCCGCCTGCTCTTCCTCGCTGCCCTGCGCCTGCATCAGCGGAATCAGCTCGCGGGCGATGAAGGGGAAGGTGACAAACACCGTGGCCAGCACGATGCCCGGCACGGCAAAGATGACCTTGATGTCGTGCGCCTGTAGCCAGGGACCGAACCAACCCTGGGCACCGAACATCAGCACATAAATCAGGCCCGCCACCACTGGCGAGACCGAGAACGGCAGGTCCACCAGCGTCGTCAGAAACGCCTTGCCCTTGAACTCGTACTTGGCAATCGCCCAGGCCGCTGCGACTCCAAACAGCAAGTTGAGCGGCACCGTGATCGCGGCGGTAATCAAGGTCAGGCGAATGGCACTCCAGGCTTCGGGCTCGCGCAGCGCCTCCAACGCTGCGCCCAAGCCTTTACGCAGCGCTTCGGTAAACACCGCTGCCAGCGGCAACAGCAAAAATAGAAAGACAAAACCCAGGGCCAGTGCAATCAGTGAGCGGCGCACCCAGGCGGGCTCGGACGTACCTGCGCGCGCACTCATGACTTGCCGCCTGAGCGCCGCCGTTGCCAGCTTTGCAGCGCGTTGATGACCAGCAGCAGCACAAACGAGATGCCCAGCATCACGGAAGCGACCGCGGTGGCACCGGCGTAATCGTATTGCTCCAATTTGCCGATGATGATGAGCGGCGTGATCTCGGACACCATGGGCATGTTGCCGGCAATGAAAATGACCGAACCGTATTCGCCCACCGCGCGCGCAAACGCCATGGCAAAACCGGTCAGCAGGGCCGGGGCGATGCAAGGGAAGATGACGTAGCGAAAGGTCTGCCAGCGCGTGGCACCGAGGCAGGTGGCGGCCTCTTCCAATTCTTTCTCAACGTCCTCCAGCACCGGTTGCACGGTGCGCACCACAAACGGCAGGCCGATGAAGATCAGCGCGATCACGATGCCGTTGCGGTTGAAAGCGAGCGGCACACCCAGGGGTTCGAAAAACTGGCCGACCCAGCCATTGCCCGCCAGCAGCGCCGTCAAAGCGATACCGGCCACGGCGGTGGGCAGGGCAAACGGCAAATCGACCAGCGCGTCGATGATCTTCTTGCCGGGAAACTTGTAGCGCACCAGCACCCAGGCCAACAGCAGGCCGAACGCCACGTTGACCAACGCCGCCAGCATCGAAGCACCAAAGGTCAAGCGGTAGGAGGCCAGCACGCGCGGGCTTGCCACTGCGGCCCAAAATTGCGTCCAGCTCAGGCTGAAGGTTTTGAACAGCAGGCTGGAGAGCGGAATCAGCACAATCAGGCTGAGGTAAAAAAGCGTGTAGCCCAGCGTCAGCTTGAAGCCCGGCAGCACACGCCGGGCGGCGCGCCTGGGCGGCGTGCCAAGGGCGAATGATGCCGTTGAAAAAATAGCGGTGGTCATTTCACCGTGTAAATCTTGTCGAACTGACCGCCGTCGTTGAAGTGCACTTTTTGCGCTTCAGACAGTGAGCCAAAGTATTCGCTGACCGCAAACAATTGAATCGGCTTGAAGGTACTGGCATATTTCTTTAGCAGCGCCGCAGAGCGCGGTCGCATGCCGTGTTTGGCGGCGATCTCCTGCGCTTCGTCCGAATACAAGTAGTTCAGATAAGCCTTGGCCAATGCGCCGCTTCCCTTCTTGGCCACCGTGCGCTCCACCACCGCCACCGGGTTTTCGGCGATGATGCTGACCGACGGATGCACGGCCTCGACTTTGCCGGCGCCGAATTCACGCTCCACCGACACCACTTCCGACTCAAAAGTCACCAGCACGTCGCCAATATTGCGTTGCAAGAAAATGGTGGAGGCGTCGCGTCCGCCCTTGGCCAGCACCGGCACGTTCTTGAACAGCTTGCCGACAAACTCGGCGGCTTGAGCATCGCTGCCACCGCCCTTGCGCACATAGCCCCAGGCGGCCAGATAAGCCATGCGGCCATTGCCGCCGGTTTTGGGGTTGACGACAATCACTTTGACGTCCGGACGGATCAGATCGTTCCAATCCTTGATGCCTTTCGGGTTGCCCTTGCGCGTGAGAAAAAGCATGGTCGAAGTGGTGGGCGAGGCGTTGTTGGGAAAGCGCTGCGCCCAGTCTTTCGCCACGACACCGGTGCTGGCCAGAAAATCGATGTCGGTGGTGGTGTTCATGGTCACCACATCAGCATCGAGCCCATCATTAACGGCGCGTGCCTGGGCGCTGGAGCCGTCGTGGGTCTGGTCGATCTTGACATCCTTGCCGGTCGTCTTTTTGTAGTGCGCCACAAAAGCGGCGTTGTAGTCTTTGTAAAACTCGCGCGCCACGTCGTAGGAGGCGTTCAACAGGGTCGTTTGTGCGATGGTCAACTGGGCCGATGCAAGTGCCAGGGTGGCGAGAATCACACGGAGGGTCGATTTGAATTTCATGTCGTTTCCAATGGGCGGATCAATACAGAGGCGGGAGTCGGTTCGAGTGGATTGTGCGGGCGACCATTTAAAAAACAAACTACTTAATTCCTATTTGTTTATTGCAAAATGCGAATAACGATTTTTCAGATCATCATCCATGACCGCTTCGACTTCACCTGTACCAGAGCCTGTTCTGGTGGTTTGCCTGTGTGCCCAGTGGTGCGGCACCTGCCGCGAGTACCGCCCTCGTTTCGATGAAGTCGCAGCCAACGTGGCAGCCCAACTCCCACAGGCGCGTTTTCTCTGGATTGATGTCGAAGACGAGGCCGACCTGATCGACCCGATCGATGTGGAGGACTTCCCGACGCTGCTGCTGGCAGTGGGTAAAGTACCGCGCTTTTTTGGACCCGTCAGGCCGCAGGCTCAAACGCTGGAACGGTTGATCCGGATGACTATCGAGAACGCGGCAGCAAACGCCTTGGCCGACCCTGAGTTGGTGGCCCTGGTGGCCCGAATCCGGTCTGAGAAGTCCGACGACACCCAATGATTTGACCGAGCATCAATACTGTGACTCAGGCCGCTTCTTTGTAGAAATACGACTTTTGCGGCACCCGTGCCGCCAGTGGCGCCACCGCCTGATGAATGGCAGCAATGTGCTCCGGCGTGGTGCCGCAGCAGCCGCCGACGATGTTGACCAGGCCTTCCTTGGCAAATTCGCGGATCAGGCGGCTGGTGACCTCCGGTGTTTCGTCAAAACCGGTCTCGCTCATCGGGTTGGGCAGGCCGGCGTTGGGGTAGCAACTGATGAAGGTGTCGGGCGCCGCGTGCGCCAGTTCCTGGAGGTAAGGGCGCATCAGCGCCGCACCCATGGCGCAATTGAGGCCGACCGCCAGCGGCTGGGCGTGGCGCACGCTGTACCAGAAAGCCGTGACGGTCTGGCCCGACAGGATGCGCCCGGAGGCGTCGGTGACAGTGCCGCTGATGATGATGGGCAGGCGCTCGCCCGACGCCTCGAAAAATTCATCCATCGCAAACAGCGCGGCTTTGGCGTTGAGCGTGTCGAAAATGGTTTCCACCAGCAGCGCATCGGCACCGCCCTGGACCAGCGCTTCAACCTGTTCATGATAGGCCGCGCGCAGTTGCTCGAAAGTGACGTTGCGCGCACCGGGGTCGTTCACGTCCGGGCTGATGCTGGCGGTCTTGGGCGTCGGCCCGAGTGCGCCGAGAACAAAACGCGGTTTCTCGGGCGTGGAAAACTTGTCGCAAGCGGCTCGCGCTAATTTTGCCGAGGCCAGATTCATCTCAAACGCCAGGTCAGCCATGCCATAGTCGGCTTGCGCGATCGACGTAGCACCAAAAGTGTTGGTCTCGATCAGGTCGGCACCGGCGGCCAGGTAGCGCTCATGGATGTCGGTGATGACGTCCGGCCGCGTCAGCGAGAGCAGCTCGTTATTGCCTTTCACATCCTTGTGAAAATCCTTGAACCGTTCACCCCGGTATTGTGATTCACTGAGCTTGAAGCGCTGGATCATGGTGCCCATGGCACCGTCGAGCACCATGATGCGTTTTTGCAAAATCTCCGGCAGCGCCTGGCCGTGGGTATAAACGATGGGTTTCATGTTGGTCTATTGTAGAAAGTCAAAGTCAGTCCTTCGTTTCAAGTGGGACAATCCGCTGAATCGGGGTCAGAGCCCAAATCGGTGAATCGTTATTGGCAAGTCCCACCGCCTTGCCCCGAATTGGGATCCGACCCCAATTCAGCTCGCTGGGTTGGGAGATCAAACTTGCCACCCCCATAACCCGGCCCCCTATTTAGCTCTTTAAATCTATTCCATTTTGACCATTCAAAAAATCCTGCAAGAAGTCTTCGGCTACGGCGAATTCCTTGGCCCGCAGCAAGCCATCATTGAACACGTGGTGGCGGGTGGCGACGCACTCGTGTTGATGCCCACCGGCGGCGGAAAATCGCTGTGCTACCAGATTCCGGCGATTGCACGCCAGCGCGCAGGGCACGGCATTACTGTGGTGATTTCGCCCCTGATCGCGCTGATGCACGACCAGGTCGGCGCGCTGCATGAGGCGGGTGTCAGTGCCGAGTTTTTGAACTCCACCTTGTCGATGGATGAGGCGGCGCAGGTCGAGCGCCGTTTGCTGCGCGGCGACATCACCTTGCTTTACGCCGCGCCCGAGCGGGTGACGACACCGCGCTTTCTGGCGCAACTCGACTCCTTGCTGGAGCGCGGTCTGCTCAGCCTGTTTGCGATCGACGAGGTGCACTGCGTCAGCCAGTGGGGCCATGACTTCCGGCCCGAGTACCGGGCGCTGACTGTCTTGCACGAGCGTTATACCAGCGTGCCGCGCGTGGCGCTCACCGCCACTGCCGACGCGCTCACGCGAGCCGACATTCTGGAGCGGCTGCAACTGCAGGATGCGCGCCAGTTTGTCAGCAGTTTTGACCGGCCCAACATCCGCTACACCATCGTTGAAAAGCGCGACGCCACCCAGCAGTTGCTGCGCTTCATCTCCAACGAACACCGGGGAGAAGCCGGTATCGTTTATTGCCAATCACGCAAACGGGTTGAAAACATTGCCGATTTGCTGTGCGACGCGGGCATCGCGGCGCTGCCCTATCACGCCGGGCTCGACGCACGCGTGCGCCAAGCCAACCAGGACCAGTTCTTGCGCAGTGAGGGCATCGTGATGGTGGCCACGATTGCCTTCGGCATGGGCATCGACAAGCCCGACGTGCGTTTTGTCGCGCATCTGGACATGCCGAAAAACATCGAGGGCTATTACCAGGAAACCGGACGTGCCGGGCGCGACGGCGCACCCGCGGATGCCTGGATGTGCTACGGCTTGCAAGATGTGGTGACCCAGCGCCGCATGATCGACGAGAGCCCGGCCGGTGAAGAATTCAAGCAAGGCCTGCGCGGCAAGCTCGACGCGCTACTGGGCCTGAGTGAGGTTAGCGATTGCCGGCGTGTGCGTTTGCTGGCCTATTTTGGGGAAGCCAGTCAGCCCTGCGGGAATTGCGACAATTGCCTGCAGCCGCCGACCATATGGGACGGCACCGATGCGGCGCGCAAGCTGCTCAGCACCATCTACCGTGTGCAGCAAATGAGCGCCATCAGCTTTGGCACCGGTCACATCATGGATATTCTGCGCGGCAAGAAGACGGACAAGGTGACGCAGTTTGGACACGAAACTTTGAGCACATTTGGTATTGGTGCGGGCTTTAGCGAAGTGCAATTGCGCGGTGTGCTGCGCCAGTTGATCGCCATTGATGCCGTCAACGTCAACGCCCAGGCTTTCAACACCTTGCAGCTCAATGACGGCGCACGCGCCGTGCTCAAAGGCGAAGTGGCCGTGCAGTTGCGGGCCTCGGTCTCGAACCCGGTCGAACGCAAAGCCAGACGCAGCGCCAGTGTCGGCAGCGCCGCCGCCAAAGCATCGGCCGCGCTGGACGACTTGGGTCAGGCGCGCTTTGTCGCCCTGAAAACCTGGCGCGCCGAAATCGCCAAACAGCACAACCTGCCCGCCTATGTAATTTTTCACGATGCCACGCTGAGCGCGATTGCCGAGCGTGCGCCGCTGTCGCTGGCTGACCTGCAAGGCATCAGCGGCATCGGGGCGAAAAAGCTCGACGCTTACGGGCAAGACGTGCTGCGGGTCATGGCGCGCGCCTGAAGGCCAGGGTCAGGCTCCCTGAACACACTTACAATGCAGCCTCCAACAAGCGGCTGTAGCTCAGTGGATAGAGTATTGGCCTCCGAAGCCTGTAGTCACCCTGACTTCCTGCGAAAATGTGAGTATTGGTCTTTTTTAGAGTTGCGGCTGTAGCTCAGTGGATAGAGTATCGGCCTCCGAAGCCGAGGGTCGTGGGTTCGATCCCCGCCAGCCGCACCAGAAGTCTTAGAACAAAGTAGCCAGCGCAGCCGGTGAAAAGTCCAGCAACTCGCTCTGGCGTCCGTCCCGAATCTTCTGCACCCACTGCGGGTCGTTGATCAAGGCGCGGCCGACGGCAACCAGGTCAAAGTCGCCACGGTCGAGTCGGCGCAGCAGTTCATCCAGTGATGCCGGTTTGGATGACTCGCCGCCAAAAGAGGCGATGAACTCACCCGTCAAACCGACCGATCCAACCGTGATGGTGGGCTTGTTTGTCAACTTCTTGGCCCAGCCGGCAAAATTCAGGTCGGAGCCTTCAAATTCTGCCTCCCAGAAGCGCCGCTGCGAGCAGTGAAAAATATCGGCGCCAGCGTCCGCCAGCGGCCGCAGCCAGGCCTCCATTTCCTGCGGTGTTTTGGCCATTTGCGCCTTGAAATCCTGCGATTTCCACTGCGACAAACGAATGATCACCGGATATTCGGCACCCACCTCGGCGCGCACGGCACGCAAAATCTCGGCGGCGAATTGACCGCGTTGCGCCAGCGTGGCACCGCCATACCGATCGGTGCGTTGGTTGGTGCCAGCCCAGAAGAACTGGTCGATCAAGTAGCCGTGAGCGCCGTGCAATTCAATCGCATCAAAGCCCAACGTTTTGGCATCCAGCGCAGCGCGCGCAAAGGCAGCAATGGTGTCGGCGATGGCGGCGTCGCTCATCGGTTCGCCAAATTGCTTGCCCGGCGACGACAGGCCTGACGGGCTGTCAATCGGCGGCGGTGCCACCCAATCAGTGCTGCGGTTGCGAACCGCGCCGACGTGCCAAAGCTGTGGTGCCATGAGGCCGCCGACGGCATGAACGCTGTCAATCACCTGCTTCCAGCCCGGCAAGGCGTCACCCCAGAAACGCGGCACCTTCGGATCATTGGCGGCAGACGGGCGATTGATCGCGGTGCCTTCGGAAATAATCAAGCCGACCGAAGCCTCAGCGCGGCGCCGGTAGTAGTCAGCGACTTGTGCCGTGGGAACACCGTTAGGCGAAAACGAGCGGGTCATGGGTGCCATTACGACCCGATTAGGAAGCTTTAGCGTTTTGACTTGAAACGGACGAAAGAGGGAATCGAGTGACATGGAGGATCCTTTGCGTTGAGCTTTGAAATTTATTGAGATATGGATTGCCGCGTCGCTGCGCTCCTCGCAATGACGAAACGGGTACGTTCGCCATGTTTTGCTCCCTCAGCCATCCAATTTATCGTTACGGGC
>PKWM01000030.1 GCA_003133245.1 Rhodoferax sp. | reverse complement strand
GGGAACTGTCGAACCCGGGTGTGCAGGCTGGCGTGCCGCTTGGCGTGACCTTCTCGTTCCTGATTTCCGCTCCCATGGTCAACGAAGTGGCGCTCACGCTGCTGTTCGGCATGTTTGGCTGGAAGGTGGCGCTGCTGTACATGGGCCTGGGTCTGTCGGTGGCAATCGTTGCGGGCTGGGTCATTGGGCGCCTGAAGATGGAGGCTTATCTGGAAGACTGGGTGCGTGACATGCCCAAGATGTCTGCACAGTTTGAAGAGACTGGCATGACACTGGCGGACCGCATTCAATGCGGCTTTGCGTCGGTGCGCGAGATCGTGGGCAAAGTCTGGCCGTACATTTTGGTCGGCATCGCCGTCGGCGCGGGCATTCACAGCTACGTACCCGAAGATTACATGGCCAGTTTCATGGGCCGGGAGGCTTGGTGGTCGGTGCCGCTGGCGGTGGTCATTGGCGTGCCGCTGTATTCCAACGCAGCAGGCGTCATCCCGATCGTGCAGGCGCTGTTGGCCAAGGGCGCGGCGCTGGGCACCGTGCTGGCATTCATGATGAGTGTGATTGCGCTGTCTTTGCCCGAAATGATCATCCTGCGCAAGGTACTCAAAGTCCGGCTGATTGCCACTTTCGTGAGCGTCGTGGCAGCAGGGATTTTGCTGGTCGGCTATGTGTTCAACGCCGTGCTCTGATCAGCGCTTCTTTTCTTCAAACTCAACGCACAAGGAACATCATGGATATCAAAGTACTCGGCACCGGTTGTGCCAACTGCAAAAACACCATCGCCCTGATTGACCAGGTGGCCAAGGCCAAAGGCGTCGCGGTCAATCTGGAAAAGGTCGAGGAGTTGCGCGACATCATGGGCTACGGCGTCATGTCCACGCCCGGTGTGGTAATCAACGGCAAGGTGGTGCACGCCGGAGGCATCCCGAGCCGCGAGAAGGTTGAACAATGGCTGGCAGCGGTCTGATTTTATTTTGGAGTAAAAGCTGCCGCCTACGCGCCAAAATTTTCCGGCATCTGAATCGCCACTACTTCACCTTTGGCGGTTGCCACGCCAGCGGCAAATACGGTGGTCTCAATCACCACCTTGCGGCCCTTGATTTCTTTCACCCGGCCACGAATCTCCAGCGTCTGATCGATCGGCGTTGGTTTCAGGTAGTCCACGTGCAGCGAACCGGTGACGAAGCGGAACGCGGGCAGCGTGTCCATGGTGCGGTTCTCGGCGCGGTACATGGCCGCTGCCGCCGTGCCGGTGCTGTGGCAGTCGATCAGTGAGGCAATCAAGCCGCCATAGGTAAAGCCCGGCACCGCCGTGTGAAACGCTTCGGGCGTGAAGTGGGTCACGGTCTCATCGCCGTCCCAAAAGGTTTTGATCTGGTGGCCCTGCGTGTTCTTGGAGCCGCAACCGTAGCAGTGCGCCAGGTTTTCGGGGTAATAGTCTTGAAAAGCTTTCATCAATTCTCCGGAGTTAAAAACAGGCGCTGCGTGCAGCGGCATTCAACCAGTGCGCCTAATGGCAAAGCATAACCTGTGAGTAAAACATGCTGCCAGTTACAGTGATCGCCGCCTCCCTGCTGTGGCTCAAAGTCAAAACTCCACGTAAAATTTGATAGAGATCACTGATCAGCGAAGAATTGGACTTGCCGGGTAAACGTAAAACATCATGAACGCCATCACGCTGGAGTCCACACTGACCTGCCCGGAGTGCGGTTTTGTGAAAAGCGAGACCATGCCGACCGACGCCTGCCAGTGGTTCTACGAATGCGAGCAATGCCACGCCGTGTTGACACCCAAACCGGGCGATTGCTGCGTCTTTTGTTCCTACGGCACACAGCCATGCCCTCCGATCCAGGCGAGTGGCGGGCGCGATAGCTGCTGTCACTGATCAGCGTTGGGCTGATGGAGAAGTTCACGCAAAGTGTGAAACAACCGCACTCAGACACCAACAGAATGAGCCCAGCTCAGCAAGTCCGTGGCAGACACCGCACCCGATCGGCGCGCTAGCTCACGACCGCCCTTGAAGATCGCCACCGTCGGGATGCTTCGTATCGAATACTGGCTGCCAAGGGCTTGCTGCTCCTCGGTATTGACTTTGACCAGGTGTGCCCTTGAGCCCAGCATCAAACTGGCTTGCTCAAAGGCTGGTGCCATTGCCTTGCACGGGCCGCACCAAGGTGCCCAGAAATCGACGATGACAGGAATCTCACTTTGTGTGATTTGCGCCTGCAAGCCGGTTGCATCCAGGCTCCTGGGCACAGCGCCGAACAATGGTTTGTGACAGCGTCCGCAGTTCATTTCTTTATTGTCGTGCAGCGCGGGAATGCGATTGGTGGTGTTGCATTCAGCACAAACGACGTGAACAGTTTCTGACATGATGGCCCTCCGGGTGGTTGAAGCAGTGGCGCCGCAGCACACCGCCCCGCTGTTGTATTTTGCCGAACGTCAGGCTTTGGGCTTCATCGGGCAGGTGTTCAAACCCAGCAAGCTGTACAGCGGGCACATGCCAAGGGCACCGGTAGCTAGCGGCACCACGCCGATCCAGCCCCACACACCAATGTTGCCGTTCAGCGTCAAGCCCAGCAATACCAGACCGGCGATGATGCGCAAGATGCGGTCGATGCCGCCTTCGTTTGTTTTCATGAGGAACTCCTGTGGAGGGTTATTGGAGATTGAATTAAACGCTTTTTTGACGCCCGCGTCTGTGACAGAAGTCACCCAGCCTGGGCGGCCACCCCACGCAAGGCCGCGCTGTTGCTGATCTGAATTTGTTCGCGCCCCAGCACCACCCAGCCTTCACGCTCGAAGCGGTGCAGCAAGCGGGTCACGATCTCGCGCACGGTGCCGAGCTCATCGGCCAGTGCTTGGTGTGTGATATTGAGCTGCTGGCCGTGGCCCAGCAGTGCAGCGGCCAGACGACGGTCGAGTTTGTGAAAAGCCACGGCGTCAATCAAGCTGGTCAGATCCGCCATGCGCTCGGCAAACAGGCCCAGTACTTCGTTGCGAAAGGCCGCACTGTCGAGCCAACTCTGGAAGATATCTGGGGGAATCAGAATCAGTGTGCTGGCTTTGGTCGTGACAGCGCTGGCTGACAGCGGCTGGGAGCGAAACAGGCAACTTGAAGACACCAGACAAATCTCGCCCGGCACCACGCGGTACAGCTCCAGCGTGCGGCCATCACCCGAGCTGCGCGAGACCTTGATTTCACCATCGAGCACCAGCGGAAAACCCTGGCAGGGTGAGTTCTCACTGAATAAAACCGTGCCAACGCCCGCCTGCATCGATGCCACGGCCGCACCCAACTCGGCCAGCGAGGGTCGGACTTGCGCCAGCGCCGGGTAAAGCACCTCAGCCTGCGTTGATGCTGGAATTGTGACCAAGGCAATGTCCTTTGATAATTAACAAAAATATCTCACCCAATACGCTTGTGTGACTTTTGGCACAGACAAACGTTTGAACTTTTCCTATCATGGCATCTTTCACCACTCAACTCAATGAGTTCCAACCGGGAAACATCAATGCGTATCGCCGTTACTAGCCAGAATTTTCGTACCGTCACCGGCCATGCCGGACGGGCGCGTCGCTTCCTCGTATTCGAAGCCGATGGCCAAACGCCGCCGCAGGAAGTCGAGCGACTCGATCTTGATGCCGATATGACCATCCATGGCTACGCTCATGAAGCCGTGCATCCGCTGGACAGCATGAAGGTACTGATCACTGGCGGTGCGGGTGAAGGCTTTATCCGCCATCTGGCAGCGCGTGGCGTGCAGGTGGTGGCAACCGACGAGAGTATTCCTGCATTGGCAGTGGCAGCGTTCCTTGCGGGCCGCGTGAAATCTGCCAGCGAAGCTTGCCAGCACGACCATGGCCATGATGACGCAGATGGATGCACTCACGACGCTGCCGAGCTAGCTCACGCATGCAACTGCCACAGCTGACACCATTTGAGTTAGTTGGCAATCAAGCCCGTAGCCCGGACTAACATCAACAGCGCAACCATCAAGCAAAACCACGCAAAGCCCTGTTGCAGGTGTTTGGCATCAAGCTTCTTGGCGATTTGTCGGCCTGCCACCAAAGCCAGCAAGGCACCCGCAGCGAAGGGCAGGGCCACTGCCCAGGCCAACGGTCCATGGGCGGCTGCCGCAGAAACTCCGCTCACGGAGACCAGGGCAATGACGGCCAGCGAAGTCGCCTGAACGCTGCGTATGTCCAGGTCGGTATGACGCAGCAGCGCCGGGATGATGACAAAGCCCCCGCCGACGCCGAGCAATCCGCTGAGCAACCCCGCGATCACGCCGGTGCCGGTTAACGCCCGGGCGCAGGGCCGGGTCCAGATCAGGCGTTGATCCCGGCTGTTCACGCGACACAGCGCAGCCTTCGGCAGCGGATCTGAGACTACAGTGCGTTTGAGCATGCGCCAGGCGGTGTAGATCAGCACCATGGCAAAAGCAGCTAACAGGGGGCGGTTTGGAAGCCGCTGCGCCATGAAGACGCCAAGCGGCGCCAACAGCATGCCAACCGAGCCGATCAAAGCGGCTGCACGGTAGCGCACGATGTTCTGACGCAGCCCCAGCGCTGCGCCCAGAGCGGCTGCCGAACCCACCGCCACCAGCCCCACCGGCGCTGCCTGCTGCAAAGACAGGTTCAGGCCAAAAACCAGGAGCGGAATGGCCAGCACGCCACCGCCCGCGCCGGTGAGGGCCATCACCAGTCCGATGAGCGCGCCCATTGCAATCGTGAGAGTTGTAGCTTCCATTTTGTGTTGACTTGGGTAACTTAAAAGTTTGCGCAGGCTGGCGTAAACGGCTCTTTCATGACCTGTAGAGTCACATGTGTAATCTCAAACCGGTCATGCATTTGCCGCGTTGCGTCTTTCAGGAAAGCATCCCCCGCAGACCCTTGCGGCATCACCAGCTGCGCCGTCAACGCCACTTGCGAGGTGCCCATGGCCCAGATGTGCAGGTCGTGCACCCGCGCCACACCGGGCAGCGCGGCCAGGTAGTCGCGCACCGCCAGCAGGTCGGTGCCCTTTGGCACGCCGTCAAACAGCATGTGCAAGGACTGCTTGAACAAGTCCCAGGTGCCCCACAAAATTACACCCGCAATGGCCAGACTTGCCACCGGGTCGAGCCAGCTCCAGCCCCTCCAGAGCGTCAGCGCACCGGCCACCACTACACCGGCGGACACCAGGGCATCGGCCGCCATGTGCAAAAAGGCAGCGCGGATGTTGAGGTCGCTCTCGCGCCCGCGCATGAACAGCAGGGCGGTTGCGCCATTGATCACGATACCAATGCCCGCCACCACCATGATGGTCACGCCTTGTTCCTGCAAGGAAACCTGTGCTGAGAATAAACGGCCGATGGCCTCCCAAGCCAGCGCGCCCATCGCCACCAGCAGCAGCAACGCATTGGCAAACGCGGCCAGAATCGAGGCCCGCTTCCAGCCGTAACTGTGGCGTGCATCCGGGCGCAGTCGGCCTGCCAGCGCGCCGCCCCAGGCCAGCACCAAACCGGCCACGTCGCTCAGGTTATGTCCGGCATCGGCCAGCAGGGCCAACGAATTGACGCGCCAGCCATAAAACGCTTCAATGCCGACGAACACCAGATTAAGCACAATGCCAATGGCAAAGGCGCGGTTGAAGTCAGTTGGAGCGTGGCTAGGGTCGTTACGCATTGACTTGTTTCATTCCAGACAGACTCAGGCCCGCTCGTACCAGCACTTGGAGCGGTTGACGATGTTGACCACCAGCAGCATCACCGGCACTTCGATCAACACGCCCACCACCGTGGCCAGCGCGGCTCCGGAGTTGAAGCCGAACAAGCTGATGGCGGCAGCGACCGCCAGCTCGAAGAAATTGGAAGCACCAATCAACGCCGAGGGGCAGGCGATGTTGTGCTTTTCACCCACGGCGCGGTTGAGCAAATAGGCCAGCCCGGAGTTGAAGAACACCTGAATTAAAATCGGCACGGCCAGCAAGGCAATCACCAGCGGCTGCTTCAAAATGGCTTCGCCCTGAAAGGCGAACAGCAGCACCAGCGTGAGCAGCAGCGCGGCAATCGACCAGGGGCCAATTCTCTCCATGATGGCATCAAAGGCGGTCTGGCCTTTACGCAGCAATGACTTGCGCAGGAATTGAGCAACGATGACCGGGATCACTATGTACAACGCCACCGATATCAACAGCGTGGCCCACGGCACGGTGATGCTCGACAAACCCAGTAAAAACGCCACCAGCGGCGCGTAGGCTACGATCATGATGCCGTCGTTCAGTGCCACTTGTGACAGGGTAAACAGCGGGTCGCCACCGGTGAGGCGGCTCCAGACGAACACCATCGCGGTGCACGGCGCGGCGGCCAGCAAAATCAACCCGGCAATGTAGCTGTCGATCTGATCGGGCGGCAACAGCGGCGCAAACCAGTGCCGAATGAACAGCCAGGCCAGCAATGCCATGCTGAACGGTTTGATCAGCCAGTTGACAAACAGCGTGACACCAATGCCCTTGATGTGTTGGCCAACTTCGCGCAGGGCCGAGAAATCAACTTTGAGCAGCATTGGGATGATCATCACCCAGATCAGTACGCCCACCGGCAGGTTGACGTGGGCGATCTCCATGCGGCCGATGACCTGGAAGACGTTGGGCAAGAGCTGCCCCAACCCGATCCCTGCGACGATGCACAAAGCCACCCACACCGTTAGATAGCGCTCAAACACGCTCATCGGTGCGCCAGCCGCCTGCTTGGCGGTGACTTCACATTGGGCACTCACAGTTCACACTCCTTGTTCAGACAATTGTTGCAGCCGCTGCATGCCAATGGGCTCGTCTTTCAATAGAGGCACCAGTGCATAGCGGCTGGCATGCCGGGTGGTGACTGACTCGATTTCTCGTAGCTCGTTGTGGGCACGCTGTTTGAGTAGTGGCGATGTCACCTTGGCTGCGGCCACACTGTTGTTGATGACCCAGGCCCAGGGCTCAATGCCGGCGCGGCGCAAATCCGTTTGCAGATTGGCCGCCTCCAGCACCGGCGTGGTCTCGGCCAGCGTCACGATCAGTATCTTGGTTTGCTTGGGGTCTTGCAACTGCATCATAGGGGTGGTGAAGTGCATGCCGGTACTGCCCAGCTGGCGCACCATGTCGCGGTGGTAAGCGCCGGTGGCGTCCAGCAGCAACAAGGTGTGGCCGGTGGGCGCGGTGTCCATCACCACAAACTTTTTACCGGCTTCACGGATGACCCGTGAGAACGCCTGAAACACTGCGATCTCTTCCGTACAGGGCGAGCGCAAGTCTTCTTCGAGCACAGCACGACCGGCTGCGTCCAGCTTGGCCCCTTTGGTGGCCAGCACTTGCGCGCGGTAGGCTTCAGTGACTTCATGCGGGTCGATGCGGCTGACGGTGAGGTGTTCCAGTGTGCCATGCAGCGTTTCCATCAAATGCGCCGCCGGGTCAGAGGTGCTCAGGTGTACAGGATAGCCACGCGTGGCCAACTCCACTGCGATCGCCGCCGCCAGTGTCGTTTTGCCGACACCGCCCTTGCCCATCAGCATCACCAGGCCGTGGCCTTCTGCGGCGATGCCGTCCACCAGCGTGGCTAAGCAGTGTCCACCCGGCGCGCCAGCCACAGCGGTGTTCGTCATTGCGAGCGCAGTGCGGCAATCCATGGTGCCGGGGATCGCCATGTCGCTGTCAGCCGCGTGGCTGCCACCGAGGTCGCTGCGCTCCTCGCGATGACGATCAGTCTGGGTGTCAGTACTTGTCAACAGTTGCCGCAACGCCCCCAAACCCATCAAATTAAAGGCCTTGAGTTCAATCTGATCCGTTGGCAAATCGCGCAGCGCGTCGGGCAAGTTGGCCAGCACCGCCTGCTCGCGCCTGACAATCGCTTGTGCCAATGGGTCGCCCACCGCCTGCGCCGCCGGGAACACGCCATTGATCACTAAATATTGTCGGCTCAGCCCAATGCCTGCCAACTCGCCATGCGTGCGCGCGGCTTCATTCAATGTCGCTGCTTGCGCACGCGCCACCAAGACCAGACGGGTTTTCAATGGGGCTGCCAGCGCATCCACTGCGGCCTTGTACTGGGTGCGCTGCTTTTCCAGTCCGGCCAGTGGCCCGAGGCACGAAGCGTCGCCTTTGCCGTCTTCCAGAAAACCGCTCCAGGCACCGGGCAACTGCAGCATGCGGATGGTGTGACCGGTGGGCGCGGTGTCAAACACGATGTGGTCAAAATCTTGCGTCAGTGCGCCATCCGTCAGCAGTGCCGTGAATTCGTCAAATGCCGCAATCTCGGTGGTGCAAGCGCCCGAGAGCTGTTCTTCAATGCCCTTGACCACCGAGTCGGGCAGCACGCCGCGCACCGGCCCCACGATGCGGTCGCGGTAGGCCTGCGCAGCGGCTTGCGGATCGATCTCCAGCGCGCTCAGATTCGGCACCTCAACCACCTGGGTGATCTGGTTTCCGATAGTGATGCCGAACACCTGACCGACGTTGGAGGCCGGGTCGGTACTGACCAGCAGCACTCGCTTGTTCAGGCGCGCCAGTTCCAGAGCGGTGGCGCAGGCAATGGAGGTTTTGCCAACACCGCCCTTACCGGTAAAAAAGAGAAAGCGCGGAGCTGATTGAAGGAAATTCATCCGCAGCACTTCCCGCCGCCGCAACAGGCATTGCTGCTAACCACAGCGGCTGGTTCAGCGTCCGGGGCCATCACGCCGAGCCAACGCGCCAAGTCGTCGCGGCTCGGGTAGCGCCCGGCAAGGGCCACTTCACCATCCACCAAGGTGATCGGTAAGACGGATTCGCCCGAGCGCTCCAGCAACCCTTTTACAGCCGCGTTTTCGGCAAACGCTATCGGTTGCTGGGCCAGATTGAAGCGCTCAATTTGCGCGCCTTGTTGTTTGACCCAGTCCACGTCGGCCGAGAAATCGACCAATTTCTGATCGACATCGGTGCCGCAAACGCCACTGCTACAACACAGGGCTGGGTCAAATACTTGTACTTTTTTCATGATGCTTTCCTTGGATAAAGATGGATTTAAACCGGCAGCAAGCTACCAATGCGATCGAGCTCGGCTTTGAGTTTTTGCGGGTAATGTTGCAAGGCATCCAGTGGCAGCGCCAAGAAAGCTTCAATGCGCATGCGCAAGATACGGTAGGCAGTCATGAAGGCGGCATCAATTTCAGCATCCGTACCGGTGGCGTGAACCGGGTCTTCCACACCCCAGTGGGCGCGCAATACCGGTCCCAGGTAGGCAGGACAGGTTTCGCCGGCGGCGTTGGCACACACGGTGATCACGATGTCGGGCGTTTGCGGCAAGTTTTCCCACGATTTGCTACCGAGACCATCGGTGGCGATGCCCTCACGCGCCAACAAAGCGAGTGAGCGCGGATGTACCGTGCCGCTGGGGTGGCTGCCCGCGCTCATAGCGTGCCAACCCTTGGGTGTCAAATGGTTGAAGGTCGCCTCAGCCAGGATCGAACGGCATGAATTGCCGGTACACAAAAAAATAATGTTCATGGTTTAGATCAAAGAGGGATTGAACAAGTTAAAACGATGAAAAACATTCAGACAGATTCATACACCGGCGGGTGCCAGGCAGATTTCCGCGCATTGCTCGGGGTGTCCGGCACAGCACTCGGCAGTCAAATAGCCAATCAGGTCTTGCATCAACGCCAGGTTGGCCCGGTACCTTTGATACCGGCCCTCTTGTTCTACGGAAACCAATTGCGCATGCGTCAAGGCTTTGAGGTGAAATGACAAATTGGTAGGCGGCACTACGAGAGCAGCACCGATTTCACCGGCTACCAAGCCAGGCGGCCCAGCTTTGACCAGCAGTCGGTAAATGTCCAGCCGCACGCCAGAGGCGAGAGATTCAAAAACGGTGGTTGCAAGCAATTTATCCATGCCGCAATCATACAACGATTATTGGATGATCGAATTAACGGGAGCGGCTCGTGGGCCTGCCGATTGCGGTGTCGCTAAAATTCCATCTGGGCTGAACCTGTCGAAGCCTTCTACAACGATCATCGTGAGCACTTCGACAGGCTCAGTGCGAACGGTTGAGTGAGTACCTCCATGAACCAAGCTTTTATTTGCGATGCCATTCGCACCCCTTTTGGCCGCTACGGCGGCTCTTTGAGCAGCGTGCGCACTGACGACCTGGGCGCCATCCCGCTCAAGGCGCTGATCGCGCGCAACCCGCAGGTGGACTGGGCGGCAGTAAGCGATGTGCTCTATGGCTGTGCCAACCAGGCCGGTGAAGACAACCGCAATGTGGCGCACATGATTTCATTGCTGGCGGGGCTGCCGGTGGAGGTGCCCGGAGCCACCATCAATCGTCTGTGCGGCTCCAGCCTGGATGCGCTCGGCACGGCGGCCCGGGCCATCAAAGCGGGTGAAGCCACCTTGATGATCGCGGGCGGCGTCGAGAGCATGAGCCGCTCGCCCTTTGTGATGCCAAAAATGGAGAGCGCCTTCAGCCGCAACAACGCGGTTTATGACAGCACCATCGGCTGGCGTTTTGTGAACAAGCTAATGAAAGAAAAATATGGCATCGACTCGATGCCTGAGACCGCCGAGAACGTGGCGGTCGAATACAACGTCAGCCGTGTCGCGCAAGACAAAATGGCGCTCGCCAGCCAGACGAAAACAGTGGCGGCACAGCAGGCCGGTCATCTGGCGCGTGAAATTACGCCGGTGCTGCTGGCCCAAAGAAAAGGCGACCCGGTGGTGGTTGACACCGACGAACACCCGCGTGCTACGTCGCTCGAAGCGCTGGCTAAATTAAAGCCGATTGTGCGCCCGGATGGCAGTGTCACCGCCGGCAACGCCAGCGGTGTCAACGACGGTGCCTGCGCCTTGCTGCTGGCCGACGAGGTGACTGCGGCCAAGAACGGCCTCACTCCCAGAGCGCGTGTGGTGGGCATGGCCACGGCCGGTGTGGCACCGCGCATCATGGGCATTGGCCCGGCCCCAGCGACGCAAAAAGTGCTGGCGCTCACTGGTTTGACGCTGGCTCAAATGGATGTGATTGAACTCAATGAAGCTTTTGCCGCCCAAGGGCTGGCGGTGCTACGCCTGCTCGGTCTGCAAGACGACGACGAGCGCGTCAACCGCTGGGGTGGTGCCATTGCGCTGGGTCATCCGCTGGGTGCCTCGGGAGCACGACTGGCCGTCACCGCCGTGAACCAATTGCATCACGGCGGCGGTCGCTACGCGCTGTGTACCATGTGTATCGGCGTGGGGCAGGGCATTGCCCTCATCCTGGAGCGGGTTTGATAGACCGATGAACGCGCCCGATCAGCTCAACCCCCCGCTGCCGACGCCCGCGTCGCAGGGGCATGAGCGCATTCGCGAAATCCCCTACAACTACACCTCGTTTTCGGACCGCGAAATCGTCATCCGCTTATTGGGTGCCAATGCCTGGGAGCTGCTCAACCGCCTGCGCGACGAGCGTCGCACCGGGCGTTCGGCACGCATGTTGTACGAAGTGTTGGGCGACATCTGGGTGGTGCAGCGCAACCCCTATTTGCAGGACGATTTACTGGATAACCCGAAGCGTCGTGGCCTGCTGGTACAGGCCTTGAAGCATCGCCTCTCCGAAGTGCAAAAACGCCGTTCGCCCGAGCTTGACCCCGAGCGTGATGCCCTGGTGGGTGATCTGCTGAAGTCGGCCGACCGGGCGGTGCAGATGTTTGATGCGGCGTTTGTTGAAACCGCCGCTTTGCGCCGCCAGGTCCAGCGTGTGCTGAGCCGGTTAACCGCCAAAAATAACATCAAGTTTGATGGCCTCTCGCGGGTGAGTCATGTGACTGATGCCAGCGACTGGCGCGTCGAATACCCGTTCGTTGTGCTCACCCCCGATAGTGAGACCGAGATGGCCGCTCTGGTCAAGGGTTGCATTGAACTCGGTTTGACCATCATCCCGCGCGGCGGCGGCACTGGCTACACCGGCGGTGTGATTCCCCTGAACTGGAAAAGCGTGGTCATCAACACCGAAAAGTTGGATGCCATGACCGAAGTCGAGATGCTGCGCCTGCCGGGTCTGGACCAGGAAGTTGCCACTGTCTGGACCGAGGCCGGGGTGGTAACGCAGCGCGTTTCGCAAGCGGCCGAGCGCGCCGGTTTTGTCTTTGCCGTCGATCCGACTTCGGCGGAAGCGTCTTGTATTGGCGGCAATATCGCCATGAATGCAGGTGGCAAAAAAGCCGTTTTGTGGGGCACGGCGCTGGATAACCTGGCAAGCTGGCGCATGGTGACGCCGCAGGCCGAGTGGCTTGAAGTGACACGGTTGAATCACAACCTGGGCAAGATTCACGACGCTGAGTTGGCCAGTTTTGAGCTCAAGTATTGCAAGGCTGACGGCAAGACGCTGTTGCGCAGCGAACGCCTCGATATTCCTGGCAACGCCTTTCGCAAGGAGGGCCTGGGCAAGGACGTGACCGACAAGTTTTTGAGCGGTCTGCCGGGCATTCAAAAAGAAGGCTGTGACGGCCTGATCACCAGCGCGCGCTGGGTCGTGCACCGCATGCCCAAACACATGCGCACTGTGTGTCTGGAGTTTTTTGGCCATGCCCGTGGTGCCGTACCCAGCATTGTTGAAATCAAGGACTTCATGTTTGCCCAAGCGGCACGCTCGGGCGCAAGTGGGAAAGAACCGGGCTCCTCCCCGGTGCTGCTCGCTGGCCTGGAGCATCTCGACGAGCGCTATTTGAAAGCGGTTGGCTATGCGACCAAGTCCAAGCGCGGCGGCTTGCCAAAAATGGTGTTGTTCGGCGACATCGCCGGGGACGATGCCGATGCAGTCGCACGCGTCACTTCCGAGGTGGTGCGCATTGCCAACTCGCGCAGCGGCGAAGGTTTTATTGCCATCAGTGCCGAGGCGCGCAAAAAATTCTGGCTCGATCGCAAGCGCACGGCAGCGATCAGCAAACATACCAACGCCTTCAAGATCAACGAGGATGTGGTGATCCCGTTGCCGCGTATGGCCGAATACACCGACGGCATCGATCGCATCAATATCGAACTGTCGTTGCAAAACAAGATCAAGCTGGCTGACGAGCTGGAGTATTTCTTCAGCGAGGGCAACTTGCCCCATCTGCTTGCGATCAGCAAGCAGGACGATGCCAACGAGACCCCTCCCACCGAGCTGATGCAAGAGCGTGCGGCGCAGGCCCGGGCCCTGGTTTGCGAGGTGCGAGCGCAGTGGCAGGGCTGGTTGCGCGATGTTGACACCCTGTTCCCGCAACTGCAGGACCACAGCCTGCGCGCAAGCTGGAAGACGCAGATCCGTGACCCGCTGCAGGACATCTTTACCGGTCGTTCCTTTGAAGCGATGTTGGCCGAGTGCAATGCCATCCAGCAAACCGTTCTCAAAGGCCGGGTTTGGGTCGCGCTGCACATGCACGCTGGTGACGGCAATGTGCACTCCAACATCCCGGTCAACAGTGACAACTACGAGATGCTCCAGGCAGCGCACGGTGCGGTCAGGCGCATCATGGCGCTGGCGCGCTCACTCGGCGGTGTTATTTCGGGCGAGCACGGCATCGGCATCACCAAGCTCGAGTATTTGTCCGACGAAGAGCTGCAGCCGTTCACTGATTACAAAGCCAGGGTGGATCCTGAGGGGCGCTTTAACCAGGGCAAGTTGCTGCGCGAGATGCACGCTGACCTGACCAACGCCTACACCCCCAGCTTTGGCTTGATGGGCCACGAGTCGCTCATCATGCAGCAAAGCGACATCGGCTCAATAGCCGCCAGCGTGAAAGACTGCCTGCGTTGCGGCAAGTGCAAACCGGTCTGCGCCACCCATGTGCCACGCGCCAATTTGCTCTACAGCCCGCGCGACAAGATTCTGGCAACCTCCTCGCTGGTGGAGGCTTTTCTGTACGAAGAGCAAACGCGCCGTGGCATCTCGATTCGCCACTGGCAGGAGTTTGAAGACGTAGCCGACCACTGCACGGTGTGCCACAAATGTCTCGCGCCCTGTCCGGTGGACATTGACTTTGGCAATGTGTCAATGAACATGCGCAACCTCTTGCGCAAGATGGGTCAGAAGAGCTTTCGCCCCGCCGGGGCCGCCGCCATGTTCATGCTCAATGCCACCCACCCCGAGACCATTCGCCTGGCCCGCGCGGTGATGGCTAAGGTGGGTTTCAAAGCCCAACGCCTGGCGTCTGACTTGTTCAGAATAGTCGCCCGCAAACAGACCAAAGCGCCACCGGCCACCGTGGGTAACGCACCGCTCAGAGAGCAGGTGATTCACTTCATCAACAAAAAAATGCCAGGTGGTTTGCCCAAGAGAACGGCGCGCGCCCTGCTCGACGTGGAGGACAAAGATTACGTGCCCATCATCCGCGACCCCAAAACCACGACCGCCGAGACCGATGCGGTGTTTTACTTCCCCGGTTGCGGCTCCGAGCGCTTGTTCAGTCAGGTCGGTCTGGCCACGCAAGCCATGCTCTGGCATGCCGGTGTGCAAACGGTGTTGCCGCCAGGTTACTTGTGCTGCGGTTACCCGCAGCGCGGTGGCGGCGAGTTTGACAAGGCCGAGAAAATCATCACCGACAACCGCGTGCTGTTTCACCGCGTTGCCAACACCTTGAATTACCTCGACATCAAGACCGTGGTAGTGAGCTGCGGCACCTGCTATGACCAGTTGCAGGACTACAAATTTGACGAAATTTTCCCCGGTAGCCGCATCATGGATATTCACGAATTTCTGCTGGAGAAGGGCATCACCCTGCCCAATGCGGGCGCGTTCCTGTTCCACGACCCGTGCCATAGCCCGATGAAGTTGCAGGAGCCGATCAAGACGGTGCGGGCCTTGCTAGGCAACAACGTGATTCAGTCCGAGCGTTGCTGTGGCGAGGCGGGTACGCTGGCCATGAACCGGCCGGATGTCGCGACCCAGGTGCGTTTTCGCAAGGAAGAAGAGATTCTCAAAGGCGAAGCTGAGCTGCGTGCCAAGGGCTTGTTGGGCGCCAAAGAAAACGTCAAGATTTTGACATCCTGCCCGGCTTGTCTGCAGGGCTTGAGCCGCTTTGGCGAAGACCTGCAAAACGGCCTGCTCGAAGCCGACTACATCGTGGTCGAGATGGCTCGCCAGATTCTGGGTGAGCAGTGGATGGCAGACTACGTCAAGGTGGCTAATGACGGCGGCATTGAGCGGGTGCTGGTGTAAGGTATGGAAGATGCAACTTGCCCTTTGTGTATTTCGCTTGGTGGTACTCTGGTGTTTCAAGGTGAAAAATTCCGCGTGATCCGGGCCGACGAGGCCGGTTTCCCGGCTTTTTACCGGGTGGTCTGGACGGCTCACGTGGCCGAGTTTTCTGACCTCAGTGTGCCGGATCGAGCGCTGTGCATGGTCGCAGTGTGTGAAGTGGAGCAGGCCTTGCGCGCACATCTGCAACCAACCAAGATCAACCTCGCGGCGCTGGGCAATGTGGTGGCGCATCTGCACTGGCATGTGATCGCCCGCTTTGATTGGGATACTCATTTCCCGGCACCGGTGTGGGCGCAGGCACAGCGGCCGCTGGACGTATTGCGCCAAGACGCCGTGCTTGCCAAGCTGAAGCTGGCCGAGCGGCACATGGCGGCTGGGTTGGCAACATTCCAAGCCACGTTGACCTGAAAAGTTTGTAGTCTTTTTGTAAGACCTGTGTTTAAATAATCACGAGGGTACAGGTTTCATCAAGATAAGATCGTTTTGAGGGGTCGCGTCATGTCGAGTCATGCATCACTAAATCACATCTATCGCACTGTCTGGAACAGTGCGCTGGGTGCCATGGTGGCGGTTGCGGAAATCGCTTCCAGCGGCGCTCGCCCCAGGGGGTCTTGCGCTGGCAGCCGTGATTGTCTTCAGGCCTATCTCGGGCCCGCAACCAGTTTGGTCGCGCTATCACTCGGCATAGCAGTTGCCTGGGGCGCAGTGCCCGTAAGCGCCCTGGCTAACCCCGTCGGTGGCGTGGCCATCGTTGGGCAAGCCAGCATGGTGAATCAGGGCAACAAGCTCACCGTCACCACGCAGAATGGCTTGGGTACCAACTACTCGGCCATCAACTGGCAAAGTTTTTCCATTCCCGCCGGTAGCGCGACGTATTTTCAGCAACCCAACGCGGCCAGCACCTCCATCAACCGCGTCGTGACCAACACCCCGTCACTCCTTTTTGGCTCGCTGGGCAGCAACGGCAATCTGGTGCTGGTCAATCAGTCCGGCATCGCCGTGGGTGCCGGTGCCGTGGTGGACACCGCCGGCTTTACCGCGTCTTCGTTGTTGATGAGCGACGCCGACGCACTGGCCGGGCGCCTGCGTTTTGGTGACGGCAGTGCGTCTGCGACGAGCGTGTCGGTTCAGGGCAACATCCTGGCGCGCAGCGGCGATGTAGTCCTGCTCGGCACCAGCGTCGATACCGGCAAGGACGCACTCATTCAAGCCCCCAACGGCAGCACCATACTGGCAGCCGGGCGGCAGATTGAGCTCACCGGTCGAGGCCTGGAAGGCATCACGCTGCAAGTGCAGGCGCCGACCGATGCGGCGGTCAATCTGGGCACTTTGCAGGGAGACGCCGTTGGCATTTTTGCGGGGACTTTGAAGCACAGTGGTGTGATTCAGGCTACGGCAGTGAGTGTGGAAGGCGGGAAAGTTGTCTTGAAAGGCACTGATCTGGTAGACGTTACAGGCACCGTGTCAGCTTTGGGCACGGATGGCTTGGGTGGAGTCATTCACGTCACCGCCGACAAGGTTTTGTTGGAGAGTGCGGCAGTCTTGGATGCCAGTGGAGAAATGGGCGGTGGCGAAGTGTTGGTGGGCGGCGGCTGGCACGGTGGCGACGCTCGCATAGCCAATGCGCAGCAAACGGTCGTGGCAACTGGCGCACAGATTAAAGCAGACGCGACCAAAACCGGGGATGGAGGCAATGTGGTGGTGTGGTCGGATGGCACTACGCGATTTGGCGGCACCGTGAGTGCGCGTGGTGGTGTGACTGGCGGCAATGGTGGCAACGCGGAAGTGTCGGGCAAGCAATACCTGGATTTTTATGGTGGGGCGGATTTGAGTGCGCCCTTTGGCCATGCTGGCACGCTTTTGCTGGACCCGACCACCTTGACAATTGGCTCGGTGCCGAACGTCGCCGGTCTGGGCGGTGATGTGACGGGAAATATCACTTCTACTGACTATGCTGGATATGGTAGTCAGATCACTGCGAGCCAAGTAGGTACTTTGCTTGGAACGACCAGCCTGTCGCTGGCCGCGATCGGAGACGTTACTGTTTCTTCGCCGATCACCTGGACGACTACCAATGCGTTAACACTTAATTCGACGAGCGCGAATGTCAACGTCAATGCCAATGTCACCGGAACGAGCGGGCAGTTGTCACTTCTAGCCGGGGGCGGAATTCAGAACAACAGTGGCGCTGGGCTGATAAAAGTCAGCCAGCTTGAAGCGGCTACCACCAACGGCAGTATCACACTGCTGGGTCTTAACGAAGTTGGTACTTTGGCGGCGAGCGCCGGTGGATTTAATTTGATCACCTTTGAAAACGCCGCGCCCGGCGGGTTGACCATTGGTACTGTTGGTTTAACGAGTGGTCTAAGCTCGTATGGGGGTGCGACGGTTTCCCAAGTGCCTATTAATACATTGTTGACGGTTGCGAATGCGATCAACACAAGTTACTACGGCTCCGTGACTCTGACCGCAGACAACATGGCCATTAACGCGGACATCACAGGATATCCATATGTTGCGCTGCAGCCTTCAACACCGGGGACTGCTATCAAGATGGGCGGCAACAGCAATCTCAATAGCGCGGGCATTCTTGGTTTGAGCCAGAGTTCGCTGAATCATATTGCCATAACCCCCTATACCGGCGGCCTAACCATAGGCTCGCCAACATCCGGCGACCTGGAGGTTGTTGCAGGTGGCGCAACCATACCGGCTGCGGTAACGCAGACTACTACTCTCCAAACGGGCGGCAATATTGTCGTGAACGGACCTCTCACGGCAACAGCATCGAGTCTCTATCTTAAGAGTGGCGGCAATATCAATTTGAATGCGGCGATTACGGCGAATGCATCTTCCTCCAAACTCGTGTACCTCAACACCAGCGGCGCCGGCTCAATCAGTCAAACCAGTTCAGGGACGATCACCGCGCCGTATCTGGCGGTTAAGGCCGCTGGGGCGGTTGATCTATCGCTTGCGCCAAATAGCGTGGACTATCTCGCAGCCTCCGTTGGCGGCAGTTCCTTCAAGTTCAACAACGCCGTTCCGTTGGTTATCACCCTAGATGGCGATGGGTGTTGCATGAACGGCATTAGCGGGATTAGCGTGGGAGGAACCGGTGCAGGGCCTTTCACCGGAACATTCACACTTTCTGCTGCCGGCGCAGTGACCCAGGCAAATTTTGTTTACAGTGCAGCCGCAGCCATCAACGCGTCAAATCTTGAACTGTTAGGCGCTGGACCGTTTACCCTGGACAACGCTTCCAACAACGTTGGTACGCTGGCTGCCAATGTGCAAAACGGGATCACCTTTACCAACGGCAGTGCGGTGCCCTTGGGCATTGGTACCGTCAACTCAACCGCAGGGCTTACGACCTCGGCGAGTTCCTCGACGGGCGTTGGCAGCATCAATATTTCGACCCAGAATCAGCCGATAACGGTGAATGCCCCCATCAGTGTCAGCGATCCCAGCGGCGGTGTTACCTTGACCGCCAATGGCACTGGTTCTATCGCTGTAAATGCGGCGATAACGTCGCCTAGCTCAGCCTATCTGACGGCCCCAACAGTGACTATTGCCAATAACGGTGCTTTGAACGTCACGACCGGGTCACTCAACATCAACGCAAGCAGCGGTTTAACCAACGCTGGTGCTTTGTCCGGTAACGGCACGATCACGGTTGGCACAGGCACCACCGGCTTCATCAATCAAGGCACGATCAGCCCGGGTGGCACTGGTGCAGCAGGCACCCTGTCAGTCACCGGTGATCTGATACTCGCAACCGGTTCCAATCTCAAAATGGAAATGGGTGGCACGGGAGCTGGGCAATCCGACAAACTGGCGGTGAGCGGCAATATCGCGACAGGTGGAACTGTGACAGCCAGCATCTTGCCTGGCTACACGCCAAGCAATGCCGATGCCATTCCATTCCTGACCATGGGCGGCACAGCCAGCGGCACCTTCAGCACGCCTAGCCTGCCTGTGGGTTTCAGTGTCGGCTATAACCTGGCAACGGGTGAGGCGGCGCGGTTTATCTACGCAAGCGGCACTGGCACAGACACCTTTACCAACGCAGCGGGCGGGCTTGACTGGTCCGTGCCCGGCAACTGGAGTATGGGCAGCCTGCCCGGGTCATCCGATACCGCGCTGATCAGCTCCGGCAATATGGCGGTGACGCACAACACCACGGCCAATGACAGCATTGCTGCATTGACCATCAACAGCAACAACTCCTTGAACGTCTCGGGTGGCTCCTTGGCCGTGTCGGGTATCACAACGCTCGGTGGTGCGCTCACCGTCTCTGGCGCCGGCAGTGCTGCCTTGAGCGGAGCATTGAATGGCGCTGCAACCGGCCAAGTCAATATTACGGGTGGAAGCTTGAACCTGGGTGGCGCCTCGTCGGCCGCTGGCATGAACATGAGCGGTGGCACGGTCACTGGTGCCGGCTCGCTGACGGTGAATGGCAGCTTTAGCCAGAGTGCAGGCTCCATCGCCATGAGTGGTGCGGTCGCACTGACCCAAACCCAGGGCGACCTGAACGTGGGCACGGTCGGAGGCTCATCGATCAGTCTGAATGCTGGTTATGGCGGCAGTGTGACTCAAACTCAAAGCGGTAGTCTGACGACGGCCGGTCTGCTGAGCACCTCGTCTGCCAACAGCACCATTCTGAACCATACGGGCAATCAGGTCGGCAGTTTTGCTGCCTCTAACTCGGGCACGGGCCCGGTTCAGTTGACCAATTCCGGCTCCTTGACCCTGGGTGTGATCAATACCCAGGGTGATCTGACCATTGTCAACGCCGGCAGCATCAGCGTGAACAATGCCGTGAGCGCCGGCGGCGCGCTCACTATGACGGCAAGCGGAAGCGGGGCCAATCTGACTGTGAATAACTCCACGGTGACCGCTGGCGGTGCAATCAGTTTGACGGCGACGGGCGATTTGACCCAAAGCAATTCGACCTCGACCACTGGCACTATTTCAAACACGACGGACCCCAATAGCAGCGGCATGAATATCAGTGCTGCCAATATCTCGCTGCAAGGCGTGCAGTCGCATGGCGGCATCACTCTGACTTCGGCGGGGCGTGTCGATTTGGCAGCGCCTGGCAGCGGTAGCTATATCGATGACACAAGTTTCATTTACAACCTGCCTTTTGCTTTCAATTACTTCGGCACACGCTATACGCAAGCGTACATCACGACCAATGGACTGATCGTCTTCTCGAACAATGCAACGATCAGCGGCGGTCAGTATTACGTCAATGGCCAATGGCTGGGGCAGTATTCGGACTCGACCAGTGGACTGGGGTACCTGCCCGCCATTGCACCGGCCTGGAACGACTGGGTGCTGCAAGCCAATGTGGGCAAGGATATTCACATTGCGCCCAGTACCGGCAGCTTGTCTGTGGTCTTTGACGTCGCGCGGTGCTGCGGCTATGTCACCTCATCGACTGCAGCAGCAAAATTCGAATCCGTCCTGACGCCAGACGGCGTCATCAAGTTCAACTACGGTGCGGCCAACAGCACCTTTGCCGGCGATGTAACGATCGGCATTTCAAACGGTGCGGGCATCAATCTGATTTCAGGGTTGATGAATCTATCCCCGTTCAGCATGAACTACCTGCCGTCGACCACGTACACGCCCAATGGTTCGGGCAGTTACACGGAAACTCTGAGTGCCACCAACATGCCTTTGTCACCCTTTGGCACTGTTTCTGGCAGCGCCATTTTGGGGCAGGGCACCGGTGTGGTGGCTTCCACTCCGGCCAGCTTGAACATCAACGCCGGCGGGTTGATCAATGCACCGTCACAGCTTTCAGCGGGAACCTTGCAGTTTGCATCCAGCGGCGGCGCAAGTTTTAGCGGTGTCAATAACGTATTCGGTGCGATCGGCTCGTCGAACAATCTGATCGGCAACCATGCTGCCGGATCAACTGGCGATATCACGATCTACAACAATGGCCAGCAACTCGCGCTCAATGGCTTGGTCAACGACCAGGGAGGCATTACTGTCACCAGCACTGGTGGTCTTGCCGTCACCGGCGCGGTCAATGCGTCGGGTACCGTTGCTTTGGCAGCTCAAGCCGGCCCCATCAGTCAGAGTGCCGCCATTGTCGCGGCAGGCCTGACGACCTCTGCTTCGGGTGGCATAACGCTTGGCAATGCGGGCAATCAGGTTGGCAGCTTTGCGGCTAGCAACTCGGGCTCGGGTGATATCGTTCTTTCGAGTTTGGGACCTTTGACCTTGGGAACCATGACTAATGCACCGAGCGGGCGCTGGTTGATCTATGCGGATAGCCCGGCATCGGTGACCAAGAACGGATTGACATCAAGCTTCCGCCATTACGATGCGAACTATGCCAACTACGCCTTGCCCACTGAGACTGGCAACGGTTTTATCTATGCCTCGTTGGCGCCAAGCGGTCCGATCAGCATTGATACACTGCTGGCCTCAGGCACTGCCAACAACCAATATGGTTCGGCACCGACCGCCACGTACCGCTATGCAATCGCCACTGCTGGCATTGACCCGGAAGATGTAACTGGAATCCCCACGTTTAGCCCGACGATCACGGGCACGACCAGCGCCGGCAGCTATACCATAAGCTACCTGAGCGGGCTTACGGCGAGTGCCTTGTCGGGCTTCGGGACCAGTGTGGCACGTGTTACGTTTGGATCGCTCGTGGCCGGAGCCGGCCTGGCCTACACGGTGAACCCGGCGCTGATCACGGTTTCCAATGTGAGCGCAGTGCTCACTGGATCGGCGGACAAGGTTTACGACGGTACCGACGTTGCCACCCTGACTCCGAGCAACTTTTCGTTGAGCGGATTTGTAAACGGGAACTCGGCCAGCGTCACAAAGACAAGCGGAACTTATGCCAGCAAGAACGTGGGCACCGGGCTCCTGGTCAGTACAGCGCTCGCTGCTTCCGACTTCAGTCCGATAGGCAATACTAGTTTTGCCAACTATATCTTGCCGACCAGTGCGTCCGGCTATATAGGATCAATCGCGCCCAAGACCGTCACGGTCAACGCGCTAACTGCAGCCAACAAAGTTTACGATGGCACGACGAGTGCGACGGTGAACGCGGCCACGGCCAGCCTGGCTGGCGTGATCAGCGGCGACAGCCTGAGCGTTACTGGTGCGACGGGTGCCTTTAGCGACAAGAACGCGGGCACGGGCAAGACGGTGAACATCAGCGGCATCGCGCTGGCCGGCACCGATGCACTTAACTACACATTGGGCAGTACGACAGCATCGACCACAGCCGACATCAGCAAGGCAGCCATCGCAGCAGTGACGGGCATCACGGCAGCCAACAAGGTGTATGACGGCACCACAGCGGCCACGCTCAACACGGCAGCAGCGACCTTCACAGGCGAAATCAGTGGCGACAGCCTGAACGTGGCGGCTGGTGCCACGGGCGCCTTTAGCGACAGGAACGTGGGTGTTGGCAAGACGGTGAGCATCACGGGGCTGGCTCTGAGCGGTGCCGATGCAGGCAATTACACACTCCCGGCCACACTGGCGCCGACCACCGGCACGATCACCGTGCGGCCGCTGTCAACCTGGACCGCCAGCGGCAGTGGCCAATGGAGTACGGCGGGCAATTGGGACGCCTTGCCGGACGGCTCCAACGTGTTGGCGGTATCGATACCGGGCGGCGTTTCGGTGACCTATGACGCGGCGGTGGTGCCCACCAACTTGCAGGCGCTCAACAGTGCGGGCACCTTGGCGCTCGCAGGGGGCAGCTTGTCGGTAGCGGGGAACTTGAGCACGCCGCATTACAGTCAAACCGGCGGTGCGCTCGGCGGCGGCGGTTCGCTCAATGTGAATGGCAGCTTTAGTCAGACCGGCGGCACGATTGCCATGGGCGGCCCGGTGAGCATCACACAGAGCGCTGGGAACCTGAGCGTGGGCTCGGTTAATGCATCTTCCATCAGCCTTTCTGCTCCGGCCGGCAGCATTGCTCAAAGCGCTGCCCTGGTCACGCCGGGCTTGCTGACAACCCAGTCGTCGGGTGCCACCGTGCTCAATGATCCGGGTAACCACATCGGCAGTTTCAAAGCGACAACGTCGGGCACCGGCAACATTGCGCTGACCAACGTGGGCGTGCTCGATGTGCAGGGCATCAGCACCGCCAATGGCGACATCACGCTGTACAACACAGGAGGTGTGTCGACCTCGGGCCTTGTGCAGGCCACGGGGGGTAGCGTAACCGGGATAACCAACAGCCCCCTGACCGTTGGTGCGGCAGGGATACTGGCCAGTGGCGACATTACCCTCACCGCCACCAACCTCACCAGTGCGGGCAATATGACGCTGAACGGTCCGCTTGATTCTTCGGCCGGGGGGATTACGCTGGCGGCAGCCAATAATTTTGTGCAAAACAGCAGCCTGACGGCGGCGCTTGCCATCAATGTTTCTGCCGGTGGCACGATGACGTTCGGGCCATTTGCCATGAGCACGGGGCATCCGGTGAACTACTTCGTCGGCGGTGTGCCGCTGGCACCGCCTTGGATCGTTTCGACCTTGGGTGCTGCGACCAACGATTTCGTGGCGAGTTTTGCGAGCCAGTTCCAGGATGCCCTCGCATCCCAGGCTTTTGACAGCGGCGATCCGCTGGGGCAACGCAAGAGAGACAAGGACGGCATTGTGGTGGAGGGCCAACTATGTTCGCGTTAACTTCGCGCCGTGGGGCGCTCCAATACTTCAGGCATGTTTTGGGGCTGGCGCTGCTGGCTACTGCCCTGGGTTCAATGGCGCAAAGCGTCGGCCAGGTGGAATTCTCGCGCGGAGCTGGTGTGGTGCAGTCGCCGGGGCAGTTGCCACGCATACTGGGCCAGGGTTTGCCTTTGCAGGAGGGCGATCGATTGACCACTGCCGATGACTCGAATGTAATCGTCAAGCTGAACGATGGCACCCGCATGACGCTGCGCCCCAATTCTGAAGTCATCGTGCAAAAGTACCAGTTCAAGGAGGGCGATGCGGCCAACACCATGGTGCTGCAATTGTTGCGAGGCGGCTTGCGCGCCTTGACCGGTTCGATCTCCAAGGGCGCTCCTGATGCGGCCAAAATTCAGACCGCCAACGCCACCATCATGATCCGGGGGACCGAGTTTGATGCCCGCCTGTGTGGCCCGGAATGCAAGGCCGAGTCTGCCAAGGCCACTGAAAAACCGCGTCCGAATACGGTGCAGGCCAGCGCCAAGCTGGTCTCTGCGCAAGGTGAGATCAATGCCATTGACGGCACGGGAACCAAGCGCAAGCTGCCTGACGGTGCCGCCGTGTTCGCCGGTGAAACTGTGGAAACCGGGCCCGGTGCCAAGGGCATTCTGGTGTTTCGCGACGACAGTCGGTTGAGCCTGGGTGCGTTGACGCGATTCAAGGTGGACAGCTTTGTGTATGACGCCAAAAACCCGGCTGAAGGGAGCTCTCTGCTTTCCCTGCTGCGTGGCTCGATGCGCGCCCTGACCGGCGTGATTGGCAAGACCAATACGCGCAATGTGGGTTTTTCAACGCCCACTGCAACGGTCGGCATACGCGGCACCGGGCTGGATCTCGATTGCGCCGCCACCGACAGCTGCAGCTTTTATACCTGGCTCGGAACCATCGAAGTCACGCAACTGGGCCAAACTACCGGTCAGATGTTGGGGGTGGGCCAGGGCTTGTATGTCAGCCGCACCGAGACGCGGCCGCTGACGGCACCGACGCTTGAAGGTTTACCAAGACCCGACAGCGTACCGGTCAATCTGGATCAATTGTTCTCTGGCGGTGGTGTGTCGGGTGATGACGAAGGCCTGTTTGTGTATGTGCGCGACGGCAATGTTGAAATTGTTTCGGCTGGCGGCGGATCGCTCTATCTTGGCCGTGGTGAAACCGGCTTTGCGCACCGGGATGGTCAACTGGGTCGCCCCGAAATCATGCCTGCTTTCATTGCGTTTGACAGCGTGCCCTTGCCCAATAGTTCCAATCCGATGGTGCTCAATGTTCTGAGCGACCTCGGCAAAGGATCAAGTAACTTGTGCCCTTAGAAGAGGTGTTCAACATGCGAAATTTGTACCGGTCATTGAGCGCCTGCGCCGTGTTGGTGGCGTCGTTGGGGCATGGGGTGTCTCAGGCACAGCAGCCTGTGCCAGAGGCCAGCGGTGCCGCTGCCAGCTTTGCCATCAATGGGTTTGAATTGACGGGCGACAACCCGCTGCGCGGCGAGGACAGCGCCCGGGTGTTGGCCCCGTTCATTGGCCCGAATGCCACGCTGGCGACTTTGCAGCAGGCCAGCGCGGCGCTCGAGGCCGAGCTCAAGGCGAAAGGTTTTGCGCTCTACCGTGTGGTCTTGCCGCCGCAGGAAGTGGGTGCCAAAGTGAACTTGAAGATTGTTAAGTTTGTGATTGGCAAGATTACCGTGACCGGGCAGACCAATCACAGCGAAGCCAATATCCGCGCCAGTTTGCCTGAGTTAGGTGTCGGCCAGACGCCCAACTTCAGGACGCTGGCGGTGCAGACGGCGATTGCCAATGAGAATCCGGACAAGCAGGTGCAGGTTGCGCTCAAGGAATCAGACGAGGCTGACAAAATCGACGTCAATCTATTGGTAAAGGACAGCAAGCCGTGGAATTTTTCAGCCAGTTTGTCCAACATGGGTACTGAAGCCACGGGTCGGGATCGACTGGCCCTGGTGGCGGGGTATTCCAACCTGTTCGATCTGGATCAGCAGTTTTCCGGGGCTTACACGACGTCGCTTGAGCGTGTCAGTGATGTCAAGCAGTTGGGTTTGAATTACCGCATTCCTCTGTATCAGCAAAGAGGGGTTGTCGGTATGAGTTACACCAATTCGGATGTGGTCGGTAGTTTCGGGAGTTTCAACAGTACCGGTGCTGGACAAACCTTTGGGCTCAACTACAGCTACTATCTTCTCCCCGATGGCGGGCGACGAAGCTACGTGACGATAGGCCTGGATGAGAAGCTGTTTAATGTTGCCAAAATAAATGGCGTTGTAGATCCCCTGAAGTTCGATCGAAACAGTCAACCCCTGACATTGGGCTATACCGCCCGGGTCGAGTCGGATGCCGCCGTGTGGGGCTACAACACAGAGCTGGCGGTCAATCTGCCCGGCGGCAGCAACAATAATTTGATGGCCTACCAGAGTGAGGATGCACGCATCACCACTGCCAACTGGAAGGCCTTGCGCGGTGGCGCCAACTATCTGTCGACTTTTGCATCAGGCTGGTTGTGGAGTGTTCGCGGGCAGTTTCAGTACAGCCCGGATGCGCTGATTTCGGGTGAGCAATTTGGCCTTGGCGGCGTGACATCAGTGCGTGGCACAGACGAGCGTGTGCTCTCTGGCGACAGCGGCCTGTCAACGTCAATTGAGATCACTACCCTTGAGCTGCGGCCGGGGTTGCGGGCGCTCGGTTTTGTCGATGCCGGCTGGTTGTATAACCAAAACGCCGCTGCCAATTCCAACAAACCTGCAACTGACCACTTACTCAGCGCCGGGCTGGGGCTGCGCTATAGCGCGGGCGCGTACGCTGTGACTGCTGATTGGGGCCGCGTTTTGAGGGGAAGCGTGTTACCGCTGGCAAATGGTTCAGATATTCCGCAATCTGGCGATCAAAAGCTTCACGTTAATTTCACCGCACGGTTTTGAAAAAAGTCGGTTACTTCAGACACCACGCAGTACGCATCGTACTGAGCTTGGTGCTTGTGCTGCCGCTTTTGCTGCATGCTTTTAACGTTCTCAATCTGAGTGTTGTTCAGCGCCTCGAAGATTACAGCTACGACCTCAGGCTGCAATGGACGATGCCCAAGACGCCGGACCAGCGCATTGTCATTGTCGATATTGACGAAAAAAGTTTGCTGGAGCAAGGCCACTGGCCCTGGCCGCGCAACAAACTGGCACACTTAGTTGATCTTTTGTTTGACCGCTACAAAATCCATGTGCTCGGGTTTGACGTGCTGTTTGCCGAGCGTGATGAAAGCTCGGGGCTGTGGACGCTCGAACAACTTGCCCATGGGCCACTGAGTGGCGACCCGGCCTTCAGCGTTGCACTGGGCAAGCTTAAGCCGAGTCTGGATTACGACCAGGTCTTCGCCGACAGCCTGAAAAACCGGCGCGTTGCATTGGGCTTTTATTTTCGCCATGATGGACAGAAAGGCGCCAGAGTCGGCAGCTTACCGCCGCCGCCACCGCTATTGACGCGCGGCGCCTTCGATCCTCGCAATATTGGTGCGACCATCGCCAGTGGGTTTTCAGCGAATTTGCCGCAGTTGCAGACCAACAGCCAGGCGGGCGGGTACTTTGATCTCTCCGAGTTGTTGGGTGCTGATGGCGTGATCCGACGCATGCCCATGCTGCAACTCTACGATGGCGCCTTGTACGAGACCCTGGGGTTGGCCGTAGCCCGATTGGCGCTGGAGGAGTCGGCGATCGCTTTGGACTACCAAGGTGGGGAAAAGAACGCCATGGCCATGGAATACATCAAGATGGGCAAACGCAGCATCCCGGTCGATGCCGATGTTGCCGCGCTGATCCCTTACCGCGGCAGACAGGGCAGTTTCCCGTATGTCTCTGTCAGTGATGTGCTGCAAGAAAAGGTATCGCCAGAAACGCTGCGCGGCGCAATCGTGCTGCTGGGCACCACGGCACCCGGTTTGAAGGATTTGCGGACCGCGCCGATGCAAGAGAATTACGCTGGCGTGGAGGTGCATGCCAATCTGATTGCCGGGATCCTGGACGGCAATATCAAGGAGCGCCCGGCCTATACCATCGGTCTCGAATTCAGCTTGCTGCTGGCAGTTGGCGTATTGCTGGCGCTTGCCTTGCCGGCGCTCAGACCCTTGTCGGCAACGCTGCTTTCGGTTGCCATAATGGTCACCCTGACCGGCTTCAACTTGTACCTGTGGCAATTTGCCAACCTGGTGTTACCGCTGGCCTCCCTGCTGCTGATGACGCTGCTTTTGTTTATTTTCAACATGTCTTACGGATTTTTTATCGAGTCGCATGGCAAGCGTTTGCTGACCGGCTTGTTCGGTCAGTATGTGCCGCCCGAACTGGTGGACGAAATGGCGAAAGACCCAGGCGCTTACAGTCTGGCGGGCGAGAGCCGGGAACTGTCGGTACTGTTCTCCGACGTGCGCGGTTTCACCACCATTTCAGAGGGGCTTGACCCGACCCAACTGACGCAATTGATGAATGATTTTCTGACCCCGATGACGCAGGTGATCCACCACCACCGGGGCACCATCGATAAATACATGGGTGATGCGATCATGGCTTTCTGGGGCGCGCCGGTGCATGACGAGCAGCACGCCCGCAATGCATTGATGGCAGGGCTGGACATGATTGCCGGCCTGGAGGCTTTGCAAGATAAATTCAAAGCCAAAGGTTGGCCGCCGGTCAAGATCGGGGTGGGCATCAATACCGGCGAAATGACGGTGGGCAATATGGGTTCGGAGTTCCGCCTGGCCTATACCGTGATGGGCGATGCGGTCAACCTGGGCTCGCGTCTGGAAAGCTTGACCAAGGAATATGGCGTATCCATGATCGTGAGCGAGTTCACCCGGGCGGCGGTGCCCGACTTTGTCTATCTTGAACTTGATTGCGTGCGGGTCAAGGGCAAAGACAAGCCGGTCAGAATTTACCAGCCGATTGGCCCGGTCGGTCAAACCAATGCAGGGTTCACGGCAGAGCTTGCGCTGTACGAAGCGGCATTGCATTTGTATCGCCAACAGAGTTGGCAATTGGCAGATCAAAAATTTTCCGAGTTGCAGCGTCTTTATCCGGAGCGTTATCTTTATAAAATGTACACCAAGCGCATTGCTTATTTCGTTGAACATTCGCCCGGCACAGATTGGGACGGTGCCTTTACCTTCGTCACCAAGTGATGGCGTGCCAATAGACTTGCGCCGCTCATGGTTTTTAGGCGCGTCAGTTGCGTGTGCTGAGACCAGGCGTGTTAGTGTGGGCGCGTGACTGGGCAGCCTTCGGGTGCATCCATCCTCGTTTTATTTTTATTTTAAAGGCTCGTTTTTGAGCCAATTTATTCGGATAACTTCAACATGACAGGTTTGCAATCAAGCGTTTCAGCGCCGCAGTCAATGACGGTGCATGGACAATCCAAAGTGCTGGAGGTCAGTTTTTCTGAACAGAACACGTTTCGTATTCCGTTCGAGCTGATGCGCGTCTATTCCCCATCAGCCGAGGTCAAGGGCCACGGGCCGGGGCAGGAGGTGGTGCAAACCGGCAAGCGCCATGTCGAGTTGGTAGCGCTGGAGCCGGTCGGCAACTATGCGGTGCAGCCGATATTCTCCGATGGCCACGACAGCGGTATCTACTCGTGGGAATACCTTTATTTTCTGGGCTCGCAGCAGGAGCAGTTGTGGGCTGACTACAACGCCCAACTGGCCGCTGCCGGACTTGAACGCGATGCGCCGATGCCCGAGAAAGCCGCCCCAAGCTGTGGCGGCCATTGAGCTAACATTGCGGCCATGGCAAGCACACATTTTGGTTATACGACGGTTGAAGAAACCGAAAAAGCCAGGCACGTGCGCGGCGTGTTTGATTCGGTCGCGCCCAAGTACGATCTGATGAACGACTTGATGTCGATGGGCTTGCACCGGGCCTGGAAAGCGTTCACTGTAGCGGTGGCTAACCTCCGGGAGGGCGATCAGGTGCTCGACATCGCCGGTGGCACGGGCGACTTGGCGCTGGCGTTCTCCAAAAAAGTAGGCCACAGCGGGCAGGTCGTGCATACCGATATCAACGAGGCCATGTTGCGCACCGGGCGCAACCGCCTGCTTGACGCGGGCGTGGTGCTGCCAACGCTGGTTTGCGACGCCGAAAAATTACCTTTTGCCAGCAACCATTTTGATCTGGTGAGTGTCGCTTTTGGGCTGCGCAATATGACGCACAAAGGCCTGGCACTGGCGGAAATGAACCGGGTGCTCAAGCCGGGTGGCAGGTTGCTGGTGCTGGAGTTTTCCAAGGTGGCAGCGCCACTGGAAAAACTCTATGACTGGTATTCCTTTAAGGTCTTGCCCAAATTGGGCCAGTGGGTGGCCGGTGATGATGCCAGCTACCGTTACCTGGCCGAGTCGATTCGCATGCATCCTGACCAGGAGGCGTTAAAGACCCTGATGCAAGAAAATGGATTTGGCCATGTGGACTATCACAACCTCAGTGCAGGCGTGGTGGCATTGCATGTTGGAATCAAGTGCTGAATTGAATAATTTTTGGGAATTAGCATGAAATTTTGGATCTCGATATTGGCCTTGGTCTTGACGTTTGCCTCTGTTTCGGCCGAGGCGGCGCGCTTGGGTGGTGGTCGCTCGATTGGCCGGCAGTCAAGCAATGTGACGCAGCGCCAGATGGCGCCAGCGCAAGGCGCTGTCAGGCCGACCGCACCCGTTCCGACGACACCCGCAGTACCCGCACCTAAGCGGCCCTGGGGTGCCATGTTAGGGGGTCTGGCAGCCGGGTTGGGGTTGGCATGGTTGGCCAATTCATTGGGCATGGGCGGTGCTTTTGGTCAAGTGTTGATGTTTGCCTTGCTGGCCATGCTGGTGGTGATGGCAGTGCGCTGGTTTGTGCGCTCACGCCAGGCAGCGCAGTCGCTTGAAGCGGCCAACTCGCCGTTTGCCTTTCAAGGTGCAACGCCGACCAACGTGATTGAGATGCCCGCCAGCTACCGTCCAGAAAACGTGGGTAACGATGCCTCGGCACGTCCTTGGGAAAACAGCAGAACGCTGGGGTTTGATACGCTCAAAACCAATGATGCAGCAGCGGGTTCGATGATCGGCTCAGGCTTGACCGGTTCCCAAAGTTGGGGGGTTCCCACTGGCTTTGATGCCGAGGGTTTCCTCAAGTCCGCCAAAGCAAATTTTGTGTCGCTGCAAGCGGCCTGGGATAAAGCCGACTTCAATACGCTGCGCAGCATGACGACCGACGCCATGCTCAAGGAGCTTCAGGCCCAGATCGCTGAGCGTGAAACTCATCCCGGCGGGGCGGTCAATCTGACCGAGGTGGTGGTGATCGAGGCCCAGCTTTTGGGGATTGAAGACACCGATGAGGATTACCTGGCCAGCGTTGAGTTTTCCGGCATGATCCGCGAAGAGCCTTCGGCCAGTGCCAGCCCGTTCCGTGAAGTGTGGAACATGGTCAAGCCCAAGAACGGTCACAGTGGTTGGTTGGTCGCAGGGGTGCAGGCGCTGCAATAACGGGGCCTGAATTGCACCCGCCATAATGGGTGGGCGCAAAGTTCGCTTGAATTCAGGGAATAATCGGGGACTATGGCAACACAGTCCCCCTTTTTATTCCTCCAGGATCTTCCACCCCTGCCCCATTTGTCGCCGCCGACTTGGGCGCTGGAGGAGGTGCAGCGCCGCATTGTTTTACTGTTCAATCACGTTTTGTTGCAAGAAGGCGAGGCCAGGCGTCGTCTGGCAAAGCAGAAGGGACGTGTCGTGCTGGTGCAATGGCGCTCCTTGACGATGAAGTTAATGGCAACGCCGGCCGGATTGCTCGATCAGGCCGATGGGCAGGCCCAACCCGATCTGATGCTGACGATCGCCGAGGAGTCGCCCTTCGCACTGGCACAAGCGGTGCTGTCAGGTAACAAGCCGGTCGTGCGTATCGAGGGCGATGTGCAGCTTGCCGCCGAGGTCAACTGGATGGTGGACCATGTGCGCTGGGATCTGGAAGAAGACTTGTCTCGGGTGATCGGCGATATACCGGCTCACACCTTGGCTCAAGCGGCCCGCAATGCGGTCGTCGCGTTGCGTCAATTCGTTGACAAAGTTGCACATGTCGCTTCAAGTAAGGCGCAGCCATGACACGCCTGTTTCGTGGCATTTTCATTTTCTGGGTGTTGTTCCGTTACGGTCTGGACGAGTTGCTCCTGACCAGTTTTCAGAAACCCTGGCTCGATGGCGTTGCCCGCGTTCTGTCGGTTGGGCGCCGCTTGGAGGCACCGCGTGGCCAGCGCATCCGTCAGGCGCTGGAAAGTCTGGGACCGATTTTCGTCAAGTTTGGGCAGGTGCTGTCCACCCGGCGCGACTTGTTGCCACTTGATATCGCCGATGAGTTGGCCCGACTGCAAGACCGGGTGCCACCATTTGACAGCGACGTGGCGATCGCCATCATCGAGCACGCTTTCAATAAAAAAATCTCTGATATCTTTGTTTCGTTTGAGCGGGAGCCGGTCGCCAGTGCCTCCATTGCACAAGTGCATTTTGCCGTGCTCAAAGATCGCAATGGCGTGGAGCGGGAAGTGGCGGTGAAGGTGTTGCGCCCCGGTATGCTGGCAGCGATTGAAAAAGATTTGAGCCTGATGCGCATGATGGCGGGCTGGGTTGGGGGCTTGTCAGCGGGCGGCAAACGGCTCAAGCCGCGCGAAGTGGTGGCTGAATTTGACAAGTACCTGCATGACGAGCTTGATTTGATCCGTGAGGCGGCCAGCGCCGCACAGTTGCGCCGCAATATGGCCGGACTCGGTCTGGTGCTGATCCCGGAAATGTTTTGGGATTTCTGCATGACCAATGTGATGGTGATGGAGCGCATGCACGGCGTTCCCATCAGCCAGGTGGAGCGTTTGCGCGCTGCCGGTGTTGACATCCCGAAACTGGCGCGCGACGGCGTCACGATTTTTTTCACGCAAGTGTTTTGTGACGGTTTTTTCCATGCTGACATGCACCCGGGCAATATCCAAGTCAGCATAGCACCGGCTACTTTTGGCCGTTATATCTCGCTCGACTTTGGCATCATGGGCACCTTGACTGCGTCCGATAAAGATTATCTGGCGCAAAACTTCACAGCCTTCTTCCGGCGCGACTATAAACGGGTGGCCGAGTTGCACATCGAGTCCGGTTGGGTGCCGGCGACAACCCGCGTCGATGAGCTGGAATCGGCAATCCGCTCAGTCTGTGAACCTTATTTTGACCGGCCACTGAAAGATTTTTCGTTGGGAATCGTGCTGATGCGCTTGTTTCAGACTTCTCGGCGCTTTCAAGTTGAAATCCAGCCGCAGTTGGTGTTGCTGCAAAAAACGCTGCTCAACATTGAAGGCTTGGGGCGTCAACTCGATCCAGAACTTGATCTCTGGAGCACCGCCAAACCGTTTCTGGAGAAGTGGATGGTGGACCAGGTCGGCCCAAAAAAATTGATCAACCAGTTGCGTAACGAAGCACCCCTGTATGCCAAGTTGTTGCCGGAGTTGCCACGCTTATTGCATGATTTTCTTCAAAACAGCAAGTCAGGCCAAGGGCTGGTGTTCGATGCCTTGCTGGCGGAACAAAAGCGCACCAACCGCCTGTTGCAAGTGTTTATGTTTGTTGCCGCCGGTTTTATACTGGGCTTGGTAGTGATGCAAGTGCTGGTGAGGGTCCGGGTTTTCTAGCAAAGTCGGTTTTCCAGGGTGGCGCTTTATAATTCAACGCTCTGCTACTTGAAATCCGGGTCATATTGCCATGCCTATTTACGTCTATAAATGCGAGTCCTGTGGCTATGCCAAGGATGTGTTGCAAAAAATGTCAGACGCACCGTTAACCGGCTGCCCGACTTGCGGTGCCGCCGCGTTCAGAAAACAACTCACTTCAGCGGGCTTTCAACTCAAAGGTTCCGGTTGGTACGCGACTGATTTCAAGGGCGCTGGCGCAACCGATGGCGCCAGCGGCGCGGTCGATCCGAACGTTGCCGAACCGGCTGGCGCTGCTGCCAAACCGGCAGCGAGTTCGCCGACCAAATCAGAAGCCGCACCGGCACCAGTGGCCGCGCCCAAAGCGTCGGCTGGCAATGGCAAAGCCTGCGCTTGTCCCTGACGCCATTCTGGCAAAACACAGGATTTTTTGTGCCTATCAAAAAGTATTTGCTGACCGGCTTGCTGGCCTGGCTGCCATTGACCCTCACTTTTTGGGTGTTACTGTCGCTGGTGGGGTTGCTTGACGCCATTTTTGGCGGTTTGTTGACAGGTGTTTCTGCCGTGATGCCAACTTCGGCAAGCACTGTTATTGAACAGCTCAGGCATATTCCAGGCCTGGGTGTCGTGTTGGTGTTTTCGGTTCTGTTGGTGACCGGTGCGCTGGTCTCCAACGTTGCCGGGCGCTGGTGGCTGCGGCAGTGGGGCAAGCTGTTCACCCACATCCCTGTTTTCAAGTCGATTTATAACAGCGTCAAAAAAGTCTCGGACACGCTTTTTTCCAGCAACGGCAATGCGTTTCGCAAAGCCATGCTGGTGCAGTATCCGCGCGCCGGGGCCTGGACCATTGCGTTTCAAACCGGCACCCCCGGTGGTGAAGTAGCGGGCTATTTGGGCGCGGATTTTGTCAGTGTTTATGTGCCGACCACGCCCAACCCGACCAGCGGTTTTTTCCTGTTGCTGCAGCGCTCTGAAGTGATCGAGTTGAGCATGAGCGTCGATGAGGCGCTGACCTATGTGATTTCGATGGGCTCAGTGGCACCGGCATCGGCGCTGCAAGCTTCGCCCAAATAAGTTGTTCCAGATTTTTTGTCAACCCGCGCTGCCTCCCAAGGTCGGCTTTGAAAGTTTTTTATGGCGATGCGTTCCCACTATTGCGGTCTTGTGACCGAATCCCTGTTAGGTCAAAGTGTGACCTTGTGCGGCTGGGTCAATCGTCGCCGCGACCACGGTGGCGTGATTTTTGTCGATGTGCGCGACCGCGAAGGTTATGTGCAGGTGGTGTGCGACCCGGATCGCGATGCGATGTTCAAGACAGCCGAGGGCTTGCGCAACGAATTTTGTATTCAGGTTAAAGGCCTGGTGCGCGCACGCCCAACCGGTACTGTCAACGAGAGCCTCAAGAGCGGCAAGATTGAGGTACTGTGCCATGAGCTGAACGTGCTCAACCCGTCGGTCACACCGCCGTTTCAACTTGACGATGAGAACTTGTCCGAGACCACGCGCCTGACACACCGGGTGCTCGATCTGCGTCGGCCCTACATGCAAAACAACCTGATGTTGCGCTACCGCGTGTCGATGGAAGTGCGCAAGTTTCTCGATAGCAATGGTTTCATCGACATTGAGACGCCGATGCTGGGCAAGTCCACGCCCGAAGGTGCACGCGACTACCTGGTGCCCAGCCGCGTCCATGAAGGGCACTTTTTTGCCCTGCCGCAAAGTCCGCAGTTATTCAAGCAGCTTTTGATGGTGGCTGGTTTTGACCGCTACTACCAAATTACCAAATGTTTCCGCGATGAGGACCTGCGCGCTGACCGCCAGCCTGAATTTACACAGATTGATATTGAGACTTCGTTCCTGGGTGAGCAGGAGATTCGCGACCTGTTTCAGGACATGATTGCCAAAGTGTTCAAAACCACCATGAACGTGGATCTGGGCGAATTCCCGGTCATGACCTACGCTGAGGCAATGCATCGCTATGGCTCCGACAAGCCTGATTTGCGCGTCAAGCTCGAATTTACCGAGTTGACTGATGTCATGACCGATGTTGATTTCAAAGTGTTCTCGGGTGCTGCCAACATGAAAGGCGGGCGTGTCGTCGGTTTGCGCGTACCGGGTGCTGCACGCGAGGTGGGTGGTATGACCCGTGGCGAGATTGATGCTTACGGCGATTTCGTCAAGATCTACGGTGCCAAAGGCCTGGCCTATATCAAGGTCAATGATTTGGCCAAAGGCCGCGACGGGTTGCAGTCTCCGGTCGTCAAAAATATTCATGACAAGGCGCTTGCTCAAGTGCTGGCTCGTACGCAAGCGCAAAACGGTGACCTGATCTTTTTTGGTGCTGATAAGGCCAAAATTGTCAACGATGCCATCGGTGCCTTGCGCATCAAGATTGGGCAAAGCGAGTTTGGCAAGAAGAATGACTTGTTTGAGGGCGGCTGGCGACCGCTCTGGGTGGTTGATTTCCCGATGTTCGAGTACGACGAAGAAGCGCAGCGCTACACCGCCACGCACCATCCGTTCACCGCGCCCAAAGAGGGCCATGAAGACTGGATGGTGACAGACCCCGACAAGTGCATCTCGCAAGGCTACGATATGGTGCTCAATGGCTGGGAGATGGGCGGCGGTTCGGTGCGTATCCACCGCGCTGATGTCCAGCAAAAAGTGTTTGATGCCTTGAAAATAACACCCGCAGAAGCCCAGGAAAAATTCGGTTTTCTGCTCGATGCCTTGCAATACGGTGCGCCGCCGCACGGTGGTCTGGCCTTCGGACTGGATCGCATCGTCACCCTGATGACCGGTGCCGAGTCGATCCGCGACGTCATTGCCTTCCCCAAGACCCAGCGCGCCCAATGTCTGCTGACACAAGCGCCCTCCGTGGTGGACGAGAAACAGTTGCGCGAATTGCATATCCGATTGCGTGCGCCTGAGCCGGTCAAAGCCGGTTGATCGGGTTCCCACGATTTCAGACAAAATTAAAGGGCGTTGATTCAGCGCCTTTTATATGGCCAAAATCTTCAAGATTCCCGAGTCGGTGCTGGTGCTGATTTACACCTCGGCGCTGGAGGTGTTGCTGATCAAAAGAGCGGATGCGCCTGATTTTTGGCAATCCGTCACCGGCAGCAAAAACACCCCTGCTGAGACCTTTGAACAAACCGCAGTGCGCGAGGTGTTTGAAGAAACCGGCATTGACTGCGCCCCCGGCACGCCGCTGGCCCATTGGCTGCACGACTGGCGGCTTGAAAACGTATATGACATTTACCCGCGTTGGCGCCATCGTTATGTGGCCGACGTCACGCGCAACACCGAGCACTTGTTTGGCTTGCAGGTACCCACTGGAACTTCAGTGCGGTTGAGCCCACGCGAACATTCCGATTATCAATGGTTGCCTTATCTGGAAGCGGCAGCGGCGTGTTTTTCGCCGTCCAACGCCGAGGCTTGTTTGCTGTTGCCAAAATTTGTCTTGAAGGTGCCGGTATGAATATCGTGCGGATTGCCACCTACAACATTCACAAAGGCGTGCAAGGAATCGGGCCGCAGCGCCGACTCGAAATCCACAACCTGGGCCTGGCCGTGGAGCAGCTCGATGCCGACATCGTGTGCTTGCAGGAGGTGCGAGGTGTCAACCGGCGCGAAGAACTGCATTTCAATCGTTGGCCTGAATTGTCTCAAGCCGATTTTCTGGCACCGCAAGGTTATGAGGCGGTCTATCGCAGCAACGCCTACACCCGGTACGGTGAGCACGGCAACGCGCTGTTGTCACGCTGGCCGGTGCTGGCACATCAGCAGGAGGACATTTCGGATCACCGCTTTGAGCAGCGTGGTTTGTTGCATGTCGAAGTGATGGTGCATGACCAGCCGGTGCATGTGGTGGTGGTGCACTTGGGACTGATAAGAGCCAGCCGGGCACGCCAGTTGGCGCAGTTGAAGCGCTTCATTGCGCGTGAGATACCGCCGGATGCGCCGCTGTTGGTGGCCGGCGACTTCAATGAATGGGGCGCGCTGGTTGGGCGCGCACTCGGCGGCATCAATCTAAAAACGTTTGAGGCCAGTCGTCACCTCACATATCCGTCTCGATTGCCGTTACTGCAACTTGATTACGTCTATGCCAGAGGTCTGCGCCCGCTCGGAGTGCAGGTGCCACGCGGTCGCATCTGGTGGCGTATGTCGGACCACTTGCCACTGATTGCCGAGTTCGCGCTGCCAATTTAAACTTTCAAAGCAGCCATGTTGCAACTCCACTCTGGTCACCAAGTGCAGTTATTGCAGGGTGGCGAAGCGTTTTTTTTTGCGTTGGTGCAAGCCATTGATCAGAGCGCCTGTGAAGTTCGGCTGGAAACTTATATTTTCAACGTTGAGGGTTCTGGTCAACAGGTGGCGCTGGCACTGGAGCGGGCCGCCAAGCGCGGGGTGGCGGTGTATTTGGTAATGGACGGCGTCGGTACCCCGGCTATCCCGCTTGACTGGGCGACTCGCTTTGAGGCAGCCGGTGTCAAATGGCACATTTTTTCGCCGCTGGGGCGGCTGGGCCTGCTGATTCCGAGTCGCTGGCGGCGTCTGCACCGTAAGCTTTGTGCGGTGGACGGTACGGTCGCATTTTGTGGCGGCATCAATGTGCTGGATGATTTTTATGACCCCAACTACGGTCTTTTGGCTGCACCCCGGTTTGACTTCGCGGTGCGTGTCACCGGACCGTTGGTGCAGACAGTGCATCAGGCTCTGACGCAGTCCTGGTGGCGTTTGCAAGCCGTCAGCAATGTGCGACAGAGCGACTTCTCGGCCGCCTGGCAGACGCTCCAGGAGGCGCTCAAACTGGCGTTGCAGGCGCGCTCAGACCAGGTGCTTGAAGAGTCGGGCCGTCCGAGCGTTGGTGCGGCCGGGGTTCCAAGCACGCATGCCGGTTTGGTGTTACGCGACAACCTGCGCAACCGCTTTCGTATTGAGCGTGCCTACCGAAAAGCAATTGGTGAGGCACGCACTGAAATCATCATTGCCAACGCCTATTTTTTGCCCGGCAGAAAACTGCGAAAAGCTTTGATTTATGCGGCACAACGGGGTGTGCGCGTGCGTTTGTTGCTACAGGGACGCTATGAATATTTCATGCAATACCATGCGGCGCGGCCGGTCTATGGTGCGCTACTGGCGGCGGGCGTGGAAATTCATGAGTACTCGGTCAGCTTCCTGCACGCCAAGGTGGCAGTGATCGACGGCCACTGGGCCACCGTGGGTTCATCCAACCTCGATCCGCTGAGCCTGTTGTTGGCGCGCGAGGCCAACGTGATAGTCGATGATGCCTCTTTTGCGCAGAATCTGCGCTTGCGGCTTGAACAGGCACTGACCCAGGACGGTGTTCGCATCGATCCGACCGCCTACGCCAACCGACCGTGGCAGCAGCGTTGGCTTGATCGCGCTGCTTTTGTTGTCATGCGTCTACTGTTGTTTTTGAACGGAATGCGCTACTAATTAAATAGCTCGAAGTTCCCATTTGAAAAGCCTTAACAGTTAAAAATGTCACAAGTAAAAGGCTGGTACCATTGTTCCATGTTAACGAATAATCAAAGCTCCATGAAATCTTCTGCTGCCAATGCGGCGAGCCCGGTGTCGGCCAAAATTCGCCAACGTCTGAGCGCGGCCGGTCAACGTTTCAATGCCAATGACAACATTGCCAAATTTATTGAACCCGGTGAACTCGAGCAGCTGCTCGACGAGGTAGAAGACAAAATGAAAGGCGTGCTGGAGAGCCTGGTGATTGACACTGAACGCGATCCCAATACTGACCAAACCGCGCGCCGGGTTGCCAAAATGTATCTCAATGAGGTGTTTCATGGTCGCTACCTGGCCGCACCCACGATCACCGAGTTCCCCAACGCCGGACAGCTTAACGAATTGATGATCGTCGGCCCCATCACCGTGCGCAGCGCCTGCAGTCACCACTTTTGTCCGATCATCGGCCGGGTCTGGATGGGAGTGCTACCCAATCAGCACAGCAACGTCATCGGCCTGTCCAAGTATGCACGACTGGCAGAGTGGATCATGGCCAGACCCCAGATCCAGGAAGAAGCCATCATCCAACTGGCTGACCTGATACAGGAAGAAACCCAACCTGACGGCTTGGCTATCGTCATGGAGGCCAGCCATTTTTGCATAAGCTGGCGTGGCATCAAAGATATGGACAGCAAGATGATCAATTCAGTCATGCGCGGCAGTTTCCTCAAGAACCCTAACCTGCGCCATGAATTTTTGTCGCTGATTCCCAGTAGGGGTTGACGCCAATGGCCGGTATCATCGGTCGCTTGCGGATCCATCGTTTGATGCCGCTGTCATCGAGGTTGCCCATCAATCGCAAAATTGCCAGTGCGACCGGGTTCTAGAATTGCCTCCCTCAAGTATTATTCGAGCACTTCATGGTTCCACATCTCGTCACTGCACTCACCGGCCCCATCAATGAGTTGGAGCAGCGCGTGCTCGACTCAATGCCGGCCATTGAACGCTGGTTTCGGTTGGAATGGATGGAGCACACGCCACCGTTCTACAGCTCGGTTGATCTGCGCAATGCTGGCTTCAAGTTGGCGCCGGTTGATACCAATTTGTACCCGGCCAGCTGGAACAACCTGTCGCCCGAAATGCTGCCACTGGCGGTGCAGGCGGCGATGGCAGCCATCGAGAAAATTTGCCCGGAAGCGCGCAACCTGTTGCTGATTCCGGAGAACCACTCCAACAGCACGTTTTATCTCTCCAGCCTGGTGCAACTCAGGCGCATCTTTCACATGGCTGGCTTGAACGTGCGCATTGGCTCGATCGACCCGGCCATCAAGAAAACCACGACCATCGAGTTGCCCCATGGCGAGTCGGTGACGCTGGAGCCTGTCATCCGTGGCAAACGCCGCCTTGGTGTCAAAGACTTTGATCCCTGCACCATCCTGCTCAACAACGATCTCAGGGCAGGTGTGCCGGGCATTCTGGAAGATCTGCATGAGCAGTACCTGTTGCCGCCCTTGCAAGCGGGCTGGACCATGCGGCGCCGGAGCAAGCATTTCAAATGTTATGAAGAGGTGGTCAAGCGCATGGGCAAATTGCTCGGGGTGGACCCCTGGTTGATCAACCCGATGTTTGAAAAATGCGAAGAGGTCAAACTGACTGGGGACGTTGGGATGGAGTGCTTGCAGTCCCGGGTTGATGCGCTACTTTCCAAAGTTCGCCGCAAATACAAGGAATATGGCATCAAGGAGAAACCTTTTGTAGTGGTCAAGGCCGACAACGGTAGTCATGACATTGGCATCCTGAGCGTGCATGATGCCAAAGACCTGCTTGCGCCCAGTCAGAAAATGCAATACTTGACGAACGGCCTGCCTGAGGCTGAACCAGCGCACGATATGCTAATTCAGGAAGGTGTGCTGACCCAGGAGCGCATGAACGACGCGGTGGCCGAGCCAGTGGTTTACATGATGGATCGCTACGTCGTCGGTGGTTTTTACCGAATTCACGCGCACCGTGGCGTCGATGAAAACCTCAATGCGCCAGGAGCGAGCTATGTACCGCTGGCCTTTGAGCAAAGTACGCACTTGCCGCAGCCCGGTGTCAGGCCTGGTGCCAGCGCTCCGAACCGCTTCTACATGTACGGTGTGGTGGCACGGCTGGCAATGTTGGCGGCCAGCTACGAGCTTGAAGCCACCGACCCGAATGCAGAAATCTATGAATAAGAGCGATGTGGTGAACGATGTCGATCCCAACGGCCGGATGAATTCGTGACAGCCTCCAAATCGTCTTTGAGTGCGCTCACCCTGGGCGCCGTCGGTGTTGTTTACGGCGACATCGGCACCAGCGTCCTTTACGCCTTCAAGGAGGTGTTTGTCAGCGGTCACGTTCCGATCACGACCGACAACATTCTGGGTGTGCTCTCGCTTTTCTTCTGGACCTTGACGATCACCGTCACACTGAAGTATGTCGTGCTGATCATGAGAGCCGACAACGCGGGCGAGGGTGGTTTGATGGCGCTGCTGGCATTGGCCTCTCAGTCGGTCAAGGATCGCCCGCAACTGCGCCGCTTTCTGTTGCTGATCGGGGTCTTTGGGGTGGCCCTGTTTTTCGGTGATGGTGTGATCACGCCCGCCATCACGGTGTTGTCGGCAGTTGAGGGCCTCGAAATAATTACGTCGGCGGCAAAACCCTATGTGGTGTCGATTTCACTGGTCGTGCTGGTGGTGTTGTTTGTCGTGCAGCGGCGCGGCACGGGAGACATTGGCAAGTTTTTCGGCCCGGTCATGACGGTCTGGTTCATTGCGATTGCCGGTAGCGGCGTGGTGCAGATCCTGCGGAACCCGATGGTCCTCAAGGCCATGCTGCCTAGTCACGCCTTTGCTTTCACCACCGGGCATCCTGCGCTGGCTTTCATCACCCTTGGCGCAGTCTTTTTGTGCGTGACCGGCGCGGAAGCGCTTTACGCCGACATGGGACATTTTGGCAAGAAACCCATTCGAATTGCCTGGTTTAGTTTGGTGATGCCCGCGCTATTGTTGAATTACTTCGGTCAAGGCGCGCTGGTGCTGGCCAATCCAGGCGCGACAGAAAATCCTTTCTATTTAATGACTCCAGGCTGGGTCTTGATTCCGATGGTGGCGCTGGCTACTGCGGCCAGCGTGATCGCGTCGCAAGCACTGATTACCGGTGCCTTTTCTGCCGCCAAGCAGACTATTCAGCTCGGTTATTTGCCGCGCTTATCGATTCGGCATACTTCCATTCGTGATACCGGGCAGGTTTACTTACCGGCGGTGAACTGGGTATTGCTGGCGGGCGTGATAGCGGCAGTTACGCTGTTTGGTTCTTCGTCGGCTTTAGCAGCAGCCTACGGCATTTCCGTCAGTCTGGTGATGGTGATTACGACGATGCTGACTTACTATGTAGCGCGCTACAAATGGGGTTACCCTTTGCCTTTGAGTCTGGGCGTCACGGGGTTTTTTGTTATCGTGGATCTGACATTCTTTGCGTCCAACTCACTGAAAATTATGCAGGGCGGCTGGTTTCCATTGGTGATGGCCTTGGGGCTGTTCGTGGTCATGACAACCTGGAAAGATGGCCGGCGCTTGCTCAACCAGAAGTTGCGAGCCGATTCGATCGACCTGAGCAGCTTTTTGCAGGCGGTGTTTGTGACGCCGCCGACGCGTGTGGAAGGCACGGCGGTGTTCCTCACAGCCGAGCCTGACACGGTACCCAACGCGATGCTGCACAACCTCAAACACAACAAGGTGTTGCATCAGAATAACCTGTTTGTGACGGTGCGCAACCACGAGGTGCCCTGGGTCGGGATGAACAAGCGTCTGGAGGTTAAAGCGCTCGGTCATGATTGCTGGCAGGTGATCGTCAATTACGGTTTCAAGAACGATCCCGACCTGCCCAGGGCCCTGCGGCAGATCCGGGGGCGTGGCGGCGAACTTGACCCGATGGCCACCAGTTATTTTCTTTCGCGTGATATTGTGATTCCGACTATTGGCAGCGGTATGGCGCAATGGCGCGAGCGGCTGTTTGCGCAGATGCATCACAATGCCACCGGGGCGGCCGATTTCTTGCGCTTGCCCAATAATGCAGTGGTTGAACTGGGCTCGAAAATCGAGATATGAAGCTGCTTTTTGTTGCCGATTCACTGGATTCATTTAAGGTCTACAAAGACACCACCTTTGCCATAATGCGTGCAGCGCAGCGGTGCGGCCATACGATTTCGGTATGCGAGCCCCAGCACATTTCCTGGCAAAGTGGTGCCTTGGTGCAATCCGATGTCAGCGCCATCACCCTGACAGGCGCGTTACCGATGTGGTACAAAACCGATCACACCTCACGCCAATCGTTGAAAGATTTTGACGCGGTTGTGATGCGCAAGGATCCACCGTTTGACAATGAGTTTTTATACGCCACCCATTTGCTCGAACAAGCCGAGCGCGAAGGGGCCAGGGTATTTAATCAACCGCGCGCGCTGCGCGATCACCCGGAGAAACTGGCCATTCTGGAGTTCCCCCAGTTCAGCGCGCCGACGTTGGTGACGCGCTCAGACCAGGACATCCGGCGTTTTCACGCTGAGCACCAGGACATCATCCTGAAGCCGCTCGACGGCATGGGCGGCATGGGCATATTCCGGGTCAAGGCAGACGGCTTGAACCTGGGCAGTATTATCGAGACGCTGAACAAAAACGGCGCGCAGACCGTCATGGTGCAAAAGTTCCTCCGTGCCATTGAGCAGGGCGACAAGCGTGTGCTGGTGATTGGTGGCCAGGCCGTACCCTACAGCCTGGCGCGTATTCCGCAAGGCAGTGAAGTGCGTGGCAATCTGGCTGCCGGTGGCAAAGGCGTGGCGCAGCCCTTGAGCACGCGCGACCGTTTTATTGCCGAGTCAATTGGCCCGATTCTCAATAATCGTGGTTTGTTGCTGATGGGTCTGGACGTGATAGGCGACAGTCTGACCGAAATCAATGTCACCAGTCCGACCTGCTTTCAGGAAATTTTTGACCAGACCGGCTTTGATGTGGCGGCGATGTTTGTTAAAGCGCTGGAGCAGGCGCTTAAAGGCTGAGCAGCACGCCCAGCGAACAAGCCCGTGCTGAGGAGAAATTTTGCATACCAATTTCAACCTCAATGAGCACATCGGTCCGGGTACCCGGCACAATAAAGTCGTGACTGCTGCGGAAGCCGTGCGTTTGATCCATGACGGCGACACCGTAGCCACCAGTGGTTTTGTCGGAATTGGCTTTGCCGAGGAAATTGCCGTCGCGCTGGAGCAGCGCTTTTTGACGACTATGCGCGAAACTGGAGTTGGCACGCCAGCCCAGCTCACCTTGGTCTATGCTGCCGGTCAAGGTGATGGTCAAACCCGGGGTCTCAATCATCTCGGACACCCAGGCTTGGTGCGCCGAGTGGTGGGCGGCCACTGGGGTCTGGTGCCGACTTTGCAAAAACTGGCGGTGGACAACGTCATTGAAGCTTACAACTTGCCACAAGGTGTGATTTCCCATTTGTTTCGGGACATTGCGGCGGGCAAACCCGGCACACTCACGCACGTCGGGCTCGACACTTTTGTCGATCCACGCTTTGGCGGTGGCAAGATCAATGCGCGCACCACCGAAGACCTGGTGCGCCTGATGGAGATTGATGGCCGCGAATATCTTTTTTACAAAGCATTTCCCATTTCTGTGGGCATCATTCGCGCCACCACCGCAGACCCGGACGGAAACCTCAGCATGGAGCGCGAAGCGCTCACGCTGGAGTCCCTGGCCATTGCCATGGCGGTGCGCAATTCGGGCGGTATTGTGATTGCCCAAGTTGAGCGTCTGGCCGAGCGCGGCACGCTGCACTCGCGCCAGGTGCGGGTGCCAGGTGTGCTGGTCGATGCGGTAGTGGTTGCCACCAACCCGGCCTACCACATGCAAACTTTCTCCGAGCAGTACAACCCCGCTTACTCTGGCGAAATTCGTGTCCCGCTGGACACCCTGGCAGCGTTGCCACTGACTGTCCGCAAGGTCATTGCCCGGCGCGCGGCGCTGGAACTGCGGCCCAACAATGTGGTCAATCTTGGCATCGGCATGCCCGAAGGCGTGGCCAGCGTGGCAGCGGAAGAAAAGGTGATTGACCTGATGACGCTCACCGCCGAGCCCGGTGTCATCGGCGGTATTCCGGCCAGCGGCATGAGCTTCGGCGCCGCGATCAACACCCAGGCGGTGATTGACCAGCCCAGCCAATTTGATTTTTACGATGGGGGCGGTCTTGATATTGCGGTGTTGGGCCTGGCGCAAGCCGATGCACAGGGAAATTTGAACGTCAGTAAATTCGGCAGCCGCCTGGCCGGCGCAGGTGGTTTTATCAACATCAGCCAGAATGCCAAGACTGTGGTTTTTGTTGGCACTTTCACTGCCGGTGACCTTGATGTGCGCGTGCAAGGTGAGCAACTCCAGTTGGTTCGCGAGGGCACCCAACGCAAGTTTGTGCAAGAAGTGGAGCATCGCACCTTCAGCGGTCGTGAAGCCATCCGGCGTGGTCAGCGGGTGTTGTATGTGACCGAGCGCTGTGTCTTTGCGTTGATTGATTCGGCTCACGGTGGTGCGCTGGAATTGATTGAGATTGCCCCGGGCATTGACTTGCAGCGCGACCTGTTGGCGCAGATGGATTTCAGTCCCGCCATCAGTCCCCATCTCAAATTGATGGACAGCGCCTTGTTTGCACCGGCGGCCATGGGTTTGCGTGAGCGCCTGCTGGCCACACCGCTGGCGCAACGTTTCGAGTTGAACCGGGAACGCCGCTTGCTGTTCATCAATTGCGAAGGACTCGCCATAGACAAGGCGTCCGACATTGTCGAGGTGGAAAACATGATTACCGGCCTGTTGGCGCCGCTGGTGACCGAGCCGTCGCTACGGGTGGCCGTGGTGGTGAATTACGACAGCTTTACCATTCTGCCGACCCTGGTCGATACCTATTCGGGGATGGTCAAGCGCTTGACCACGCGCTTTTACAGCCGGGTGACGCGATATGGCACGGGCGGCTTCCTGAAAGCCCGTCTCGATGCTGGCAAGAGGGCGTCCGTCGCTAAATAAATTTCATCATGACGGGCGTAGGAAACTTCAAACATGCCAGTTTCGTCACCGCGTTTGCCGCGTTGCCATGCTCCTCGGGATGACGAAGAGGTATTTCAGGAATTCGCTTTTTTCCAATTTACCGTGAGAGAATATCCCTTACTCTGGAAAGCCGCCTTGGAACATAAAGCGAAAATTGTAGGAGTTGCGTTACTTTGCTTCACCCTTGGCAGTGCGGCATTGACGTTGGGCAGCATTCAAGGTTCAGCGTTGATTGGCAAGCCCTTGGACGTGCTGGTGCCGATTCAAATGGATGCTGGCGAGGATGCATCGGCCTTGTGTTTTTCCGCTGAAGTGTTTCATGCCGATACGCTTCAGGATGCCAGCCGCTTGCGTGTGCTGCTTGAGGCCTCGACGCAAACTCAGACCGCCAATGTGCGGGTGCTGTCCTCGACGCCGATTGATGAACCTGTCGTTGTCGTCTATTTGCGCACCGGTTGCGGCCAGAAAACAACGCGCCGTTACGTGCTGCTGGCCGATTTGCCAAGCCCGGTTGAAACACCATTGATTGCGGTTGTCGATTCGGCAACTGCGCCAACACAAGTGCCGGCAACCATGGAATTGGCACCGGTCGTCGCAGCGGCTGCCAGTTTGCCAGTTGGTAGCGTTGTCTCCACTTCGCCGGTACTTCAAAAATCCAGTCGACCGAGGGCTGTGGGTAAACGCACGAATCTGAAAACAGGCGCTGTTTCTCTCAAGAAGGCGACGATCGACAAGAAGGCCAAGTCCAAACAATCTTCAGGCCAGTCCCGTTTAAAACTCGATTCCACGGAGCTGCATTCAGATCAAGTGAGTTCCCCTGGATCTATCACCCCGGTTGCGCCGTCCGTCGACGCATCGCTTAATCTGCAAAAAATGCAGACGCTGGAAGCCGAGTTGAAGGTCTTGCGGGGCTCGACCGCCAAGACAGAGGTCAGTCTGGTGGAGCTGCGCGCTCGCCTGCAAAAGGCTGAGGCCGAACGTTTTTCCGGGATCGCCGTCTTGGGTTTGATCGCCCTGGTGCTGGCCAGCCTGGCAGCAGTGGTGTGGTTTTGGCAACGCCAACGTCATCGTCCCAGCGGTGACAAAGACTGGTGGAAGGGTGCCGCCATGACACAAATACCGGTCGCGCCAGGGGCTGAGCCCGATTCAGCACCGCAGCCGACGGTTGACCGCAAAGTGCCAAACCAGCCACTTGCAGCAGAAAAATACAGCAAGACCGAAGTCGCCGCAGAGAACTTGAGCGGTGCTGAGTCTTCGTCCCAAGTTGATGTCAGCATGATCGAGATGGGCGACTCCGCTTCCGATGACGAAGACCTCCAGCCCGCAGAAGCGCTCGCCCGTGGGAGACACGCAGCGCCACCAAGCTCCGGCCCGGCCCCGAATAATCCATCCAATGTGGCTACCAAAACGATGCCACCGGTGTCTGAGCTGGATCTGGACTTGTCCGATTTGAAAACCGAACCAGTTCAACCCGGCCCGGTTTCGAAGACCGACCTTGATTTGCCTTTGCTGAGCGCTGCAGCCCAGCCCAGTGGTCTGCCACCGGACGTGCCGCATTCTGACGAAGGCAGCAATTTGATAGATTTTGATTTTTTAGAGGTGCCCAAGCCATTGTTGCCAACTACGCAAAAACCCACCTAAGCAAATTCAAATTTCCAGAGACGCACTATGCCAATTACCAAAAACTGTCAACAACTTGTGGCCGAAGCCATGGCTCAAGTCACAACCTATTCGGTGCCGCAAGTACAGGCACGGTTGAGCGATGCACACACCCAGATTATCGACATCCGCGACATCCGTGAATTAACCGCAGGCACCGTGCTCGGTGCTTTTCATGCGCCACGCGGCATGCTCGAATTCTGGGTCGATCCGGCTTCGCCCTACCACAAGCCGCTGTTTGCAGATGAGTCCAAGGAATTCATTTTATTTTGCGGTGCTGGCTGGCGCAGTGCGTTGGCGGCCAAGGCGCTGCAAGACATGGGCATGACCAATGTGGCGCATATTGAGGGTGGCTGGGCTGAATGGACAAAACAGGGGGCACCAACCGAAACGCTGGAAGATCAAAAGGCGCGGCGTCACAAAAAATCAGAGTAAGCGGGACAAACTGCCAACGCGGTCGGTTGAATCTGTCACAATTGACGTTTACGTAAACGTCAACTCTTTTGGGGCGATCATGCCTGTTTTGGAAACCAAACTCAACACCCGCTCGGCCGACTTTGCCGCCAACGCTGCTGCCATGCGTGCGCTGGTGAAAGACCTCAATGCCAAGATTGCCAAGGCCACCCTGGGGGGTGGCGAGGTGGCGCGTGCCAAGCACAGCGCGCGCGGCAAACTGCTGCCACGCGAACGAGTGCAGATGTTGCTTGACCCGGGCACCCCGTTTCTGGAACTCTCGCCACTGGCGGCGTTGGGTTTGTATCGGGATCGTCACGGCGGCGATGGTGCGCCCAGCGCTGGGGTCATTACCGGCATAGGCCGGGTTGAAGGCGTGGACTGCATGATTGTCTGCAACGACGCCACTGTCAAAGGCGGTAGTTATTACCCGATGACGGTCAAGAAGCATTTGCGCGCACAAGAGATAGCTCAACAAAATCATCTGAACTGTATTTATCTGGTGGACTCGGGCGGCGCGAACTTGCCGACCCAGGACGAGGTGTTTCCGGACCGTGATCATTTCGGGCGCATCTTTTTTAACCAGGCCAATATGAGTGCGCAGGGGCTGGCCCAAATCGCCGTGGTGATGGGCAGTTGTACTGCAGGCGGTGCCTATGTGCCCGCCATGAGCGATGAGACCATCATCGTCAAAAATCAGGGCACGATTTTTTTGGGCGGGCCACCGCTGGTGAAAGCGGCCACTGGCGAAGTCGTCAGCGCTGAAGACCTGGGCGGTGGCGATGTGCATACACGGCTCTCGGGTGTGGCCGATCATCTGGCGCAAAACGACTTGCATGCGCTCTCACTGGCGCGCACCGCAGTGCGAAATTTAAACACCAGCAAGGGTTCAAGCCCGGGGGATAAAACCTCCGCTGCCCCCTTGTTTGCAAATGAAGAGCTCTACGGCGTGATTCCCGTCAACACCCGTCAGCCCTATGACGTGCGCGAAATCATCGCCCGCATCGTCGATTCGTCAGAGTTTCACGAGTTCAAGGCGCGCTTTGGCACCACGCTGGTGTGCGGCTTTGCTCACATCGAAGGGATGCCGGTGGGCATTGTTGCCAACAACGGCATTCTGTTCAGCGAGTCGGCGCTCAAAGGTGCGCATTTTGTTGAGCTTTGTTGTCAACGCAAGATTCCATTGGTTTTTTTGCAAAATATCACGGGTTTCATGGTGGGGCGCAAGTACGAGAACGAAGGCATCGCACGCAACGGGGCCAAGATGGTGACGGCGGTAGCTTGTGCTGCCGTGCCAAAATTCACCATCATCATCGGTGGCAGTTTCGGTGCTGGAAACTACGGCATGTGTGGCCGCGCGTACAGTCCGCGGTTCTTATGGATGTGGCCCAATGCACGAATTTCCGTCATGGGTGGCGAGCAAGCCGCCAGCGTGCTGGCCACCGTACGGCGTGACGGCATTGAGGCCAATGGTGGTCAGTGGAGTGCGGCGGAAGAAGAAGATTTCAAAGCCCCGATTCGCGACCAGTATGAGGCACAGGGCCACCCCTACTACGCCACGGCGCGCCTGTGGGATGACGGCATCATCGACCCGGCCGACACGCGCCGCGTGTTGGGCCTGGGCCTCTCGGCGACACGCAATGCGCCGATTGAGGAGACCAGGTTCGGACTTTTCCGCATGTAGTGTGTACGGTCAATGTATTTCATGCACTTTGTTGACAATTCCTGGTTTTGCAAGGACTAAAACATGCCCACACTAGCGATCACACATGGCCCGGTTAGCAAGGTGACACTGAACCGCCCCGAGGTTCGCAATGCCTTTAACGATGAGGTGATTACGGAGCTCACGCAGGCCTTCACCCAGTTGGGCCAAAACCCGCAGGTGCGCGTCATTGTGCTGGCTGGAGAAGGCCCGGCTTTTTGCGCCGGTGCCGATCTGAACTGGATGCGCCGCATGGCCGACTACACGCAGGCTGAGAATCTGACGGATGCCGCGACGATGGCTGAAATGCTGCGCGTGATTTACACCTGCCCCAAGCCCACCATTGCCCGCATCCAGGGTGACGTCTATGCCGGTGGCATCGGGTTGGTGGCGGCGTGCGATATGGCAGTGAGCGTCGACAGCGCCAACTTTTGCCTGAGTGAAGTCAAGCTCGGCCTGTGCCCTTCTACCATCAGCCCGTATGTGTTGCGGGCCATGGGGGCGCGCGCGGCGCACCGCTATTTCTTGACGGCCGAACGCTTCAGTGCGGCCGAGGCCCGGCGCATTGGTTTTGTGCATGAAGTGGTGAGCGCGGATCAGCTCGATGCCAAGGTGGCTGAACTCGTCAAGGCCTTGCTGAGTGCCGGTCCGAATGCCGTGCGCGTTGGAAAAACGCTGTTGCACGACGTGGCCGGACGAGACATCGACGCGCCATTGATTGCCCACACCGTGGCCGGCATTGCCAATATCCGCGCCAGCGCCGAAGGCAAGGAAGGCGTGCAGTCCTTCCTGCAAAAGCGCAAGCCCAATTGGTTGACTCTGTCCCCAACCGATTGGATATAGGAAACAAGCATGTTTAAAAAGATATTGATTGCCAACCGGGGCGAGATTGCCTGCCGGGTGGCGGCCACAGCGGCGCGCCTGGCGATCAAAACGGTCGCGGTTTATTCCGATGCCGACGCCAACGCCAAACACGTCAGCGCCTGTGACGAGGCGGTTTATATCGGTGCCAGTGCGCCCAAAGACAGCTACTTACACTGGGAAAAAATCATCGAGGCGGCCCAGGCTACGGGTGCCCAGGCAATCCACCCCGGCTATGGTTTTTTGAGTGAAAACGCTGTCTTTGCACAAGCTTGTTGCGATGCCGGTCTGGTATTTATCGGTCCACCCGCTGCGGCGATCAAAGCCATGGGGCTCAAGGCCGAGTCCAAACGGCTGATGGGTCTGGCCGGTGTACCGCTGATACCGGGCTACCACGGAGCGGATCAAGACGCGGCGCTGCTCCAGCGTGAGGCTGCTGCCATTGGTTACCCGGTGCTGATTAAAGCCAGCGCCGGTGGCGGCGGCAAGGGCATGCGGCTGGTCGAGCGCCCGGACGACTTTGCCGCTGCCCTGGCCAGTTGCCAGCGCGAGGCCGTCAACAGCTTTGGCAATGACGCGGTGTTGATAGAAAAATACGTACAGCGCCCACGGCACATCGAAATCCAGGTGTTTGGCGACAGCCAGGGCAATTACGTGCATTTGTTTGAGCGCGACTGTTCGGTGCAGCGTCGCCACCAAAAAGTCCTGGAAGAAGCGCCGGCACCGGGTATGAGACCCGCGCTGCGCCAGCAAATGGGCGAAGCGGCGGTAGCCGCTGCCCGCGCCGTCCATTACGTCGGTGCCGGCACGGTCGAGTTCATCGTGGAACAGGGTGCAGACGGTGCCATGAATTTCTTTTTCATGGAAATGAACACCCGCTTGCAAGTGGAGCATCCGGTGACAGAAGCGATTACCGGGCAGGACCTGGTGGAGTGGCAACTGCGCGTGGCCAGCGGCGAGTCCTTGCCGTTGCGACAGGATCAGCTAAAAATTGTCGGCCACGCGATCGAAGCGCGTATCTGCGCTGAGAACCCGGACAACAATTACCTTCCGGCCACCGGCACCTTGCAGGCGTATCGATTGCCACCTTGTGTTGAATTCCTCTGGCCTAACCTGGAACTTCAGCAGCACGCCACCCAAGCGGTCCGGGTCGATTCCGGCGTGCGTCAAGGCGACACCATCAGCCCGTTCTATGACTCCATGCTGGCCAAGTTGATCGTGCATGGCGACAACCGCGAGCAAGCGCTGGCCCGGCTCGATACCGCTCTGGCCCACACCCATATTGTCGGCATCAACAACAACGTCCAGTTTTTACGCCGGGTCGCGCAAAGCCCATCCTTTGTGCAGGCCGATCTCGATACGGCGCTGATTGAGCGTGAAGCGGCGCATCTGTTCAAGCAGGAAACGGTCGGATTGGCGCTGGCCGTAGCCGCTGCCATTGCCCACGCCTTGCTTCAGGAAAAAACCGATGAAGCAAAAAGTGTCAAGCGCTCGGGTTGGCTGGACCCGTGGTCCCGCCGCGATGGCTGGCGCTCTCACGGGCCCAGTACCCGCCGCTTCGACTACCAATTTTCAAGCCAGCCGCATACAGCGCAATTGACAACCCTGCACGATGGCACGCTCCAGTTAGCGCTGTTGCAGGAGCTCGGGGCGTTCTCGTTTGTGCCGGTGACAAACGGTATTGATGTACGCTTCGGAGCGCAACGCCAGATTGTCAATGTCTATCAAAATGGTGTTGTAGTCCACGTGTTTACGCCGCGCGGTGCAACCCAGATCATCGCGGTTGATGCATTGGCCCATGCCGGTGAAACCACGGACGAAAGCGGTCATCTGACGGCACCTATGCCCGGCAAGGTGGTGTCGTTTGCGGTCATGGTCGGCGATTCGGTTAAACGCGGTCAGACCCTGGCGGTGCTGGACGCCATGAAAATGGAACACACGATTGCCGCGCCGATCGACGGCGTGGTCGCCGAATTGCTTTATGCACCGGGTGACCAGGTGCCTGAAGGGGCTGAGTTACTCAAGGTAAAACCGTGTTTGTTGTAAGGTGGTAGGGAAAAGAATTGCTTTTCCCGTTTTTACGGGGCATAGTTGCCGCGTTGGAACTATATTTTTAATACCAACTTTATGGGCTGCCTACAGTGAGTCGGCAGCTTTTTCAACCCCGAGAGCTACAGGAGGAAATATATGAATTTGACGATTAGCGGTCACCACCTCGAGGTCACTCCAGCCCTGCGCAGTTACGTTACGACCAAGCTGGATCGAATAAAGCGACATTTTGATCAGGTGGTTGATGTCAAAGTGATTCTTACCGTGGAAAAGCCGAAGGAAAAGGAACTAAGACAAAAGGCAGAGTGCAATATTCACGTCAAAGGCACCGACATGTTTGCCGAGTGCGCGCACGCCGATCTGTATGCCGCCGTGGATGAACTGGTTGACATTCTTGATCGGCAGGTGGTCCGGCACAAGGATCGTTTGCAAAGTCATCATCACGAGGCGTCAAAACGTTTGATGTGACGGTTCCAGTTGAAGTGCCAGCAAGCCGTCCACCTGAGTGAACGGCTTCGTTGTACCTGGTGGGCAGAGCAAGCTAGTTTTGTCCCCGACCGATCAGATGAGCTGATTAAATTAGGTACATAATCGCGCACTAAATTATGAATCGTCTCGCCTCCATCCTCTCCGTAGCGCAAGTGTTGGTGCATGTTGATGCCACCAGCAAAAAGAGGGCTTTTGAAGAAGCCGGATTGCTGTTCGAAAACCTGCATGGCCTGAGTCGCTCGTTGGTCACTGACAGTTTGTTTTCCAGGGAACGCCTGGGCTCAACCGGTCTGGGCCACAGTGTGGCCATTCCGCATGGTCGCATCAAGGGCCTCAAGGCACCGATGGCAGCGGTACTCCAGTTGGCAAAGCCGATTGGCTTTGATGCGCCTGACGAGCAGCCGGTTGGCTTGCTGATTTTTTTGCTGGTGCCCGAAGCGGCAACGCAAAAGCATCTGGAGATTCTGTCGGAAATTGCCGAGATGCTCAGCGATGCCGATTTGCGGGAAAAAATCAGCGCCAGTGAAAGCGCTGCCGAGATGCACAGCCTCATCGCAAACTGGCAATCCACGCAACTGGCGTGAGCTTAATTTTCTGCTGGCAATCGATTCGTCATGAAACCTACGGTTGTTAGCGCCAATGTGTTGTTCGAGGAATTTCGTGACACGTTGAAGTGGGAGTGGCTGGCGGGTCTGGGTGCCTCAGAGCGCCGTTTTGACGAAGTTGCAGTGAGTGCTGCCCGCTCCGGTGCTGATCTGGCGGGTTACCTCAATTACATTCATCCTTATCGCGTTCAAATCCTGGGCGAACGCGAGATTGCCTACCTCACCAACGCCACGCCCGAAGATTGCGAGCGCCGGGTTGCCCGTATTGTCACGCTGGAGCCTCCGGCGCTGGTGTTGGCTGACGGACAGATCGCGCCTGCCGCCTTGTTGTCGATGTGCGAAAAGGCCCAAATTCCCATGTTTGCCACGCAGGGCGCATCGGCTCTGGTGAATGATTTGTTGCGCGCTTATTTGTCCAAGCATTTTGCTGATCGCAGCTCGGTGCATGGTGTGTTCATGGATATCTTGGGTATGGGCGTGCTGATCACTGGAGAATCCGGCCTGGGCAAAAGCGAGCTCGGGCTGGAACTGATCTCGCGTGGCAACGGCCTGGTCGCCGATGATGCAGTCGATCTGTACCGTATCAATCAGGACACGATCGAAGGGCGTTGCCCCGAATTGCTGATGAACCTGCTGGAGCTCCGTGGTATTGGCCTGCTTGATATCCGGGCCATTTTTGGTGAAACAGCGGTTCGGCGAAAAATGCGGCTCAAGCTTATCGTGCATCTGATTCGCCGCGAAACCATGGAGCGTGAATATGAACGCATCCCCTATGAACCGCTAACGCAGGACGTGCTTGGTGTCCCGGTGCAAAAAGTTGTGATTCAAGTGGTGGCCGGTCGCAACATTGCGGTGCTGGTGGAAGCGGCTGTCAGGAACACGATTCTTCAATTGCGCGGTATCGATACTTATCAGGAGTTTGTTGAACGCCACCACAAAGCCATGGCCGCAGCGGCGAACGAATGAGCCTATAGCTCTTTTCCAAAATGATGACAGGCCAAACCCCGCCCGGCATGTGGTGAGGATCAGGCCGCTGGGGCGCTCAGCGCTGCGGTTGTCCCCCGGCCCGCGGCCTCCTCTACCTACGCAGAACACCCAGGCAGCCCGATTTGCGCTGGATCAGGCTGCCTGGATGCTCTGCTTCGTGTCCCCCGCCCTTGCGGGCTCCTCCTTTACCTACGCAGAACACCCAGACAGCCCGATCCCGGTGAATTGGTATTCGGGTTCGAGTTCGAGTTCAAAAAACCAAGTCGACACTTCTGAGCAGCAGGGTGGGGGTACATGCCAAAGTGAGGTAAAGAAGGAGGCCGAAGGCTGGGTGACACGAACGGCGGCGTGTGCCACCGCCCGGCTGCGGAGCCACCCACTGCGTCGCCTTCGGCCCACACATGCTGGATATCAATTCAAGGGGTGACGCCTCGGTTGGGGCATTCGTCCTTGATGCAATGGGCGTAAAGGCTCAAAGCGTGGTCGGCAATGGCAAAGCCCTTGGTTTTGGCCACCGTATGCTGACGTTTTTCAATTTCGCGATCGTAAAACTCCTCCACCTTGCCGCAGTCGAGGCATACCAGATGGTCGTGGTGCTGCCCCTCGTTGAGTTCATAAACCGCCTTGCCGCTCTCAAAATGACTACGAACCAAAATATCGGCTTGCTCGAACTGCGCCAAAACGCGATAGATGGTGGCCAAACCGACATCCGAGCGATCCTCCAGCAAAACCCGAAAAACATCGTCGGCCGTCATGTGGCGCTGCGCACCCTTCTGAAATAGTTCCAGGATTTTCATCCGTGGCAAGGTGGTCTTGAGTCCAGTGCTTTTAAGCTCATTAACGGGGGCCATCAAGGTCTTTCTCCATTCCCAGGGCAGGCACCATTGCCCACGTAGCCGGTACAATGACTCGATCATATCGCTACATCGCTCACAACCTATGTTTGATTATCAACCTCGTCATGCCTGTTTGAGTTTGCTTCTCGCCGCCAGCGCGAGTCTGCCGGGCTGTGGTGGCCTCAACACGGCCAGTACCCATATTGCCGGGCTGGTCACACCCTACAAAATAGACATCGTGCAGGGTAATTTTGTGTCCAGGGAACAAGCAGAGGCGATCAAGCCCGGCATGAGCCGCATGCAGGTTCGAGATATTTTGGGCACACCCTTGTTGACCAGTGTTTTTCACGCTGATCGCTGGGATTATGTTTTCACCTTCAGGCGCCAGGGTCTGGCACCGCAAGCACGCAAAGTTACGGTGTATTTCAAAGCTGATGTGCTGGAGCGGATTGAAGCCGACGCTTTGCCCACTGAAGCCGAGTTTGTGGCTTCGCTCGATTCAGGGCGGCAGATGGGCAAGGTGCCCGTGCTTGAGATGACCGAAGAGAGTTTGAAGCAGCTACCGCCGCCGGCCAAAGTGGTCGAGCCCCAACCGTTGCCACCGCTGCCCACGAGTTACCCGCCGCTGGAGAGCACTGGCCGTTGACCGTGGCAGGTCTTGCACCATGAATGAAACCATGACTCATCGTGTCGCGGTCGCTGGCGCATCCGGACGGATGGGGCAGATGTTGATTCAAGCCGTTGCAGCGTCTGCTGACTGTGAGCTGGTTGGTGCGCTTGACCTTGTGGGCAGCACCACCCTTGGCACCGATGCGATGGCCTTCCTCGGGCGAACAAGCGCTGTGATGATCACGGCCGACTTGCAGGCTGGATTGGCAAACGCCCAGACCTTGATAGATTTCACCCGGCCTGAAGGCACTTTGGTTCATTTACGGGTGTGCCGTGAATTAGGCCTCAAGATGGTGATTGGCACTACCGGTTTTAGCGCGGCGCAACAGGCTGAAATCGCCAGCGCCGCCCATGACATTGCCATAGTGATGGCACCCAATATGAGTGTCGGCGTGAACGTTACGCTCAAGCTGCTTGAAATGGCGGCCAAGGCGCTGGCCAGCGATTACGACATTGAAATCATCGAGGCGCACCATCGCCACAAGGTCGATGCACCCTCGGGCACCGCGCTCAAAATGGGTGAAGTGATTGCCAAGGCCAGCGGGCGTGATCTCAAGGCTTGCGCCGTCTATGACCGTCACGGCATCACCGGCGAGCGCGACCCCGCCAGCATTGGTTTTACCTCGATTCGCGGCGGCGATATCGTGGGCGACCACACCGTGTTGTTTGCCGGTACCGGCGAGCGTATTGAGATTACGCACAAGTCATCAAGCCGTGCAACCTATGCCCAAGGCAGCCTGCGCGCCGTGCGTTTTTTGAAAGACCAAAAGGCCGGCCTGTTCGACATGTTTGACGTGCTTAAGCTGGCATGAACCCAAGATGAACGCGGGTCAATTATTCTTGCAGGGCGATGCGCTTAGCCGGGGCGTGTCCGTGCTGTTGCTGGCAATGTCGGTGGGCAGTTGGGTCGTCATTCTTCGCAAGTCCTGGTTGCTGCACCGTGCCAGTGCGGATGTAAGGCGCTCGGTGGCGGCTTTTTGGCAGTCGGCATCGGTGCCGCAGGCCATTCAGAAGCTGCAGGCCTTCGACCGTGAAGCCTTGGTCACGCCCCTGGTCTATGCGACGAAAATTGAAGCCAATAACACTTTGGCAACCGCCGCTGACAAGTCGCAACAACTCACGCGTGTGTTGCGCGATGCGCTGCACACTGCCGTTGCAAAACTCCAGTTCGGCCAGGTTTTGCTGGCCACCGTGGGTGCCACTGCGCCTTTTGTCGGCTTGCTGGGCACGGTATGGGGCATCTATCACGCCCTCATAGGAATTTCCAATGCTGGCCAGGTCACGATTGACAAGATTTCCGGCCCGGTCGGCGAGGCGTTGATCATGACTGCCGCGGGTTTGGTGGTGGCGATTCCGGCGGTGTTGGCCTACAACGTGCTGGGACGCTCAATCGGGCGGATCGAGGCCGAGTTGGAAGGTTTTGCGCGCGACCTGCGCGAGCTCGCCAGCAGCCAGTCCATTTGGTCAACGTGAACTTGCCCGCAGCAGCACCATGTCTTTCGGTCGTTTAGAGCGCAACCAGGGTGCACCGCCCATGAGCGAGATCAACATGACGCCGCTGGTCGATGTGATGCTGGTGCTGGTGGTCATTTTTATCCTTACGGCACCTTTGCTGGCGAGTTCCATCAAGCTTGATCTACCCAGGACCGACGCCGCCAAGGCCGGCACCGCGCCCCAGTTTGTAACGCTGGTGGTTGATCCAGCCGGGCAAATTTTTTTGAACGACCAGCCGCTAGCGCTGGAACAGTTGACGAGCCGTTTGGCGCTGATCGCCAAAGCCCACCCAGAGACCGAAGTGCAACTGCGCGCCGATGCGGCCGTACCCTATGGTCGCATTGTGCAAGTGATGGGTGCAGCGCAAAAAACCGGCCTGAATCGGATCGGTTTTGTGGCCGACGCAAGGCATGATGCGACGTCCCCTGTTGCACCCGATACAAACCCCGCAGCCAAACCCTAAAATCCAAAAAGCGCGATCTTTCGGTCGCCCCAGTAGATAGCCATGCAAGACCACTATAAACCGTTCGACGTTGAAAACGCTGCCCAAAGCCACTGGCGCTCACTGGACGCGTACCGCGTCACTGAAGACGCGCATGACGCGCGGGGTCATTCCAAAAAGAAGTTCTACGCCTGCTCCATGTTGCCCTACCCGAGCGGCAAGCTGCACATGGGCCATGTGCGCAACTACACCATCAACGACATGCTCACGCGCCATCTGCGCATGAACGGCTACAACGTGCTGATGCCGATGGGCTGGGACGCTTTTGGCCTGCCCGCTGAAAATGCTGCTTTGAAAAACGGTGTGCCGCCAGCGCAGTGGACCTTCGAGAACATCGCCACCATGAAAAAGCAGATGCAGGCGATGGGGCTGGCGATCGACTGGAGCCGTGAGGTCACTACCTGCTCGCCCGACTACTACAAGTGGAACCAGTGGCTGTTTTTGAAGATGCTGAACAAAGGCATCGCCTACCGCAAGACGCAAGTTGTCAACTGGGACCCGGTCGATCAGACCGTGCTGGCCAATGAACAGGTGATCGACGGCAAGGGCTGGCGTACTGGCGCGCTGGTAGAAAAGCGGGAAATTCCAGGCTACTACCTAAAAATTACTGACTATGCCGAAGAATTGCTGGAGCAGGTGCAGAGCGGCTTGCCGGGGTGGCCCGAGCGCGTCAAACTGATGCAGGAAAACTGGATTGGCAAGAGCGAGGGCGTGCGCTTTGCTTTCACGCATGACATTCGCGATGCAACCGGTGCCCTGATTGGGGGGGGGCGCATGTACGTCTTCACCACCCGTGCCGACACCATCAAGGGCGTGACCTTCTGCGCCGTGGCACCGGAGCATCCGCTGGCCGTGCATGCGGCCAAAACCAATTCAAAACTGGCGGCTTTTATTGTGGAGTGCAAGAGCGGCGGCACGACCGAGGCCGAGCTTGCCGTGCAGGAAAAAAAGGGCATGGCCACGGGCTTGTTTGTGACGCATCCCCTGACCCATGTTCAGGTTGAAGTCTGGGTCGGTAACTATGTGCTGATGAGCTACGGCGACGGTGCCGTCATGGGCGTGCCCGCGCACGATGAGCGTGACTTCGCTTTTGCCAAGAAATACCGTTTGCTGATCAAGCAAGTGGTGCAGGTCGATGGCGAGGAATTTGACTACGCGCAGTGGCAAGACTGGTACGCCGACAAAGAACGCGGCGTCGCCATCAACTCCGGCAGCTTCAGCGGCATGTCCTTCAAAGATGCGGTCGAGGCAGTGGTGCACAAGCTGGCGGCGGCAGGCCTGGGCGAAAAGAAAACCACCTGGCGCCTGCGCGACTGGGGCGTCAGCCGCCAGCGCTATTGGGGCACGCCGATCCCGATCATTCATTGTCCGCAGCACGGCGCGGTGCCGGTGCCAGAAAAAGATTTGCCCGTGCTGCTGCCGCTCGATTGCGTGCCTGACGGTTCCGGCAACCCCTTGCTCAAGCATGCGGGTTTCCATGCTGGTGTGGTCTGCCCGATTTGTGGCGTGCCAGCGCGACGCGAGACCGACACCATGGACACCTTCGTCGATAGTTCATGGTATTACATGCGCTATTGCGATCCCAAAAATGAGAAGCAGATGGTGGCCGACGGCGCCAACTACTGGCTGCCGATGGACCAGTACATTGGCGGCATCGAGCACGCCATCCTGCACCTGCTCTATGCGCGTTTCTGGACCAAGGTCATGCGCGACCTGGGGCTGGTTCAAATCGATGAACCCTTTACCAAACTGCTGACCCAGGGCATGGTGCTCAACCACATCTATTCCCGCAAAACTGACAAAGGCGGGAAGGATTATTTCTGGCCGAATGAGGTGCAAGACATTCAAGATGCCACGGGTAAGGTGGTTGGGGCCAGGCTCAAAGAAGCCAAGGGTGATCTGCCCGCCGGGACGCTCATCACCTACGAGGGCGTGGGCACCATGAGCAAGAGTAAAAACAATGGGGTTGATCCGCAGGACCTGATTGAAAAATACGGTGCCGATACCGCGCGTCTGTACACCATGTTCACCGCCCCACCCGAGGCTACGCTGGAGTGGAACGACGCGGCGGTGGAGGGCAGTTACCGCTTTTTGCGCCGCGTCTGGAACTTTGGCGTCAAGCTGGGCGCAGTGGATGCACTGGCCATCGCTGCTGGTGTCAGCGCAATCAAAAGCGTCAAATTTGACAAAGAAGCCAAGGCGCTGCGCTTTGAAATTCACAGTCAGCTCAAACAGGTGAATTATGACTACCAGCGCATGCAGTACAACACCGTGGTCTCCGGTGCGATGAAGATGATCAATGTGCTGGAAGATTGCGCTACCATGCAATCAGACGGGGCCGAAGTCGCCTTGGCCGAAGGCTTTGGTATTTTGCTGCGTTGCCTCTACCCGGTGACACCGCACATCACGCACAGCCTGTGGAGCAGCCTGGGTTATGGTGCGGTATTGGGTGACCTGCTCGATGCACCCTGGCCCCAAGTGGACCCGGCGGCGCTGCAACAAGACGAGCTCGAACTCATGTTGCAGATCAACGGCAAACTCAGAGGTGCCATTGTGGTGCCAGCACTGGCCTCCAAGGCGCAGATTGAACATGCGGCGGTGACCAGTGCGGTGTTCCAAAAGCACGCTGCCGGTCTCAAGCCCAGGAAAATCATCGTCGTGCCAGGTCGCCTGGTGAATCTGGTGCTGTGAGAACGACCGTCGTGAAACGCCGCTCAGCTCTGACGCTTTTAAGCCAGTCCGGTCTGACTGTCTTTACGACCCTGGCATTGACGGGGTGTGGTTTCAAGTTGCGCGGCAACCAGGATTTTCCCTTCACCAAGATTGCCATCACGCCCAACCCGGGCGGCGCGCTGGCGCAGGAGCTGCGTCGCTCTTTTGGCAGCGCGGTACACGTGCTCACACCTGGCGAGCCGTTAACCTCTGCCCAAGTGGTACTCGATATTCTCAGCGAGCAGCACGAAAAAGCCGTGGTCGGCGTCAACAGCTCAGGCCAGGTGCGTGAGTTCCAGTTGCGCATCCGAGTCAAATTCAGGATTCGCACGAGGCCAGACGATGAGCTGATGCCGGTGTCCGAAATTTTGCAACAGCGCGACATCAGCTTCAACGAGTCGGCGGTTCTGGCCAAAGAAGCCGAAGAGGCAATGCTGTACCGCAATATGCAAACCGACATCGTACAGCAGCTTTTGCGGCGTTTGGAAAAAGTCAATGCAGCTCGCCCCTGATCAGCTTGCCAGCCATTTGCAGCGCGGCCTGAAAAGTCTCTACACACTGCATGGCGATGAGCCGCTGCTGTTGCAGGAGGCGGCCGACGCTATTCGGGCGGCGGCCCGTGCGCAAGGCTTTGGCGAGCGCAGCGTGCATACGGTCGCCGGGGCCCACTTCGACTGGAGTGAGGTGCTGGCGGCGGGCGGGTCGCTCAGTCTGTTTGCCGACAAGCAGATTCTTGAGCTGCGCATTCCTTCGGGAAAACCCGGTCTGGCGGGCGCAGCGGCGCTGGTGCAACTCGCCGAACAATCGCCCGGCAATGATTCGCTGCTCACCCTGGTCACGCTGCCACGGCTGGACAAGGCGGCCAAAAACACGGTCTGGTTTGCTGCGCTGGAGCGTTGCGGCGTCGCGCTGCAGGTGGAGCCGGTCGAGCGCAAGGCTTTACCGCAGTGGTTGGCGCAGCGGCTGGCGCTGCAAGGCCAACGCGTGGCGGCGGGTGAAGAGGGGCAGCGCACCTTGCAATTTTTTGCCGACCGGGTGGAAGGCAATTTGCTGGCGGCGCACCAGGAAGTGCAGAAGCTGGCGTTGTTGTTTGCGGCCAGTGCGCCCGGGACACCACAAGGCTCGGAGGCGGGCGTGCTCAGCTTTGAGCAGGTGGAGAGCGCGGTCCTGAACGTGGCGCGCTACGACGTCTTCAAACTCTCAGAAGCGGTGCTGGCCGGGCAGGTTGGGCGGGTGCAGCGCATGCTCGACGGCTTGCAGGCCGAAGGCGAAGGAGCGGTGCTGGTGCATTACGCGCTGGCCGAAGACATTCGCGCCTTGAAGCGTGTCAAGGATGCCATGGCGCAGGGCCGCCCACTGCCGATGGCCTTGCGCGAGCAGCGTGTCTGGGGCGCACGCGAGCGTTTGTTTGAACGGGTATTGCCGCGCCTGACCGATGCGATGCTGGCGGGGCTGCTCCAGGCGGCGCACCAGGTCGATGGCATCGTCAAAGGTCTCAAGCAACCCGGCTGGCCGACCGACGGCTGGCAAGCACTACATCGGCTGGCGCTGATGCTGTGCGCTTTGTGTAGCGGGCATGCCAAGCCTGTTGCTGCACCTTTTGAAAATTCAATGGTGGCTTCCGGCTGATTTGGGTTTGAGTCGGCGGGGGTGGGGCAGACGCTGGGCGCTCCGCATCCTTTGGACTTTTTAATGTCGCGCCCAACATCTACCCTACCCTACCCCCGCGTTGCTGCTTGATGCGGTGTGGGTGGCCATGCGGGCAAGGGTGCCAACTGCCGGTTCACACAAAGCGGGTGCTCAGCTTCAGGAACTGTTTGCCCGATTGACGACATTGTCATTTGCAAGATATTTAGTGGTCCCTTGATCTAGCGCAACCTCCAAGGGAGCCAATGCCACATACGCTGCCATTTGGAGGATATTCAGATTCCTTGCTTAGGCGTAGAGTGGGTCGCTGGCGGTTTCATGTAAAAACACAAATCACTCTCATAGATTGGATCACCAATGGGTAGTTCAAACATTTACCAATTCGAAAAGCAGAGCCGTTCCGCAAGAAAAATGGCGCAAATACCAATTTCAATCAATAAGGAGCCGGGCTTCACACGCGACATCAGTGCCAGCGGGATGTATATCGTTCAGAGCCGCCAGCAGGAAATTGGCTCGCATATTGAATTCACCGTAGATCTAGATACGTCCATGGGGAAAATCAAATTGCACTGTGAGGGAGAAGTGGTTCGTATCGAGGAAAACATTGGCAGCGATGGCCGGATCGGTATCGGAATAAAGATCATCCACCAATTCGGCAGTCAGCTCATGCTCGACAATTTGCCAGACGCCTCTGCCGGTATGGCCGCCCCGAGCGGGCGTGTTGCCTCACTCCCGAGCATCAACAGCAACAAAGCAGGCGCATCGGACCACAAACGTGACGTTGAAGGCTACGACCCCGGCCTACCGCCCACGACAATTCTCAACCCGGAAAGTCGGGAGTGCAACCTCTGCGGGCACTTCGTTCACTCGTTTCCCGTTTGGGTAAACAACCAAATCGATTACAACTCGTTCGGTGGGTGCTTGCGCCCTGGTGCTGAAAAAAATGTGAAACTACCCCATGATGACTGTGTATTCTGGCAACAGTCAAGATTCAAAGCCAAAAAGTCTCGTAAGTGATATAGCGCAACTGGGCATGAGCCTCACGCTTCGTTTCATGGCGTGTTCCCTGATGTGATAATGGATTAACCCAGCCTAACCCGCTGGTTTTTTTGGCTGGAGTATTTTCTAATTCAGGTATGAGCCTGAGCGAAGCTGGATTTGGGGGATGAATCAGGCTGCGGGTTCCAGCCCCTCTGCCGGTATGACCGTCACAAACGGGAGTTGAGTGGCAACCTAACTCATGTAATTGAACTGCCAGACAGCAGCCACTGACCAGCACCCGCTCCCGCTGAATTGGCGACTGTCAGCCGTCAGCTTAGCCCAGCATGCACACCACGATCTTTCATGAGCAACGCCACGAATGATGAAAGCGGATACATGAACTCACGGACGACAACGAAGCGCTCATTACCCTGATCCGAGCCGAGTTTGAGCGAAGAAAAACGAAATGAACGTGCACGTCGCATCAAAGCGGGTGTGAACAACGCTGGAAGAGGAGAGAGAAAACGGTCTTGACCAGCCGGTAAGCCCAGCGCAGCAGCAACAGGGCCAACAGCGCTTCCAGCAGCGTCAGGACAAAAGCCACAAAGGCGTTGCCTTGCCCGGCGCGTCTATGAAACTTGGCAATGGCGCGGTCGCGCGTGATCTCGATGCTGTCGTAAAAAGTCGGCACCACCAAGAGCGTCAGTAGCGTCGAGGTGATGGTGCCGCCGATGAGCAGCAGGCTGATGACGACACCGATCAAGCTCAAAGGCAGTGTCAGCATCACCGCCAGCGGCGCGGTATCAGCCGGTTGTTCAAGAGAGAATCGTTGCCGATGTCGTGGCGTAAATGTACAGGCCAACACAACCAATACTGCACTCAGCGGTAGCCATCATTTGCTGATTGCGGGGATAGAATGAATTGTCTCAATTAGCAAAGGCTCTATGATTTTGGCTGGCATTTTCGTTCGCATTCGACGAGCAGCCCTCGTAGCACTGTCTTTGCCGACTGCCTTTGCAATATTCTTGCTGATCGGTGGCTGCACCGAAGTTTCGAACAACCCGCATTCGCTCGGGTCAGAAAAGACCAACACGCTGTTTGTGCCGTTCAGCAATCGCTCACCCAAGTACCTTGATCCCGCCAGTTCTTACTCCAACGATGAAACGCCTTACACCTATCAGATCTATGAGCCGCCTTATGGTTACCACTATCTCAAGCGCCCCTATGTGCTGATCGGCCGTGCCGCTCAAGAGGTTGCCAGCCCGCGTTACTTCGACAAGGTGGGCAAGCCCCTGCCAGACAATGCACCCGGTGAGAATATCGCCGAGACGGTTTACGACATCAGGATCAAACCCGGCATCAAGTTCGCCCCGCACCCGGCGTTTGCGAAGAATGCCGCAGGCGGCTACCTCTACCACTCCATGAAGCGTGAAGAACTTGCGGACAAGCACCAAATCACCGACTTCAAGCAAACCGGTACGCGCGAGCTCACCGCTGACGACTATGTTTATGCGATTCGCCGCTTGGCTACGCCGCGCATCAAGTCGCCGTCATTCTCAACCATGGCCGATTACATCGTCGGCTTAAAAGAATACGGCGAAAAGATCGTTGCAGTAGACAAGGCATTGCGCATCGGTATGGCTCCGACTGATCGGGATTTGCCATTCCTTGATTTTCGAAAATATGCCTTCGATGGTGTCCAGGCGCTTGACAGGTACACCTTGCGGATTCGCGTCAAGGGCAAATACCCCCAGTTCAAATACTGGCTGGCGATGACATTTTTTTCACCGGTGCCGTGGGAAGCCGAGAAGTTCTATGCGCAGCCCGGTATGGCCGAAAATAACTTGACGCTCAATTACTGGCCGGTAGGCACGGGGCCGTATATGTTGACGGAGTTCATCGAAAACCGTCGCCATGTGCTGGAGCGCAACCCCAATTTTCGCGGTGAGCCTTATCCGTGCGAGGGTGAGCCAGGCGACGGCGCGAAGGGTTACCTTGCTGATTGTGGAAAGTTGACTCCCTTCGTCGATAAGGTGGTGTTTGACATTGAAAAAGAACTAGTACCCATGCAGGCAAAATTTTTGCAGGGCTATTACGATTCCCCGGCCATTGAGAGGCTTGATCAAGGAACCGAATACATCGTTGCCATGGGTGATGACCAAAAGAAAGACAAGGAGTTCAAGGAAAAAGGCATCAAGTTGCCCACCACCGTTGAAGCGAATAATTGGTACATTGGCTTCAACTGGCTGGACCCGGTGGTTGGCAAAGGCAGCAGTCCGGCCCAAGTCGAGCGCAATCGCAAATTGCGCCAGGCACTCGCCATCGCGATCGATTGGGAGGAACATATTGCGATTTTCGAGCGTGGTCAGGGCATGGCCGCGCATGGACCTTTGCCGCCCTCCTTGTTTGGCTACCGCAGCGATGGTCCTGCGGCCTTCAATCCGGTGGTCTATCGCCGTGGGCCGGACGGCAAACCGGTGCGCCGCTCGATCGAAGAAGCAAAACAACTGCTGGCACAGGCGGGCTACCCGGATGGCAGAGACGCCACCAGCGGCAAGCCGCTGGTGCTGAACTTCGACTATCAAAATGCAGCGCCCGGTGCCAAAGCACTACTCGATTGGTACACCAAGCAATTTGCCAAGATTGGCATCCAGCTCGAAGTGCGGGCCACTGACTACAACCGATTCCAGGACAAGATGAGCAAGGGCTCCATTCAAATCTATTTCTGGGGCTGGCTGGCCGACTACCCGGATGCGGAAAACTTTTTGTTCATGCTCTACGGGCCCAACGCCAAAGCGCTGACGGATGGCAATGGCGAGAACAATTCAAATTATCAAAACCCCCAGTTTGACAAGCTCTACGAGCGCTTGAAATTCCTCGAAGATGGGCCTGAGAAACAGGCTCTGATCGACCAGATGATCAGCGTGGTGCAAACCGATGCTGTGTGGAGTTTTGGCTACTTTCCAACCTCGGCAGCGGCCTACCATCAATGGATCAACAACGGCAAACCAACCCAAATCATTCGCAACCATATTGCCTATCTTCGCCTTGATCCGGATTTACGTGCACGCAAGATTGCAGAGTGGAATCAGCCGATCTGGTGGCCGATTCCGTTGATTCTGCTGGCGCTGATTGCCGCCATCGTGCCCGCATGGTTTGCCTGGCGACGGCGCGAACTAGAAACCGCTGCCCGCTCCATCGCTATTGAAAGCATCGCACCATGATCAACTACATCGTCCGGCGCATCGGTTATGGCCTACTGATTCTTGTTGGCGTGAATGTCTTCACCTTCATCCTGTTTTTTGCCGTCAATACGCCTGACGATATGGCACGCATGAACATTGGGGGCAAGCGCGTCACCCAGGATGCGATCGAGAAGTGGAAAGTTGAACGAGGTTACAACAAACCGCTGCTCTGGGACAAGCAGCAGGCAGGGGTTGAAAAGTTGACAAAAACAATTTTTTTTGAACGCTCGGTGCCGCTTTTTATCTTTGAATTCGGTGCCTCTGACAGTGGTCGTGATATTGGCTACGAATTGCGCAAGCGGGTTGGACCGTCAGTTGCGCTGGCAATTCCGACGTTTATTCTCGGAATTTTCGTGGTGATTGTTTTTTCTTTGTTGCTGGTGTTTTTTCGGAATACTTATCTTGAGCTGTGGGGCGTCGCGCTGGCCGTGTTCCTGCTGTCTGTTTCAGGCCTGTTTTATATTATTGCCGGTCAATTCTTCTTCAGCAAGCTTTTGCGACTGGTGCCTATTTCAGGCTATTCGTCGGGCTGGAATATGGCGGTGTTTCTGGCATTGCCGGTGGTGATCGGCGTCATTTCGCGCCTGGGTGGCGAGGCACTGTTTTATCGCACCATGTTTCTTGAAGAGATCGGCAAAGACTATGTTCGCACCGCTCGTTCCAAGGGTTTGTCGGAAACCGTTGTGCTCTTTCGCCATGTGCTGCACAACGCGTTGCTGCCGATTTTGACCAGCACAGTTGCGGTTTTGCCGCTGCTTTTTCTGGGTGCGCTGATCATGGAATCGTTTTTTGGCATTCCGGGCTTGGGCAGTTTCACGATTGATGCCATCAACGCGCAGGACTTTGCCGTGGTGCGCTCGATGGTTTTTGTCGGCTCCGCTCTTTATATTGTGGGGCTGATACTGACCGATATTTCCTACACGGTTGCCGACCCGCGCATCCGCTTGAGTTGATGTTTGCCAGGACTGCAACATGCCAAAATTAGTATTCCTCGCCACCGATCTGGCGCTGTATTTGCAACTGGTGGTTCTTGCTTTGTATGTCTGGCACAGCTTGCACTCGCCCACCTTGCGTCAGACATGGCGGCACGTGGTGCACGATGCTGCCGCCATGTCGGCGGGCGTGGTGCTCTTGCTATTTCTGCTGATTGCCATGCTCGACTCGGTTCATTTTCGTACGCTGCTGCCAGCAGCGGCGGGGACTGCTGTGGATGCTGGTCGGGCTTATTCGCCGCGCACTTTGTCGCTGTTGGATGTGCTGCTGGCGGGGCCGCGCGAGGCGCGTGAAAAGACCTATTCAGCGCCACTGGCGACGCACCAGTATTCAAAAGAGTCGGTGTTGGTTGACGGCAAGATGATCCGTGATTTTCCGCGGCTTGAGTTTGGCGGCGCGCACCTGAAGGATGTGCCAGGCGAGTGGGCGCTCGACATTTTGACTCGATCGCTGGTGGGCCTGGTCATCGGCGGGCTCGTTGCCATCACTGGCTGCTGGCTGATCACGTTCCTGCGGGCAAAAAGTTTTGGAACGGGTGCCGCCAATTCCTTGCGTGCCATCTGGCAACAAGATACCGAGGTGCCGTGGCATGCTGTGCTGCTGACCCTATCGGTGCTCGCACTGTTGGCCGGTTGGATTGGCGCTTTATGGCCTCATTACCATGTCCTTGGAACGGATCAAACCGGCAATGACGTTCTGTTCCAAGCGATCAAGTCGATCCGCACGGCGGTGGTCATCGGCTCGCTCGCCACTATTTCCACCTTGCCGCTGGCGATCGTGTTCGGCATTCTTGCGGGCTACTACAAAGGGCGCGTTGACGACGCCATTCAATACCTCTACACAGTGTTGTCATCGATTCCATCGGTGTTGTTGATTTCGGCCTTTGTGCTCATGATTCAGGTATTTATTGACAAGAATCCGACGCTGTTTGAAACCGGGCTGGAGCGGGCCGACATTCGGCTCTTCTTGTTGGCGGCGATTCTGGGCATCACAGGTTGGGCCTCGCTCGCGCGTTTGCTGCGAGCCGAAACTCTCAAGCTGGGCGAACTTGACTACGTTCAGGCCGCACGCGCGTTCGGCGTATCAGACTCAGGCATCATGCGGCGCCACATTCTGCCGAACCTGACGCACATTGTGGTCATCGTTTCGGTTCTCGATTTTTCCGGCTTGGTGCTTTACGAAGCAGTCCTGTCGTATGTTGGCGTGGGCGTTGATCCGACCACCAACAGCTTTGGCACCATGATCAACGGGGCGCGCAATGAAATGTCGCGTGACCCGATCGTCTGGTGGACCCTGTTGGCAGCGTTCGCTTTCATGGTGGCGTTTGTATTGTCCATGACGCTGTTTGCCAGTGCCGTGCGCGAAGCCTTTGACCCTCATGCACGGGCCTTCCGGGTCCGGCGAAATAAACCCCAGGCAGCCGCTTCAGCGCTTGCAGCTTTGGACGTCACCCCAGCGACCGGGAGCACAAATGCTTGAGATCAAAAATCTCACCACAGAGCTCAGCTCCGATAGCGGTCTGGTGCGCGCCGTTGACGCGTTAACACTCACTATCAAGCAGGGCGAAACGTTTGCGCTGGTCGGTGAGTCGGGTTGCGGCAAATCCATGACCGCCTTGTCCATCTTGCGTCTGCTGCCTGATAGTGGGCGCGTTGCGGCGGGCAGCGTCGCGGTCGAAAGCACGGACCTCATGCAACTCCCCGAAGCACGGATGCGTGACTTTCGGGGCCACAAAATCAGCATCATTTTTCAGGAACCCTCGACCAGCCTCAACCCTGTCATGACCGTCGGTCGACAAATCACCGAGGTCATTGAGCGCCACACTGCCATTCGCGGTGAAGCGGCAATTGCCAAGGCGATTGATTGGCTCAATCGCGTGGGTATTCCTGAGCCTGAGCGCAGGGTCAATGACTATCCATTTCAAATGTCGGGCGGCCAGAAGCAACGTGTGATGATTGCCATTGCCTTGGCCGCTGAGCCCGATGTGGTGATTGCGGACGAGCCCACAACCGCGCTGGACGTGACGATTCAGGCGCAGATTCTGGACTTGCTCAAGGAACTACAGCGCTCGCAAAAGATGGCCATGCTGCTGATTACTCACGATCTGGCCATTGTGGCGCAGATGGCGCATCGGGTCGCGCTGATGTACGCGGGTCAGGTTGTGGAGGTGGCAGACGCTGCCGAGTTTTTTGCTCGACCGCTGCACCCTTACGCGGTCAACCTTTTTGATGCCTTGCCGGACGAGAGTAAGCGTGGTCGTTATCTGGCTTCGATTGCGGGTTCGGTGCCAGCACTCAATCAGGATTTTTTCGGTTGCCGATTCGCTGACCGCTGTGCCGATGTGATGGATCGCTGCCGCAGCACGCCGCCGCTTTTGAGTGAGTTTGAGTTGGGTCATACCGTGCGCTGTTTTCTCTACGACAGCCCCGCATCCTTGCGCCGTCCCAAGCATGGCTCTGGCGTTGAACAGTTGCTGCCAGTCGATCAACCAGTTGGCCCCGTCCTGCTGGAAGTGTGCGACTACAAAGTATGGTTTCCGATTCGCAAAGGACTATTACAGCGTACGGTAGGCTACGTAAAGGCCGTTGACGGCGTTTCTTTTAGTATTCGCGCTGGACGCACGCTCGCGCTGGTGGGTGAGTCTGGCAGCGGCAAGACCACGGTCGGCAAGGCCTTGCTGCAACTGTTGCGCGGCAAGGCAGAAATCAGCGGATCTGCTTTGCTGTCAGGTCAGCCCCTGGAGCAACTCAGCGCTGAGGCGTTGCGCACAGCACGGCGCGCGGTACAAATCGTATTCCAGGATCCGTTTGCCTCACTCAACCCGCGCATGCGCGTCAGCGAGATCCTTGAAGAAGGCGTCGCGTCGCTGCGACCCGATGTGCTGGCCAGTGAACGGCGCGAGCGCGTTGCCGCGTTGCTTGACAAAGTGGGTTTGTCGCGCAGCGCCATGACGCGTTATCCACACGAGTTCTCGGGCGGGCAACGCCAGCGCCTGGCGATCGCACGTGCGCTTGCGGTGGAGCCGCAGTTGATTGTTGCAGATGAACCAACTTCGGCGCTTGACGTGTCGGTACAGGCGCAGATTCTTAACCTTTTGAAGCAACTTCAGCAAGAGCTCGGCGTGGCCTACCTTTTCATCACGCACAACTTTGGCGTGGTCGAGTATCTGGCGCACGACATTGCCGTCATGAAGAACGGGCTGTTAGTCGAATCTGGTCCGGCTCAGAATATCCTGCACAGTCCACAGCACGAGTACACGCGCACTCTGCTCAAGGCCGTACCACGGCTCAACCGGGCTGCGAACGATGTTCCGACTTGAGACACAATTAATCCATTGAAGCGTGATTGACAATTACATCAGGCAGTATGCCTCGCTATCAAACAGGAAAGAAACCGTGAAACCTATTTTCAAACAAACCGCAGTCGTGGTAACACTGGCTGCGGCCTTGGCTGTCAGCCAGGCAGCGGTCATACCACCCGGCGTGCAACTGAGTCCGACCCAAACCCTGATCCGCAACAATGGCTCGGAGACCGAGACGCTCGACCCGGCGCTGGCCGAATCGGTCGGGGCCAACAACCTGACGCGTGATTTGTTTGAGGGGTTGACTGCCAATGACCAGAACGGAAAAATCGTGCCCGGTGTGGCCGAGAGCTGGAAGCAAAGCAACGCCACCACCTGGATTTTCAAGCTACGCAAAAATGCCAAATGGTCCAACGGCGATCCGGTCACGGCCGATGACTTTGTCTTTGCCATTCGCCGTTTTGTCGATCCAAAAACGGCGTCAACTTACGCTGCCACCTATGGGATTTTTTTGCTCAATGGCGCGGCGGTGGTCAAGGGAACCAAACCCAGCTCGGAGGTTGGGGTCAAGGCGATTGATAAGTACACGCTCGAAGTCAAAACCGCTTTCCCAGTGACTTTTCTACCCGAGTTGATGAGCAATAACAACCTCGGGCCGGTGCACAAAGCTTCGCTCGTCAAATATGGCAAAGACTGGACCAAACCGGGCAAGTTGGTCAGCAACGGCGCCTATGTGCTCAAGGAATGGCAGGTCAATAACCGCATCGTTCTTGAGAAAAATCCCAAATACTGGGACGCCGCCAATGTGCAACTGACGCTTGTGACCTACCTGCCGATTGAAGACGGCAATGCTGACGTCAAGCTATATGAATCGGGTGAAAACGAGTGGGTCTATCAGTTGCCACCTGGCACTTACGAGAAGTACAAGGTGCAGTACCCGAAAGAAATTCGCAATGCGCCGATGATCGGTCTGCGTTACTACTCGTACCAGACGCAGGACCCGGTGTTCAAGGACGTGCGCGTGCGCAAGGCGCTCTCGATGGTGATCGACCGTGACATCCTGGCGCAACGCGTCACTGCCGATGGTCAGGCGCCCGCCTATAGCGTGATAGTGGCCGGCACGCACGGTGCCGACGTCACGCCTTACGAGTGGGCTACCTGGCCGATGGCCAAGCGCGTGGTTGAGGCCAAGAGCCTGTTGCAACAAGCGGGAGTCAAACCTGGGTCCAAGTTTTCGTTTTCGTACAACACCAGTGAGTACCACAAGAAAATGGCGGTGTTTGCGGCTTCGGAATGGAAGTCCAAACTCGGCCTCGACATTGAGACCGAAAGCATGGAATTCAAGGTGCTGCTGAAAAAGCGTCACGATGGGGATTTCCAGATGGCGCGCAACGGCTGGCTGGCGGACTACAACGACGCCACCAGCTTTTTGGCGCTGGTGCGCTGCGACTCGGATCAAAACAACAGCTTCAACTGCAATCGCAAGGCCGAAGCGCTGATCGAGCAGGGCTCGCAAAGCACCGACCCGGCCAAGCGCAAAGCGCTGCTGACGCAAGCCTCGCAAATGATCATGGAAGACTACCCGATCATTCCACTGCTGCAGTACTCGCTGCCGCGTTTGGTGAAATCGTACGTGGGCGGCTACTCGCTGTTAAACGCGCAAGATAGATTCCGCTCCAAAGACCTCTACATCATCAAGCACTAAGTTCTGAGTGATGTGGTCTTACACCCTGCGCCGGGTTCTGGCGGCGCTTCCCACCATGCTGGTGGTCATCACGGTTTGTTACCTGCTGTTGCACGTCACACCGGGTGGCCCGTTTGACACTGAACGCAAAGTCTCGGCCGCGGTGCTGGCCAATTTGCAGGCCAAGTACCACCTCGACATGCCGCTCTGGCAGCAATATCTGCTCTACCTCAAGAGCTTGTTGCAAGGCGACTTGGGCGCATCATTCCGTTACGCTGACTGGTCGGTCAACGATCTGGTGGCCAACGCATTGCCGGTATCGGCCGTTATCGGCGGTGGCTCTTTGTTGCTCTCGGTGTTTATCGGCGTAGCAGTTGGCATTGTGGCGGCGCTCAAACAAAACAGCGCGGTCGATTACGGGGTGATGTTGATCGGAAATGTCGGCAGCGCGGTGCCGAGCTTTGTGCTGGGGCCGGTGTTGATCATCGTGTTTGCCATTTTGTTGCACTGGTTGCCAGCGGGCGGCTGGAATAATTTTGAGCCGCGTTTCATGATCCTGCCGATGACGCTGCTGACCTTCATCAATGTATCCACCATCGGCCGCGTCATGCGCGGCAGCTTGATCGAGGTGCTGCACAGTAACTACATCCGCACCGCGCGTGCCAAAGGGCTGCCGACGCGCGTGGTAATTCTGCGCCACGCCTTGAAACCGGCGCTGTTGCCGGTGGTCTCGCTGCTCGGGCCTTTGGCAATCTCATCCATTACTTCGGCGCTGGTGACAGAGACGGTGTTCTCCCTGCCCGGCCTGGGCAAGCTGATCGTCAATGGCGCCGGCAACCGCGACTACACCCTGGTGCTGGGCTTGGTGGTGCTGGTGACGATTTTGACGGTGGTCTTGAACCTGCTGGTCGATTTGGCCTACGCCTGGCTCGACCCCAAAATTCGCTATTGAATTTTATGTTCAAGCCCAAAGAACTCGGTGACCTGCTGGCGGGGCGCAGCTTGTGGAGCGACGCCCGTAGGCGCTTCATGCGCAACAAGGCGGCGCTTTTCAGTTTGTGCTTGTTGACGCTGATTTCGCTCGCTTGTGTCGTTGGCCCCTGGCTCTTGCCGCATGCCTTTGACAGCGCTGACTGGGACGCCATGAGCATTGCCCCGACTCTCAAGAACGCGCATTTCTGGGGCACCGATGAAGCCGGTCGCGATCTGCTGGTGCGTTGCCTCATCGGCGGGCGTATCTCGCTCACGGTCGGTCTGCTGGCCACGCTGGCTTCGGTGTCGCTGGGCATTGCCTGGGGGGCCACGGCGGGCTTTCTGGGCGGCAAGGTCGATGCGCTGATGATGCGCGTGGTGGACATGATGTACGCCATTCCGTATTTGCTGATTGCGATTCTTCTGGTGACCATTTTGGGGCGCGAGTTCTACCTGGTGGTGATCACCATCACGGTATTTTCATGGATGGACATGGCGCGCGTGGTGCGTGGCCAAACGCTTTCGTTGCGTTCGATGGAGTATGTGGAAGCGGCGCGCGCCATTGGGGTTTCAACCCGGCGCATCATCTTTGCCCACATCGTTCCCAACCTGCTCGGCGTGGTGGTGATCTACACCACGGTCACGGTGCCGGGTGTCATTTTGACCGAATCGGTTTTGTCGTTTCTGGGCCTGGGCATCCAGGAGCCCATGACCAGCTGGGGCGTGCTGATTTCAGACGGCGCAAGGGTGATGGAAGTCTCGCCCTGGATTTTGTTGTTCCCGGCCGGTTTGCTCTCCATCACGCTGTATTGCATAAACTTCATCGGTGACGGCTTGCGTGATGCACTTGACCCGAAAGAAAGATAAGTGCGATGGCCTTGCTTGAAGTCAACGATCTGAATGTTCAATTTGCCACGCCTGACGGTGTGGTGACCGCTGTCAACGGTGTCAGTTTTGCGCTCGATCGTGGCCAGACTTTGGGTATCGTTGGCGAAAGCGGCTCCGGCAAAAGTCAAGCCGTGCTGGCTGTCATGGGATTGCTGGCCGGCAATGGCAGCGCCAGCGGAACCGCCTTATTTGATGGGCAGGACTTGCTCAGTTTGCCTGCGCCAGCCATGAACAAAATCCGGGGTAACCGGGTGGCGATGATTTTTCAGGATCCGATGACCTCGCTTAACCCGTACCTGACGGTGGAGCGCCAGATGACCGAGGTGCTGGAGTTACACAAGGGCCTGACGTACAGTCAGGCGCGCGCGCACTCGGTGCAGGCCCTCGACGCTGTCAAGATTCCCGAGGCCGCCAAACGTATCAGCCGTTACCCGCATGAGTTCTCCGGCGGCATGCGCCAGCGCGTGATGATCGCCATGGCGTTGCTGTGTGAACCTGATGTGCTGATTGCCGATGAGCCCACCACGGCACTCGATGTGACGGTGCAGGCGCAAATCATCGCCTTGCTTCGCGATTTGCAGCGTGACCATGGCACCGCGATAGTGATGATCACGCATGATTTGGGAGTGGTGGCCGGTTTGTGCGACGACGTCCTGGTGCTCTACGGCGGCCGCGTCATGGAGCAGGGCAGTGCCGAAGCCATTTTTTACCAGCCGACGCATCCTTATACCGTCGGATTGCTCGGTGCCGTACCACGCCTTGAGCAGGGCGATCACGCACTGGTCGCGATCCCGGGTGCCCCGCCCAATATGGCGCGTTTGCCGCCGGGCTGCCCGTTCAGCGAACGCTGCACCCTGGTTGAGCCGCGCTGCTGGAACACACGTCCGGCCCTGTTGCCGCTCGCAGATCATCCGACGGTGCTGCGCGCCTGCCACAAAAGTGCGCTTGAAGTCAGTCGTTATGCCCAGGAGCTCAAGTTGTGAGTGCGTTAAAGCCCCTGCTGTCGATTCGTGACTTGAAAGTGCATTTCAGCATTGCCAGTGACTCGCCCTGGCCCTGGGTGGCAGCGGGTGTGCTCAAAGCGGTTGATGGCGTGTCATTTGATATTTATCCGGGCGAAACGCTGGGCATCGTCGGCGAATCGGGCTGTGGTAAATCCACCCTGGCGCGCGCTATGTTGAACCTGATACCCGCCACGTCCGGCAGCATTGTCTGGCAGGGGCAAGAGATGCGGGGCGCGACGGCGCAGGCGTGGCAGGCGATCCGCAAAAGTGTGCAGATGATCTTTCAGGATCCGTTGGCATCGCTCAACCCGCGCATGACGGTCGGACAAATCATTGCCGAGCCGTTGCAAACGCATTTCCCGCAAATGAAGAGCCCGGATGTGATGAACAAAGTGCGCGCCATGATGGTCAAGGTGGGCCTCACCGAGCAGCAAATCAACCGCTACCCGCATGAATTTTCGGGTGGACAGTGCCAGCGCATTGGCATTGCCCGGGCACTGGTGATGGAGCCCAAACTCATCATTTGCGATGAACCGGTGTCGGCGCTGGATGTGTCGATTCAGGCCCAAATTATCAATTTATTGATGGAGCTGCAAACCCAGATGGGCTTGGCGCTGGTCTTCATTGCGCACGATCTGGCAGTGGTCAAGCACATCAGCCAGCGCGTCATGGTGATGTACTTGGGTCGCGCCATGGAGCTTGCCACCAAGCAGGCGATTTACCAAAATCCGAGTCACCCCTACACCCAGGCTTTGCTCAGCGCCATTCCGCTACCCAACCCACGACTGGAGCGTCACAAGAGCTTGCAACTTCTGTCAGGTGATTTGCCGTCGCCGATGAACCCGCCGACGGGTTGCAGCTTTCGCACCCGCTGTCCGAAAGCGATTGCCAACTGTGCTGTGCAAAGACCGGAGTTGCGGGCGTTGAGCGCAGATACCCAAGTCGCCTGCGACCTGCTTTGATGGGTTTTGACTAGGGTAAACCCATGGAAATCAAGCATTGGCGGATGGTTCTCGTTCGCTACAATCGCGTCCACTCATCTGCCAGCAGATGTGGCCTGGGGCGTTATGTCGCCAGGTGGGTGACTTATAAACTGGTCGGGCTCACAAGGCGGCGCTGGTCAACAAGATAGCTGACTTAGGCGCCGACCACAAATCGGAGAAGGTTTTATGGATATTTTCTTGCAGCAGATCATCAATGGTCTGGTGTTGGGCAGCGTTTACGCCCTGGTGGCGTTGGGCTACACCATGGTCTATGGCATTATTGGCCTGATCAACTTTGCGCATGGCGAAGTGCTGATGGTCGGCGCCCTGACCAGCTGGACCATCATCGGCATGATGCAGGACGCCCTGCCGGGTACCCCAGGCTGGCTTATTCTGCTGATCTCGTTGCTCATTGCCTGTGTCGTTGCTGCAGTGCTTAATTTTGTGATCGAAAAAGTGGCTTACCGGCCGCTTCGCAACAGCCCCAAACTGGCACCGTTGATCACCGCCATTGGCATGTCGCTGCTGCTGCAGACGCTGGCGATGATCATCTGGAAGCCCAATTACAAACCCTATCCCACTTTACTGCCGAGCGTGCCCTTTGAAATTGGCGGTGCCGTGATTACCGTGACTCAGATTCTGATTTTGGCGACCACGGTGTTGTCGCTGGTGGTCTTGACGTGGCTGGTGAATTACACCCGGCTTGGCCGCGCCATGCGTGCCACCGCCGAGAGTCCACGGGTGGCGGCATTGATGGGGGTCAAGCCCGACCTGGTCATTTCAGCAACGTTTGTGATTGGTGCCGTACTGGCGGCCATTGCGGGCGTGATGTTGGCGGCCAACTACGGCACGGTGCAACACACCATGGGTTTCTTGCCGGGTCTCAAGGCCTTTACGGCAGCCGTCTTTGGCGGTATTGGCAATCTGGCCGGTGCAGTGGTCGGCGGCATCTTGCTGGGGCTGATTGAATCGCTCGGCGCGGGTTACATTGGCGATTTGACCGGTGGCGTACTGGGCAGCAACTATTCCGACATTTTTGCCTTCATTGTTTTGATCATAGTGCTGACGCTGCGTCCTTCGGGTCTGCTGGGTGAGCGCGTGGCCGATAGAGCTTGAAATGTTGCAGATAACTGTCATCGCGAGGAGTGCAACGACCTCGGTGTCAGCCACGCGGCTGACAGCGACATGGCAATCGCAATGACGAATTTATTGAAGTACCGTAAAAGACGCATATGAAACAGAAAAGAAACATTTTCCTGGCGGCAGCGGCACTGCTGATTCTGCCGCTGATTTTGCAAGGCTTTGGCAATGCCTGGGTTCGTATTACCGATATGGCATTGCTCTATGTGTTGCTGGCCTTGGGGCTCAATATTGTGGTTGGCTACGCAGGACTGCTGGATTTGGGCTATGTGGCGTTTTTTGCCATTGGCGCTTATATGTACGCTCTGCTCGCGTCGCCACAACTGACCGATACTTTTGCCTGGATTGCGGTGATGTTCCCGGGCGGCATGCACATGCCTTTGTGGGTTGTGATTCCGGCCTCCGCCGGTTTGGCGGGCCTGTTTGGGGTGTTGCTGGGGGCACCCACTCTGCGTCTGCGCGGCGACTACCTGGCGATTGTCACTTTGGGCTTTGGCGAAATTATTCGTATTTTTCTCAACAACCTCGATAACCCGGTCAATATCACCAATGGCCCCAAGGGGATCAATCAGATTGATGCCTTGAGTTTCTTTGGGATCAACTTTGGCAAGAGTCTCCACATTGGCGGTTTCGAGCTGGTTTCGGTGTCGCTCTACTACTATATGTTTTTAGCCCTGGTGGTGTTTAGTGTGGTGATCTCACATCGGCTACAGATGTCTCGGATCGGTCGCGCCTGGATGGCGATTCGCGAAGATGAAGTGGCCGCCAAGGCGATGGGCATCAATACCCGCAATCTGAAATTGCTGGCCTTTGGCATGGGTGCCACTTTCGGGGGTGTTTCCGGTGCCATGTTTGCTTCGTTTCAGGGTTTTGTTTCACCCGAGTCGTTCAGCCTGATGGAGTCGATCATGATCGTATCGATGGTGGTGCTGGGCGGCATCGGGCATTTGCCGGGCGTTATTCTGGGTGCCGTGATGCTGTCGGCCTTGCCTGAAGTGCTGCGCTATGTGGCCGGGCCGCTGCAGGGTATGACCGGCGGTCGGCTTGATTCGGCGATTTTGCGCCAGCTCCTGATTGCGCTGGCCATGATCACCATCATGCTGATGCGTCCAAGCGGCCTGTGGCCATCGCCTGATCACGGCAAGTCGCTCCAGAATAAATAGATAAGTAGCTTGTTAAGGAATATATGACAGACACGGTACTTAACGTCGCCAACGTTTCCAAACGCTTCGGCGGCTTGCAGGCCCTGAGCGAAGTTGGCATCAAGATCACGCGCGGCCAGGTCTACGGTTTGATCGGACCCAATGGAGCCGGTAAAACGACATTTTTCAACGTGCTGACCGGTCTCTACGCACCCGACAGCGGCACGTTCGAGTTGGCGGGAAAAACCTATGAACCCAGCGCCGTCCATGAAGTGGCCAAAGCAGGCATTGCCCGCACCTTCCAGAATATTCGTTTATTTGCTGAAATGACGGCTCTCGAAAACGTCATGGTGGGGCGTCACGTTCGGACCCACTCCGGTTTGATTGGGGCTATTTTTCATACCCCTGGCTTCAAAGCCGAAGAAGCGGCCATCGCCAAGCGCTCACATGAGTTGCTGGACTACGTCGGCATTGCCACACTGGCTGATTACAAAGCCCGCACCCTGAGCTATGGCGACCAGCGGCGGCTTGAAATAGCGCGGGCGCTGGCGACCGACCCGCAATTGATTGCGCTGGATGAACCAGCCGCCGGCATGAACGCCACCGAAAAAGTCTTGCTGCGTGAACTGATTGACAAAATTCGCAATGACAACCGCACTATTTTGCTGATTGAGCACGATGTGAAACTGGTGATGGGTTTGTGTGATCGGGTCACGGTGCTGGACTATGGCAAGCAGATTGCAGAAGGCACACCGGCCGATGTGCAAAAAAATCCAAAAGTGATCGAAGCCTATCTTGGCACCAGCGGGAAGTAGAGAAAAAAGATGGCAACTATTCTTCTTAAAGTAACCGGTCTCAAAGTGGCTTATGGCGGCATCCAGGCGGTCAAGGGTGTTGACTTTGAGGTGCATGAAGGCGAACTGGTATCGCTGATCGGCTCCAATGGTGCGGGCAAGACTACCACCATGAAAGCCATCACCGGCTCGCTGCCCATCAACGACGGTGACATCGAATACATGGGCAAAAGCATTCGCGGTCAAGGCCCCTGGGATTTGGTCAGGCAGGGTTTGGCGATGGTGCCAGAAGGGCGTGGGGTATTTACCCGCATGAATACGGTTGAGAACCTGCAAATGGGTGCTTACATTCGCAGCGACAAAGCGGCCATTGCAAGCGATATTGACAAGGTGTTTACCATTTTTCCACGTCTCAAAGAGCGCAGCAGCCAGCTTGCCGGAACGCTCTCAGGCGGCGAGCAGCAAATGCTGGCGATTGGCCGCGCCTTGATGAGTCGCCCCAAAGTGCTGTTGATGGATGAGCCGTCAATGGGCTTGGCACCGATCATGGTGGACAAGATTTTTGAGGTGGTGCGTGACGTTTATGCGCAGGGTGTGACAATTTTATTGGTAGAACAAAACGCCAGTCGGGCCTTGAGCATTGCGAACCGCGCTTACGTCATGGAATCTGGCCTCATCACCATGTCGGGTGATGCCAAGCAAATGCTCAGCGACCCCAAGGTGCGTGCCGCTTATCTGGGTGAGTAAGGTCCAGGTTCATGACGGGGTGGTTTTGACGCCTGTACCCGTGTGACGGTTTGGAGATCAACCAATGACAGTTCCCGACCCTGGCACCCGGCCCCGTCAGTTCCTGCACTATTTATACAACGCTGCAGTGCAACGGGCGCTGCCGCTGCACAACATGGCTGCGTTTCTGCCAGCACCGCCCCGTGGTGGCAGAACGCTGGTGCTGGGTGCGGGCAAGGCCGGTGCGGCAATGGCCCAGGCAGTAGAAGCACTGTGGCCACAGGACGCGCCACTGTCGGGCCTGGTGGTGACCCGCTATCATCACATCCCGACGCGCCCAAGTGGATTGAAGCAGCGCATTGAAGTGGTAGAAGCTGCCCACCCGGTGCCCGATGCTGCCGGTCTGGTGGCAGCCAGGCGTATCATGGCTTTGACCCAGGGCTTGACCCAAGACGACTTGGTGCTGAGCCTGATTTCGGGTGGCGGCTCGGCGTTGCTGACGTTGCCAGCCGATGGCTTGACGCTCGAAGACAAGCAGCGTATCAACCAGACCCTGCTGAACTCGGGCGCCAACATTGCCGAGATCAACTGTGTGCGCAAACACCTCTCAAGCATCAAAGGCGGTCGCCTGGCGCGGGCCTGTTATCCGGCGCGCGTGGTGACGCTGGCCATCAGCGATATACCGGGTGATGATCCGGCCACCATTGCCAGTGGGCCCAGCGTGGCCGATAGCACCACTTGTGCCCAGGCTCTGTCAATTTTGAAACGGTACAACATCGCCATTCCTGACCGGATTGCCGATCTTCTTGGGGATGGCGCTCTGGAAACTCCCAAGCCGGGCGACCCGCTGTTGGCGCGCAACCAAGTTCACCTGATCGCCACGCCGCAGCAGTCGCTCGACGCCGCTGCCGCCGCTGCCCGTTCGGCTGGTTTGGCAGCGTACATCCTGAGCGATGAAATGCAAGGCGAATCGCGCGAGGTCGGCAAAGTGCAAGCAGCGCTGGCGCGTGCTGTGGCCAACAAGGGGCAGCCGTTTGCGCGGCCTTGCGTCGTCCTCAGCGGCGGTGAAACTACTGTTACCCTGCGCCCTCAGCCGCCTGGTTCAGCGCCCGGGCGCGGCGGCCGTGCCGGAGAATTTTGTCTGGGACTGGCGCAGGAGCTACAGGGGCAACCGGGCGTTTATGCGTTGGCGGCTGACACTGACGGTATCGACGGGGTTGAAGACAACGCAGGTGCCTGGGTAGAGCCGGCCACGCTGAGTCGCGCTCTGGTCTTGGGGATGAAGATTGACAACTACCTTGATCGCAACGATGCCTACGGCTACTTTGCCGCTTTGGGTGATCTGCTCACAACCGGTCCGACTTTCACCAATGTCAATGATTTTCGCGCGCTGCTGGTTTTGTAAGCCATGACGACTCCTCGATTACAGCTTGCTGGCATCAGCAAAAGCTACCCTGGCGTGCTGGCCAACAGCGAGGTCTGCTTGCGCGTCATGCCAGGTGACATCCATGCCGTGTTGGGTGAAAACGGTGCCGGCAAATCGACCCTGATGAAAATCATCTACGGTGCCGTCAAGCCTGATGCCGGCAGCGTCAGGTTCAACGGCGAGGCGGTGCATATCCGTAACCCCAAAGAAGCGCGTGCCTTGGGCATTGCCATGGTGTTTCAGCATTTCAGTCTGTTTGATACCATCACCGTGGCGCAGAACGTCTGGCTCGGTTTGAACCCAAGCTTAACCCTGAAAGAAGTTGCCCACAGCATTGCCATCAAAGCGGCTGAATACGGGCTTGATATTGACCCAGGCCGACCGGTGCATACCTTGAGCGTGGGCGAAATGCAGCGGGTTGAGATCATTCGCGCTTTGCTGACTCAGCCGCAACTGCTGATCCTGGACGAGCCGACTTCAGTGCTGACACCCCAGGCGGTAGAGAAGCTGTTTGTGGTGCTCAGGAAGCTGGCGCGCGAGGGCTGCAGCATTTTGTACATCAGCCACAAATTGCATGAAATCCGCGAACTCTGCAATACCTGTACCGTGCTGCGCGCAGGGAGGGTCACCGGCGTGTGCCAGCCGGCGCAAGAGACCAATGCATCGCTTTCAAAAATGATGATTGGTGCCGAGCCATCACAGTTGGCGCATCACCAACAAAAACCTGGGGCCACGCTGTTGCAGGTGCAAAATTTGCAACTTGCCCGCAACCATCAATTTGGTATCGATCTGGAGGACATCACACTGAAGGTGCGCACGGGTGAGGTGGTTGGAATCGCGGGTGTGTCGGGCAACGGCCAGAAAGAACTGCTCTATGCGCTGTCGGGCGAAGATGTTCGTGCGGCGAGCGGGTCAATTCACATCGGTGCGGTCGATGTATCTCGTCTGGACCCCGCTGGTCGACGTAGATTGGGTCTGCATTTTGTTCCGGACGAACGCCTGGGCCGGGGTGCGGTACCGACGCTGAGTTTGGCGCACAACGTGTTGCTGACGCGCCATGAATCTATTTCACATCCGCGTCTGGCCGGTGGCTGGATCCGGGTTCGCCAGTTGGAAGCGCAGACCACTGAGATCATCCGCCGTTTCAACGTCAAGGCCGGTGGCGTGCACGCGCCAGCGCGCTCTCTGTCGGGTGGGAATTTGCAAAAATTCATCATTGGCCGTGAAATTGATGCCGCACCCAAACTGTTCATCGTGTCGCAGCCGACCTGGGGCGTTGATGTGGGCGCGGCAGCCCAGATTCGCAGTGAAATTCTGGAGCTGCGCGATGCCGGTTGTGCCGTGCTGGTGGTCAGTGAAGAACTTGATGAGCTGTTTGAGCTCAGCGACCGGCTTTATGTAATGGCCCGCGGCCGCCTCTCGCCCTCGGTACCCGTGGCACAGGCCAGCGTTGAAAAAATGGGCGAGTGGATGAGTGGGCTCTGGCTGTCCCCAACAGATACCGGGATGTTGGATGTTGCTTAAGCTCGAAGTCCGTCCTGAGCCTTCAGCCTGGTGGAGTTACGCCTCGCCGCTGCTGGCCTTGTGGGTCACTGTTTTGATCGGCATTGCGCTGTTCAGCGCCTTGGGCAAGGATCCGCTCAGTGGCCTTGAGGTATTTTTCTGGGAGCCCGTGCGCAGCGCCTATGCGCTGGGTGAATTGGCGGTCAAGGCCACGCCGCTGCTGTTGATTGCGCTGGGTTTGGCAGTGTGTTTTCGCGCCAACGTCTGGAACATCGGCGCCGAAGGGCAGTATGTGCTGGGGGCGATCGCGGCCAGCGGTGTGGCCCTGCTGGCCGACCCGGGTACGAGCCGCTGGATTGTGTTGCCAATTTTGCTGGCGGGCGTGTTGGGTGGCGTGTTCTGGGCTGGCATCACGGCCTGTCTGCGCGACCGGTTTAACGCCAACGAAATACTGGTGAGTTTGATGCTGGTTTATGTGGCGGTATTGCTGCTCGGTTTCATGGTGTCGGGTCCATGGAAAGACCCGCAGGGCTACAACTTTCCGCAGACCAAAACCTTTGACTTGGTGACCCGCATTCCGCGCCTTTTCAATGGCTCGCGCGTCAGCATCGGCGTGTTGTTGGCCCTGCTGGGCGTGCTTGGAACCTGGGTGTTTTTATTTCGCACCCAGGCGGGATTTGCGCAGCAAGTGGGCGGTTTGGCGCCGGCAGCGGCGCGTTATGCCGGATATTCTTCGCGCCGTGCCTTGTGGCTGGCTCTGTTGGTCTCAGGCGGCTTGGCCGGTCTGGCCGGTGCGCTCGAAGTGGCGGGGCCGATCGGCCAGTTGACCCCTTATGTGCCAGTGGGTTACGGTTTTGCCGCCATCATCGTTGCCTATGTGGGGCGGTTGCATCCGGTGGGCATGGTGCTCTCCAGCATCTTGATGAGCATGTTCTACATTGGTGGTGAGCTGGCGCAGTCGCGCCTGGGTTTGCCCAAGTCGCTCACTGGTGTGTTCCAGGGGTTGCTCCTGTTCACCTTGCTGGCCTGCGACACGCTGGTCAACTACCGCTTCAAGTGGGTGCGGTGATGGAATCCTATGCACTGCTGATTGCCGCCACGCTCAATGCGGGCACCGTGCTGGCGCTGGCCTCATTGGGCTTGCTGATCAACGAGAAAGCCGGCATTGTCAACCTCGGTGCCGAGGGTATGATGCTGTGCGCCGCCATTGCCGGTTTTGCGGCGGTGGTGCATAGCGGCAGCGACGTACTGGGCTTTGCTGCTGGCATCGGGGCCGGCGCCTTGCTGGCGCTGGTTTTTGGCGCTCTGGTGATCTGGCTCAACACCAATCAATACGCCACTGGTCTGGCGGTGAGCTTGTTTGGCGCTGGCTTTTCGGCTTTTGTCGGGGTCGGTTATGTGCAGGAAAAGATTCCGCCGCGCCCGAGTTTCGCCATACCTTACTTGTCTGATATTCCGTGGTTTGGGTCGGCTTTGTTTCGCCATCATCCGCTGGTTTATCTGACGATTTTTTTTGCCCTGGCCTTGATCTGGTTCCTGTACCGTACCCGCGCTGGCCTGGTGCTGCGCTGCGTCGGCGAAAACCCCGACTCGGCGCACGCGCTGGGCTACCCGGTGCGGCGCATCCGCTTGGGCGCAGTGGTGGCGGGTGGCGCGTTGTGCGGCCTGGCCGGTGCCTACATCTCCATTGTCTATACGCCTTTATGGGTTGAGGGCATGGTCTCGGGCAAGGGCTGGATCGCCTTGGCCCTGACCACCTTTGCCACCTGGCGACCGGCGCGCGTCTTGCTGGGTGCCTACTTGTTTGGCGGCGTGACGATGCTGCAATTTCACTTGCAGGCTATTGGTGTCGAGATGCCGAGTCAATTTCTGGCGATGCTGCCCTATCTGGCAACGGTTCTGGTGCTGGCGCTGATCTCGCGCAACCCGCAGTGGATTCGCATTAATATGCCGGCCTCGATTGGCAAGCCTTTTTATCCGGACGGCTGATTTTTAAGAGGCATAATTCAAGGCCCTTCCTTAAATTTGTCATCGCTTTTTTTATTCGTCTACGCCATTAATTCGTCATTGCGAGCGCAGCGCGGCAATCCAGGAGTCATGGATTGCCATGTCGCTGTCAGCCGCGTGGTTGCCGCCGAGGCTGCGCTCGCAATGACAGATGTATCTTTGAACTTGTTTTAATCCCCACCAAAGAAGGAATTGACATGACCGACCTGCAAAAACGCTCCCTGTTAAAAATCGCAGCACTCACTGTAGTGGCTTCCGCCGCGCTGGTCGGCTGTGGCAAAAAGGAAGAGCCCGCTCCCGCCCCAGCACCCGCAAGCGCTGCCTCGGCTCCGGCGCCCAAACCAGAGCCTTTAAAAATTGCCTTCGCCTACGTCGGACCGGTCGGCGATGGCGGCTGGACCTTTGCGCACGACAACGGCCGCAAGGCACTGGAAAAAGAATTTGGTGACAAGATCAAGACCTCGTTTGTCGAGAACGTGCCCGAGGCGGCTGACGCCGAGCGAGTGTTCCGCGACATGGTCAGCCAAGGCAACAAGCTGATTTTTGGCGCCACCTTCGGCTACATGGAGCCGATGCTCAAAGTCGCAGCCGACAACCCCGGCGTGAAATTTGAGCACGCCACCGGCTACAAGCAGGCCGCCAACATGCGCACCTACGACAGCCGCACCTACGAAGGTGCTTTCATGGCGGGCGTCATTGCCGGCAAGATGACCAAGACCAACACCCTGGGTGTGGTGGCGTCGGTGCCGATCCCGGAAGTGATCCGCAATATCAACAGCTTCACGCTGGGCGCGCAACTGAGCAACCCCAAAATCAAGACCAAAGTGGTCTGGGTGAACGGCTGGTTTGACCCGCCCAAAGAAACCGAAGCAGCCACCAGCCTGATCAATGGCGGCGCTGACGTGCTGTTCCAGAACACCGACTCGCCCGCTGTTCTCAAGACCGCCGAGGCCAAAGGCAAGCGCGCCTTCGGCTGGGACTCGGACATGACCGCCTATGGCCCGAAAGCCCATTTGGCATCTGCCGTGATCAACTGGGCTCCGTACTACATCAAGACCACCAGGGAAGTGCTGGATGGCACCTGGGTTGGCGGCGGCCACACCTGGTGGGGCGTGAAAGAAGGCGCCATTGACCTTGTCTCCATCGCCGAGGACGTGCCCGCCGAGACCAAAGCCAAAATCGAAGAGATCAAAAAGGGTTTGACCGACGGCAGCTTCGTCATCTGGAAAGGCCCGATCGTTGACAACACCGGCAAAGTGCAGATCGCCAAGGACGCAGTGGCCGACGACAAGTTTCTGGGTGGCCTGAACTTCTTCGTCAAGGGCGTGCAAGGCAAGGTGCCGGGCGGCAAG
>PKWM01000002.1 GCA_003133245.1 Rhodoferax sp. | reverse complement strand
TTTCCAGAAAAACCGGTGCGCACGCGCCAGATTCTGGTGGAAGAACAAAACGGTGTGCTCAACTTGCTGCCGACTCTGCCACCGGGCTCGCCCGGCACGGTGGGAACGCGGGGAAAGCGCAAGATGCGCTCGTTTGTGATTTCCCACATCCCACATGATGATGTGGTGCTGCCCGATGAGGTTCAGGGCATTCGCGCTTTTGGCAGTGAGACCGAAATGGAAACCATCGCTTCGGTGATGGCGCGCCACCTGCAGACCATGCGCAACAAGCACGCCATTACGCTTGAGAACTTGCGCATGGGTGCCTTGAAAGGTGTCATTCTGGATTCAGACGGATCGGTCATCTACAACCTTTTTGATGAGTTTGGCATCACGCCCACCACGATCAATTTCGATCTGGCCAATGCTGCGTCCAACGTCAAGAAGAAGTGTGCTGATGTGCTGCGCCACTTTGAGGACAACCTCAAGGGCGAATTCATGACTGCGGTGCACTGCCTGTGTTCGCCTGAGTTCTTCGATGCACTGACCGATCACGTCAAGGTCAAGGATGCGTTTGCCTACAGCCAGCAGCGTGCGGTGCTGATTGACGACATGCGTGCCGGCTTTACCTTCGGTGGCGTGACGTTCGAAGAGTACCGGGGCCAGGCCACGGACATGGACGGCGTGACCCGGCGCTTTATTGCGGCGGGCGAAGCGCATGCGTTTCCGCTGGGCACGGTCGACACCTTCAGCACCTACTACGCTCCGGCCGACTTCAACGAGACTGCCAACACGCTGGGCCAGGCCCTGTACGCCAAGCAGCAACCGCGCAAGTTCGAGCGCGGCACCGACTTGCACACGCAGAGCAACCCGCTGCCGATGTGCCACCGCCCGGGCGTGCTGGTCAAGCTGACGATGGCTTGATGGCAACGTTGATCGAGCGCGTGTATGCGGCGGCTGCCAGTGCGGGGTTTTTAAAGACCTGCGTCTGGCAGCCCTTGGATGGCAGCGCAGTTCAGACCCACTCGGTGGGCTGGGCGGCAGCGGATCAGGATGTGCTCTCGGGACTAACTTCCAGCACCGAGTATGTGATGACGTACCCGAACACTTGCTTTACCGGCTTAGCCTCGCGTGACTCCGTGCAGATTGACGGTGTGGCGTATCAGGTGCGTGAAGTCCAGGCCGTTGGTGATGGGTCTGAACTCCGGGCCAAACTGATGCGGGTGTAAATGATGGCCGTCAACTCCATTCGAGAACGAATCTTGCAGACCATTGTGGCCACCTTGACCCCGGTGGCCACAGCCCAGGGTGCCACGGTCTGGCGCACACCGGCAGTGGCCATCACGCGCGATCAATGTCCGGCGCTGGTCGTGTTTGCCGAGAGCGAGTCGATCGCTGAGCGCTCCAATGATCGTGTTAGCCGCGAACTCACCGTGCGCCTTGTGGCGCTGGCGCGCGCCGTCCCGCCATTGGTTCCCGAAACCCTGGCCGATGAGTTGCTCTGCGCGGCGCACGCGACCCTGATGATGGACGTCAATCTTGGCGGTCTCTCGCTTGGCATCCGAGAGCTCGAATGTGATTGGGAGGTCGAGGATGCCGATGCGCTGGCTTGCGCCATTCCTGCGCGCTACCAGATCACTTATCGCACTCTGGTGAGTGATCTCTCAACCCTTGGATAAAAACCATGACCCAACTTGTTTTATTGAAACCGCACACCCACGCGCTGGTTGCCCATGTGCCGGGTGATCAGATCGATGTGGATCCTGTGACTGCCCAGTGGCTGCTGACGCACGGAGTGGCGGCCGCAGTGCCACCAAAAGCTGAACCCCAAGCCAAAGCAGCCAAATCAGCCAACTATTTCCAGGCACCACCCACTCATCAACCAACTTTTAAGAAGGAAAACCAACCATGAGCACTTATGCATCTTTCCAGGGCCGCGTATTCTTGGGCAAACGCGACATTGATGGCAAGCCCACCGAGGTGCGCTCACCCGGTAACGTGGCCGAACTCAAACTCTCGCTCAAGACCGATGTGCTTGAGCACTACGAGAGCCAGAGCGGCCAGCGCACGCTCGACCACCGCATGGTCAAGCAAAAGTCCGCCACGGTCAATCTCACCATCGAGGAATTCACCAAAGAAAATCTGGCACTTGCCTTGTACGGCAACTTTGTGGTCGGCACACCCGGCACTGTCACTGATGAACCTGTGGGTGGCGCTGAACCGGTGATCGGTGAGCGCTACTTTCTGGCGCACCCCAAGGTCGACACTCTGGTGCTGGTGGATTCTGCCGGCACGCCTGCAACCCTGACTGCTGGCACGCACTACACAGCCGATGCCGATTTCGGGGCGGTGCAGTTTCTGGACGTTGCCACGTTTATCGCGCCGTTCAAGGTCAGTTATGCCTTTGGTGTGGCCACCGAGATTGGCATCTTCACGCAGCCGCTGCCAGAGCGCTACCTGCGTCTGGAGGGAATCAACACCGCCGCAGGCAATGCGAAGGTGCTCGTTGAGTTGTACCGGGTCGCGTTCGATCCCTTGAAAGAGATTTCATTTATCTCGAACGAGTACAACAAGTTTGAGATGGAAGGCTCGCTGCTGGCCGACTCAAGCAAACCGTTCGACGCGGTGCTCGGCCAGTTCGGGAAAATTGTTCAAGTCTAGATTGCGAGGTGAACCATGACTGATTTAGAAAAGCTGATTCCCCAGGACACCTTGCTTGAGATCGCAGGCGAGGGCGTGGCAATCTCACCGCTCAAAGTGGGCCAGTTGCCCGCATTTCTGCGCTGCATCTCACCGATGATTGGACAACTCAATGCGCCGCAAATCGACTGGCTCACGCTCTTGGGTGAGCACGGCGATGATTTGTTGTCCGCCATTGCCATTGCAGTCAAAAAGCCGCGCGAGTGGGTCGATGGCCTGGCTGCTGATGAAGCGCTCTTGCTGGCAGCCAAGGTGATGGAGGTGAACGCTGATTTTTTTACCCGGACGGTGATTCCCAAACTCGACGCTCTGTTCAATCAGAGCCAAGGGATCATGGCCAGTTCTGGTTTGACCTCGTCCAGCGCCTGATCTGTCACGGTCACCGATTGAGCGACATCCTGAACTACACGCTGGCGCAGGTGCGCGGCTTTGCCAGTGCCATTAACCGTTTGGACGCCGCGCGCGACGCGCAACTCCTGTCCCTGATCGCCATCGGCAGCCGGGGTGATGCAAAGAACCTCGATCAAACGCTAGAGCGCCTCACCACCACCGCCCATCTTCATGAAAATCTCCTTCCAAATCGATAGCGCCGCCGCGCAGGCGCAGCTACGCCGCTGGGGTGGTGAGTTCCAGGACAAGGTCAAAAAGGCGGTAGCAAAAGCCATGGCCAAGGAGGCCGCTGAGATCAAGCAAGATGTGCGCGCTCAGGTGGCCTCGCAACTCACGGTGGTCAAGAAGAACTTCCTCAAGGGTTTTACCGCCTATGTGATCGACAAGGACAAGACCCGATTGCCTGCGCTGTATGTGGGATCAAAGATTCCCTGGGTTGGCATGCATGAGCGAGGGGGGACCATCTCAGCCAAGATGCTGATCCCACTTCACGGCCGGGTCGGTCGCAAGCAGTTCAAGGCGCAAATTGCTGAACTCATGCGTGCTGGCAACGCCTACTTCATCAGAGGAGCCAAGGGCAACGTGGTGCTGATGGCTCAGAACCTCAAAGAGAGCACCCAAAGCCTGGCGGGATTCAAGCGCCGCTACCGCAAAGCAGAAGGCATCAAGCGTTTGAAACGCGGGGCCGACATTCCCATTGCAGTGCTGGTGCCGCGCGTCATGCTCAAAAAACGTCTCGATATTGAACGACTGGTGCTGCGGCGCATTCCAAAGTTGGCCCTCGATGTAGAAAAAGAACTTCGCACCATCGTCTGATTTTTATCGTTTTATCCATTCTGACCCATGGCCAATAACCGCATTGCCGTTCTAGTCGCCCTTGAAGGCGCAGATGACGGGCTCAAACGCGCCTTGAATTCTGCCCAGCAGAGTCTGGGTGAACTCTCGGCGAGCGCTAAAACCGCCGGTCAGAAGGCCGCTGCCG
>PKWM01000004.1 GCA_003133245.1 Rhodoferax sp. | reverse complement strand
TCGACATGACGGCCGGGCCACAAGGGCTGGCGCTGGTCTCCACCATCATCAGCCTGGCCCATGCGCTCAAACTCAAGGTAGTGGCCGAGGGCGTCGAAACCGAGGAGCAACAACGTCTGCTGCGCTTGCTGAGCTGCGACGAAATGCAGGGCTACCTATTTAGCAAACCGGTGCCGGGTGAGATTTTCGAGACGAGATTTCTGAAGTAGCGCGGCGATCCATGACCCCGGACTTCATGGGGCGATGATGCAAGAATTATCCCCAGAAAAAATCATGCCCACCAGCAACGAGACCTTGCACTACATGCACCAGATGGCACGCACGGCCGGGCTGCGCCTGCGCGAGCCGGACCTTGAGGCGCTCGCCCTCTGGAGCGCCGAGCGCTGGCGCAAGCTGGCGCTGCCGGGACTTGAGCAATACGCTCAACTGCTGTCCCAGGACAGCGCTGTGGGCCGCCAGGAACGCGAGTTGCTGACGGTGCGTTGTACCTCCGGTGAATCCTATTTTTTTCGCGACCCGGACCAGCTCGATCTGATCGCCGCCACGCTCCTGCCCGAGCTGATCGCGCGTCGGGCCAGGACGCGCACGCTGCGCCTGTGGAGCGCCGGTTGCGCCGGCGGCGAAGAGACCTATACGCTGGCGATGCTGGTGCTTGAACTGGCACCTCGTCTTGAAGGCTGGCAGGTGCTGATTCTGGGCACCGATATCAGCGCCGCAGCCCTGCAAAAAGCGCGCCGAGGGCTTTATCGTGAATGGTCTTTTCGCGCCCTGAGCCCGCACCGCAGGCAGCATTACTTTGAGCCCCACGGCGATCAATGGCAGATCAGTCAGCGGCTGCGCGACATGGTGAGCTTTCGCCACCTTGACTTGGTGCGCGACTCTTTTCCTCAGGCAACGAGCGACTTGACCGAGTTCGACCTGATCCTGTGCCGCAATGTGTTTATCTACCTTGATGCGCACGCGGTTGGGGGCATCACGGCAAAGTTTAGCCAGGTGCTGGCCGACGGCGGCTATCTCGTCACTGGCCACAACGAACTATTCGGCCATGACACCCCGCCGCTGCACATGCGTGTGTATGCGCAGTCTGCGGTGTTTCAAAAAAGCGAACAGGTGCCAGCGCCAGACTTTGCCCCGGCAGCATCCGGAGTACACGAACATGGATTGCCGCGCTACGCTCGCAATGACGCAGACGGGACGCGCAATGACCCAAACCTCGTCATTGCGAGGAGCACAGCGACCTCGGTGGCAGCCACGCGGCTGACAGCGACATGGCAATCTGGCAACTCCGTCGCGCCGCCTGCGCCCATAGTTGAGGCCGCGCCGGCCGCGCCCAAGCCCAACATCGACCAACTCATGCAAACCGCCCGGCAGCACGCCAATGGCGGCCGGAGCGAGCAAGCCGAGCAGGACTGCCGCCAGGCGATCGCCCTCGCCGACCTCGACCCGCGGCCCTACTTTCTCCTGGCACGACTGGCGCAGGCGCGCGGCGGCAGCGCCGAAGCGAAAACGCTGCTGAAGAAAGTGATCTATCTCGACGCGTCCTTTGTCGCGGCCTGTCTGGAGCTCGGCGCCCTGCACTCGCAGGACGGTGAGCATGAGCGCGCACGGCGCTTGTATGAAACTGCCCGCGCGGCACTGCGCAAGCTACCTGCGCAATCCTTGATCGCACCGCACAACGATTCAAGCGTTGCCGATGCACTGGTCTATCTCGAACGGCTGCTTGACGCCACCGAGGTGGCGGTGTCTGCATCGTTTGAGGTTAAGATGTGACTTGATGTAACACTCATCCAACAAACTGACCGACCGTGGAAAAGACCTACCTCATTTTCAGTCACCACGGCACGCGCTATGGGTTCGACGTGGGGCTGGTGCGTGAAATCGTCTGGTTGCCCGCTCTGTCACCGATCGAAGAACTCTCGCCCTACATCTGCGGCGTATTCAACCTGCACGGACGCGTGATTCCAGTGCTCGATCTGTGCCAACGCTTTGGTCGCACGCCAGAGCCCTATCGTTTGAGCGACCGCATCATCGTCATCGCTGGCCCGGCGGGCCGGGTCGGCCTGATCGTGAGCGAACTGCACGACCTGGCCACGCTGTCCGAAGCCGCAATAGCTCCGGCGCGCAGCTACCAGGGCGCCGGTGGCGAAGCGCGCTTTGTGCTGGGCGAAGCCAAGCTGGCTGAGGGCTTGACCATGCTGCTCGACATCCCGGCGCTGCTCAGCAGCGCACCGGCCGAGCAAGAACCGGCCGACGAGACCTTGACGCAGGAGCCGCCACCCAACCCGACCCGGTTGTTGTCAGAGCTGTTCGGCCAGCTCGCCCCGAATGAAGTCGCGCGTTTGCGCCAGCGCACGAGCGAGCTCGCGCAAGCACAAAAAGTAGTGCAGGACAGCGCTCTGCAAGCCTACGCGGTGATCCGGCTTGAGAATGAACTGTTCGCACTCAACGCCGATCTGGTGCGAGAGTTCTCGCACTTGCGCGGCATCGCGCCGGTGCCTTGCTGCCCGGCGCACATCCTGGGCAACATGAACCTGCGTGGCGACATTCTCACCGTCGCCGATATCCGTCCGGCGCTGGGTCTGAGCACGCAAGGCCACCTGACTGAGGTGGTAGTGGTGCAGGTGAGCGGGCTGCTGTTTGGCTTGCCGGCGAGCGAAATCGTCGGCGTAGCACACCTCGCGCCGGTGGATATTGGGGTCATGCCCGCCGTTTCAGAGCGTGCGCTCAAGGCCTATTGCAGCGGTGCGGCCAGCGCGCTCGGGCAAACGCTGGGTATTCTGGATCAGGGCGTGGCCACCGTCGGCGGCCACTCCATCGGCATTCTGGATATGGAAAAGATTCTCTCCGCGCGCGAGCTACAGGTCGCGGAGGAGGTGCGATGAAAATCTACAGCAATTACGCGGCGAATGCTGTCGCGAATCTCTAGACAGGTTCCGATGAGTCAATTTAACCAAGGGTGAACTATGGCACAAAAGCAGGTAAAACTGAATAACATTATTCAGATTGGTTTCGTGACGGTCCTAGTGCTATTACTATTCAACTCAGCGTGCACATTTTGGATCGTGCGCAAGACGAGCGAGAATGCGTTCTGGGTTACGCACACCTACGACGTCAAGTCGCGGTTGGCCAATCTATTAAGCAAATTTATTGATGCCGAAACAGGGCAACGTGGATTCTTGTACACACAGAGGGAGGAGTATCTTGATCCGTACAACAAGGCGCTAACTTCGATACAAGAAATCGAGAATAGTGTTGACGAATTGGTCAAGGACAATCCGACGCAGTTTGCGCGGATGAAGGGACTAAGCGACGCAGGCCGACAGAAGCTAGACGAACTAGCGGAAACGATTACGTTGCAGAGAGCGGGCAAGCAGAAAGCAGCGTTCGATACTGTCCTTTCAAATAAGGGAAAGAAGCTGATGGACGACGTCCGTATGCGCATAAGTGAAATGGTTGCTACGGAAGACAAACTGCTTGAGCAAAGAAATGAGGATTTGGAGAGGAACAAGGCGTTGATGAACGCCCTTCTTGCTGGCGGATCCATTCTCGCGTTGATTGTCGGCATCGCCATGTTGGTGTTCATCAACCGTAGTATGGTCCGAAAGCTCATCCTCCCGGTCAATGAAGCCATAAATGTTATAGCGTCGTCCGCGAATGAGATAGTCGCAACCGTTGAGGAGCACGAACGCGTCGTCACGCAACAAGCGGCGGCCGTCACCGAGACCACGACCACCGTCGATGAACTCGGCGCTTCGGCGCGCCAGTCTGCCGCGCAGGCAGAGTCGGCGGCGGAGGCCGCCAAGCAGGCGCACCAGGCCACACAAGACGGCATCGCTCTGGCCAACCAAGCTTCGGTCAGCATGGCGAACATGAAGCAGCAGGTGAGCCTGGTGACCGATCACATCCGCAAGCTCTCCGAGCAGGTCGGCCAGATTGGCGACATCGCCAAGGTGGTCGGAGATCTCGCTGGCGAGACCAATATGCTGGCGCTCAACGCGGCGGTCGAAGCCGCCCACGCCGGCGAGCACGGCAAGGGGTTTGCAGTGGTCGCCACCGAGGTGCGCAAGCTCGCCGACCAGAGCAAGAAATCGGCCGAGCGCGCCCATGCACTGGTGACCGAGATCCAGAAAGCAACCGATTCGGCGGTGCTGGTCACCGAGAGCGGCAGCCGCACCACCGATGAAGTGGTGGCCATCATCGACAAGACCGTGGCCTCCTTCACCACGATTTCCAGCACCGCCAATAGCGTGGCGGTGAACGCGCAGCAAGTGCTGCTGAACAGCCGCCAGCAAGCCGCCGCGCTCGGCCAGGTGACCGACGCCATGAAGAGTCTGGCCGCCGGCTCAGCCCAAATGGCTGCCGGCACCTCGCAAACCAAGCAAGGCGTGCAAAAGCTCAATAGCGTGGCATTGGGCTTGAAGGCGATGGTCTAGCCACAGCATCATGATTGAAGACGCCGCACTGCGCGAGCTGTTCAGGGCCGAGAGCGAGGAGCACCTGCAGCACCTGGACGACGCGCTGCTACAGTTGGAGAAAACCCCTACCGACCAGCCCTTGCTGGAGGAGGCGTTTCGCGAGGCGCACAGCCTCAAGGGCGCGGCCCGCATGCTGGGATTGATCGCGATTCAGACCCCGGCGCACCAGCTCGAAGACCAGCTCAACGCGGCGCGGCGCAACACGGCGCCGATCAACGCCGGGCTGCTGGCGCAAATGACACTGACACTGAACGAAATTCGTGCGCTCACCAGGGTCGCCCTGGCTAGGGGCGAGGCCCAGGAGCGTTCGGCCCAATCCGCGCCAACGGGCAGCGCAGAGCCGATCATGCCGGTAGCGGTCGCTCCGGCGCCGCTGCCAGTCCAAGCCAAAGCAGCACCCGCGCGCGCGCCAGAAGTGCCGACGGCGCCGTATCAGATCGAATCGGTGCGCGTTGATACCAAGCGGCTCGACGCCCTGCTGACACACGCCAGCGAGCTGGCCGTGACCAGCACGCGCTTTGCGCAGCGCCTGGCCGACGTCGATGCCTTGATCGACCTGCACGAGGACGGCACCCGCAACAGGAGGGCGCCATCAACGCTCGCCGCCACGCAGCAGCGCACCCGGCTGGACGCCACGCTGGCACGGCTGCGAGCCGATTTTTCGGAGGACAGTGCGCGCCTGCATACCATCGCCGACGAGTTGGACAGCGGCATCCGCCGCATCCGTCTGCTGCCCCTGTCCAATGTGTTCCGGCTGTTTCCGCGCCTGGTGCATGACCTGGGACAGGAACAGGGCAAAGCAGTCGAACTGGTGATCGAGGGCGAAGAAACCAACGCCGACAAACGCATTCTCGAAGAGATTAAAGACCCGCTGATGCACATGCTGCGCAACGCCGTCGATCACGGCATCGAGCCCACCGCAGAGCGAGTACGAGCGGGTAAACCGGAGACCGGCAGCGTCAAAATCAGGGCCAGCCAGAGTGCCGACAGCATCGTCATTGAAGTCAGCGACGATGGACGCGGCCTCGATCAGGAAGCGATCAAACACGCCGCTCTCCAACGAAGTCTGACGAGCCAGGACGCGCTCGATGCAATGAGCCCGGAGCAAATCCACGCACTCATCTTTGCGGCGGGCATGTCCACCGCCAGCCGGGTCACTGAGGTTTCGGGGCGCGGCGTCGGCATGAGCGTGGTCAGCGCGAATGTGCAGCGCCTCAAGGGCACGGTAGCGCTGGCTTCCACGCCGGGCCAGGGCACGCGCTTCACGATCACGCTGCCGCAGACCATCTCGACCCTGCGCGTGCTACTCGTCGGCGTCAACGGCCACGCCTACGGCTTGCCGCTGCAATGCGTGCAGTCGTTAAGGACACTCACGGCGCAAGACGTGTTTACGCTCGAGGGTCACAGCGCCATCCTGCACCAGGCGCAACCGATTCTGGCGGCCGGCCTGGCCAATCTGCTCGAGCTGCCCGGCGCCAAGTCTGCTGGGCCCAGCAACGGCGTCGTGTTTTCAGTGGGCGGCGACTCATTTGGCGTTTTTGTCGATGCATTGCTGGGCGAACAGGAAGTGATGCTCAAGCCGCAGAGCGCCTTGCTCGAGCGCGTGCGCAACGTCGCTGGTGCCACTGTTCTGGGCAACGGCGAAATCTGCATGGTGCTCAATGAGCAGGACCTCGCGGCCTCCATCCGCCAGGGCGCCGCAGCGGCGCTGGCCACGCCCGCGCCGGCGGCAGCGGCAACGCCAGTGACGAAGAAAGCAAGAAGCATTTTGCTAGCCGAGGACAGCCCGACCATGCTCGCGCAGGAACTGCGTATTCTTGAAGGCGCGGGTTACGAAGTAGTGAGCGCAGTCGATGGGCAGCAGGCCTGGACCAAGCTGGCGACGCGCACCTTTGATGCCGTTGTCACCGATGTGCTGATGCCCAACCTGGACGGTCTGGGTCTGGCGGCCCGGATCCGCAGCGACGCCAGGTACGCCGCCTTGCCCATCATTTTGCTCACTTCGCTTTCCTCCGACGAAGACAAGCGCCGCGGACTCAATGCCGGCGCCGACGCCTACCTGACCAAGTCGGCCTTTGACCAGCAAGTGCTGCTCGACTGTTTGTCCAGGCTGATTCTATGAACCCGACGTCCTTGCGTGGCAGCGCCCCGGTAATCCGCATCCTGGTGGTGGACGACTCACCGCTCGCGGTTGAGATGATCCGTCGGATGCTCGCGAACGCGCCTGATATTCACATCGCGGGCGTCGCCGGCAACGGTGTTGAAGCCCTTGCGCTGATCGAACAATTGCACCCGGACGTCATTTGCACCGATCTGCACATGCCTGTCATGGACGGCCTGGCGCTCACGCGCGAGGTGATGGCCACGCAGCCGCTGCCGATTCTGGTTTTGAGCGTCTCGGTGCAGGCCGAGCAGGGGCGCAATATCTTCTCCATGCTGGATGCCGGTGCGCTTGACGTCCTGGCCAAGCCGCGCGGCGGATCCGATGCCAACCTCGGCGTCATCGGCAACGACCTCATCACCAAGATCCGGATCCTCTTCGGCGTCAAGGTCATCGGTCGGCGCAAATCCACCGCCGCCATCGCCTCGTTGCCCATCGCGCAGCCCTTGTCGCTGGGCGTTACAGCCGGTGCGCTGCGCATCATCGGCATCGGCGCTTCCACCGGTGGACCGCAGGCGTTCGAGGGCATATTGCGGCAACTGCCGGTCGACTTTGCGCTGCCGCTGGTGTGTGTGCAGCACATCGCCCAAGGCTTCATGCAAGGGCTGGTTGACTGGCTCGCGAGCAGCTGCAAGATCCGCGTTTGCATTGCGCAGGAAGGCACCGAACCACGCGCCGGCACCGCCTACTTCCCGCCTGACGACCGGCATATCGAAATTGACGCAAGCGGGCGCTTTCGCTGCTCCAGCGCCCTGGCTGTCAGCGGTCACCGGCCCTCGGTCGACATTGCGTTTAGCTCGCTGGCCCGCCACTACGGCGCGAGCGCGGTGGGCGTGCTGCTCACCGGTATGGGCAAGGACGGCGCCCAGGGTCTGCTCGACATCCGCCGCGCCGGTGGCTTGACGCTGGTGCAGGACGAAGCATCGAGCGTGGTCTTCGGCATGCCCGGCGCAGCCATCGAACTCGGTGCGGCGCTACACGTGCTGGCACTGGACAAAATCGGGCCTGCCCTGTGTGCCTTGGTGGCCAAACTGGAGAAGCAGCAATGAACCAGGTAACCAAAGCAATCAGCCCTTCCGACACACCCGTTGGTGGTCGCGGCGCCACCATCCTCGTCGTCGAGGATAGCCCGGTCCAGACCGAGCTGTTGCGCCGCGCCCTGGAAGCCGCAAGCTATCGGGTCATCACGGCCGCCAACGGCGCCGAGGGCCTGGCCATGGCAAAAGCACAGCGTCCGGCTGCGGTGGTGAGCGACGTCAATATGCCGGTCATGGACGGTTACACAATGTGTGAGGCCATGTGCCGTGAGGCGTCGTTCAATTCGACCCCGATCATCCTCCTGACGATGCTGAGCAATCCGGAGGATCTGATCCGCGGTCTGAACGCGGGCGCCGACGGTTACCTGACCAAACCCTACGACGTTTCAGCCCTCGTTTCCCGCTTGGCGGCACTGCTGGACAATCCCCCGACTCGGCAGCCAGCTGATGAGCGTCGAAGCGTCGAAGTCAAGTTGGCCGGCAAGACCCACCTGGTTTACGCCGACAGCACGCGCATGCTGAACCTGTTGATTTCAACCTATGAGAATGCCGTGCTCCAGAATCAGGCGCTGGTCTCGGCCGAAACCGCACTCGACAACCTGAACCAGCATCTGGAACAAAAGGTGCAGGAGAAAACGGCGGCCCTGGCACTGGAGATCAAAAAGCACGCAGACCTCCAGATCCGCCTGGAGAGCGAACAGCGCGCAAGCGCCGAACAGTTGCAAGAGACCTATTTGAGTACCATTCATGCGATTTCGCTGGCACTCGAAAAGCGCGACGCCTACACCAGCGGCCACCAACGCCGCGCCAGCGAGCTCGCCACGGCGATAGCGCGTGAGATCGGGTTAACGCCGCACCGGATCGAGGGTCTGCGCGTGAGCGGACTGCTCTACGACCTGGGCAAGATTTCGGTGCCGGCCGATATCCTCAACCGGACCCGGCCACTGAACAAAAGCGAAATCGCACTGAACCGGGCGCATGTGCAGAACGGCTACGAGATCTTGCGCGGGATCGAATTCCCCTGGCCGGTGGCGCAGATCGTGTTGCAACACCACGAGCGGTTGGACGGCTCGGGCTACCCGGCCGGACTCAAGGGCGATGCGATTCTGCTCGAGGCCAGAATTCTGGCGGTGGCCGACGTGGTGGAGGCGATGTGTTCGCACCGGCCGCAGCGTCCGGCGCCGGGCATCGATGCTGCGTTGGAGGAGATCGCTCAAGATCGCGGCGTCCTCTATGACGCGGACGCGGTGGATGCCTGCATCGGGCTGTTCCGGGAAAAGGGTTTTGCCTTTGCTCTGGCCAATAGCGATAACGGTGCCAAGCAATGACGTCCAAGCTGAGCTCGCGGTATCTGATCCTGCTGTTTGTGCTGGTTGCCGCCGGTCTGGTCGGCACCGGTCTCATCTATTCCCGGCACGTAGAGAAACTGCAACGGGAAAATTTCGAGCACCAGTTGTCCGCGATTGCGGAGCTCAAGGCGGCCGATCTGGCGCAGTGGCGGGTCGAGCGGCTGGCGGACGCGGCCTTTCTTTCCCACGACGCCATTTTCGCCGAGCTGGTGCAGCACGCTCTGGCCGAGCCACGGAACCGGCAGGCGCAAGAGCGCCTTCAGCGCTTGTTGCAGGAGCTGCGCGAAACCTACGGCTATAACCGTGTTTACGTGCTCGATACGCTGGGCCCCACACTGCGCCCTATTGCAGCCGCCCACGTCGATGAGACCAGCCTTGCCCGCGAAGTCCTGCGCTCGGGTCGGCCCGCCTTCATGGATTTTCATCGGGACGCACCCGGGGACACCATCCACTTGTCGCTGCTGGTTCCCATCCTGGGCGAAAAGAAAGACAGTCAGCCGGTGGGTGTGCTCTATATCGGCATCGACCCGGCGCCCTACCTCTATCCCTCTATCCAGCGCTGGCCGACACCGAGCGACAGCGGCGAGGCGCTGCTGGTGCGTCGCGAGGGCGAGGAGGTCGTGTTCCTCAATAAACTGCGGTTCCTCAAGAACACCGCCCTCGCGCTGCGCGAGCCATTGACCAAGACACAACTGCCTGCGGTACAGGCCGCGCTGGGGCATGAAGGGATCGCCGAGGGTGTCGATTACCGCGGCGTGCCGGTCATCGCCAGCATGCGCCCGGTGCCGGGCTCGCCCTGGTTTCTTGTGGCGAAGATTGACCGGGCCGAGGCACTGGCACCGGCGCAAGCCGCCCTGTGGCTGGTGGCTGGCCTGGTCAGTGCGCTGCTGCTGGCTGCCGCCACGGGCGTGGGTTTCCTCTGGCGCCAGCAGCGCCTGCACGGTGCCGAGGCGAGAGCCTGTAGCGCCGACGCGCTCACGGCTGCCGTGGCGCGCTTACATGAGGCGCAGCGGCTAGCTAACATCGGCAACTGGGAGCAGAACCTCCTGACCGGCGAGCTGCACTGGGAAAAAGAAAACTACCGGATTTTCGGGCTGCCACCCGAAACCATTGCATCAATAGAAGCATTTCTTGCAACCGTGCATCCCGATGACCTGGCGTTTGTCAAGCAATCCATGAAAGATGCTTTGGAGAAACAAAAGCCTTATGACTTGGACATGCGCATCCGGCGTCCTGATGGGACCGAGCGAGTGGTTCATGCCGGCGGAGAAATAGATCGCGACGCCAACGGCAAGCCGGTAAGGTTCTTTGGAACGATTCAGGACGTCACGGAGAAAAAGCGCACCGAGGAACAGATCCAGCACTACCTGCAACAGCTCGAAACCGCGTTTATAAGCACGGTGGAAGTGGCGACGAACTTGAGCGAAATGCGCGACCCCTACACTGCCGGCCACGCCCGACGGGTCGGCGCGATTGCGGTTGCCATCGGCGCCGAACTCGGCTTCGACGCGCGCAGGCAAGAAGGATTGCGCGTGGCCGGCTATCTGCACGACATCGGCAAGATCAGCATTCCAACGGAGATTCTGTGCAAACCGGGCCGAATCGACCCCATGGAGTTTGACCTGATCAAGGAACACGCCCAGGGCGGCTACGACATCTTGAAGGACGTTGAGTTCCCCTGGCCGGTGGCCGAGGTCGCGCACCAGCACCACGAGCGCATTGACGGCAGCGGCTATCCAAATGGTTTGAAGGGCGAGTCGATTTTGCTGGAGGCGCGCATCCTGGCGGTGGCCGACGTGGTCGAGGCTATGTCCTCACACCGACCCTACCGGCCCGGGCTCGGAATAGACAAGGCGCTCGCCGAGATCGAGCGTGGCAGCGGCATCGTTTACGACGCAACTGTTGCTGATGCCTGCCTGAAGCTGTTCCGAGAGAAGGGCTACACCATTCCCAGCTAAGACTGCTCGGCGCGCTCGGCAGAAGCCCCCGGCTGACGATAAAATGGCGACATGAATATGCCCCGTCACAGGTTCCTTTTTGCGTTCGTAATCGCAAGCACAGCAATGTTTTTCACTGGCAACGCTTCAGCAGCAGTAGAGATCAAGATCGGTGGCACCGGCGCTGCGCTCGGCAGCATGCAACTTCTCGGCGTAGAGTTTTCGGCTAAGAATCCAGATATTCGGATCACGACCGTGCCCAGCCTCGGCAGCGGCGGGGGCATCAAGGCGGTGCTCGCCGGCGCGATCGGTCTGGCGGTGACCTCGCGTGCGATCAATGAGAACGAACGCAAACTCGGCACCGTGGAAATGGAATATGCCCGCACGCCGTTCGTGTTCGCGATTTCTACCAAGTCCAAAGTCAGCGCCATTAGCTCCGGGGAACTGGCCGACATCTATGCCGGCAAGAGGATGACGTGGGCCGACGGCAGCCCGGTGCGCATCGTGCTGCGACCGGACAGCGACATCGATACCGAGATGGTCAAGAACATCTCCCCCGAAATTCGGCTCGCTCTCGCGGTAGCAGAGACGCGCCCCGGTGTGCAGTTTTCGGTGAACGATCAGGATGCCGCCAATGATCTGGAAAGTATCCCCGGTGCCATCGGACCGAGTTCGCTCGCGCTGATCGTGTCCGAGCGGCGCGCGCTGCGGGCACTCAAGCTCGACGGCAGGGAACCGACGCCAGAGAGTGCGGCCGCCGGCGCCTACCCGTATTACAAGCGCTTGTTCTTCGTGACCGGCGCCAAGCCCTCAGTGGCGGTCGAGCGCTTCATCGCCTATGTGCACTCGCCTGCCGGACGAAAAATTCTCACCAGCAACGGACAGTGGATTCCTTGAGACCCACCGCGACGGCCGCGCCAGCCGAAATCAAACTTGTTTCGACTGTAAGACGGTTGGCGCTCCTGTTCGCCCTGGTAGTGGTGATCGCGTTGCCAGGCGGCTATTTCGGTCTGAAATACTCGAGCCTGATCGAGCACGTCGAAACTGTGGCCCAGGTCAAGGCCGGAGCCATCAATGCCTTGGTCGACGCCAATCCGGAATTGTGGATGTACCAGTTGCAGCTCATGGAAGAATTTCTGCTGCGCTACCCGCTGTCGCTGGCCAACGACCGCGCGATCATCCGTGACGCCGCAGGCAATGTGCTTTTGACGGTGGGCGCACCTCCTGACGCGCCGGTCCTCGTCCGTTCGGCTCCGGTCTACGACTCCGGACGGATCGTTGGTGAGGTCGAAATTACGCATACGTATCATGAGGAAGTGTTTGGCACGCTGGTCGTGGCTCTGCTGGGTTTGCTGCTCGGCGCCTTGGTGTACGCCACGCTGCTGATCCTGCCCTTGCGCGCGCTGCGGCGGATGGATGTTGCGCTGGTTCAGGAGACGACCGCGCTGCGCGCGGCGGAAGAACAGTTCCGCGGCCTGGTTGAGCAGTCGATCGCCGGCATCTACATCATCCAGGATGGCAAATTCGCCTATGTCAACCCGCGCTTCGCCGAGATACGCGGCTTTGCTAACGCCGACGAATTGATCGGTCACGACCCGCTACCATTGCTCGCCGAGAAAGACCGCGCCACCATCATTGAAAATCAGCGGCGGCTGCTCGCAGGCGAAGTACGTAGTATCAACTACGACTTCATCGCGCTGCGCAAGGACGCCTCAGAGGTCGAGGTCGGTGTCTCCGGCACGCGCGCCACCTACCAAGGCCGACCGGCGATCATCGGGATGATGCAGGACGTCACGGAGAAAAAGCGCGCCGAGGAGCAGATCCAGCACTACCTGCAACAACTCGAAACCGCGTTCATGAGCACCGTCGAGGTGGCGACAAACTTAAGCGAGATGCGCGACCCCTACACCGCCGGCCACGCCCGACGGGTTGGTGAAATCGCAGTTGCCATCGGCACTGAGCTTGGCTTCGATGCGCGCAGGCAAGAAGGATTGCGCGTGGCCGGCTACCTGCACGACATCGGCAAGATCAGCGTTCCGACGGAGATTCTGTCCAAGCCCGGCAAACTGGGCCTGATCGAGTTTCAATTAATCCAGGGACATGCCCAGGCCGGCTACGATGTGCTCAAGGATGTGGAGTTCCCCTGGCCGGTGGCGCAGGTCGCACTACAGCACCACGAGCGCATTGACGGCAGCGGTTACCCGCAGGGTTTGAAGGGCGATGCGATTCTGTTTGAGGCGCGCATCCTGGCAGTAGCCGATGTGATTGAGGCGATGTCTTCGCACCGACCCTACCGACCCGGGCTCGGAATAGACAAGGCGCTGGCCGAGATCGAGCGTGGACGCGGCAGCGTATTTGACCCGGTCGTTGCCGATGCTTGCCTCAAGCTGTTTCGTGAACAGGGCTACCAATTGCCCGCCTGATGTTGCCCATGTTGCCCTTGCATCTTGATCGTCCAATGCGACCGCTGTGGGTGGCGTTCGTCGTTTTTCTGCTCGCAGGTGTGGCAGCAGCCACGTTGATCTGGCGCGCTGAGCCCCTCGAATTCTGGTTCAGCGCCGCCCTGGGCTTGCTCTTCAGTCTGTTGTTGGCTTACGTGGCCAAGCTTCTGCTGGAGACCAGAGCGCACGAACAGAATCTTCAAGCACTGCTCGCGGAGCGCAAGCAATCCGAACAAGCCTTGCGCGAGAGCGTGCAGCAACTGCGCCTGTTCACTGACAACGTTCCGGTGATGACCGCCGCTTTTGACAAGGACCTGCACCTCGTCTTTGTCAACAAGCGCTATGTTGAGTTTTTTGGACATGGCAAGACCGACCTGCTGGGCCAGCACCTGCGCGAGGTCGTCGGGCAACGCACCTTCAGCGAGATCGAAGGTTATTTTGTACAGGTGCTCCAGGGACATCCGGTCAATTATGAGAGGTCGCGCAAGGTTGCCAATAGGGAGCCCCTCTTCCTGGAGATCAAGCTGCTGCCGCATAGCGACGACCAGGGCAATGTCCTAGGCTGTTTTACCGTGACCACCGACGTTACCGAATACAAGCTGACCGAAGAGCGTATCCAGCGTGTAGCGCATCACGACAGCCTCACCGGACTGCCCAACCGCCTGCTCTTTAACGACCGGCTACAGCAAGCCATCAGTTTGACCAAACGCGACGCACGCCTGTTCGCACTGCTCTACCTTGATCTGGACCGGTTCAAGCGGGTCAACGACAGTCTCGGACACACGGCTGGCGACGAGATCTTGCAAGCAGTTGCCGGCAGAATCCGCCACGAGGTGCGCGAATCGGACACGGTGGCCCGCATCGGCGGTGATGAATTCACCGTGCTTCTGCCCAACGTCGCCGGGCGCGAGGAGGCACAAACCGTGGCCAATAAAATCATCGCGGCACTAACCACGCCGTTCCAGCTCGGCAGTCAAAAACAAAGCGTCGAGATTGGGACCAGCATCGGGATTTCGATTTACCCAGAGGACGGCCAGGACGCCGACACGCTGGTTAAAACCGCTGATACCGCCATGTACAGCGCCAAGGAAGTAGGGAGCAGCTTTCGGTTTTATAACGAGCCTAAAGCCTGACCTAGTGGCACCCGCTCTGCTGGAGCCGGGCGGGTTTCTGAGCTTACAAAATTTTATCCAGTGCGGCTGCCAGGTGACCCACGGTACGGTCCACATGGTGCCACTTTTCCAGACCAAACAGGCCGACACGAAAAGTCATGAAATCGGCTGGCTCATCACACTGCAAAGGTACCCCGGCAGCGGTTTGCAAACCCTCGGCAAGAAACTTGCGGCTCGATTGAATCTCGGGGTCTTGCGTATAGCTCACCACCACCCCCGGTGCCTTGAAACCCTCGGCGGCCACACTGGCAATGCCTCGGCTCTCAAACAGCGCGCGTACTTTGGCGCCGAGCTCGATCTGCTCAGCGCGCACTTTCTCGAAACCGTATACCTGGGTTTCCTTCATCACCTTGTCCAGACGCGTCAGCGCATCGGTGGGCAGCGTGGTGTGATAGGCATGCGTGCCACTCTCATAAGCTTCCATGATTTGCAACCATTTTTTCAGGTCACAGGCAAAACTGGAACTGGTGGTGGCATCAATGGCAGCGCGGGCGCGCGGGCTGAGCATCACCATGGCGCAGCACGGCGAGCTGCTCCAGCCCTTTTGCGGCGCGCTGATCAGCACATCAACGCCGGTATCGACCATATCGACCCACATCGCACCCGAGGCGATGCAGTCGAGCACAAACAAGCCGCCAACTTCGTGCACCGCAGCGGACACGGCGCGCAAATAATCATCAGGCAGAATCATGCCGGCGGCGGTTTCAACATGCGGCGCAAAGACCACAGCAGGTTTTTGCTGACGGATCGCCGCCACCACCTCGTCAATCGGTGCCGGTACCCAAGGTGACTGCTTGGCGCTGGTTAGCGGACGGGCTTTGAGCACGGTCGATTCAGCGGTGATATGACCCATCTCCAGAATTTGCGTCCAGCGATAGCTGAACCAGCCGTTGCGGATGATCAGCACCTTCTTGTCAGTCGCAAATTGACGCGCCACCGCTTCCATGCCAAAGGTGCCGCTACCCGGCACCAGTGCCACCGACTTGGCGTGATAAACCTCTTTCAGGATGCTGGAAATGTCCTTCATGACGCCCTGAAAGCTTTTGGACATATGGTTAAGGGCGCGATCGGTATAGACCACCGAAAATTCGAGCAGACCGTCGGGATCGACGTGGCTGAGCAAGCCGGGCATAGAGGTTTCCTTGTTAAGTTGAGGTTGCTAGCTTAGCACGAGCCTTGCCAAATTCCATTGCGCAGGGGCTTACTCCCTCGCCCTTTGAGAGAGGATGGGATGAGGGAGCCATTTTTCCCACTATGATCGTCACCTTATGATTTCTGTCCTCGCCATCTGTATTGGCGCCAGCATCGGCGCACTCCTTCGCTGGCAATTGGGCCTATGGCTCAACCCGGGTGCCGTGCTGCCGCTGGGCACGCTCGCCGCCAACCTGATCGGCGGCTATCTGGTCGGTGTCTGCGTGGCGATTTTTCAGGCCCTGCCCAACCTGGACCCGGTCTGGCGTTTGGCCCTGGTCACCGGCTTTCTCGGCGGCCTCACCACTTTTTCGAGTTTCTCGGCGGAAGTTGTTGGCATGCTCGGGCAACAGCGCTATGCGCTGGCATTGGGTACCACCGCGCTGCACGTATTCGGCTCGCTCGCACTGACCGTCGTGGGGATTGAAAGCGTCACGTTTTTCATACGGCTGCGAGCCTGACGCCAGCGCACTGGAAGCCTTTATTGCCAGTAGAATACACCGCTCGGAAGCGTGGCAGAGTGGTCTATTGCACCGGTCTTGAAAACCGGCGATGTTTCACGACATCCGTGAGTTCGAATCTCACCGCTTCCGCCAACTGGGTTGACTTTTTCTAAGTCGCTGCAATAGCGTACTTTCTGGCTCTGCTTCTAGGGCCGCGACTGCAATCCATTGTTCTGGGTTTTCTCCTAATTCTATAGCAATACATCCAGCGATTGCGGGGCTTAGGCGTCCTCTTATCTTTCCAACGGCTAGTGTGTTTCTTGATAGTCCGAGCTTGTCACACCATGCTTTTGCTGATGGTTGAACAGTTAGGGCTTTGTTCAATAATTCCATAGTGTTTTGCATGGTGTTTCCTTAAAAGATAACGAACTGTAATCTTTTTCTTGCTTACCGTCTGTAATCTTGTTAGGCTTTGGTTGGATTACGTTTTGTAATCTTAACTTACAGAAAGCCGCTATGCCTTCAATTTTTCACGATCAAAGTAGTTTGTTTGAATCGTCTGGCGCTGAGTTGGCGCTACTGGTGCGTCAACACTTGCAAAGGTCGGAGATTGCGGCGCGTGTGGCCGATACGATGGATGCGCGAGGCTTCCACGCTTCGGTCAAGGCGTTTGAATTTGATTCGTTGCGCGAGAGTCGTCAAGCGGTGGTGTGTGAGACTGCGCTGCAATTCGAACGGCTGGCGGGGCTGGTATGAAGTGCGCGGCCTTGTTCGTTCGCAAGACTTCCCATTACAAGCGCATGGCTGGCGTCGATTGTTTCGACATTGAGCGCGATGCGTTGACCTGGCGCGGTGGCGTTCCTGGTGTGTTTCATCCGCCTTGCAGGGCGTGGGGCAAGTTGTCGCACTTTGCTAACGCTCGTCGTGGCGAAAAAGAGCTGGCGCTTTGGTCGATGGCGATGGCGCGTCGGTTCGGTGGGGTTGTAGAGCATCCGAAAACGTCGCGCCTTTGGGCTGCTGCCGGGTGCCTGTCCTATGGGTTGCGCGATGATTTCGGGGGCGTCCTTATTCCGGTCTATCAATCGTGGTGGGGGCATAAAGCGCCGAAAGAAACGTGTTTTTATGTGGTCGGCGCTGTGCCCGAGCTGCCGGAATATCAAGCTCCGGTAATGGTTCAGTCGGTCGAAAGGATGTCCGACGCGACTAGCGGATGGGTTTCTACAGAGGTCATGGTGGGCGCAGGACTCGGCGTTATTGTGGTCACTTGGATTGTGGTCACTTGGATTGTGGGAGCATGGTTGCGCAATCGGCAACACAGGCGGTTGATTGATATGCAGGGCTCGGCGCTTTGGTGAGACGTCAAGCAGAAATCTGCCAAGTAGCATTCAAGGATTGTCCTGTATTGACCAGAAGCGGTCATTTGCATATTTACGACGGCACCAATGCCAGTATCAGGATATTGCGTAGACTTACCGCATCGCTCCTTGCCGACGCTCCAAGAGAGGCCTCAAACATGCCCACGAAGACGTTTACAAACAGTCGCATTTAAAAGTCCGACTACTTTCCCGGATTGACGTTAATAAACTGGTTTCATGTTCGCAGATTTTGCAGTCGATTGCCGGCGCTGATTTGACCTGGGGAGGTTGTTCGTGCCCTTCCTCCTGTCCTTTCTAGGCCTGCATTTCTAATAATTGCCGCAGTGCAGCATAACTCTAAATTACTCCGTATAATTCGTTTATGCTGCACTGCAACATAAATTACCGGCAACGGTTTCTGTTCAGCATGCACCGGATTCATCCATCAACTTAAGGAAACTCAAATGAACAACACTTTCGAACAATTCACAACCACTGGTAAAGCCAATTTCCAAGCCTTGGAAGGTCTGACTTCCCAAATTTTTGGCAGCGTCGAAAAGCTGCTAGAGTTGAACCTCGCAACTTCCAAGGCAATGCTGGGCGAGTCTTTCAGCCACATTAAGTCAGTTCTGGGCGCTAAAGATGCGCAAGAAGTTTTGGCCCAGCAATCTGGCTTGCTCAAGCCCCTTGCCGACAAGTCAGCTGCCTACTTCCAGCATATTCAGACCATTGTCACGGGCAGCGGTGCTGAATTCACCAAAGCTGTCGAAGCCAAGATATCTGAAGTGCAGAACACGTTAGGCAATGTGGTGGAAAACATGACGAAGAACGCCCCGACCGGAACTGAAACCGCAGTCGCCGCGTTCAAGAGTGCAATCTCCGCTGGCCAAAATGCAATGGAGACCGCACAGACTTCCACCAAAGCGGCTGTTGAAGCGGCTCAGTCAAACTTCAAAGCAGCGGCAGCCCAGGTAGTCGATGTTGTCACGAGGGCAACCAAGGCCACCAGAACAGCCAAGGCAGCTTGATTGTCAACTGCCCCGCGAGGCAGTAGCCAAAGAACGGCACCTTCGGGTGCCGATTACGTTTCTACGGTCTCAAATCTGGCCCGACCTTTAACCGTCGAGAGAGATTTCATTCTCGCGGCTCCACTCTCGCTGCGCCTTCTCCACTTCCTGGGTCTCGTATTCGTACCAGGTATCGAGGCTGCGGGTGGCTTGAAGGTCGCTTGATAGTGGCGCCTGTGGAAATTGGGATTCGCTATTCTCACGCAAATTCGGCGACAGTACACTGCGCCCTCAAGCTGCCTGCAGATGACCTGAAAGATATGGGACGCCGAAATCATTACAACGTTTATGTCGTTGAACTCTCAAAGGACATACTGCTTGAGCGTCGATTTATAAAGGGCAACCCAGATTACGTTGACGCCAAGCCCTGCGTATATGTCGGCATGACGGGTCTGGACCCTGACGTTCGTTTTGACAAGCACAAGGCCGGCATTCAGTCCAACAGTTACGTCCAGCTTTTCGGATTACGATTGCTTCCCGACCTCTATGAAGCGTACAACCCAATGTCCTATGACGCTGCTCGCGACATGGAAGTGGAACTGGGCATTCTTCTGCGAGAGGCGGGTTTTGGAGTCTGGCAGGCGTAAGACAGAAATAGCGTTCCATCACTTACGCCACCCTTCATCAGAAAGTAGTAACGCTCATGAACACGACAACCCTCCCCTCCACCCGACTGGGCACACAAGGCCCGCAATCCGTCTCCACCATCGGTCTGGGCGCCATGGGCATATCGGGCATGTACGGTGCCAGTGACGAAGCGCAAGGTATCGCCACCATCCGCGCCGCGCTGGATGCGGGAGTGAACCTCATCGACACGGGCGACTTCTATGGAATGGGCCACAACGAAGCACTCATCGGCAAGGCCCTAAAAGGCAGACGTGACCAAGCCCTGCTTTCTGTCAAGTTCGGAGCTTTGCGCGACCCAGCGGGCGGCTGGTCCGGGCTTGATGGGCGACCCGCCTCCGTCAAGAACTTCCTGGCCTACACCCTGCAACGTCTTGGAACGGACCACATCGACATCTACCGCATGGCTCGGCTTGACCCCACTGTGCCTATCGAAGACACCATCGGTGCCATCGCTGAAATGGTCAAAGCAGGCTATGTGCGATACATCGGTCTGAGCGAGGTCGGCGTTGAGACCATCAAGAGGGCCCATGCTGTGCACCCCATCTGCGACTTGCAGATTGAATACTCATTGGTCAGCCGCCGGCCAGAGGCTGCCATCTTTCCAGCCCTCAAGTCCTTGGGCATTGGTGTCACTGCTTATGGCGTTCTGTCGCGCGGATTGCTCTCTGGCTCCAGACCGACCGGACCCACGGACATTCGCAGCTACCTGCCGCGTTTTGTGGGGGACAACGCCGTCAAGAACGAAGGACTGGTGCAAGTGCTCAATCAGTTGGCCACAGAACTGGGTGCCAGCGCCTCGCAGGTGGCCATTGCCTGGGTACTGGCGCAGGGACGCGGCCTTGGCATTGACATGGTCGCTCTGGTTGGCTCGCGCACCCTTAAGCAACTGGACGAATCGCTAGGCGCTTTGAAACTGACGCTGAACACTGAAGACCTGCATCGAATCGAGGACGCGCTGCCAGTCGATGCCGTGGCCGGGACGCGATACGCTGAATTTCAGATGGGGCATCTGGATAGCGAGAAATAAGGTCAAGGCAAACTGGGTTCCTAATTTGGTCCCAACACAAGTTTGATTTCATCTTCGTCAAGTGAGCGTGCCGCGCCAAAGCCCGCTACTTGTCGGGCCCCGGTCACGCGAATGGCGATGAATTTGAAATCACCGAGCTCCGTCATTAGTTCAGCCTCCGGAAATCTCGCGATGTAAGCGGTTCGGCAGGCAACCCACTCGGAACTCCCGCGCTCCGCCACCCTGGCCACCCCTTCCAGCGTGACGCGTGGCAAGGCATGAACCGGCTCGCCCGCAACCTCTGACTGCATGACCATCAGGGACACGCTGTCGCGAGCCTGTAAGTTACGGGTATGGGCAGCCAGTCCACTCACATGGATGACCGGGCATTGGAGCTGGGGCTCGATGGCGAAGGGAACCATGGAAACAAAGGGGTTGCCGGCATCGTCAATTGTCCCCAAAGCGGCCACGCGCTGCGTGTGCAGCAGTGCGCGCTGGTTGGCGACAATTACCT
>PKWM01000040.1 GCA_003133245.1 Rhodoferax sp. | reverse complement strand
CAAGGTAATTGTCGCCAACCAGGGGTTGAAATATCCCGAAATGAGGCGCTGGCAGCGTCCTGAATCTTTAAGCGCTCCTGTTCGCTGTCAGTGGCGGCGAACAGGACAAGGTTCTTGACGTTGTGCGCGCGCTTGATTTCAGCATGCATCTTCGACAGCACAAACGCGAAAACAAAGATGTGGTCATAGTGCCGGCGTGCGGCCGTGAGTGAGAGCATTTCAGACACACCTGCGGTGCAGGTCAGTGCGCCCATGAGCACACGCCTGGATTGCTGAAGCAGACAGAAATGCAGGCGCCCGGTCTGATGCCAGCGCTCGATTAGGGCATGGCCGGTCGATACCGGGCGTGGCTCGAAACAGTAATCGGCGGCAAATGCCAGGTACTCAGGTTTGAATCGTATGGCACGACCCACGGACTGCAGCATCGCGCTCTTCAGGTTCTCCCTCAGGATGAGCTTTGTATTACCAATGGTGGAAACAGTTTACCAGCGGTCCATGCATCAAAGTAAGGATGCTCAGTTTTGCCAGGCTTGCGATGTGGCAAGCCAATACCGTGAAAGCCAGGGATTTCGCGATACTCGACAAGTGCCATGTCGTATGGCCAAAGCCAAATCTTCTTGACTGCCCGGTGTAGTCTTTGATTGCAGTCTGCCCGAATGGCTTTTGCCTCCTCGGTCTTGTCGAAAAGTACAGCTAATACGGACATCGCATATGCGTCGTCGAAAAGGTCCGGCTCAAAACTAGCAATTTCGCTTTTGAGCAGCTCAATGCTTGACAGCAATTCCGTTCGTTGCTTGCCAAGATCTACAGCTTGGCGAGTTAACGCAGGTAGAGACTCACCCACATCAACAATTACAGCAGCGACACGCTCAGATGCAGCCTCAACGGTCTTGAGCTTGAATTGCGCAGCTTCAAGTCGCGTTGAAATTTCTTTACCCGCCTCTTCCTGAATACCAAGCATTGATGCCGAATAGAGTGTGATTTCGCGCAACAACGTGGGGTCGGTAAGTCGAACGGATGCTGGAGGGCAATCGGTTGCCCCTGACATAGAGTTAGAGCATAGCAATTGACCGCGTGAATAGCCCCTGTGTTCGACTTTCCGCTGCAGAGTAGCCCCGCAGCGACCGCAACATATTAATCCTGACCAAATGTTGTAGAAATGGTCGTCGCGGCGACGAGGTTTGGTGCGAGTCTCGATAGCAGCTTGCGCACGGTACCAAAGTTCCTCACTGAGTATGCGTGGATAGTAATCCTCGATCACATCGCCGGTTGACTTGCCTGTCCAGTGCTTTGCTTGTTCTTCGTAATTGCGTATTCGATGCTCATGATGTCCCAATACGGCAGTGTCACGCAACAGCCGGCCGGGTAGCCGGGAATGCCAGGTCTCACCTGTTTGCTTTGTCTTGCGCACCGGAAGTGGCCACCCTTCAGCATTGGCTTTCTTGGCAATAGCTGGCGAGCCAAAGCCGACTGCACACATTTCAAAGGCTTTAACGACCGAGTCCACGAGCTCAGGAATTGGCTCCCATGGCGAGCGCTTATCAGTGCGCTTAAGCCACCCCGGTGCGGAACCGAAGCCCTGCGATATTCCGGCGTCACGCTGAGCGGCAAAAGAATCTCGAACACGACCGGATTTGCGTTCCGATTCACCGTGCCCCTGACCCAGCAGCAGCACCGCCATGACAAAGTCAGTAGGGTTAGCAATACGTGCTTGAGTCCAGTGCTTTTCGTCGTGTAACGTCACAACTTCGAGCCCTAGCTCTAATATTCTTAACAGCAAAGGAATTGCTATCGGTAAAGCCTGTCGCGTGAGCCGATCCAGTGCCTCCAACACAAGAATCGAGCCGGGAGGAAACTTTCCAGATTCCGCTAGCTTAATGATTGCAGCTAGCGCACCACCGGCGCTAACGTTCGCCCCAGAAAAAGCCGATACACCCAAGTCCCGAAAGCTTAGTGATTCATTCAACGTGTAGCCGTGCCGGTCGCACCACGCGCGGGTAGCATCAAACTGCCGACGTAGTGAGTCGCCCAAGGCTTGGCGAGGAGTGGAAAAACGGATGTAGGAAATTACAAGGACAGACGCAATCGTCACGGCGACCTCCGAAGATATCTAATTTCGCTATTATGCCACACTAAGCTGGGTAAGCGTGCCGCGAAACAGCTCTTCGAGCGCGAGCAACTTGTTTTGCACGTCCAGGAACAGCACCGCAAATACTTCGTGTTTTTTTGCGGCCAGGTGCAGTTGCAGGTAGTTCTTGACGGCATCAGGCGTGGCAAATATGGTGCGTTCCTTGAGTTGTTGGGCCAACGCGCGCCGCGCCAGCTCCAGCACGGCGACCAGCTCGGCACGTTTGGCCGGCCCCAACCCTTTGACACGCTTGAGGTCATCAGCACTGGCGTGCAGCAAACCGGCAATGCCGTCAAAACCATCGTTGTCGTCGGCGCTGGATTTCTTCAGTTCCAATAATTCCTGTGCCATTTGCAACACGCCTTTGCCCTTGATGCCGGTGCGCAGCAGCAGCGCCAGCAGCTCAGCATCACTCAGCGCCGCAGCACCACGCGCGAGCAGCTTTTCGCGTGGACGCGCGTCGGGAGGAAGGTCTTTCAGCGGCATGGGTCGGTCTTTTAGAATGGCACCTAGATTATCACGCGGTACTTTTATGAATTCCAAACCTGCCACGGTTCAACCGGGCTCTTTCCTTACCTTGCATTACCGCCTGGCCGGCCCGGTCGGTGCTGTGATCAACACTTTCAACGAGCAGCCCGCCACCTTGACTCTGGGCACCGGCCAATTGTCACCCACGCTGGAGGCCTATTTGCTCGGTTTGACCGAAGGTAGCCACACCACTTTTGAGCTGCCGGCGGGCAGCGCTTTTGGTCCGCACAACCCCGCCATGCTGCAATGGCTGGCACGCCGGGAATTGATCGACATGGGCGAACCCGACGAAGACTACCAGGTGGGTGATGTGTTGCAGTTCCCGACGCCCGACGGCCTGGGGCGTTTTGCCGGCTCGGTGCAAGACTTCCGCAGTGATGCCAAGGGCGACGCCGTGTTGTTTGACTTCAACCACCCGCTGGCCGGCCAGCCGGTCACGTTTGAAGTCCACGTGATTGGCATTTTGTGACTACCGTCATGACCCAGGAAATCCTGCTGGCCGAACCACGCGGTTTTTGCGCCGGCGTGGATCGGGCCATCGAGATTGTGGAGCGGGCGCTGGCAAAATTTGGCGCTCCCATTTACGTGCGCCATGAGATTGTCCATAACACCTATGTCGTCAATGATCTCAAGGCAAAAGGCGCTATTTTTATAGAAACGCTCGATGCAGTGCCCGCCGGAGCAACGCTTGTTTTTTCGGCTCACGGCGTCAGTCGCGCGGTGCAACGGGAGGCGACAGCACGCGGTTTCCAGATTTTTGATGCTACCTGTCCGCTGGTAGCCAAGGTGCACGTCGAAGTCGCCAAGCTGCACCGGCAAGGTTTTGAATTCATCATGATCGGCCACAAGGGCCATCCCGAGGTTGAAGGCACCATGGGCCAACTCGACAGTGGCATTCATCTGGTCGAAAGCGTGGCCGACGTGGCGCAAGTACGGCCAAGCCAGACCGAGAAACTGGCGGTGGTGACGCAAACCACACTCAGCGTTGACGACGCCGCCGACATTACAGCGGCCATCAAACTCAGGTTTCCAAAGGTGCGTGAGCCTAAAAAACAGGACATCTGCTACGCCACCCAAAATCGGCAGGATGCAGTGAAAATCATCAGCCCACAGGTTGATGTTGTCATTGTGGTGGGCAGCCCCACCAGCTCCAACAGCAACCGTCTGCGTGAAGCAGCCCACAAGCTGGGCAAGCCGAGCTTCATGGTGGACGGTCCAGCGGAGTTGCAAGCCGAGTGGTTCGTGGGGCGTGCGCGCGTTGGTTTGACGGCTGGCGCATCCGCTCCCGAAATCCTGGTGCGCCAGGTGGTCGAGCGCCTCAAGGCGATGGGCGCGATCTCGGTGCGCACCATGAACGGCACGCCCGAGACGGTGAAGTTCCCGCTGCCCAAAGGTTTGAAAATCTGAAAAACTACGATCACACCATGCTTGACATCACCCTGCTCCGCAAAGACCTTGACTCGGTCATCCGCCGCCTTGAGACGCGCAAATCGCCACAAGTGTTCCTGAACGTGGACAGCTTCAGGACACTGGAAGCCGAGCGCAAGACGATCCAGATGCGCACCGAGGAGTTGCAGGGCAAGCGAAATGCCTTGAGCAAACAAATCGGCCAGCTCAAGGCCCAGGGCGCCGCTGGACAGAGCCAGGTGGACGCGGTCATGGCCGAGGTGGCAGGCCTCAAGTCCGAACTGGAAACCTCGGCCACGCGCCTGGACCAAATTCAGCTTGAACTGCAAACTTTGCTGCTGGCCGTGCCCAACCTGCCGCACGAGAGCGTGCCGCCAGGCACCGATGAACACAGCAATGTGATGGTACGAAGCTGGAGTCCGGACGGCAAGGGGCCAAAAGCTTTTACTTTTGAAGTGAAGGACCACGTCGATATCGGCACGCCGTTGGGACTCGATTTCGAGCTGGGCGTCAAGCTCACCGGTGCCCGTTTTACCGTGATGAAGGGCCAGGTGGCACGCCTGCACCGTGCCCTGGCGCAATTCATGCTCGATGTGCAAACCCAGGAGCACGGCTACCTTGAGTGTTACACGCCCTACATCGTGAGTGGCGAGACGCTGCGCGGCACCGGCCAGTTACCCAAGTTTGAGGGTGATTTGTTTGCCGCCAAAAAAGGCGGTCAGGAGGGCGAAGCGCAGCCCGACAACACCGCGCTGTACCTGATTCCCACCAGCGAAGTGCCGCTGACCAATTTTGTGCGCGACATGGTGGTACCGGAAGCCGATTTGCCGATCAAGCTCACCGCGCACACACCGTGCTTTCGCTCCGAAGCCGGCAGCGCCGGGCGCGACACGCGCGGCCTGATCCGTCAGCACCAGTTTGACAAGGTCGAGATGGTGCAAATCGTGCATCCCGAGAAAAGCTATGAGACTCTGGAGCTTATGACTGGCCACGCCGAAGCCATTTTGCAAAAACTCGCCCTGCCCTACCGCGTGATGAGTTTGTGCAGCGGTGACATCGGCTTTGGCGCGGCAAAAACCTACGACCTGGAAGTCTGGCTGCCGGCACAAAATACTTACCGCGAGATCAGCTCGGTCTCCAACTGCGAAGCCTTTCAGGCGCGCCGCCTACAGGCCCGCTTCAAAAACGCGCAGGGTAAAAATGAGCTGGTGCACACCCTCAACGGCTCCGGTCTGGCGGTCGGACGCGCCTTGGTGGCGGTGCTGGAGAACTATCAAAATGCCGATGGTTCGGTGAGCGTGCCAGCAGTTTTGCAGCCTTTCATGGGTGGAATTGAAGTGCTGAGGGCCTGAGCCAGCTCGAAGGCCGCAGCAGGGTGGGGGACACGAAGCAGAACGCCCAGGCAGCCTGAGCCTGCGCAAACCAACCATGGAATCATGGCTGCGCGAATCAACCTTGGAATCGGGCTTCCTGATCCCGCTCGAAGGCCATGCCTTTCAATATTTCAAAACATCGGGTTTCCCCTAAGCACACTAGGCCCTGTTTCCATTGTGGTGCAGCCTGGTCCTGCCTACACTATGCACCAGAGTACATAAGCGTTAAGACCCTTGGAGACCCTCATGCCAAACCAACCGCCCAAAGCCTCGCGCCGGGGATTTTTTCTAACTGCTTCGGTTGCCGGTGCGGCCGTCGCATCAGTCGGTTGGCTCAAAACGCAGGCGCCCACGGCGCTGGCCGTGCTGCCCAAGCCAATGCCCTTGAAAGGCGGTGGCTATTCTTTGAGCGATCACGTCAAACAGTATTACCAGACGACGCGCGTCTGATTCCCGGCCATCACACTTTTCTGCAGTGGCTTGGAACTCAAACGCAGAATAACGTAGTCATTGGAGACTCTCATGTTGCTAACCAAAAAGTTGGGTTCAGTGGGTGCCACCACCCATTCGCCTTTCGTCCACAGTCTGCGCCGGAGCCTGAGCCAAGCCCTGCCGACGATGGATCGACGCTCGTTTTTACGGCGTTCGGGGCTGGGTGTGGGTGTCGGCATTGCGGCCTCCGGGCTGACGCTGGTCAAAAAGGCAGACGCTAAAACCGGTACCGTGGCCATTGGTGAGGGCAAGATCGAAGTCAAGCGCACCGTCTGCACGCACTGTTCGGTCGGTTGCGCCGTGGATGCCGTGGTCGAGAACGGTGTCTGGGTGCGCCAGGAACCGGTGTTTGACTCGCCCATCAATTTAGGCGCGCACTGTGCCAAAGGCGCGGCCCTGCGTGAACATGGCCATGGCGAATACCGGCTGCGCTATCCGATGAAATTGGTGAACGGCAAGTACGAGCGCATCAGTTGGGACACGGCGCTGAGCGAAATCAGCACCCGGATGCTGGAGCTGAAAAAAGCCAGCGGGCCCGACAGCGTCTATTTCATCGGCTCCTCCAAGCACAACAACGAGCAAGCCTATTTGATGCGCAAGTTTGTCAGCTTCTGGGGCACCAACAACTGCGACCACCAGGCCCGCATCTGCCACTCCACCACGGTGGCCGGCGTGGCCAACACCTGGGGTTATGGGGCCATGACCAATTCGTACAACGACATGCAAAACAGCAAGTGCGCCCTGTACATTGGCTCGAACGCCGCCGAGGCGCATCCGGTGAGCCTGCTGCACATGCTGCACGCCAAGGAAACCGGCACCAAGATGATCGTGGTCGACCCGCGCTTTACCCGCACGGCGGCCAAGGCCGACGAGTACGTGCGCATCCGCTCGGGCTCGGATATTCCGTTTCTGTTTGGCGTGCTCTACCACGTCTTCAAAAATGGATGGGAAGATAAAAAATACATCAACGACCGCGTCTATGGCATGGACAAGGTCAAAGAAGATGTGATGGCCAAGTGGACGCCCGACAAAGTCGAAGAAGCTTGCGGTGTCAAAGAAGAGCAGGTGCTGCGCGTCGCCAAAATGATGAGCGAGAATCGGCCCAGCACCCTGGTCTGGTGTATGGGGCAAACCCAGCACACGATTGGCAACGCCATGGTGCGGGCTTCGTGCATCCTGCAATTGGCTTTAGGCAACGTCGGCAAGAGCGGTGGCGGCGCCAATATTTTCCGCGGCCATGACAACGTGCAGGGCGCCACCGACGTCGGCCCGAATCCGGATTCTCTGCCCGGTTACTACGGCATCGTCGAAGGCTCGTGGAAACATTTCGCCAAAGTCTGGGGCGTTGATTTTGAATGGATCAAAAAGCAGTTCGCTAGTCCTGCGATGATGAGCAAGCCCGGCATCACGGTGTCGCGCTGGATTGACGGTGTGCTCGAGAAGAATGAACTGATCGACCAGGATTCCAACCTGCGCGGTGTCTTCTATTGGGGCCATGCACCCAATTCGCAAACGCGCGGCCTGGAAATGAAGCGCGCCATGGACAAGCTTGATCTGCTGGTGGTAGTGGACCCCTATCCGTCGGCCACGGCCGCGATGGCAGCGATGCCAGGCACGCCTGAAGACCAAAATCCCAATCGCGCCGTCTATCTGTTGCCAGCGGCCACCCAGTTCGAGACCAGCGGTTCTGTGACGGCATCGAACCGCTCTTTGCAGTGGCGTGACAAAGTGATCGAGCCGCTGTGGGAGAGCCGCTCAGACCACATGATCATGCAGCAGTTCGCCGACAAACTCGGCTTTGGCAAGGAACTGTCGAAGAACTACAAGATGCAAAAAGTGCATGGCCTGGACGAACCCGTACCCGAAGACATCCTGCGCGAAATCAATGCCGGCATGTGGACCATCGGCTACACCGGGCAGAGCCCGGAACGCCTCAAGGCACACATGCGCAACATGAACGCCTTTGATGTCAAGACCTTGCGCTGCAAAGGAACAGTGAAGGACAAAGAAACCGGCTACGACATGACCGGCGATTATTTCGGCCTGCCCTGGCCTTGCTATGGCACGCCCGAACTCAAGCACCCGGGCTCGCCCAACCTGTATGACACCTCCAAACACGTGATGGACGGCGGCGGCAACTTCCGCGCCAATTTCGGCGTCGAGCGCGACGGCGTCAATCTGCTGGCCGAGGACGGCTCGCATTCGCTCGGTGCCGACATCACCACCGGCTACCCCGAGTTTGATCACGTCTTAATGAAAAAACTGGGCTGGTGGAACGACCTGACCGAGGCTGAGCAAAAAGCCGCCGAAGGCAAGAACTGGAAGACCGATCTCTCCGGCGGCATCCAGCGCGTGGTCATGAAAGTGCATGGTTGCCATCCCTTTGGCAACGCCAAGGCGCGCGCCGTGGTGTGGAACTTTCCGGATGCGATCCCGCAGCACCGCGAACCGCTTTACGGCATTCGCCCTGATCTGGTAGCCAAGTACCCGACGCACGACGATAAAAAAGCGTTCTGGCGCTTGCCCACCTTGTACAAGACCATCCAGGACAAAAACATTGCCGACAAGGTGCACGAGAAGTTCCCCTTCATCATGACATCGGGGCGGCTGGTCGAGTATGAAGGCGGCGGCGAAGAAACCCGCTCCAACCCCTGGCTAGCCGAGTTGCAACAGGAAATGTTCATCGAGATCAACCCAAAAGTGGCGGCGGCCAAAGGCATCCGCAATGGCGAGCGCGCCTGGGTCTCGACGCCCACCGGCGCGCGCCTGAATGTGCAGGCGCAAGTGACCGAGCGCGTTGGCCCCGACACCGTGTTCATGCCGTTTCACTTCTCCGGGCGCTGGCAGGGCGCCGACATGCTGACCTACTACCCCAACGGGGCCGCACCGATCGTGCGCGGCGAGGCCATCAACACGGCAACCACCTATGGCTACGACAGCGTCACCATGATGCAGGAAACCAAGACGACCGTGTGTAACGTCGAACGCGCATAAGGAGAAGAACATGGCACGAATGAAATTCATCTGTGATGCCGAGCGCTGCATTGAGTGCAACGGCTGCGTCACTGCCTGCAAGAGTGAGCATGAGGTTCCTTGGGGCGTGAACCGCCGCCGTGTTGTGACCTTGAACGACGGTGTGCCAGGCGAGAAATCGATCTCGGTCGCTTGCATGCATTGCAGCGACGCGCCCTGCATGGCAGTCTGCCCGGTCAACTGTTTTTATCGCACGGATGAAGGCGTGGTGCTGCACGACAAGGATGTCTGCATCGGCTGCGGCTACTGCGCTTACGCCTGCCCCTTTGGTGCGCCCCAGTTTCCGTCACAGGGCACATTTGGTGTGCGTGGCAAGATGGACAAATGCACTTTCTGCGCTGGCGGCCCCGAGACCAACGGCAGCCAGGCCGAGTTCGAGAAATATGGCCGCAACCGCTTGGCCGAAGGCAAACTGCCGATCTGCGCCGAAATGTGCGCGACCAAGGCGTTGCTTGCCGGTGACGGCGACGTGGTGGCTGACATCATGCGCAACCGCGTAGTCCAACGCGGCAAGGGCGCTGAAGTCTGGGGCTGGGGCACGGCTTATGGTTCCAGACAGGCCGGGCAACCCGGTGCGGATGCAACGCAAGGAGTCAAATCATGAAAACCCTATTGTTTGCCATCGCACTGGTCGCCGTTTTGGGTGCCTGCAGCGAAAGGCCGCAAGCTTTGCAGACCAGCAAGCAAGATACACCGGCCTATAGCGGGACTGACAAAGCGTTTGCCAGTCCCGGTTGGAAGCAAGGCGACAAAGCCAGTTGGGAGTCACAACTCAAAGCGCGTACTCAGCAGGGCCAAAACGACTACGCCCGCATGAACTAAACCGGAGGCCAAGATGAAAAAAGCCTTGTCTGTCTGCTGCACGCTGGTCTTTGCCTGGGGCAGTGTTTGGGCGCAAAGTAGTCCTGTTGCAACACCCACGGCGACGATCCCGGCAACGCAGGCAACACCTGTCGCTGCGGATGCCGTCAAAAGTCAAAATATATTCGAAGTCAAACCCGATGCCAGCACCGAGCCGGGCTATGCCACGCAAAGCAACGCCGAACGCACCAAGGTGCAGCCCGGCAACAACGCCCCAGTCTGGCGTCAGGTCGGCTCTGGCGTAGCAGGCTACAGCAGCCTGCCCAAATCAGAAGCACCCGAAGCCGGTGTGTTGATCCAGCCCTACGTCCAGTATCCAGGCTCGCGCCTGACCAATGCGGGTGAGGCCTGGCGTCAGGTGCGCAACCACTGGATCATTCCTTACGGCGGCTCGCTCATCTTGATCGTGCTGGTGGCCATTGCGCTGTTTTACTGGCGCATTGGGCCCATCAAAGTCAAAGAGCCCGATACCGGCCGCAAGGTTGAGCGCTTCACGGCGTTCGAGCGTTCGGCGCATTGGACCAACGCGATTGCTTTTAGCGTTCTGGCCATTTCCGGCTTGGTGCTGGCGTTTGGCAAGTTCATTTTTTTGCCGGTCATCGGCGCAAGCTTGTTTGGCTGGTTGACCTTTGTTCTAAAAAACATGCACAACTTTGCCGGTCCACTGTTTGCCATCTCCTTGCTGGTCGTGATCGCAACCTTCATGCGCGACAACCTGCCAGCCAAAGGTGACATGAATTGGATGCTCAAGGGTGGCGGCATGCTGGGAGGCGATGAAGTCAAGTCGGGGCGCTTCAACGCCGGTGAAAAAATCACGTTTTGGGGCGGTGTGTTGGTGCTCGGCTTGATCGCAGTGGCTTCCGGACTGTTCCTGGACAAGCTCTTGCCCGGCCTGGTCTATGAGCGCAGCAGCATGCAGATCGCCCACATGGTGCACGCGGTCTCCAATGTGGCGATGATGTGCATGTTCCTGGGCCACATTTACATGGGCACACTGGGCACCCAGGACGCCTATAAAGGCATGAAGACCGGCTATGTCGATGAGGCCTGGGCCAAACAACACCACGCCCTCTGGCTCGAAGACATCAAGAGCGGCAAGCTGCCCGCCCAGCGCTCACAGCCAACGGCACCGATTCAGCCGGTTCAAGTTTGAGAAAGTTTCTATGAAAAAACGTTTGCAACAAATTTTCCTCGCTACCTGCGTGCTGGTGCTGAGCGCGCCGCTGCTGGCCAAGTTGCCAACCCCTTCAGATGACGCCAAGGCCAAAGCGGCCGAGGCGGCGGCCAAGGACGCCTGGAGCGGCAAGGTCGATGCATACCTGAGTTGCAAGGCGCAGGACAAAGTCGCCGCCCATTACTACAAGACGACCAAGGCCGCAAACAAGGAAACCAAGCAGGCTACAGCCATGCCACCTTGCGCCGATCCGGGTGCCTTTTCCTACGCATCGACGGTGGTTACAAAGCCGCTTGAGGCCTCTGGCGCGCATTCACCCGCGCCGACGGCAACCAGCCCACCCAGCAGCAAAACGCCAGCCGCAGATATTGCCCCTGCCAAAAAATCCTGACCCTGGTTTTGTGTTAAAAAGCCGCCACACCAGATGACGGCTTTTTTTTGGCCCCTCTTTCACTCATTTTTTCAGGACCCTCAATGGATTTTTCAATCGCCGCCATCCTCGCGCAAGACGGCCTTACCAGTGGTGCGATCTACGCTCTGCTGGCGCTGGCGCTGGTGTTGGTGTTTTCTGTCACTCGCGTGATCTTTATCCCGCAAGGCGAGTTCGTCGCCTTCGGCGCTTTGACGCTGGCAGCCATGCAATCCAACAAGTTTCCGCAATCGGCTACGCTGTTGGTCACTTTGGGCCTGCTGACTTTTGTAGTGGAGATGGTGGCCAACCTGCGCACGCCTGAGCGGCGGCGCTCAGCCGTGCCAGCAATTGCGCTGGCGCTGGCGAAATTTGTGCTCTTTCCGCTGGCGGTTTTCTTTCTGACCCGCACCCTCGCTGGCTCGACGCTGCCGCTCGTCTGGCAAGTGCTGTTGACACTGGCCATCGTGATCCCGATGGGGCCGATGGTGTACCGACTGGCATTTCAACCGCTGGCCGAAGCCAGCACGCTGGTGCTGTTGATCGTCGCGGTCGGTGTCCATTTTGCGTTGACTGGTTTGGGGCTGTTGATGTTTGGCGCTGAAGGTTCGCGCACGACGGCGTTTTCCAATGCCCGCGTCGAAATCGGCGCGCTCGCTGTAACCGGCCAGAGCATCGTCATCATCGGTGTCTCGATCACGCTGATTCTTGCGCTCTACCTGTATTTCGAGCGCACCCTGTTGGGCAAGGCACTGCGCGCCACTGCGGTCAACCGCCTGGGCGCGCGCCTGGTCGGCATTGGCACCACGCAAGCGGGGCGGCTGGCGTTTGTGCTGGCTGCGGCCATGGGCGCGCTATGCGGGGTTCTGATTGCGCCGCTGACCACCGTCTATTACGACAGTGGTTTTTTGATCGGTCTGAAGGGCTTTGTCGCCGCTATCATCGGCGGCATGAGCAGCTATCCAATCGCAGCTATTGGTGCCGTGTTGGTCGGCTTGCTGGAATCGTATTCGTCGTTCTGGGCCAGCGCCTTCAAGGAAGTAATCGTGTTTACGCTGATCATTCCGGTGCTGCTGTGGCGCTCATTGACCTCCCACGAGATTGAAGAGTAAAAGCGATGCGCAAGTTCTTTCTATTTTTTATCGTTGTGGTGGCATTGCTGCCGATCCTGCCGACGCCAGAATTCTGGATTACGCTGGCCAACTATATCGGCCTGTCCGCCATCGTCGTACTGGGCGTGGTGCTGCTGACCGGCGTGGGCGGCATGATCTCCTTTGGCCAGGCCGCTTTTGTCGGCCTGGGTGCTTACGCAACCGCCTATCTGACGACCCAGTTCGGCCTGTCACCGTGGATCGGGCTGCTGGTCGGCTTATTGATCACTGCCGCCGCCGCCTTGGCGTTGGGTTTGATCACCATGCGTTTGTCGGGCCACTATTTGCCTTTGGGCACCATTGCCTGGGGCTTGTCGCTGTACTTTCTGTTTGGCAATCTTGAATTCCTGGGCAAGTACGATGGCTTGAACGGCATCCCGTCGATCAAGCTGTTGGGCATCACCCTGGACAGCGGCCGCGAGATTTATTTTCTGATTTGGCTGGTGGTGATCCTGGCCATCGTCGCGCTGCAAAATTTGCTCAATTCGCGACCGGGGCGCGCCATCCGGGCCTTGAAGGGCGGCGGCCTGATGGCTGAGGCGATGGGTGTCAACACCGCCCGGATGAAGATCGTGATCTTCGTCATCGCCGCACTGCTGGCCTGCATTTCAGGCTGGCTCTACGCGCACTTGCAACGTGCCGTGAATCCAACGCCGTTCGGCCTGAACGCCGGCATTGAATATTTGTTCATGGCGGTCGTCGGCGGCGTTGGTTATGTCTGGGGCGCCATTTTGGGTGCCACGCTGCTGACTCTTCTCAAAGACCAGTTGCAATCGATTCTGCCAGCTTTGCTGGGCAGCAACGGCAACTTTGAAGTCATCGTGTTTGGCATCATGATGGTGCTGTTGCTCCAGCGTGCCAGCGATGGTTTGTGGCCCTATCTGCGTCAATGGTTCCCGCAAAAACCGCTGGCGCTGGCACCCGACGTTGCTGTCGCACTGGCGCGCCGCTCCCGTCCTGCCAGTGGCACCGTGGTGCTCGAGGTCGACCGGGTGCGCAAGGAATTTGGCGGTCTGCTGGCGGTCAACGACCTGGTTTTTGATGTGTGCGCCGGGGAAATCATGGGCTTGATCGGGCCCAACGGTGCCGGCAAATCCACCATGTTCAATCTGGTGACCGGTGTGCTGCCAGTGACCCGTGGCGAAATCCGCTTTCGTGACACCCATGGCCTGCAGCGTATTGACGGTTTGCCCGCGCGCCAAATCGTGAAACGCGGCATCGGCCGCACCTTTCAGCATGTGCATCTGCTGGCGGACATGAGCGTGCTGGAGAATGTCGCCCTCGGAGCCCATCTGCGCGGCACGCACGGTGACCTTGCCGGTATATTTACCAGCATCTTGCGCCTGAATAAAACTGAAGAACAGACGCTGCTGTTTGAGGCCAAAGTGCAGTTGGAACGCGTCGGCCTGGGAGCGCTACTCTATGAACCAGCAGGCAGCCTGGCACTGGGCCAGCAGCGGCTGCTGGAAATCGCGCGCGCCCTGTGCTGCGATCCAACCTTGCTGCTGCTCGACGAGCCAGCGGCGGGCCTGCGCTACCAGGAAAAGCAGGCGCTTGCCGAATTGCTCAGAAAACTCAAAGCCGAGGGCATGAGCATCCTGCTGGTCGAGCACGACATGGATTTTGTGATGAATCTGACCGACCGCCTGGTGGTGATGGAATTCGGCACACGGATCGCTGCCGGCTTGCCAGCCGAGGTGCAGCAAAATCCGGCGGTCGTGGAAGCTTATCTGGGCGGCATCGACTGACGTGCAAGAGAACTATCCAATGACAACGCCTATTCTTCAAGTTACCGATTTACACGTTGCCTACGGCAAGGTGGAAGCACTTCACGGCGCCAACCTGACGGTCGGTATCGGCCAGATTGTGACCGTGATCGGCCCCAACGGGGCTGGCAAATCAACCCTGCTCAACGCAATTATCGGAGCCCTGCCCAATGGCAGCGCGGCGCACGGCCAAATCAGCTTGCTCGGGCAAGATTTGAATGACATGCCGATAGAAGCGCGGGTTGCGCGGGGTATGTCGCTGGTGCCCGAAACGCGCGAACTGTTTGCCAGCATGAGTGTGCAAGACAACCTGCTACTGGGCAGCTACCGGCGCTACAAAGCAGGCGAAAAAAATTATGCCGATCAGATGGCCGTGGTGTACGACCTGTTTCCGCGTTTGCTTGAACGCTGCCGCCAGCAGGCCGGAACCCTGTCCGGCGGCGAACGCCAGATGCTGGCGGTCGGCCGGGCGCTGATGGCCAAGCCGCAACTGCTGATGCTCGATGAGCCGAGCTTGGGTCTGGCACCCCGGATTGTCAAGGAAATCTTTCACATCATCCTGCACCTCAAGCAAACCGGCGTCGCCATTCTACTGGTCGAGCAAAATGCACGGGCCGCACTGCAAGTGGCAGATTATGCGTATGTGCTGGAAATCGGCGATGTGGTGCTGCAAGGCGCGGCAGCAGACTTGGCGCATGACCAGAAAGTGATCAACACCTACTTGGGCTTGACGAAAAAAACTGCATGATTGGCGTGACAACTACAGTTTTGCTTCATTCAAATCCCCTGCAATCAACCGGAACTGCTCCAGCGCCGCTTCAAGATCGTCCACGATCTCCTGCGCAATCACATCCGGCGGTGGCAAGTTGTCGCTGTCTGCCAGTGAATCATCCTTGAGCCAGAAAATATCCAGACTGGCTTTGTCGCGTGCGATCAGGTCGGCGTAGTCGTAAACGCGCCAGCGGCCACCGGGATTCTCAGCGCTCCATGTGGCTTTGCGCTCATGCCGATTCGCCGGGTTGTACAGTTTCACAAACTCTTCCAGGTGCTCGCGGCGTAGCGGATTGGTCTTGAGCGTGAAGTGCTGGTTGGTGCGCAGGTCGTAAATCCACAGCTTCTTCGTCCACGGCGTTTCCGACGCGGGCTTGCGCTCAAAAAACAGCACATTGGCCTTGACACCCTGCGCATAGAACAGGCCAGTCGGCAGACGCAACAATGTGTGCACATCGCATTCATGCATCAGCTTCTTGCGGATGGTCTCACCGGCACCACCTTCAAACAGCACGTTGTCGGGCAACACCACGGCCGCGCGACCATGCTGCTTGAGCAGCGTCTTGATGTGCTGAACAAAATTGAGCTGTTTGTTCGACGTGGTGGCCCAAAAATCATCGCGCTCGATCACGTCTTTTTCGGTGCTGACACGCCCTTCAGCCCCCGTGATCATGGTGCTGCTCTTCTTGCCAAAAGGCGGATTGGCCAGCACCACGTCAAAGCGCTCGCCGGGGTCTGCCGCCAGCGCGTCGGCCACCACGATGGGCACCGATTTGTCGGAGCCAATGCCGTGCAGCATCATGTTCATGGCTGCCAGGCGCGCCGTGCTTTGCACCAACTCCCAGCCGCGCAGGGCGTGTTCTTTGAGGTGCTTCTTTTGTTCGCGCGTGAGGTTCGGGTTGTGCTGCGCCACGTGGTTGTGCGCGGCCAGCAGAAAACCACCGGTGCCACAAGCCGGGTCGCAAATCGTCTCGCCGGCTTTGGGCGCAATGCAGTCCACCATGGCAGCAATCAGCGGGCGCGGCGTGAAGTACTGCCCGGCGCCGCTCTTGGTGTCTTGCGCGTTCTTCTCCAGCAGGCCTTCGTAGGCATCGCCCTTCACGTCGGCGCCCATGGCCGACCAGTTTTCGCAATCAATCAGATCCACCACCAGGCGGCGCAGCTTGGCCGGGTCCTGAAACTTGTTTTGCGCCTTGCCAAAGATCAGGCCGATGGTGCCCTTCTCGGCACCGAGTTTTTCCAGCGTGTGGCGGTAGTGGTCAAACAACTCGTCGCCGTCTTTGGCCAGCAACGCAGGCCAGTCAAAACCCTTGGCAATCGGGCTGGGCTGGCTCCACGGCGGGCGGCTGCGTTCGTCGGCCATCTTGAGGAACAGCAGGTAAGTGAGCTGCTCCACGTAGTCGCCGTAGCTCATGCCGTCGTCGCGCAGCACGTTGCAGTAATTCCAGAGTTTTTGGACGATGGTGGCGGAGTTCATGGTGCTTCCTGGTTAATTCTTGTTTTGTGATTTTGACGTTTGCATCAGTCGTGCAAGCTTGGCTTCCGCATCGTCAAACTCCTTGATGCGTGCCAGTGTGTACTCCTCGGGTGGCAGCGAATACACCCGATGAAAGGAATCGAGATTCACGATCAGACAGCCGCTGGTTTTTTCAAACACATCCGCCAGCGCCAACAAATCACGATCGCCAGAAACCAGCACCTTGGCCTTGCCAGCCACGGCCAGATGCATGAATGGCACATCCAGCGGGTCGCGGCACTCGGGCACTGTCGGGCGTAGCTGGGGAATACGCACCGCTTGAGTGGGGGGCAGATAGTCAGCCAACAATTCATCCTGCTCCAACCTGGAGAGGCGAAACTTTGGGTAGGCCAGCACCCGTATCAGTTCCTGCACTGTCGCGGTACTTACCAGCGGCACAAAAACACCCTGCTGCCACCCAAGGCGCAACCGTCCAGCCATGCCAGCGCCAAACACTAATGCCGAAAGCACTACGTTGGTGTCGAGCACCACGCGCAAGGGGGCGCTCATACTTTGGAGGCTGGCTTTTTGGAGGTGGCTTTTTTGCTTGCCACCGGTTTGGGATTCGTAATGACAGAGCCATAAGACGCTGCCGGCTCCGCCGCCATTGCCGGCGCACTAACCGCTGTACGTGCCCAGGCCACAGCATCCGCAATGTCCGCATCCAAGAGGTCCAGTTCCGCCAATTTGGCGCGCACCGCGTCGCCGCGATGAATGCGTACTGGCGTCAGAATAATCTGCCCAGCACGGGCTTCTACGTCAAAGTACTCGGCGGTACCCACGGCTTGCGTCACGCTCTTGGGTAGTGTGAGTTGGTTCTTGGAAGTGATCTTGGCCAGCATGGTGAATTGGTTAAAGTAAGGAATCCTTACTTTAACGCTTTGCTGCTTGCTTGTCCAGACCTGAGATCGCCGTTGGCCACTTCGACCGAGCGCACCACCAGCTCGTCATACCCCGTCAAAGCATCGGGCTCACGCGCGGATGCATAGACTGTTTGGCGTGACTCGTTCACCGCAGCAATGACATCTGGATTTTCCAACGCGGAGGCCGTTACCAGGTCAATCTTGCGAGCAAACAATTGCTCCAGTGCATCCTGTAGTTCAAAGTAGCGATCAAACAGGTTGACCGCGTCGTCCTGAAGAAATTCGACCAAAAAATCAATATGGCTGTGTGCAGGGTCAAACGCGCCGTCGGCAGCCAAGCCAAACACCTCCAGGCTTTGCACGCCAAAACGGCTGCATAGTGCGGCAACTTCGGGGCGGTGTTGTTCGATGAGGGCAATCATGGTGTTCTCTCGTTGGGATTATGCTGCTACCAATCTCCACCACGCGATCCGTCGTCAATTGTCGCGACAGTGATACGACAATTTGCTGCCCTTACAAAACCCATTTTTCCCGACGCATCATGCCAAGCAGGCTGATGCAGGGTATCCCCAACTCCCGGCAAACATCGGGAATGAAGTGGGTTCGGCGTGGTCGGTTCTTCTCGGACGCTGGTGTTTCCTGCGTGACCACAATGCCGCCCGTTTGCTGGGCCAGCGCGATCACGTAGGGGTCCGCTTCCTCGTACTCTGCTTTCGGGTCCCGCAGACCAGTGAACTGGTTTTGCACCGCCAACGAGTCTGTCAGCAAGTTGGCCGTGGACACGAACATGCCGCTTTTGGTTTGAACCCATTGAATCAGCCCGGCGGTGCCAACAACCTCGGCTTCTTCACGCACCAATTCTGCGGCGAACATCCGGCCAGATGCTACGAGCGCGTCCATGTTCTTAACCAGACTTGCGAACACGTCTGTCGGGTAATACGGTGCCTGCCAATCCATCAACAAACTGGTGTCAACGGAATACACCTCGTCAGCCATTCAAAGCCACCATATTGCCAGGGCCATTCACGATGTTTTTCAGTTGATCAAAGTGCTGAAACTTCAGATCCAGATAACGCGCCGCATCCACCGACGTAATGCGGTTGATGTTCATAGCCTCCAGCACCAACTGAACAAATGGCCGCCCATAACGGTTGAAAGTCTTCTCCGCTGGCGTGGCAAAACCACCACCACGCTTGGGCAGCGTCGAAATATAGTCCTGCCACTCACTGCGCCACACGTGATAGCGGCCCCAGCTCATCAACCCGGATTCGCGCAAACGGGTAGCCATCGCCAGCGGGGTGATCCAGAAACGGCGAGCCAAGCGTCGAACTTCCTGCAAAGTCCAGTTGCCTGCGTTGCCCACCATGGGGGCGGCGTGCGCTTGCAACAAAGCCTCTGGGAGCAGCGCATTGCTGGCAGCAGATTCCGCAAAGCGCTCGATGTCCAGCCACTGCGGCCCGGTCCGCTTTTCCGTCAATGCGGGTAACTCCTCATGCCCCGCCGCCAGCATCAGGTGCACCACCTCATGCAGCAGCGTGAACGCTTTGGCCTCGGGTACACGCTCCTTGCTGTTGATGCCAACCACAGGCAAGGGCGCATCCAACAGCGAAAGCCCTCTCACCTCTTCAAGCTCCACCTTGGTGAACTGGAAGACCAGAACGCCCGCAGCCTCCACCGCAGCACGCCACGCGCGCCAGGCCTGCCATTCGCTGGCCCATGCCAACTGCGCTGCATCATCCAAACCCAAAAGCTGGCGCAAGCGCTGGCCTACCGCCGCTGGCATTTCGGACAAATGCGCAACGCCCTGAAAAACCGGCACCGAATCGCCCAACTCGTCGAACAGATCCAGCGCGGCCTGGCGGCGGTTGATCATCTGCCGCAATGCAAGGCGCAACAGCGGCGACTCTTCACCCGGCACCACATGCGGCAAACGGCGGTACTCAGCGGCCAGCGGTGGCAAGTCGGGCGGATTGGGTTGGGAAAAAGTGCTCAAAGGCCGATGCAGAAATTTGGCCAGATTCTGGACTTGCCGAACCGTCGGCTTCTTCTCGCCAGACTCCCACGCCCGCAGCCGCTCCACCTTGATGGCCAATTTCTTGGCCACATCCTCCAGCGCCCAGCCGCTATCCTGCCGCGCCCATACGAGGACGCGGGGATTGACGGGGGCAAGTTGCGGGGCGGGCATGGCTGAAGTTACTGCGAAATGACAATGGTACCTATGTTGAATATGCCTTGGAAAAAGTTGATTGCCGCAAAGTCTTCAAGAAATTCACTCCTCGTAGGTCATCACGAAGACCGTGTCCGTCAACCAGTGACGAAAGGACTCGTTGTCCTGAAACTGCTTGAAGAGCTGCGCGTCGTCGCTGAAGAGCGCAGTGATAACACGCTTGAGCGCCTTGTCGTGTTCGATGCGGGCATTCTGGCGGTCTGAATTCTTCTTGGCGTTCTGGTAGGCATGGTCTTCAGAGACCTTCTGGGGAATCTCACCCGTGATGCGCTGCTCCATCCGCTTCGCGTCGGAGAAAAGACCGCCGAACTGGTCGTTGAAGGCCTTTACGATGTTCGAGAGTTTGTCCAACTCCGGGTGGGGTTTGTGTCCACCGCCTGAAGTTGGCACCGGCTCGATCTCCGCATCCGCATCGGGCAACGCGATGGCGATCATCGCCTTCTTCTCGGCGCGGCAGACGCGTGCGGTTGTAGGCGTCCGCCGCCTTCTTGATCGCTTTGGCCTGTGTCGGATAGGCGTGGATGACCCGGGCAACGGTGTGTAGACCGATATCTGAAGCATCAGGTGCGGTCGAGATTATCCGTGTCGGCATCCATAGGCGCGTCCGTTTTCGTTGGCAGACTGCTTTCTTCGTTCTGGCGATCAGCGGAGATTTCGACGGCGATCGCGGCAGCTTGCGCGGCGGGCATGCCTTCGGTTCGGTGCTCATACTCCTCTTCACCGCGGTTATCGCGTTCCCTGGTCTCCACATCTTCCGCCTGCTCTTGCTGCCCCGGTAGCTCGACGCGCAGTTCTTCGATCAGCATCCGCATCGCCGCCGCCACCGGAAGGGCCAGAAGCGCCCCGGGGATGCCCAATAAAACGGTTCCCGCCAAAAGTGAGAAAAGTATCACGGACGACGGGAGGCGCAGCGCGCGTCCATAGATTCGGGGAATGATCACACGGCTCTCGAGTTCCTCGTAGGCGAGCATCAACACGAGCACGACGACAATGACGGTGGGACCGCGGGAGAGAGCTGCCGCCACTGCGGCCCCGACCGAAAGCAGGGCACCAATGTAGGGCAGAACGTCGGCCACGCCGGCAAACGCCGCAATGGCCAGGGCCTCAGAAACACCGCAGGCCTTCAGGAGCAAGTAAACGAAAATGGCCATCAGAGCAGAGGTAATCACCTGCCCGCGGATGTAGCCACCGACGATGGTTTCCAGGTTCAGCATGACCCGGGAAAGCCGGATGTGGTGAGTCCTCGGAACCACCAGGAAAAGGCCTCCGCGCAGCCGATCCCGATCGATCATGATGTACAGCGCCAGGAATACGGAACTCAGGATATACGCGAAGATCGCGACGACGCGGCGGGAGAACTCGATCGGATTCGAGGTGGCCATCGTTACAAGATCGCCGGGGTGAACGTTGCGAAGCAGTTCCGCCAAGGGGCTGGTCAGGTGGGAGCCCTCCAACCATGTCACCAAGCGTGAATGCAGGGCGGGTTCCTGCTCAAGAAGGTTGATCACCTGCGTCATGAGTGATGGAATCGTCAGGGTGATGAAGAGAACGGTGAGCACCACAAGCGCGGTGAAAACGATCGCGATATCCAGGCCCCGGCGCATGCGCCGCTTTTCGAGCCACCGGATCGCGGGACTTATGGTGCCGACGATGATGAGGGCCGCCACCAGTACCAGAAGCACCGGTAGAAGCTGGTTCAGCAACCACAGGCCAGGGATGAGAAGTACCAAAATGATGAGGGTGCCAGGAGAAGGCACGATTCGAATCACACGGCGTCGACGTCGATCAGCCTTTGGCGGAAGTCCAGCGGGTCCCTGAATTGGCATCATGTCGCTTCTACTCTAAATTGGTTGCCAAAAAATACGCAAAGAAGCCACTATAGCTTACCTACGGAGCAATGTTATGTGCAGCGGGAGCCTCGTCCATGTTGATCACCACCCTTGGATGATCAAGCCACCAGTTCAATTACAAATCCGCTTCCTCAGGCTCATTTCTGGGTGAAAATACGCTACAACTACTTGTGTGACAGGTTTCAAACCGCTACACTGAAATCAGTTGACCGACTATTCGGTCGGCAAATATTGGCAACTAGAAAATGGAGACAAACATATGAAGATTAAATTACTGCATGCCGTCCTGCCAACCTTGCTGGCACTGGCATTTTCCAGCGTCGCTACGGCGCAAATCAAGATCGGCGTGATAGTGTCGGCCACCGGGCCGGCCGCTTCGCTGGGCATTCCAGAAAAAAATACGATTGCGCTGTTGCCCAAGGAAATTGCCGGCAAAAGCATCCAATACATCATTCTGGACGATGCCTCTGACACCACCACGGCCGTGAAAAATGCACGCAAACTGATTTCGGAAGATAAGGTGGATGCGCTGATGGGCTCCACCGTCACGCCCAACTCGCTGGCAATGATCGACGTTGCCGCCGAAGCACAGACGCCGATGGTTTCGATGGCAGCATCCTCGATGATCGTCGAACCGATCGATGCCAAGCGGCACTGGGTCTTCAAGACGCCACAAAATGATTCGCAGATGGCCGCTGCGATCGCTGGCCACATGACTGATAAGGGAATCAAGAAAGTGGCGTTTATTGGATTTAACGACGCCTACGGCGAGGGCTGGTACAAGGAGTTCTCCAAACAGGCCGCATTGAACAAGATCGATGTGGTTGCCAATGAACGCTTTTCGCGCACCGACACTTCGGTCACCGGCCAGATTCTGAAAATCATGGGCGCCAATCCCGACGCGGTGTTGATCGCCGGCTCGGGCACACCAGCCGCGTTGCCGCAAAAAACGCTGAAGGAACGCGGTTACAAAGGCATCATCTATCAAACCCACGGTATCGCCAACAACGATTTCTTGCGTGTCTGCGGCAAGGATTGCGAAGGCACCTGGTTGCCCGCCGGGCCACTGCTGGTAGCCGAGCAATTGCCTGATTCGAATCCGATCAAAAAATCGGCAATGGCGTACCTGACAGCTTATGAAAAAGCCTATGGTGTGGGCAGCGTCTCGACCTTTGGCGGCCATGCCTGGGATGCAGGCCATCTGTTGGCGGCGGCCATACCGGCCGCGTTGAAGGTAGCGCAGCCGGGCACACCGGAGTTCCGCAAAGCACTGCGTGATGCACTGGAGGCGGTCAAAGACATGCCCGGCGCCCATGGCATCTTCAACATGAGTCCCACTGATCACCTCGGGCTTGATCAGCGCGCCCGGGTGATGGTCGAGATTGTCAACGGCAAATGGAAGCTGATGGGCGCCGCTCACTGACGCAGCAACAGCTCCAAAAAAGGCGCGCCATTGTTCGCGCCTTTTTTTATAACCCAACATTCTGATGTTTTCATGCTCCTCCCTTTTTTGACCCAGGCTCGTGCGCCACTAACCTGCGAAATTGATGCGCTCAACGAGTCTGGCGAGCAGCAACGGATTTCCATCCCGGCCGAGCGGGCGCTCACCGTCTATGTGGACAAACGCGAGCTGGTCACGCTGATGACGCTGGGTGCCCAGCCCGAGCTGCTGGTGCTGGGCTTTCTGCGCAACCAGCGACTGGTGACAGCGGTAACCGAGGTTGAATCCATTACAGTCGATTGGGACGTGGGCGCGGCCGCCGTCAAAACACGCCAAGGCATCGCTGACCTTGAGGCGCGCACTGCCAAACGGGTAGTGACCACCGGTTGTGGCCAAGGCAGTGTGTTTGGCGATTTGATGGCTGAAGTCGATAGCCTGGTGTTGCCACCCGCCAACCTCGATCAGTCGCAGCTCTACGGCATTGTCAATGCCATGCGCTTGCAAGAGACAACCTATAAATCAGCCGGCTCGGTGCATGGTTGTGCGCTGTTTCGGGGCGCGCAAATGCTGGTGTTTGTAGAAGATGTGGGCCGCCACAACGCGATTGACACCATCGCCGGCTGGATGTGGATGCAGGATGAAGCCATGACGGGCCAGGACAAAGTGTTCTATACCACTGGCCGCCTGACCAGCGAGATGGTGATCAAGTCGGCCCAGATGGGCGTCCCTATCGTGGTCTCGCGCAGCGGCATCACGCAAATGGGGCAGGAATTGGCGCAGCGGCTCGGACTGTGCACGATTGGCCGGGCCACCAACAAACGTTTTCTTTGCTATAGCGGTGCCGAGCGCTTGCTATTGCCGTGACTAAAATCGAGCCCAATCCCTGAAAGCTCAAGCCTCCATGCCACGCCAACTCTTCGTCACCACCGCCCTACCCTACGCCAACGGCAACTTCCACATCGGTCACATCATGGAGTACATCCAGGCCGACGTCTGGGTACGGTTTCAGAGAATGATGGGCAACACGGTGCACTTTGTCTGCGCTGACGACTGTCACGGCGCGCCGATCATGATTGCGGCGGAAAAAGCCGGCAAGACGCCGCAGCAATTTGTGGCCGACATTGCCAGTGGCCGCAAACCTTATCTGGACGGTTTTCACATCAGCTTTGACAACTGGCACTCCACCGACGCGCCAGAGAATCACGAGCTGGCACGCCAGATTTACCGCGACTTGCGGGATCGCTCCGATGGCTCGCTGATAAACCACAAATCAGTCGAGCAGTTTTTCGACCCCGAGAAAAACATGTTCCTGCCCGACCGCTTCATCAAGGGCCAATGCCCCAAATGCGGTGCAGCAGACCAGTACGGCGACAACTGCGAAGAATGCGGCGCCGTCTATGCGCCCACCGATCTGGTCAAGCCTTACTCGGCTTTATCGGGTGCCACGCCGGTGCTCAAGAGCGCCGAGCATTTTTTCTTCAAACTCTCCGACCCACGCTGCGTCTCGTTCCTGCAAGACTGGGTTCAAAGCCGCAATGCACGCGGCGCGGCGCGCCTGCAAAGCGAGGTTCTGAACAAGGTCAAGGAGTGGTTCTCGACGCGCAAGAATCCGGACGGCAGCTCCAGCGAAGGTCTCGCCGACTGGGACATCTCACGCGATGCGCCCTACTTCGGCATTGAAATTCCGGAAGCACCGGGCAAGTATTTTTACGTCTGGCTCGATGCGCCGATTGGCTACCTGGCCGCGCTGAAAAACCACTTCATCAAGCTCGCTGGTGACGCCGCGTTGGGCGCGCAACACTATGACGCTTTCATGGCCGACCCGGCCACCGAGCAGTACCACTTCATCGGCAAAGACATCGTGACCTTTCACACGCTGTTCTGGCCGGCAACGCTGCATTTCAGTGGCCGCAAGACGCCCGACGCGATCTTTGTGCACGGCTTTTTGACCGTGAACGCCGAGAAGATGAGCAAGAGCCGTGGCACCGGCCTGGACCCGCTCAAATACCTGAGCCTGGGCATGAACCCGGAGTGGCTGCGCTACTACCTGGCGACCAAGCTGAGCGCCCGCAATGAAGACGTGGAGTTCAGCCCGGAAGATTTCATGGCGCGCGTCAACAGCGACCTGGTCGGCAAATACATCAACATCGCAGCGCGCGCGGCGGGCTTTATTGCCAAACGGTTTGATGGCAAGCTGGGTGAAATTTCAGATGACGGCGCTGCGCTGCTGGGCCAACTACGCGCCGAGCGCGCCAGCATCGAGCAGCTTTTTGAGGGCCGCGAATATGCCAAGGCGTTGCGCGACACCATGGCGCTGGCGGATCGGGTCAATGAATATGTGGATGCTAACAAACCGTGGGAACTGGCCAAGCAGGCGGGGCAGGAGGCACGCTTGCACGATGTTTGCAGCGTCTGCATCGAAGCCTTTGTCGTGCTCACTACTTACCTCAAACCGGTGTTGCCGGCGTTAGCGACACAGGTAGAAACGTTTCTGGGTGTGGCGCCTCTAACGTTCGCCAGCGCCAGCCAAGCGCTGGGCGCAGGTCACCGCATCGGAAACTACCAGCACCTGATGCAGCGCGTTGACATCAAGCAACTTGAAGCCTTGTTCGAGGCACCCGCGCTGGCCGAATCTGCACCAGCAACTGTTGAATCAAAGGCACCCGGCGGCGAAGCCATCGCCCCCACCATTGGCATCGAGGACTTCAGCAAGATCGACCTGCGGATTGCAAGAATTGTGAACTGCGAGGCGGTGGCGGGCTCGACCAAACTGCTGCGCCTCACGCTTGACGTGGGGGAAGGTATGGACGCACAAGGCCAGCCGATTCTGCGCAACGTCTTTAGCGGCATTGCCAGCGCCTACCGGCCCGAGCAATTGATTGGCAAGCTCACCGTGATGGTCGCCAACCTGGCAGAGCGCAAGATGAAGTTTGGCGTGTCCGAGGGTATGGTGCTGGCGGCCAGCCATGCGGACGAAAAAGCCACGCCCGGCATTTATGTACTCGAACCTTGGGTTGGTGCACAGCCGGGAATGCGGGTGCGCTGACCGCAGCGCAGCGATTCAGCGGAAAGCACCTTGATTGCAATTTCATCCTTCGAGGTAAATTTTTTCCACGACAGCGAGGCGATTGCCAACTGGATAGTTGTTTCAATCCGCGCCCGGCATCAATGCCGGACGATCCTGGACTGTACAGTGATGCGTACTCTTGCAATGTCGAATGCTTAGCATCCTGAGCCACCAATGCAGCCATGCGCGGCGGTTCCTTGCGGTAAGCTGCCGTCAGCCAATACTCGATGCTGCCATGCATTTCGGCGATTAGGCGTTGCAGGTCGCGGCGGTACTTGTCGGCCACGCCTGCATTGGCACGGACTGGGCGGGTGACTTTAGTCTTCGTTGCCATGTGGATTTGTCTTGTGCTCCATCTTCTCCAGAACATTATCAGAAAACTCAATTGCTTCGCCCATCGCTTCGTCTTCGCTTTGACCTTCTGGTGTAATGTCAATCCACTCCTCTTCGTCATCATCCCATTCTGTTATGCAGAGTTTCATTTTTTACCCTCGATGATTTTATTGAAAATAATTCCCAAGTGCTGGGATGCATCCTACGCTCTCCAGCTTCATATTGTTGCCACGTACGCAGCACGGTTTCAATCCGCGCCCGGCATCAATGCCGGGCGATCCTGGCACCGATAGTGGGTGCCGATGGCAGCGGAGAGTTTCAATCCGCGCCCGGCATCAATGCCGGGCGATCCTTGTAGGTCGCTGGTGGCGTGACGCCTTTTGCGATGTTTCAATCCGCGCCCGGCATCAATGCCGGGCGATCCTTAAGTTCCCACCGCGACCCATGCGGTGGAAAGCGTTTCAATCCGCGCCCGGCATCAATGCCGGGCGATCCTGGCGGATTGCCAGTCATTGGGCAAGTCTTTGTAGGTTTCAATCCGCGCCCGGCA
>PKWM01000034.1 GCA_003133245.1 Rhodoferax sp. | reverse complement strand
ACTTGTCGGGAAGTCCCTGTAGTGCTGCTAGATGCGTGTCGCAATAAATGTTTAAGACATGACCGCGCGCGAGCTTTCCGCTAGGACGCACACCCGCATCACGACGAGCGCGAACGCGCCTCTTCGTTCTCGCCCCACATAGCGTTCAGAATGGCCAGCAGCACCGCAAAGCTAACCCCCAGGATCCAGGCAAAGTACCACATGTGATGTCCTTTCTGTTGCGCGCAGAGCGCATTGTTTGTGCATTTGAACGGCGTGGCATTAATAAGCGCCATGCTCGTTTTCTTTTACATACGCCGCCGTCACTTTGCCGCGCATGACGCGGTAAGCCCAAGAGGTGTAGAGCACGATCAGCGGCATGAAAATCACGGTGACTCCCAGCATGATGCCTAGCGTCAGACGGCTGGACACGCTATCCCATACCGTCAGGCTGGCCGCTGGCATGGTGCTTGACGGCATGATGAAGGGAAACATGGCGGCGCCTGCGGTAGCTATCACACCCGCCAAAGCCAGCGCCGAGCAGACAAATGCAGTGAGTGTGCGGCGCAGGCGCAGCAGCAGGGTCGCCAACAATGCTCCCATCACGCCTAGCGCTGGCAGTGCCCACAACAAGGGCTGGCGGTCATAGTTGAGCATCCAGGCGCCAGCTTCGCGCACAACCGTCTTGCCCAACGGGTCCGCCAGTGCCGACGGATGGATGACGGACGTGATGCGGTAGCCATCGATGTATTGAAGCCACACGCCGGCGGCGATAAAAGCCACCAGCATGACGATGGCTGCACCCACTGCACCTTTGACGGCACGCGCCTGGATCACCCCTTCGGTGCGGTGTGCTAGATAAATGCCACCGTGCATCGTGATCATCGCGCTGCTGAGCACCCCGGCCAGCAGGGCAAACGGGTTGAGCAACTGCCAGAAACTGCCGGTGTAGGTGGAGGCCAGGTAGTTGTCAAACTGGAACGGCACACCTTGCAGCAGGTTGCCAAACGCCACGCCAAAGATCAGTGGCGGCACGCTAGCACCGACGAACAGACCCCAGTCCCAGGCGCTGCGCCAGGCGGCGTTGTGAATCTTGCTGCGGTAGTCAAAGCCTACCGGTCGCAAGAACAATGCCCACAGCACCGCCAGCATGGCCCAGTAAAAGCCGCTGAACGCCGCTGCATACACCAGCGGCCACGCCGCAAACAAAGCGCCGCCACCGGTGATGAACCAGACCTGGTTGCCCTCCCAGTGCGGACCTACCGTGTTGATCACCACGCGGCGTTCCAGGTCGCTGCGGCCCACAAAGGGGAGCAAGGTGCCGACACCCATGTCATGGCCGTCCATGATGGCGAAGCCTACCAGTAGCACGCCTACCAGCAGCCACCAGATGATCTTGAGGGTTGAGTAGTCAAGCATGGTGTTTTCCTCAAGCGGGCGTCGCTGTTGCGTGATGGACAGATTCGTTTTTGTAGCGACCGGTGCCCAAACTGCCCGGACCCATACGCGCAAACTTGAGCATCAAAAACATTTCCACCACCAATAGCGCGGTGTAAAAACCGATGAACCCGGCCAGTGAGCCGTACAGGTTGTTCACACTCAGCGTGGACACGCTCAGGTGCGTCGGCAAGACACCGTAAATGGTCCAGGGCTGGCGACCGTACTCCGCCACAAACCAGCCCAGCTCGCAAGCAATCCAGGGTGCTGGCAACATCCATAGCGCCGACTTGAGCAGCCATGGTTTGTGCATGTTGGCAGATTTGATCGTGCTCCAGAAGGCCAGCACAAAGAGCGCCAGCATGGCAAAGGCCAAGCCCACCATGATGCGAAAACTCCAGAACATCGGTGTCACGCGCGGCACCGTGTCGTTGACCGCGCGCTCTATGATTTCGGGCGTGGCCTGGTTCACGTCGGTGACGTATTTCTTGAGCAGAAGACCAAAGCCGAGGTCTGCCTTGTGTTGCTCGAACACTTGCTGAGCCAGCACATCAGAACGCGCGGCGCGCAAGGTCTCAAGCGCGTTCACCGCGACGATGCCACGCAATATGCGTTCGCGGTTTTTGGCCTTGATCTCGCGGATGCCAGGAATCTGCTTGCTGATAGAGCGCGTGCCGATCAGGCCCATGACCCAGGGAATTTCGACCTCCCAGTCGTTTTTTTGCGCGGCTTCGTTGATGCCAGCCATCATGGTGAGCCCGGCCGGCGCGGGCTTGGTCTCCCACATCGCCTCCATGGCCGCCAACTTGGTCTGCTGCGACTCGCCCACGGTGTAGCCGGATTCGTCACCCAGCACGATCACACTCAGAGCCGAGGCCAGACCGAAAGCGGCTGCAACCCGGAAACTGCGTTTGGCGAACTCGACGTCTTGTTTTTTGAGCAGATACCAACTGGAGATCGACAACACGAACATGGCACCGGTCAGGTAGCCCGCCGAGACGGTATGCACAAACTTGGCCTGCGCGTCGGGGTTGAACACCACCGTCCAGAAATTGACCATTTCCATGCGCATGGTCTGGTAGTTGAACTCCGCTCCAACGGGGTTTTGCATCCAGCCGTTCGCTATCAAAATCCACAGCGCACTGAGATTGGCGCCTATGGCCATCAGCACCGTCACCATCAGATGCTGCGTTTTGGACAGCCGCTCCCAAGCAAAGAAGAACAGCCCCAGCATGGTTGATTCGAGGAAGAAGGCCATCATGCCCTCAATCGCCAGCGGTGCACCGAAGATGTCGCCCACGTAATGCGAGTAATAGGCCCAGTTGGTACCAAACTGAAACTCCAGCGTGATACCGGTCGTGACGCCGAGTGCAAAGTTGATACCAAACAGCTTGCCCCAAAAGCGTGTCATGTCCTTCCAGACGACCTGGCCGGTCATGACATAGACACTTTCCATGATGACCAGCAACCAGACCATGCCAATGGTCAGGGGCACAAAGAGGAAGTGGTAGAGGGCGGTGACGGCAAACTGTAGTCGCGACATATCCACCAGTTGTTCGGAAATCAAGGTGTTACTCCTTTGGTTGGCAGCGCAACAGGTTGCAGGAGCTGCGCGGCGGTGCTTTCGGCATCAACCGTCACGCGTTGCTCCCGAAAAAATCCCCACCACAGCGCCACCAGCACGACGAGTTTGATTAGCAGCACAAGCGCCAGCTTTTTGGCGAGAGTTGGGTCAATGGGGTTCACTGAGTTGTATGGAAACGAATTGAAACGGTGTCATCATCTTCATTTCGGTGCAGACCGTCTGTGCGCCAACGCACAGAGAAGTTGCTGGCATTTTCCTACTATCAAAAGACGTCAGTGGTTGACTCACAGTGTGTCGTGTAGGGTCATGCGCTGGTCAGAAAAGTTCGCAGTTCTTTCTCGATACGGTGCGCAAAAGCACGTTTTTTTCTAGGAAAGCCACATGAAAACCATAACGCGCGACAACACTCCCTCGACTTCTGGAATGCTGCATGACAGCGAAGACGTCTTAAACAAAGTATCTTCGAGCGCACACGCAGTTGTCAATTCAATTGCCGGGGCCGCAGACGAGGCGGCGAGCAGGGCCAAGCCTGCGATCGACCAGGTCGCGGCCATGGCGCACCAGGCGGTGGACAAGGCGGCTGGCGCTGCCGCTCCGACGGTCGACTGGCTAACCGAACAAGGTGAAAGCATAAATGCCTCACAGAAGCAACTGGTTGCACAGACCCGCGATTACGTTTCGACGAACCCACTGAAGGCCGTCGGGATTGCCGTGGTCGCGGGTTTCCTGCTTAGCCACCTCATCCGTCGCTGATGGAGTTCTTCCGGCGCAAGTTGCCTGAACCCATGCATCTGGCCGGGCGTCGCAATGCCGATAGCACCGACGTATGGCGACACGTCAAGGACCGACGGAACGTCGTTATTCACCAAGGAGATTGATCATGCACAAAGAAAAAACAACGCGTCATGCTGAAAATCACAAACAGAAGAAGGACACGAGCGCGAGCGCAGACTCACAGCCGTCGGTCGGCGGCGAAATGCACCAGAAGGCTGGTGGAGAGCACCCCGCGCTCACTACCAACCAGGGCCTCGCGATCTCCGACAATCAAAACTCGCTCAAGTCGAATCCGCGCGGCCCTGCGCTGCTGGAGGATTTCATCCTCCGCGAAAAAATCACCCATTTCGATCACGAGCGCATTCCCGAGCGTATCGTTCACGCGCGGGCGACGGGCGTGCATGGCTTCTTTGAGCTGACCGCCTCGTTGAAGCGGTACACCACCGCCAGAATACTCACCGAAGTAGGCCAGAAGACGCCTCTGTTTACTCGCATATCGACCGTCGCAGGCGGTGCGGGTTCTGTCGACACCCCGCGTGATGTACGCGGGTTTGCGGTCAAGTTTTATACCAAGGACGGCAACTGGGACCTGGTCGGCAACAACATCCCGGTTTTCTTCATCCAGGACGCCATCAAATTCCCCGACCTCATCCATGCCATCAAGATGGAACCCGACCGCGGCTTTCCGCAGTCGGCGACCGCGCACGACACGTTCTGGGATTTCATTTCGCTCACGCCTGAATCCATGCATACGGTGATGTGGATCATGTCGGACCGCACACTACCGCGTTCGCTGCGCATGATCGAAGGGTTTGGTGTACATAGCTTCCGGCTGATTAACGACGCAGGCGAATCGACCTTCGTCAAATTCCACTGGCGTTCCAAGCTCGGCTTGCAGTCCACCATTTGGGACGAGGCCGTCAAGATCTCGGGCGCTGATCAAGACTTCCACCGCCGCGATATGTTCGAGGCCATCGAAGCCGGAAATTTCCCCGAGTGGGAATTCGCGGTGCAACTTTTCACGCAGGAAGAGGCAGACCGATTCCCGTTTGATCATCTGGATGCAACCAAGCTGATTCCCGAAGAACTGGTGCCACTGAGAGTGATCGGCCGCATGGTGCTGGATCGCTGGCCGAACAATTTCTTCGCTGAAACCGAACAGGTGGCTTACTGTCCTTCTCATGTCGTGCCCGGCATCGATTTCTCGAATGACCCGCTGTTGCAAGGCCGTTTATTCTCCTATCTCGACACGCAGCTTTCGCGCCTGGGTTCGCACAATTTTCACCAGATCCCGGTTAACGCGCCCAAGTGCCCGTTCGCCAACCAGCAACGCGACGGGCACATGCAGATGGCGCAACCGGCGGGCCGGGTTGCGTATGAGCCCAACTCATTGTCTGACAACTCGCCCCGTGAAACGCCGACCAAGGGCTTTCGTAGCACCGCGGTCACTGAATCCGGCGAGAAAGGCCGCATTCGTGCCGAGAGCTTCGCCGACCACTACAGCCAGGCGCGGCAGTTCTATCTCAGCCAAACCGCGTATGAGCAGGCGCACATCGCCTCAGCGTTAGTGTTTGAACTTTCCAAGGTCGGCCATGTGCACGTGCGTGAGGCGATGGTCGGCCACCTGCGACATATCGAAGAAGACCTCGCCAACCGGGTCGCCTCGGGGCTTGGGTTCGACAAGATGCCCAATGCGCCCGAGGCCGCGATGCCCGTGCAGGCGATGGAGGCTTCACCGGCATTGCAGATCATCGGCAAGATGAAGGACACGCTCACGGGGCGCGCGATTGGCATTCTGATCGCGGATGGTTCGGACGGCGCTGTCATCGAGAACATTAAAAAGGCCGCGACCGATGCGGGTGCGACCGTGAAGGTCGTCGCTCCCAAAGTCGGCGGCGCGAAGCTTGCCGATGGCACGATGCTGGCGGTTGACGGACAGCTGGCGGGCACGCCATCTGTGCTCTTCGACGCAGTCGCCGTCATCCTTTGCGACGAAGGCGCAAAAGCACTGTCGATGGAAAGCGCCGCCATCGATTTCGTGCGCGATGCTTTCTGTCATCTCAAGGCGATCGCCGTCGATCAGGGCGGCCAGGCGCTGTTGAAAGCAGCGAATGTCGCACGGGACGCGGGCGTCGTGGATGCCGGCGACACAGACGCGTTTGTTGTTGCGGCAAAGACGCGCCAGTGGGAGCGAGAAAAACTTGTTCGAACATTGGCATAACCGCCAGTTCCGTAGAGTTTTAGGGTATAGGTGCCAACGGAAAATATCTGTTTAAAAGGAATCATCATGAAAGCAGTCGTTTATAAAGGTCCTCGCGACGTAGTCGTCAAAAACGTCCCTGATGCCAAGATTGAAAAAGCAACCGATGTGCTTGTGAGAATCACGACCACAAACATTTGCGGATCCGATCTGCATATGTATGAAGGCCGGACTGATATGGAGCCCGGCAGAATATTCGGGCATGAGAATCTTGGAACGGTCGTCGAGATCGGCAGCGCAGTTGACCGCGTCAAACTGGGAGATCGGGTCTGCATGCCATTCAATATTGCTTGTGGCTTTTGCGAAAATTGCGAGCGTGGGCTCACGGGGTTCTGCCTCATTGCCAACCCCGGCAACGCGGGCGCAGCGTATGGCTTCGCAGGCATGGGGCCATACAGTGGTGGACAGGCGGAGCTATTGCGTGTGCCCTATGCCGACTTCAACTGTCTGGTGCTCCCGCCCGATGCGGAGGAAAAAGAAAATGATTACGTTATGTTGTCCGATATCTTTCCGACGGGTTATCACGCCACCGAGCTCGCAGGCGTGCAAGCAGGCGATTCGGTTGTCATTTACGGCGCTGGGCCGGTCGGTCTTATGGCAGCGTACTCTTCGATCATCAAAGGGGCCAGCAAGGTCATGGTCGTGGACATGCACAAGGACCGACTGGCATTGGCAGAAAAAATAGGTGCTATTGCGGTCGATGACTCGGATGGGTCTGGCGTGGAACAGGTCATGGCGCTGACCGCCGGCCAAGGAGCGGATCGGGGGTGCGAATGCGTGGGCTATCAATGCTGTGACCACAAAGGGCATGAGGTGCCGAACCTGACGATGAACAATCTAGTGAAAACCGTGCGCCCAACTGGCGGTATCGGGGTGGTGGGGGTTTTCGTACCGGAAGACCCTCATGCCAAAGATAAATTGGCCAAGCATGGTCAGATTGCGTTCGACTTTGGACAGTTTTGGATCAAGGGCCAGCACATAGGGACTGGCCAGGCCAATGTAAAAGCATACAACCGCAAGTTGTGTAAGCTGATCGCAGAAGGGAAAGCGAAACCGTCCTTCATCATCTCTCACGAACTGTCACTCGACCGGGCGGCCGAAGGCTACGAAAACTTTGATGCGCGCAAGGATGGCTGGACCAAGGTCATTCTTAAACCGGGGCAGTGATACCAGAGTAAACGACCACCGACCTTGTCGGTGGCCTTAAAAAGGAGAGATGAAATATGAAAGCTTTGATCATAAGCGCGAACAAGTTTGAGGACACTGAGCTGCTGGTTCCTTACTATCGTCTCAAAGAGGCGGCCATTGACGTGGAAGTGGCCTCCCTGAGTCGCGGGACCATCAAGGGCAATCACGGCTACGAGGTGGTTGTAGATAAAACCCTTGACGATATCAATCCTGACGACTACGAGATCCTGGTCCTGCCCGGCGGCGCGGCGCCCGCGCTGGTGAGAAAAGAGCCTAAAGCGCTGGATATCGCCCGGAGTTTTTTCGCTCGCAACAAACCTGTTGCCGCCATTTGCCACGGGCCGCAAATATTGATCAGCGCCGGTCTTTTGAAAGGACGGCACGCCACCTGCTACAAGTCGGTGGTTGATGAACTCAAAGAAGCAGGTGCGCTTACCGCGACAGAACCAACAAATTAGCCTCGATTCACCAATTAAGGAGTGAGACGCATGACCAAGCGAGTGATTGTCACGGGCGGAAGCGGGCTGGCCGGCAAATGGGTCGTCGCAGATCTGGTTCAGCATGGCTACGAGGTGCTCAACCTCGACCGTGTACCGATGGCCAAGGCCACTGCACGCACGCTGATTACGGATTTGACGGACGCGGGGCAAGTGTTCAACGCGCTGGCGTCGAGCACCACGGCAAAAGAGTTCGATGAAGACCTCGAACCGAAGCCGATCGACGCCATCGTCCATTTCGCCGCCATTCCGCGCATTTTCCTCACAACCGACAACGAGGTTTTCCGCATCAACGTGATGGCGACTTACAACGTGCTGGATGCAGCATCGAAGCTCGGCATCAAGAAGGTGATCATCGCGTCTAGCGAAACCACCTACGGCGTGGTCTTCGCACATCGGCATCGCGATCCAGAATATTTTCCGCTCGATGAGCAATACCCTGTCGACCCGATGGACAGCTACGCGATGTCGAAGGTCATCAATGAGGTGACTGCGAAAGCGTTCCATGCGCGCACCGGGGCGGATATTTATTGCTTCCGGATCGGCAACGTCATCGATCCCGTCGACTACGAGAAATTCCCGGCGTACTTCAAGGATCCGGGGCTGCGCAAACGCATTGCGTGGAGCTATATCGATGGGCGCGACCTGGCGACCGCATGCCGGCTCGGCATCGAAAAGGACGGACTGGGCTGGGAAGTGATGAATGTGGCCGCCGACGACGTGTCATCCGACCTGCCCACCGCCGAACTGCTACAGCGTTTCTACCCGAATGTGCCGCTCAAGAAACAGTTGGGCGAGTTCGAGACGCTGTTGAGCAATGAAAAGCTCAAGCGCCTGCTTGGCTGGCAACAGCACTACCGCTGGCGCGATCAGGTGAAAAAATAAGCAGTAGCGAAGCTTTGCGGCGGTCGCCGCGCGCGAAGATTGGATCAGGCCAGCACCTGCGCCAAATACGGTGCGGTGCGGCTGTTCGCAGCGCGCGCGACCTGATCGGGCGGGGCGCTGACCACAACACGACCGCCTTCGTCGCCGGCGCCGGGGCCAATGTCGATCACCCAGTCGCTCGCGGCGACCACGCGCATGTCGTGTTCGACCACAATTACGGTATTGCCCGACTCGACCAATGCATCCAATTGCGCGATCAGTTTGTCGATGTCCGACGGATGCAGGCCGGTGGTCGGTTCATCGAGAATGTAGAGCGTGTCACCGCCCTGCGGCCGCTGTAATTCAGTGGCCAGCTTGACGCGCTGCGCTTCGCCGCCGGACAATTCGGTTGCGGCCTGGCCGAGACGCAAATAACCCAGGCCCACCTCGCGCAGGACGGACAAAGGGCGCAGCAGCGGCGTTTCGTCGGCAAAAAATTCCCACGCTGCGTCGACCGTCATCGTCAGCACCTCTGCGATATTCCTGTCACAGTACTGGATGGCGAGCGTGCCCTCGTTATAGCGCGCGCCGTGGCAAGCGGGACAAGGCGCATACACGCTCGGCAGAAACAACAATTCGACCATTACTTGGCCCTCGCCTGCGCACGTGGCGCAGCGTCCTTTGGCAACGTTGAACGAAAACCGCCCGGCGTCGTAACGATGGCTGCGCGCGCCTTTGGTCGCGGCAAAGAGTTTACGCACGTAATCGAACAAGCCGGTGTAGGTCGCAAGATTCGAGCGCGGCGTGCGCCCGATCGGCTTCTGGTCGACCCGCACCAGCCGCTTGATACCTTCCATGCCGCCCGCGATATGACCGCGGGTCGCGATGACGGCGCGCTGTCCCAGCGCGTCGACTTCCTCTTCTTCAGGCGGTATCACGTGTCCCAGATGCGCCGCGGTCAGGTCCACTAAAGCTTGGCTCACCAAGCTCGATTTTCCTGATCCGGATACGCCGGTAACGCTGGTCAGCACGCCGAGCGGAAATGCGGTGTCAAGCTTGTGGAGATTATTGCGGGTCACGCCCGCCAGGCGCAGCCAGCGGCTAGGTACGCGCGGCGTGCGGCGTGCCGGGGCCGGCCCGGAAAACAGATAACGCCGGGTTTGCGACCGCTCAACGTCTGCCAGCCCCGCCGGCGGACCACTGTATAACACGAGTCCACCTTGGTCGCCCGGGCCGGGACCGACATCGACAATCCAGTCCGCGTGGCGGATGACGTCCAGATCGTGTTCGACCACGAACAGCGAGTTGCCCGATGCCTTAAGCCGGGCCAGCGTCGTCAGTAGCGCCTCGGTGTCGGCCGGATGCAAACCGGCGGACGGCTCGTCGAGAACATACACTACGCCGAACAGGTTTGAGCGTACCTGGGTCGCTAGGCGCAGACGCTGCAATTCGCCGGGTGACAGCGTAGGTGTGCTGCGTTCGAGTGCCAGATAGCCCAGCCCCAGATCCAGCAGAACGTCGAGCCGCTCGATCAGATCGAAGGCGATGCGCTGCGTGACGATGGCTTTTTCGGGATGTTCGCGGCTTTGTTTGGCGTCCACCTTGGCCGTGCCGTCAGCGAAGGGCGCGAGGATAGCGCTTAGGCGATTGAGCGGCAGGCGCGATATGTCGGCGATATCGCAACCGGCAAATTTAACCGACAGCGCTTCGCGCCGCAGCCGTTTGCCTTTGCACAGGGGGCAGTCGGAGCTGACCATATACTGCGCCACACGTTTTTTCATCAGCGGGCTTTGCGTCGTGGCGAAAGTCTGCAGCACATATTTTTTCGCGCCGGTGAAGGTTCCCTGGTAACTTGGCATCATCTTGCGCTTGAGCGCTGCGCGCACTTCCGCGGCATTGAAGCCGGAATACACAGGAACCGTCGGCTGTTCGTCGGTGAACAGGATCCAGTCGCGGTCCTTCTTCGGCAGATCGCGCCATGGCGTATCGACGTCGTGCCCGAGAGTCATCAGAATTTCGCGCAGGTTCTGGCCGTGCCATGCGGTAGGCCAGGCGGCGACGGCACGTTCGCGGACCGTCAGCCTGTCGTCCGGGACCAACGAGCGTTCGGTCACGTCATACACCCGGCCCAGGCCATGGCATTCGGGGCAGGCGCCTTCCGGCGTATTGGGTGAAAACGACTCCGCGTATAACAGCGGCTGGCGTGCCGGATAGTCGCCAGCGCGGGAGTACAGCATGCGCAGCAGATTCGACAAGGTCGTGACGCTGCCCACCGACGAGCGGGTGGTCGGCGAGCCACGCTGTTGCTGCAACGCCACCGCTGGCGGCAAGCCGTCGATTCGATCGACTTCCGGCACTGCCATCTGGTGAAACAGACGCCGCGCATACGGCGACACTGATTCCAGATAGCGCCGCTGCGCTTCCGCGTATAGCGTGCCGAACGCCAATGACGATTTGCCGGAGCCGGACACGCCGGTGAACACCACCAGCGCATCGCGTGGGATATCGACATCGACATTCTTGAGATTGTGTTCGCGCGCGCCGCGCACGCAGACGTAGCCGCTGGTTGCGAAGTTGCGGATTGGCTGTTTGGGACGTGACTTGGGCATGGGCAGTGGCAAACAGGTGCTTGCCGAAATGATTAAGTGCGCGAGTTCAAGTCTGAAGTGCCACTTTGACTTGGCGGTCGAGGTGCAGCGATGCTCTCACATCTCGCCCAGCCAACCGGTTAATTACAGAGTTGCACTTCGTACTTGAATTCGCCCTTTCATATAGACTCCTTCTTCGTAAGTTTTGCCCACAGGCCGTTGATGTCATTACCCGCCAAGTGTCTGGTCCTGTTTTTTATACCAGGCAAGTGCGTGCGCAAAATGCTGCGGATCAAAATCTGGCCAATATTCATCCCTGACATAGAAATCCGCATAAACCGATTGCACCGGGAGAAAACCGCTCAATCTGCGTCCCCCGCCCCAGCGTACGATTAAATCCAGACGTGAAACTTCATCGGAACGCAGGCCGCCGTTTTTAAGACCGGCGAGATCCCATTCCCAGCCATAGTTGACCAGTAGATTCACCTTCATTCCGACACCCTGGCGCTGCCGGAATTCTGTTAACCCCTTGGGGAATTGTGTTGAGGTCTCATCGCCGACAACCAGCAGAGCCGCGCCACGGCGTGCGATCTCTAGAGCGAATGCAACAGTGGCCTCGCTGAATGCCTGTTTCTGAACGGAAGGTCTCTTGGTGTTGTCCTGGGTAAAGCAGTAGATGGAAGCTTCCTCGATCCCGCATTCTTTGCATTTCTCATACAGCAGCAACCCCGGGTCGATACCATGAACATATCCGGCTTCTTTGGGCAGGCCATGATCCAGGGCCCAGCGGCGGTTTCCATCGGGAATGAAACCGACGTGACGCGGGACATTATTTTTTGCCATTGCAAACATTCTTTCAATACCCCGCGAACTGTCCACTAGAGATTCACCTCAATAGCGGCGGTGCAAAGAGGTCAGCTTAAACGTGTGCCAGCGAACCCCAAGGTTTGACCGCTACGATGGTAGTTTATACACACGAACTCTGTCTGTGACCCAATGGATCACTCGCGGCTCGATAATACCAAATTGACAAGAATTCTTCTGTGTGCAGGCGTACTCCACTATTGCGACACAACCTACTTGTACACGGCGCGATTCTACTTTTCATAGGACATTGAAGGCCAACTGTCTGAGTCGAATCCAGGCGCTACCGGAAGCAAAAATCTATTCACCGCTGTGTGCGGTGGCGAACAGATGCGGGTAGTGCCTCGCGCGAAAATTTATTTAATAGAACTCTGCGAAGACTCATCATGGCACTTCCCTATGCAACAACCACTGACGACCTTGCACCCGCGCGCACACTGTCGGGCGTCTATCCTGAGAACATCCGAACGGATGCCAGCGCAGTGTCGTGGGGCGCCATCGTGGCGGGCGGCGCTGCCATGGCCGCCCTCTCCTTGATCCTGTTGATACTGGGTACCGGTTTGGGATTGTCTTCGGTGTCGCCCTGGGCACACAACGGCATTGGTGCAGCGACCTTCGGCGTATCGACCATCCTTTGGGTCACCCTCACACAACTTGTTGCTTCCGCAATGGGGGGTTACCTCGCCGGCAGGCTGAGAACAAAGTGGGTTGCGGTGCATACGGACGAGGTTTACTTCCGCGACACCGCGCATGGCTTCCTGGCTTGGGCCATTGCGTCGCTTGCGACCGCCGCGTTGCTGACTTCCGTCATTGGGGCGATCATCAGTGGTGGCATTCAGGCCGGGGCTTCGGTGGCAGGGTCCGGGATTGTGAAGTCTGACAGTAACAGTGGGCCAATGGGCTACTTCGTCGATTCCCTGTTCCGAAAAGACATGAACGCGGCGGCCACCGCCTCAACCTCCGCTGCAAATGGCGCCACGGCGGGCGGTGCTGCGGAGCAAGCCATTGTCGCGTCCCGGTCCGAGGTTACCCGCATCTTCATCAACACCATTGGCACCGGGGCCTTGCCCACTGAAGACGTTCAGTATGTCGGCCAGCTTGTCGCCCAGCGCACCGGTCTGACGCAGCAGGCCGCAGAGAAGCGGGTGAGTGATACCTATACGCGCGCGCAAGCAAAGCTGCAGGATGCAAAAACTGCGGCGAGCGCCGTTGCTGAAAAGGCACGCAAAGCTTCCGCTTATGCGGCACTGTGGCTCTTCATCTCGCTGCTCATCGGTGCATTCGTCGCCAGCTTGGCCGCCACTTATGGCGGGCGGCGGCGCGATATCTGACCGCAGAGCCAAACATCCAACCCCGGAGGCTTTAATGCGTTCACTCATTCTTTTATTTCTTGGCATCCCTATCCCCATCATCATTCTGATCGCGTTGTTTGTGCGCTAGCGCGGCGGCCATGGATAACTCATCGGAGTATGTCAACGCTTCGGCGCCGTCGACTGCGGCGACTCTCCACTCGCTCATCAATTCAGTGTGCGACTGGCTGGACAGTTTCTTCGATCTCGTCGTACTGGAAGGGAAGAAGGCCGGCATCGGACTCGCGCTGATGCTCGGATTTGGTGTCGGCGCGACCGTTCTGTTGATTACCGGCTGGCTTGCGCTGAACGGGTGCGTAATCGCGGCCTTGGTGGAAAACGATATTCTCGGCTGGATCTGGTCGCTGTTGCTCGTCGCGCTGCTAAATTTCGCTGGCGCCGGCGGCCTCGTGTTCCTCGCCATCAAGCGCCGCCAGGATATCCTGTTTAGCGCAACGCGGCGCCAGCTCGGCTTGAAGTCCGTGTCCACACCGAACCATGAGTAACACACCGGCGGAACTGGAACTTGCTGAGGCGCGTGTTGCCGCCTCTACGGCGAGCATCGTCGCGCAGGGTCAGGCGTTGAAGTTAAAGGTGCGTCGGCTGGTGACGTCGCCCTACGTGATCGGCGGGCTGGTCACCGCCGCCGCGGCCGCCGGGTACTTTGCGGTCAGACGCAGCGTCAATCCGCGAGCGCGGTCCTCCCGCCCTGCGGCTGGCGGAAGCCTTATGAGCGTACTGAAAGCGGCCCGGATGCTGCTGTCATTGCTCGGCGCGCTCGGCGCCGCCACGGCGGCTTCCAAGCGAGACCAACGCGCGTTTTCGCTCCTCATACCACAGCCGCAGAGCGCTGGGCAGAAGCAGGCGGCTGTGGAGCCGTGGGCGACGTTGCCGCAGGGAAATAGGTTAAACCAACACTGGCAGATGATCAAGGCGGCCGTCAAAGCCTGGGTGGATGACTACGCCCCGAGCATGGGCGCCGCCCTTTCTTACTACACGCTTTTTTCGCTCGCTCCGTTGCTCATCATCGTGATCGCGGTGGCCGGAATGGTGTTCGGGCAGCAAGCGGCGCAAGGAGAGATCGTCGTGCAATTGAGCGGAATAATGGGTGCGCAGGGCGCGCTGGCGGTGGAAGGAATTCTCAAAGCCGCGCGTGAACCGGCCAAGGGCATGGTCGCGACCATTGTCGGCATCGCCATCTTGCTGATCGGCGCAACTGCGATCTTCGCAGAGTTGCAAAGCGCGCTGGACCGTATCTGGCGAGTGTCGGCGCTGCCGGCGGAGTCGGGCATCTGGCACCTGTTGCGCACGCGTTTGCTGTCGTTCGGACTCGTGCTCGGTCTGGGCTTCATGCTGACCGTATCGCTGGTCGTGAGCGCGGCGCTGGCAGCCTTGGGCAAGTGGTGGGGCGGCTGGTTCGCAGGCTGGGATGAGTTCCTCGAGATCCTCAACTTTGCGGTCTCGTTGGGCATCTTCACACTGCTTTTTGCGATGATCTACAAAATCATGCCGCGCGCAAACATCCCCTGGCGCGACGTCTGGACCGGTGCCGCAGTGACGGCGCTGCTGTTCACCATCGGAAAAGTGCTGATCGGCTTGTATCTGGGCAAAAGCAGCCTGGCGTCCGGATTCGGTGCGGCAGGCTCGCTCGTGGTGCTGATTGCATGGGTCTACTACTCCGCGCAGATTTTCTTGTTCGGCGCGGAATACACCTGGGTCTACGCCAACCGGCATGGATCGCGCGTGCCGATTCCGGCGCTGGGTGGCCAGCCTGCGGTGCCGAGCCGCAGCGGCGATTAGCTACGCGGCCAGCGCTTGGCACGGCGCGCGAACGGACAAATTTTTTCGAGGAATGCCGATCATTTCGGCAAATTGTTTTTGTTCATACTATAGGAGAGTCACATGGAAACCATCGCACGCGGCAACACCACCTCGACTTCTGGAAAGTCGCATAACACCGAAAGCCCTTAAACAAGGCATCTTCGAGCGCACACGCAGTTGTCAATTCAATTGCCGGGGCCGCAGACGAGGCGGCGATCGTCGCCTTCCTGAAGACGCTGAACGATACGAAGGCCCATAGATGAAGCAGCCTTGCCGATTTCCGCCGAGCGGCTGAGCTTGAGGTCGTTCGGCGGAAGCCTGAAATTAAGTAACCAAGGAGAATAAATATGCCAGCATTCGGATCACCCTTTTCAGGGTTAGCAAACGACAGGAAGCTCACGGATGAGGAGCTTGTCAGGGCCATTCGTTTCACGGTGGCCGCAGAGTACGAAGCGACTCAGTTGTACACGCAGCTTGCCGAGTCGACTGACAACAAGCTCGCCGTGAAAGTGCTCAAGGAAATAGCGGACGAGGAACTTGTACACGTCGGAGAATTTCTGAGATTGCTGCGCGAGCTTGCCCCCAATGAAGAAAATCTCTACGCCAAGGGAGCCAAAGAAGTAGAAGAAAAAATCAAAAAAATGAAGTAAATACATCACCCACCAACCCTAAGGAACCCAACATGAGCAAGATCGAAACAAGCAATTCATCAACCGTGCGTGGAGCAGCGTCGCCCCACGTCTTACCCGCTCTTCCCTATGCCGAAAACGCATTGGATCCGGTCATAACAGCCAAAACAATGAGTTTTCATTACGGGAAGCATCACAAAGGCTATGTGGACAACCTGAACAAGCTGATTGCAGGAACAGAATATGCTGACCTGTCACTAGAGAAGATTATTACCAGTACCGTAGGACAGCCAGAAAAAACTGCAATCTTCAACAACGCGGCGCAAACCTGGAATCACACCTTCTACTGGAACAGCATGAGAGCGAAGGGAGGAGGCGAACCACCCGCTGCACTCAAGCAGAAGATCGAGGCATCCTTCGCCAGCGTCGACGCCTGCAAGAAAGAGCTTGCCAGCGCGGCCGTTTCACAATTCGGGAGTGGATGGGCTTGGCTTATCCTCGAGGGCGGCAAGCTCAAGGTGGTCAAGACCGCCAATGCCGATGCCCCTTTGAAGAGCATTAAACCACTGCTTGCCATTGACGTGTGGGAGCATGCTTACTACCTGGATTATCAGAATCGTCGTGCCGACTATGTCAATGCCGTGCTCGACAAGCTGATCAACTGGGAGTTTGCGCTGCAGAACGCCAGCTAATGGCCAGCATATTCAAGGTTCTCAGTCGAGCGGCTCGAAACAGTTGCACCAGAGCCGCGAAGTTCGTCACATCTTCAACCCATATCGAAACAGGAGCTATATCATGACCGAAAAGACCGCCACCGTGCACTGGGAGGGCCAAGGCAAAAAGGGCCAGGGCAAGATCAGCACCGAGACCGGCGCGCTCGAGCAATACCCCTACGGCTTTGCCAGCCGCTTCGAGGATGATCGGCGTGGCACCAATCCCGAAGAGATCCTGGGTGCAGCCCACGCCGCGTGTTTCACGATGGCGTTCTCATTCGCCTGCGATAAGGCCGGGTTGGCCACTACCGACGTCGACACCCAGGCCAGCGTGCGCCTGTCCAAGCAGGGCGAAGGCTTCGTCATCGACCACATCGCGCTGACGCTACAGGCCAAGGTGCCCGGCATCGACGAGGCGAAGTTCCAGGAGATCGCGGCCGTGGCGAAGCGCGACTGCCCGTTGTCGAGGGCACTTGCCAGCGTTCCTGAGATCACGCTACAGGCGACGCTGAGGAAGTAGATTCGGCGAGGATGAGCGGTGCCATTGCCGAAGAGGTGATGGTCGCCGACCAGTTTTGCGGCCATGATCACAAGACTCAGACATACCTCGGCGTGCCGATGAATCTTCTCTCCTCTGGATCAGAACGATGCATTACCCGCCAAGTGTCTGGTCCTGTTTTTTATACCAGGCAAGTGCGTGCGCAAAATGCTGCGGATCAAAATCTGGCCAATATTCATCCCTGACATAGAAATCCGCATAAACCGATTGCACCGGGAGAAAACCGCTCAATCTGCGTTCCCCGCCCCAGCGCACGATCAAATCCAGACGTGAAACTTCATCTGAACGCAACCCGCCATTTTTCAGACCGGCCAGATCCCATTCCCAGCCATAGTTGACAAGCAGATTTACCTTGATCCCAGTACCTTGGCGCTGCCGGAATTCTTTCAGTGCTTCGGGGAACTGCGCCGAGGTCTCATCGCCGACAACCAGCAGCGCCGCGCCACGACGGGCAATCTCTCGAGCGAATGTAACGGTGGCCTCGCTGAATGCCTGTTTCTGAATGGAAGGCCGCTTGGTGTTGTCCTGGGTAAAGCAGTAGATGGAAGCTTCCTCGATCCCGCATTCTTTGCATTTCTCATACAGCAGCAACCCCGGATCGATACCATAAACATATCCAGCTTCTTTGGGCAGATCATGATCCGTAGCCCAGCGACGATTCCCATCTGGAATGAAACCGACGTGACGCGGGACATTATTTTTCGCCATTGCAAACATTCTTTCAATAACCCGCAAATTGGTTCACCCTAAACGGGCAGAGCAAGCACCTCGGAACGGTTACCTGCACTATGACTAACCTCGCCCAACCCCTCGAAAAGGCAATCGTAAGTTGCCACGGCCCATGCGGAAAACAATGCAAACTGCTTTTGTCCGACGCCGGTCGTGCCTTTTTCCAAGTACAGGGCCCAGGCCCAATCGGGCTCGAACAGATCAGTTTCCTCGCACCCGAGCAGATAGGTGTAGGTGCTCGATAGCGGCTCAAACAGCTGGCGAAATATCACTAAGACGGCCGCTTCAAATTATTGCGGCTTTTGCCAGCCGTGGCCAATGCGATGGCAACGGCCTGCTTGATCGCTTTTTTCTTTGTCGGCGGATGGCTGGTGCCGATCGACCCCTCCTTTTTCCAGTCATCCACCAGTGTCTTGATATTGCTGCTGACGACGGACTGGCTGGATCCTTTTTTGAGTGGCATGTTATTTCTCCTTTCTTATAACTTTCTATTCTGTCGTTTTGCCGTCGAAATGTTCCTTGTCAGCCTGCGCGTCGGAGCGGGTCAGGTGAACCACACCATCCCGATGATTCGGCGGTGCGTACAGCGTATAAAGCTTCATGGGCACGGTGCCGGTGTTGATGATGTTATGCGTCGTCCCTGCCGGAACGACGACCGCGAAGCCCTCTCGGATCGCAGTGTGAACGCCGTCCAGAACTGCCTCGCCACTGCCCTGCTCCACGCGAAAGAACTGATCGAGCTTATGGACTTCCGCTCCGATGTCCTCCTTGGGCTTTAACGCCATCAGAACAAGCTGGCAGTGCTTTGCCGTGTACAGCACTTGGCGAAACTTGTCATTCTTGACCGCGAGGCCCTCAATGTCTTGCACAAAACCTTTCATACTGACTCCTTATTTGTGACAGGCCATGGCCGCCCGGTAGGGCTGCCCGTTTTTGACGACTAGCTGGGATCAGTTCTTGCCGAACTTCGCTTTGGCAGCTGTCACGCAACTGGTCTTGACGTCGCCCGCCAGTGCGTCACATTTCTCCACGGCAACCTTGTAGTTGGCATCCGTCTTGTCGTCAGAAGCTTCCTTCTTGGCTTCGCCGATCTTTTTACCCAGCTTGGCATCTGCCAGGGCCTTCACTTCAACCGCCTTGGCTTCCTTGACGCACACGTCCTTGGCGTTACCGGCCTGGTCGTCGCACTTTTCCTTGGCCACTGCATAGGCTGACCTGGCTTTGGCCATTAGCACCTTGGTCTGGTCGGCGGCTTTGCCGCTGTAGCTGTACTTCAGCTCGGCGCGTGCGACCTTTTCCTTGGCTTTGGCCTCTTGGACGCAGACGTCCTTGGCGTTGGCGGCCAAGGCAGCGCAGGCCGCCTTGTCGGCTTTGTAATCGGCGCTGATGCGGGTCTTGTCGGCCTTGTACTCAGCCTTGCTGATGGTTGCTGCCTGTGCCACCGAAAATGACAAAAGTGCGGCAACAATGAGTGAAGCCTTGAGGTTGAAAGATGTCTTCATAAGAATCCTATGTGAGTGTCGTCAATTGAAAATATGAGGCTTTCGTCTCACTCTTGAACATGAACCAAACGGCCGCGTGCAATCCGTACTGGACCCTACGTTACGCAGGGCCATGCCAAGGGTCTGTGCGGTAGCGAACAGACCTTGCAAACCGGACCCATAAACTCGGTGCCAACTTGGTGGATGTGATTGAGGATCACAAGGGCCGGGCAAAGAGGCTGTGGCTCGTCTGAATCAGGGTTTACCCTGTAGAATTCGTACGCCTGCATCAACGCAACCAAAGAGAACGGCAGCAGGCCGCCCCTTACTCGATCAAGCAATTCACTTGCAACCGGCCAAGGCGACGCTGAGCTTGTCACCTGGGCCCCTGACTTTGGCATATGCCGATTGATCTGCTGCGGTGAAGTGGTTTGATTTTTTTGCATTTTTCACCACCAAAAGAATTAGCATGAACACGCGCCTGAGTACGGAACTGATTGAAAACGTAACTTTTGATGAAATTACACTCGGTCAGAGTGCTCGTCTACTGCGCACGCTGACGCTGGCCGACATCCAGGCCTTTGCCGCCGTTTCGGGCGACACCAACCCGGCACACCTGGACAACCACTACGCCAATGGCACTTTGTACCACGGCGCGATTGCCCATGGCATGTGGGGCGGCGCCCTGATTTCGGCGCTGCTGGGTACCCAGTTTCCCGGCCCTGGCACCATTTACCAGGAGCAGATTCTGCATTTCAGCAAGCCTCTACATGTCGGTGACACGCTTACCGTGAGCGTAACGGTGCAAAGCAAGAACGAGGCAAAAAAGAGTGTTGAGCTCGACTGCCATGTAGTCAACCAAAAAGGTGAGCGGGTGCTGTACGGGACCGCCCGGGTACTCGCCCCGACAAAAAAAATGCACCTACCGCGCGTGACTGCGCCACAAATCCAGTTATTTGACCCGCAAGCGCGTTTTAACGATTTATTGAACTTGACCAAAGGCATGGCGGCAGTGCGCTGTGCCGTGGTGCATCCGTGTGATGATGGCTCGCTCAGCGGTGCCATGGACGCGGCGCGCTTTGGTTTGATCGTGCCGGTGTTGGTCGGCCCTGAGACCCGCATCCGCCGTGTGGCCGAGGAGTTTGGTATCGACCTGATGGGCGCTGAAATCATTTCAGCGGAACACAGCCATGCCGCGGCCGAGAAGGCGGCGGAATTGGCCGTCAGTGGCGACGTCGAGATCCTGATGAAAGGTAGCCTGCACACGGATGAGTTGATCCACGCCGTGCTGACCCGGCCGCAGCTACGCACCGGGCGGCGCATATCGCATGTGTTTCGCTTTGACATACCGCTCTACCCCAAGCCGCTGTTGATCACCGACGCGGCGCTCAATATTCGCCCAACTCTGCCAGAAAAAATAGACATTATTCAAAATGCCATCGACTTTGCCCGCATCATGGGCGTGGCGACTCCCAAAGTGGCTATTCTTTCAGCCGTGGAAACGGTCAACGCCAACATCCCGTCCACACTCGATGCGGCGGCTTTGTGCAAGATGGCTGATCGAGGCCAGATCACGGGCGGCATTCTTGACGGCCCCCTGGCATTTGACAACGCCATTTCAGCCCACGCGGCCGAGATTAAACATATTGCCTCCAGCGTGGCGGGCGACGCCGACATCCTGGCGGTGCCGGATATGGAATCAGGCAATATGCTGGCCAAGCAGCTCGAATACCTGGCCGGTGCCAGTGGCTCGGGACTGGTGCTCGGCGCGCGGATTCCGATTGCATTGACCAGCCGGGCCGATGGCCCGATGAACCGGGTCGCTTCGGCGCTGCTGGCCCAACTGGCCGCGCACAATGCCCGCCGCGGCCATCCGCGCCAGGTCTGGTAAGGATCGCTGTATGGCCATACTAGCCGTCAACGCAGGCTCTTCAACGCTCAAGTTTTCGATTCATCCACGGCAAGGCGGGCACGTGCAGCCTTGCTTGCTGACGGGCTGCATTCAGGGCCTGGAGCCGGGTGGCGTGCCCACGCTGGGCTGGACTTATGCCCACCAGACGCAGCAGCGCCCGCTGGTCAGCAGCGTCGGTGTCAAGCCTTTTGCCCAGGCCCTGCTGAGCCTGCGCGATCTGCTCGCCACACTGACCGGCGTGCCTGCCCTTCAGGCCATCGCACACCGGGTCGTGCATGGTGGCCAGAACTTTCGCGCCAGTGTCATCATCACCGATGAAGTGTTGGCGCAACTAACACAACTCAACTCACTGGCACCGCTGCACCAGCCACATAACCTGGCCGGGGTGCGGGCCTTTAGATCAGCTTTTGCGGAGCTTCCCCAAGTGGCCTGCTTTGACACTGCGTTTCATGCCAGCTTGCCTGCGGTCGATTACACCTTTGCGCTGCCGCAGACGCTGACAAATCAAGGTGTGCGCCGCTATGGCTTTCACGGGCTCTCCTACCAGTACATCATGGGCGTGCTACAACAACGCAGCGGCCAGGCCAATGGCCGGGTATTGATGGCGCACCTGGGCAACGGGGCCAGCCTGTGCGCGGCGCGAGAGGGGCGCAGCCGTTCCACCAGCATGGGTTTTTCAACGCTCGATGGCTTGATGATGGGCACCCGCACGGGTTCACTCGACGCCGGGGTGCTGCTCTACCTAATGGAGCAAGGCTGGGATCACGACCGCCTGGAGACGCTGCTCTACAAGCAAAGCGGCTTGCTCGGCGTCTCCGGCATCAGCGCTGACATGCGCCGTTTGCGCGCTGACGGCAGCGCAGCAGCCAAGGCGGCGATTGATTTGTTCACCTACCGCGTGGTGCGCGAAGCGGGAGCCCTGGTGGCTTGTTTGGATGGCCTGGACGTGCTGGCTTTCAGCGGTGGCATTGGCGAGCACGATGCGGTGCTGCGCGCCGAGGTCTGTGAGCGGCTGGCCTGGCTGGGCGTTGCGATGGATCCGGCCTTGAACCTACAGGCCAGCGCGGGCGAGGCAGTAGCCATTCACGCTCCCCACAGTCGCGTGCAAGTGTGGGTGGTTCCGACCGACGAAGGCATTGTGGCCGCGCGCGAGGCGGCCCGCTTGCTCCCAGATGCCAAATCGCCGTAATCCAACGGTTAAGGATGAGTGCTGTTGTGAAATTTGTTTTTAAGGATTGAGTCCATGGCAGTGCGCGGCAAACCGAATTTAACAAAGGAACCCACTTTATCCGCGTCATCGGCGGCGCACGATGCGGGTGCCTAACTGACAGTATTTTGCCGTGTAAAGCACCCGGCGAAACTCGTCATTCTTGACGGCAAGACCCTCGATGTCTTTCACAAAACCTTTCATATGTTTTCTCCTTGGTTCAAAGCGACCTCAGGTCTTAAGGAATGCCAGCAGGTCGGCGTTGAGCTGGTCTGGGTGCGTGATCGGGAGACCGTGGGGCGCGCCCGCGTAAATCTTCAGGGTCGCGTTCTTGACCAGCTTCGATGAGCGCAAAGCCGAGGCGCCGATCGGCACGATCTGGTCATCGTCGCCGTGGATAATCAGCGTCGGCACGTCGAACTTCTTCAGGTCTTCGGTGAAATCAGTTTCGGAGAATGCCTTGATGCAGTCGAAGGTGTTTTTGTGACCGGCCATTATTCCCTGGTGCCAGAACGTGTCGATCATGCCCTGCGAGACCTTGGCGCCGGCCCGGTTGGCGCCGAAGAACGGGCCGCTGGCGAGATCCTTGTAGAACTGCGAGCGGTCAGCGAGGCAAGCGTGGCGGATCTCATCAAACTTCTCAATCGGCAAACCACCGGGATTGGCCGCCGTTTTTAGCATCAGCGGTGGGACGGCCGAGATCAGCGCGGCCTTGGCCACCCGTTTCGTGCCGTGACGGCCGATATAACGGGCAACTTCGCCGCCGCCCGCGGAGAAGCCGACGAGGATGATACCTTTCAGATCGAGCTTTTCGATGAGCGCCGAGAGGTCGTCGGCATAGGTGTCCATGTCGTTGCCATCCCAGGTCTGGCTCGACCGGCCATGACCGCGACGGTCATGGGCAATGCAGCGATAGCCGTTGGAGGCCAGGAACATCATCTGAGACTCCCAGCTATCCGCACTGAGGGGCCAGCCGTGACTGAACACCACAGGCTGCCCTGCGCCCCAGTTCTTGTAATAGATCTGGGTACCGTCTTTCGTCGTAATCGTACTCACTGGGAACCTCCTTTTTTATCGGCGGGGATCGTCGAACTCTGATCCTATGGGGCTTTCGTGTCGCTCAGCGTCTTCATGAAGGCGACGATCGCCGCCTCCTCCGCTGGTGTCAAACCGAGATTGCCTACCTCGCTGGTCATGTTGGCCACGTACTCGGGTGCGGGCCAGCCGGCGCTGGGTAGGTCGCGGGTGTTGTAGAAGTGAACGATTTCCTCAAGGCTTTTGAAGTAGCCGTTGTGACCGTACGCCTTCACAAAGCCGGCGCTCGGCCGCGTGTCGACGTTGCGCAGTGTCGGCACCTTGAATTTGCCGAGTTCCGGTGTGTAGACTGACACGTCGTAGTCGGCGCTCTTGAGGTACCCGCCCAGACCCAGGTCAACCCACGACGCGCCCAGAGGATTGAACGCGAGCTCCGAGTAGAAGGGGTTCGTCGGGTTCTTGGGCACACCGAGGTTGAGGTACGTGAAGTCGGTGAACAGCACCTTGCCACTGGCAGGATCGGCGGTGCTGGTGTGGCAGCTGGCGCACTTCGCCTTGCCGTTGAACAGCGAGAGCCCCACCGTCTCCTGCGCGGTCAGCCCGTTGCCGGTCCCGAGGTACGTGTCGAACCGCGAGTTGAACGGGCTCACCTCTGCGGAGCGCTCGTAGTCGGCAATCGAGCGGCCGATCATCTGGTACGCTGTCACAGTGTCGTCGAAGGCGTGCGTGCCCCACACCGCCAGGAACAGGTTCGCGTACTGCGATTGCTTCACCTTGTCCACGACCACGCCGGCGCTCGCGTTGTTATGTTCCAGCGGGTTCAGAAATGGGCCCATAGCCTGCTCGGCCAGCGGATCCCCGAGCGTCAGGCCGGTGGCGTGGCCGTCCCAGAACAGGCCGCCGGTCCAGCCGTTCGTAGCGTCGAGATGCAAGACGGGGCTGTCGCCACCGTACGCGCTCGTCGGAGGTTTTCTATTGCCGAAACGGCCCGTCACGGCGCCCTCGTAGACTGCGCCGCCCTGGTTGACCATCGCGTCGGGGCCAGTCCATCCGACTTGCGACGCGTGGCACCCGGCGCAGGCGAGACCGGTCGGCTCTGAGAGATGGGTGTCGAAGAACAACTGCTTGCCGAGCCACTGTTTGTCGGTGAAGCTGGCTGGTCGATCAAGCGGCACGCCGACGTCGCTCGTCGACCCGCCGCACGCCGATACGCTGAGGAGAAATAGCACGCACAGCGCGATTGCAATCACGGGCAGCACGGTTTTGGGTAGCATCTGAGCCCCCCAGCTTTCCGCACTGAGAGGCCAGCCATGGCTGAACGCCACAGGTCGTCCTGTACGGCTAGTCCTTGTCATAGATCTGTTCATCGTTACGTTCGGCACCTCATGCCATTGTGGTTGCAGCATTGATAGCGACCGGCGACAAAAATCTGCCGCGCCCTAGGCATACCAATATTCACTAGCATTGGATATCTTCCCCCGGAGAAGCTCAGTACGCTACCGAACATAAATGGACATAAATCTTGCGGCTCTGTTGCTGGCTGCTGCTACGCCTCGACCGCGCGCCAGTGGGAGCGAGAAGAATCCGTTCGAACCTTGGCATGGCGAGCGCTTGTGTCACCAAGTCTGATAGTAAACTGGCAGGCATACCGCCATGTCAACTCCACCCACCGTCTCTTTGCCAGGCTTAGTACCCGAATCGTCGCACGCTCCAGAAATTGATCCCACGGCGCGGTTGCTGTTCATCATCAATGCTGCGTCGGGTCGCAACGATCCTGATATGACACGCCAGATGATCGAAGAGACGCTGAAGGCAAATGGGAGAACCGGCGAGCTGCGGTTCACCCGCCCCGACGAACTTGCAAGGGCCGCTCAGCAAGCCGCTGCGACGGCTTGCGCCCGGCGTACCGCCATTGTTGCCGTGGGCGGCGATGGCACGATCAATTCGGTGGCGCAGGCCGCGCACCTGCAAGGCTGCGCCATGGGCGTGCTGCCGCAAGGCACCTTCAACTACTTTGCCAGGACGCACGGCATTCCGACCGATGCCGCCGCGGCGGCGCAGGCCATGCTGCATGCTGTGCCCGTGCCGGTACAGGTGGGTTTGATCAACGATCAGGTGTTTCTCGTCAATGCGAGCCTGGGGCTCTACCCTGAAATGCTCCAGGACCGCGAGGCCTATAAGGCGCGTTTTGGCCGCAGTCGGTTTGTTGCGTTCGGGTCCGCTTTGATCACCATGCTAGGCCGACACCGCCATTTGCGGCTTCGCATCGAACTCGGTGCCAACGCGCGCGAGGTGCTGACTCCGACGCTGTTTGTCGGCAACAACCGGTTGCAGCTGGAGCAGGTCGGTCTGCCGGAGGCGGCTGCGCTCGACGAGGGTTGCCTTGCGGCGGTGATGCTGCGCCCGATCGGAGCGCTTGCCATGCTCTGGCTGCTGCTGCGCGGGACTATGGGTACTCTCGGCGAGGCAAACACAGTGGAGAGTTTCAAATTTCATCGCATGCTCGTCAAGCCGCGGCTCGCATGGGGTGGTCATACGGTGAAGGTAGCTTTTGACGGCGAGGTGAGCTGGATGCGCGCGCCGCTGGAATTCCAGGTGTCCCCCAAACCGCTGTACCTCCTCAAGCCGATCGTCGAAGAGGGTGCAAACGGTCCTGGACAGGGCCACGCATGAGTGTCCTGTTGCAGATTTCAGACTCCCATTTCGGCACCGAGCAGGCGCCGGTGGTTGAAGCGCTGGTGACGCTGTCGCGGCAACAGCGGCCCGACCTGCTGGTGCTCTCGGGCGACATCACCCAGCGTGCCCGTCCCAGCCAGTTTCGCCTGGCGCGGGCCTTTGTCGGTCGGCTCGGCACACCTGTGCTGGCTATTCCGGGCAACCACGATATTCCGCTCCTCAATCCAGGCGCCCGTCTTTTCCACCCCTACGCCCGGCACTGCGCCGCCTTCGGTGATGAGCTTGAGCCGGTGCATTCTTCGCACGATCTTCTGGTGTTGTGCGTCAACACGACGCGCTGGTACCGGCACAAGAACGGGGCGGTGTCCCCAGAGCAGATTGAGCGGGTGGTCAGGCGCTTGGGCGTAGCCGCTCCGGAGCAGCTGCGCGTGGTGGTGGTCCATCAACCCGTTGCCGTGCGGCGCGCCGGGGAAGAACACAATCTTCTGCGCGGGCACGTCGCTGCACTGCGGCGCTGGGCCGCTGCCGGCGGCGATCTGGTGATGGGCGGACATATCCACCTGCCCTACGTGATGGCGTTGCCGGATCTCGCGCGGCCGATGTGGGCGGTGCAGGCCGGTACCGCCGTGTCATCGCGGGTCCGCGACGGCATCCCGAATTCGGTCAACCTGGTGCGTTGGGGTTGCGATGCGCCTGAAGGACGCTGCTTGATCGAGCGCTGGGACTACGTAGCCACGGTCCACGCGTTCGCTCGTACGACGGTCACCGAGGTCAATCCGGGGCGCGGGCAAGGAGTGGCCGATGAGCGCTGATGGAGAAATTTTCACGCCGTGGGCTCTTTGGGTGGGTCAGCGCGCGCTGCCACTTTTCTTCGTGCTGCTGGCGCTGTTGCTTGCAGTAACTTGTGCCTGCTGGTGGCTCCTGCGACGTTGCACTGAGGCCCGCAGGCAGCAGAGTATTTCGCCGACACTTTTCGTGGGTCGACGCATCATGGTCGGCTTGGCCATCACCCTGGCGGGCGCCGGGGTCTTCGACTTGCTTGCTCGGCAGCTCGGTGCGGGAGAAGCACTGTCTCGGGCCGACCAGGCGCTCACCGACGCATTGCGCCTCAGCATGCCGCAAGCGGCGCTGCACGTGTTTGCCACGCTCACGCACCTCGCAGACACCTCCACGCTCACTGGCCTGTACATCGTCGTGGCGCTTGCGCTCATCACCCTGGGTCGGCGCTGGCTCGCACTCGGCTGGGTGGTCGCGCTGGCGGGCAATGGCTTGCTCAACCAGACCCTCAAGCAGATCTTCAGCCGCGCTCGTCCATTGCATCCGGACAGCTTAGCTCTCGCTCAAGGATTCAGCTTCCCGAGTGGCCACAGCTCCGGCGCTGTGGTGGCCTACGGCATGCTGGCCTATCTGGCGCTTCGGCTGCTGCCGACCCGATGGCACCTGCCGGCGCTGGTCGCTGCGGTGGCGCTGGCCTTCACGATCGGTGCCAGCCGCCTGTTCCTGAGTGTGCATTTTGCGAGCGACGTCGTCGCCGGCTTTGCGTCGGGTACGGCGTGGCTGGCGCTGTGCGTCACGGGTATTGAGTTGATTCGGTGGCGGCGCCAACGGACTGTGTGAGCCTTGGCGAATTCAGCTAGGCGCCGCAAGCAACTGGGCCAAGGTTCCGGCCCAAGGAATGAGCGAGCGTCGGCGTCCTAGGCTTCAACGCTAGCGATTCGCACAATTTCTTTCGCGATGTCTTCTGGCGACAGGACAAAATCAATGCACCCGGTATCAATGGCGCTTTCAGGCATGTCGGGCTGGGTGGCGGTACTGAGTTTTTGCGCGATGGTGATGCCGCCCACTTCCTTGATGCCACGCAGTGCTGCGGCGCCATCGCCATCGTAGCCCGAGACAATCACGGCAATCAGTTTGCCGTCCCAATATTGGGTCAGTGATCGCAAAAAAACCGTGATCACATCGGGCCAGCCGCGCGGCTTTGATATCGGCTTGAGATGGAACTCGCCATCCTCGACGTGCAAATCGCGGTTGGCCGGTATGATGAATACACGATTCGGTTCGATCATCAAATTTTCCGTGATGAGCTCCACCGGCATGGTGGTGAAGCGCGGCAGCACTTCATGCAGTTGGGTCGGCATGATGGTGATGTGATTGACGATGACGATCGCCACACCCATGTCAGCCGGAAGATTCTGCAACAGCCGGATATAGGCGTCCAGACCGCCGGCCGAACCGCCGACGCAAACGATAGGAAAATTCTTCATTGAGGGTTCCGGCCACGACATCAAGCCGCGTGCTTTTTCACCCAGGCAACGTACTGGTCGATCCAGCTTTGCAGGAATTTTTTGCTGTCGGGGCCGATGTTTCCGGCCGCGTCGAACAATCCGTCCTTTGCCTGGAGGAAGGCCTCGGGCTGGCCCAGCGTCGGCACGTCCAGATACGCCAGCACATTGCGCAAATGTTGTTGCGCCAGGGCGGTACCAGTGGTGCCCACCGAAACGCCCAACACACCGGCGGGTTTGCCGGTCCAGGCGCTCTGCCCATAGGGACGCGAGGCGTGGTCGATGGCATTCTTGAGAACGCCGGGGATCGAGCGGTTGTATTCGGCTGTAACAAACAAAAGGCCTTGAGCCGCCTTGAGGTCGCTCTTCAAGCGAACGACGGACGCGGCCTGGTTGGCGTCATCGTCCTGGTTATAGAGCGGCAAGTCGCCGATTTGTACCTGCTTGAACGAGAACTCCGAAGGCGCCAATTTCGCCATGGCGTTGGCCAGTTTGCGATTGAACGAGTCCCGACGAAGGCTGCCGACGATCACTGCGATTTGGTATTTACTCATGAAGATATCCTTTGAACGTGAAGATTGTCATGCTACAGGGGGCTTGCCCACCGGTCTGTTCGCCACCGTACAGACCATTAGCATCGCCTGGCATATCGTGGAGCCGTATCGCAGATTGCACATGGTCGCTTGGTCGGAGGCGCAAGTCTCTCATCTTCAATGACAGTCACTCCAATAGGATTCTTATGAAAGTTTCAAATACTCAACGTGGACCAGTGGCAGCTATTATTCTCACTGTAGCCCTTTTAGTGAGTTGTTCGGATGCCGTTTCGCCCATGCCAGCAGTGCAGGCTCCGGCGGCAACGGCCAGTGATACGGCTTCACAATCTACCGTGGTGGGCACCGTGCCTGCCGGGCCGACCAAGGAAGCGCCAGCGACGACTTCTGCCGCAAAATCCGACATCAGCAAGGCGCAACAGTCGAGCTCGATGCCAATGCCCGGGCAGGTCAATGACGACTCGACACTGGCACCGAATGCAACCCAAAAGGCCAATTCCACTGCCCGTTAGTGTTCCACAGGGAACGACGGTAAATTGATCGTAACCTGCCATCCTGAACAACGCTTGCACCATGTTGTGGTCATTCATTTGGAGGCATCATGAACGAACCCATTCACCACTTCAGCGAGCTTTTCGCGCAGCTTGGATTGCCCAACGACAACCAAAGCATTTCGCATTTTTTGACCATTCATGCGTCAATGGCAGACCGTGAGAGACTGCCGGACGCACCTTACTGGACACCCTCACAAGCCGCATTCCTGAGGGAGTCTTTGACTCACGACTCTGACTGGTCTGGTTTGGTCGATCAACTGAGCGCAGCGCTGGGACGGCCCGAAGAAGCGATGGAAGACCCGGCTACAGGTGATCAAATCCTCACTATTATTGGCAAAGAGCCGTCTCCCGGAGCATCATTTCCGGAGGCGAAAATTCCTGCTGGCATTCAATTTAATCAAGAAAGTAAACCATGCTGAAATCACGCGAAGGTCAAAGAGTCCCCAACACAACATTCCCGATTCGGGTCAACGGAGAATGGCAGAAAGTGGACAGCGGCGCATTGTTCAATGGCAAAACAGTGGTGCTGTTCGCGCTACCGGGTGCCTTTACGCCGACGTGTTCCAGCACCCACCTGCCTCGCTTTAACGAGCTGGCAAGCGTATTCAAGGCTAATGGAGTCGATAGCGTAATCTGTCTGTCCGTCAATGATCCCTTCGTGATGGAAACCTGGCAAGAAGAGCAGCACGCCGAAGGCATTTATTTCCTGCCCGATGGCAACGGCGAATTTACCGAAGGCATGGGCCTCTTGGTGGACAAGTCAGAGATCGGACTGGGCAAGCGCAGTTGGCGCTATTCCATGCTGGTGAAGGATGGTCTGATTGAAAAAATGTTCATCGAACCAGAAGAACCGGGCGACCCGTTCAAGGTGTCGGATGCCGATACCATGCTGCGCTACATCAACCCCAAGGCCAGTCCTCCGCCCCGCGTAACTTTCTTCAGCAAACCCGGCTGCCCACACTGCGCCCGCGCCCGCAAGCTGCTCCAGGACAAAGGCTATCGCTTTGAAGAGATTGAATTGGGCAGCCACGGCATCAGTTACAGCTCATTGCAGGCGGTGACCGGACGCGGCACAACTCCCCAGGTCTATATCGATGGTCAGCATGTCGGTGGCGCTGACGAACTGACGCGCTGGTTGGCGAAATGAGCGCTCGCCCATGACCCCTTTGCATGTCGATGTCGCCATAATTGGCGCGGGTACTGCCGGCATGGGAGCCTACCGGAGCGCGCGGGCCCACACCGGCTCCGTATTGCTGATCGAAGGCGGCCTCTACGGCACGACTTGCGCCCGTTTCGGCTGCATGCCCAGCAAATTGCTGATTGCCGCAGCGCAGGTCGCGCATCAGGCACAGCATGCCGAACCGTTTGGCGTGCGTGTCAAAGGCATCACGGTTGACGGTGCCGCAGTCATGGCCAGGGTGCGCAGCGAACGCGACCGATTTGTCGGATTCGTGCTGGAGACGGTGGATGCTATTGCGCCAGGCGACCGCTTAAAAGCAAAGGTCAGTTTTCAAGATGCCACTACGCTGGCCACGGAACAGGGCCAGTTGATTCACGCCAAGCGCATCGTGATCGCCACCGGAAGCATTCCCGTGCTGCCGCCGATGTTAAAAGGATTGAGCAACGCCCACTTGCTGACCAATGAAAACGTATTCGACTTAGCCACCTTGCCGACCAGTCTGGCGGTGTTTGGTCCCGGCATACTGGGCATGGAACTGGCCCAGGCCATGAGCCGTCTGGGCGTGAAGGTCAAGGTGTTCGGCGTCGGCGGCGGTATTGCTGGCATTCATGATTCAGTCATTCGGGACTACGCCAACGCAAGCTTCAACGACGAGTTTTATTTGGACGCAGCGGCGCAGGTGAAGTCGGTCAAAGAAACCGCCACCGGGGTCGACGTTCACTACCTGCATCGGGACGGGGCCTGGCAGACTGAGGAATTCGACTATGTGCTGGCGGCGACCGGCCGTGCACCTGATCTTGCCGGACTGGCTTTGGAAAACACCGGCTTGCAGTTGAACGAACGCGGCGAGCCGGTATTTGACCGCCTCACGCTGCAGTGCGGCGACAGCTCAATCTTTATTGCCGGTGACGCCAGCAACGACATTCCCCTGTTGCACGAAGCGGCCGATCAAGGTCGCATCGCCGGCGAGAATGCTGGACGCTATCCCGATATACAGCCCGGCTTGCGCCGCACGGCACTGGCGGTGGTTTTCACCGATCCTCAAATTACGTCGGTGGGACACAACCTGAAACAGCTCAACCAGCACTTCAAGGACCGCTTCGCAGAGGGACTCGTGTCCTTCGAGGACCAGGGGCGCAGCCGGGTCATGCTGCGCAACAAAGGGATTCTGAAAGTCTATGGTGAGCAAGGCAACGGCCTGTTTTTGGGGGCGGAAATGTTTGGCCCCGCCGCCGAGCATATCGGCCATCTGCTGGCCTGGGCGGCTCAAAAACGCATGACTGTTTCTGAAATGCTGGAAATGCCTTTTTATCACCCGGTCATTGAAGAAGGGCTGCGTACCGCACTGCGCGATCTCAACCATAAGCTCCACATCGGTCCGGGTGTGATCGATCATTGCATGGATTGCGGGCCAGGTGCCTAACCCGGACACTTTCCCGCTATTTTCAATCCCACGTTAATAGAAGCGCATCATGGGTGATACCCGCACCGAGTCCGACAGCTTTGGCCCTATCGACGTGCCCATCGATGCGTTGTGGGGCGCGCAGACCGCGCGCAGCCTGCGTTTTTTCGCCATTGGCGAGCAGCGCATGCCGCTGCCGGTGATCCATGCGCTGGCCTGGGTCAAGTGGGCAGCAGCCAGGGTCAACCGCGACCTGCACTTGCTTGACGCCGCCAAGTCGCAAGCGATCGCAGCGGCGGCGCGGCGCGTGGCCATGGGCGAGTTCGATGCCGAGTTTCCGCTGTGCGTCTGGCAAACCGGCTCTGGCACGCAAAGCAATATGAATGTCAACGAGGTGGTGGCCAACCTGGCCATGCGCTCGCTGGGTGCTGGCGGCGGTATCAAGCAAAAAGTTCACCCCAATGACGATGTGAACCTGGGGCAGTCATCCAACGATGTCTTTCCGAGTGCCATGCATATCGCCGTAGCCCTGCAAGTCAAATTGAGCCTGCTGCCAGCGCTGCAAGAGTTGCGCAGCGCGTTGGCGGCCAAGGCGCTGGCGTTCAAAACCGTTGTGAAGATTGGCCGCACCCACCTGCAGGACGCAACACCGGTGACGCTGGGCCAGGAGTTTGGTGGCTATGAGGCGCAACTGGCCTTGTGCGAGACCAGCATAGCGCAGGCCCGGTTGATGTTGCACAAGCTGGCGCTAGGCGGCACGGCGGTGGGCACTGGCATGAACACGCACCCGGAGTTCGGTGCGCGGGTGGCCGCCATGCTGGCCGAGCAACTCGAGCTGCCGCTGACGCAGGCGGACAATTTATTTGCCGCCATGGCCGGTCACGAAGCACTGGTGGCGTTGCATGCCAGTCTGAAAATGCTGGCCATTGCCTTGACCAAAATCGGCAATGACATACGCTTGATGGGCAGCGGGCCGCGCGCTGGTCTGGGCGAACTGCAATTGCCCCAGAACGAGCCCGGCAGTTCCATCATGCCGGGCAAGGTCAACCCGACCCAGGTCGAGGCGCTGACGATGGTTTGCGCGCAGGTGATGGGCCATGATGCAGCGATTGGTTTCGCTGCGAGCCAGGGCCACTTTGAACTCAACGTCTATAAGCCGCTGATCATCCTGGACACACTCGACAGCGTGCGGCTGTTGACCGACGCGATGCGCAGCTTTACGCAGCACTGCGTGCTGGGCATCACCGTCAACGCGACGCGGGTGGAAGAATTGTTGCAAAGCTCGCTGATGCTGGTGACGGCCTTGACGCCGCATATTGGCTACGACCGCTCAGCGCAGATTGCCAAGCATGCTCATGCGCACGGCAGCTCGCTACGCGCGGCTGCGCTGGAACTCGGGGCCGTGAGCGCCGAGCAGTTCGACGCCTGGGTCGTCGCTGACCAGATGCTGGGCCCGCGCGTCAAGTCCCTTCATTGAAGCTTGCGTGCCACGGCCAGCGCGGCATCGAGCGCCTGCATCAACTCATCGAGTTTGATCGGCTTGGTCAGGTAGCGAAGAAAACCCGCGGCCAGGCCTTTCGCGATGTCATGCGGCATGGCATTGGCACTCAGTGCCAGCACCGGGATGTGATTGGTAACCGGGTCTTCATGAAGAATTTTCAGCGCCTGAAAGCCCGTGATGCAAGGCAGGTTGATGTCCATCAGTATCACCTGGGGTTGATGGATGCGCGCCAGCTCGATGCCGCTCGAACCGTTGCCGGCCTTTAGCAGGCGCAGATCGGTGCGATCCGCAATGAGTTGCTCTACTAGTTCCATGTTGGCCGGGTTGTCTTCGATATACAGCAAGGTGTGCAGCCCGGGCTTGCGCTGAACCGGTGCTGGCAGCGCTGGCGCTGCGTCACGGGGGGGGGGCTGCGGCATGTTCCCGTGGTGCTGCCAGTGCCAGCTCAAACCAGAACTCACTGCCCATCCCGAGGCAGCTTTGTACGCCGATTTCGCCGTTCATCATTTCAACCAGCCGCTTGCATACCACCAGACCGATGCCGGTGCCTTCCTGCGTGCCAGACTCTTGTCCGAGGCGATTGAAGGGCTGGAACAATTGGGCCAGTTTTTCTGCTGACAAGCCCAGGCCGGTATCGTGCACGCTGATGCGCACGCGCCCCGCTGTGGGTGTGCTGCAAGTCACATCGACGGTGCCGTTGGCGCGGTTGTATTTGATCGCGTTGGTTATCAGATTGATGATGACCTGCTTCAAGCGGGTGCGGTCGGCCTGTACAAAACACGGGTGGTCGAATGGCGCAAAACTTATACGGATACCATTTTTTTCAGCCTGCGGTTGGATCATCGCCTGGCAATCGAGAAACTTTTCGGACAGCGAGACGGGCTCCAGAGACAGTGAGAGCTTGCCTGATTCGATCAAGGCAAGGTCGAGAATCTCGTTGATCAGCGTCAACAGATACCAGCCGCCACTCAGAATCTGGTTGAGGCTGGCCTGCTGGTTGGGTGTTGGCCGGGGCGAGCCCGCTTCCATGAGCTGCGCAAAGCCCAGGATTGCATTCAGCGGCGAGCGCAGCTCATGGCTCATGTTGGAGAGAAATTCTGATTTGGCGTGGTTGGCTTTGTCTGCGACAAAGCGGGCCTCCTTGAGTTTTAGGTTGCTCTCCTGCAAGGCCTGATCCAGGTATTTGTGCTCGGAGATATCGCTTAGCACCACGCGCAAAACGGACACGCCATCGGTATCCTGTGAGGTGGCGAGGGCCATGCTGACCCAGAGCTCGGTGCCATCACTTTGCAGCACTTGTAGCTCGCAGGTCTGCGCCTGACCCGTCTCCATGAGTTGTTTGCGGCACTGGTAGTAGATGTCTTGTTGCGCTTTGACGATGAAGCGGCTGATGGGGCGCTTGACCAACTCGCTGCGCGAGACGCCGAGCAGGGTGGCGGCGCTCAGATTGGCTTCCAGGATCAGCCCGCTTTCGCCGACGGTGAGGTAACCCACCGGGGCCAGATCGTACAGGTCGAAATAGCGTGAGCGCGAGGTTTCGAGCTCCAACTGCACCCGGCGCAGTTCCTCGTTTTGCATCTCCAGCTCGATCTGATGCACTTGCAATTCGTGCATCAGCTGGCGCATCTCCTCAGGAGACATGGCGGGCAGATTCTGGGGCAACTGCGCCAGTCTTTCGCGGGCCAAATCTTCGGCCCGGCGGTGCAGCACCTGCGCCGCGTTCTGTGCTTCGTCGCTCATGGCAAGCTACCGGTTGCCACCGGCAAGGAGGGCTGCGAGTTTGTGCTGACTGAACATGCGATACCTCCATAACAATGTTTTCGTATTCTCGCACCCCGCGCGCGATTGCACTGAGCGCGGTCCAAGCGATGCCGGTTGCATAGTCTAACCTTGTGGGACAGACCGCAGTTACGCGAAGCGAACAAGCTCTGTCCCCAACTGGAACCGGGATGTTGGAAGTTAATCCGTTTGCGCCTGGCAAGCGCGCTCGGTGGTGGCTATCGCATACATCCGGCCCGTCTGGTTGAGCAAAGCGGTGGCGGTGAGCGACACTTCAACGAGTTTGCCGTCCTTGCTTAGCCGCTGCGTGCGGTAGGGTTCCAGCGTTTGCGCCTGGCTGAGCAGGTGCACACGCGCCAGGGCTTCTTCTTGCAGGGCTTTGGGAATGCGCTCGCGCACGTTCATCTTGAGCGCCTCGTCTTCAGTCCAGCCATAGAGCCGAACCGCACCTGGGTTCCAGGCGATGGTGCCCCCGTCAAGGTCTTGCACTGTGATGGCGTCAAACGCATCACGCACCACCACCGCCAGACGTGCCAGCGCATTGGCCTGGGCCAGCGCGTTGCGCGTGTGCACCACCTCCGTTATATCGACAAAGGTAATGACCGCGCCTTCGATCACGTTGTCCTGCGTACGGTAGGGCAGGATGCGCATGGTGTAACTCTTGGCATCAAGGGTCTGCACCGTAACCTCTTTTGGAATCAAGGCCTTGAGCACCGCCTGCACGTCCGTCACCAGCTGGTCATAGCCGACCATGTTGCTCACAATGTGGCCGACCGGGCGGCCGATGTCACTCTGGATCAGGTTGATGATTTGTGTCACCGTCGGCGTAAAGCGCAGGATGTGCAGTTTGTGATCCACGAAGATGGTGCCTATGCCGGTGCCAGCGAGCAGGTTGTTCATGTCGTTGTTGACGCGTGACAGGTCGGCTACCTTGGTTTGCAGCTCGGCATTGACGGTGTTGAGCTCTTCGTTGAGCGATTGCAGCTCTTCCTTGGAGGTTTCCAGTTCTTCGTTGGTGGACTGCAATTCTTCGTTGACAGACTGCATCTCTTCGTTGCTTGATTTGAGTTCTTCGTTGGCGGTCTCCAGCTCTTCATTGGCCGCATTCAGGTATTCTTCTTTGGCGTGTAGTTCTTCTTTGAGCTCGACAATTTGGGCGTGGGTGTCGCGGCTTTTGGCGTTCGTGCTGACGGGTGCGCTCAGGGCCGGTGCCTGGCCCGGCGCTGTCTCCTGCACCGCGGCTTCTTCAAGCATGACCATATACAGCGGCGAATCAAGCGCGGCGGCGGGGTCGGCCAGTACCGGGCAGACCGTCAGATCGACCAAGGTGAAGTGGCCATTGGTTTTGACGCGCAAGCCTGCCACACGCACGGTGCTTTGGTTGCCGGCGGCCTTGTGCAGCGCGGTGGTCAGCTCGCGGCCCAAACCTTGGCGTGCCATTTTCAGGATGTTGCTGATACCGGCCTCGCCCGGTGTGGGCTCCAGGTACAGGCCGGTGCGGCCCTGCAAGTAGAGCAGGTCGCCATGGGCGTTGACCAGCGCACCCACGGGCGCGAGTTGCTGTAGGAAAGTTTGCTCGGTGAGCTCGCGCAGCGACAGTTTGATCGCAACGGCTTGCGCTGGCAGTGCGGGCCGGGGGACTTCTTTTTCAACAGAGGGTGGCATAAAGCGCTGCAAGGCCGCACGCTGGGTGCCTTCAAAACTCGTTTTGCGACAGTACAGCTTGGCCTTGCGGTCGAGCACGGTAAACAGCTCCATGAACTCGCTGACGGTCTCCGAGGTGCCCAGGAACAGCATGCCGCCGGGACAGAGCGCGTAATGAAACAGCGAGATCAACCTTTTTTGCAGATCGGCCCCCAGGTAAATCAGCAGGTTGCGGCAACTGATCAGGTCGAGTTTGGAAAACGGCGGGTCTTTGATCACGTCCTGCTCGGAAAACACCAGCAAGTCGCGGATGCCCTTGTGCACGCGGTAGGCGCTGCCATCGGGCTCGAGCGTGAAAAACCGCGCCAGTCGTTCGCCTGGGATGTCAGCGGCGATGCTGGCCGGGTAAATGCCCGCGCGCGCTATCGCGATGGCGCGGCTGTCAATGTCGGTGGCAAAGATTTGCAACTTGAAGCTGGTTTTGAGCAATTCCATCTGCTCTTGCAGCAAGATGGCAATCGAATAAGCTTCCTCCCCGGTCGAGCAGCCGGCGGACCAAACCCGCACCGCGCTGCCGGCGGACTTGCCCTCGAACAGTTTTGGAATAACCTGCGCCTGGAGCGCCGCAAAAGCTTCGGGGTCGCGAAAAAAATTGGTGACGCCGATGAGCACATCGTTGAACAGGGCTTGCACCTCGGCTGGTGTTTGCTGTAGGTACTTGACGTAGCTGTCCATGCTGTCGATTTGATGCACGGCCATGCGCCGCTCGATGCGGCGATAGATGGTGCTGGGCTTGTACTGCGAAAAGTCGTGCCCGGTCTGGGCGCGCAGCAGGATGAATATTTTTTTGAGCGCGTTCTCGCTTGAAGTTGCGCCGCCGCCGCCTGACCGGGGCGGCTTGCCAAAGGCGTGCATGACGTAGGCAATCAGTTGCGCTGGCATTTCGGCCGGTGGCAGTTGGTAGTCCACCAGTCCGGTGGCGAGGGCACTGTGCGGCATGCCGTCAAACTCGGCCGACTCGGGGTTTTGCACCATCACCATGCCGCCTTCAGCCTTGACGGCGCGCACGCCCAGGGTGCCGTCGCTGCCGGTGCCTGAGAGCACGATGGCGATGGCGCGCTCATGCTGGTCGAGCGCCATGGAGCGAAACAAAAAATCAATCGGCAGGCGGTGCCCGCGCGGCTCGACCGGCTCCAGCAGTTGCAGCGTGCCATCCAAAAACGCCATGTCGCGATTGGGCGGGATGATGTAGGCGCAGTTGGCCTGCACCCGCACCCCGTCCTGCACCTCAAACACCTGCATGCGGGTGTAACGCTGGATGATCTCGGTCAGTATGCTTTTGTGATCGGGCGACAAATGCTGTACCAGCACAAAGGCCATGCCAGGGTCGGCATCGGCCGGCATGGCGGAAAAGAATGCCTCAAAAGCCGCCAGGCCACCGGCAGAGGCACCGATACCGACGATGGGAAAGCCCGCGCTGGCCGCTGGCGACGTTGATGGTTCACTGCTGCTGGGGGGTGTCAATGCCGCTGCGGTGGCGCTGACAACTGGCGGGGTTGCTGCCGCCTTGACCTTGGCCTTGGCTTTCACTGGCTTTTTGATACTCATGGTGCTTACTCCTTGGGTCAAGAAGGCTTGCCCGCACTTCGATGCGCTTGAGTGTAGTCGGCCAAGGCTGGCTGCGGCAAATTTATTCGGCTGCGCCATGACGGCTGCCGCAGTCCGCCAAATCAGGGCTGGGCTTTGACCAGCGAGCCCACGCGCACGCCGAGCAGGCGCAGGCGTTGCTCCAGCGGCGCGCGTTTGAGACAGAGTCCGGCGATTTTGCGAATGGTGCGGGCGTCAGCCGTGAAGACGTCGCTGGTCTGGTCGCGCGTGAGACTTTTGAAATCGTCATAGCGCAGCTTGATGCCTATGGTTTTGCCAAGGTAGCCGTGGCGTTGCAAGTCGGCCGCCACCTGCTCGCACAGCCGGGTGAAAATGAGGCCCAACTCGGCTTTGTCACGCACCGCGTGCAAGTCGCGCTCAAAGGTGGTCTCGCGGCTCATGGAGACGGGCTCGCTCTCGGTGGTCACCGGTCGGTTGTCAATGCCCCGCGCTGCATCGAACATCCAGGCGCCTGTTTTCTGGCCAAAATGGTCTATCAACCAGTCGAGTTCCCGCTGGGCCAGTTCACCAATGGTGCTGATCCCCAGACCTTTTAATTTTTCATCCGTCTTGGGGCCGATGCCGTTGATCTTGCGGCACGCCAGCGGCCAGATATTGGTCTGCAAATCTTCCTCAAAAACGATGGCGATGCCGTTAGGCTTGTTGAATTCGCTGGCCATTTTGGCGAGCAGCTTGTTGGGTGCCACGCCGACCGAGCAGGTCAGGCCGGTGACATCGTAAATCGTTTTCTGGACCAGCCGCGCCAGCACCCGACCGCCTTCGCGCTGGCCACCGGGAACCAGGGTGAAGTCGATATAAACCTCGTCGATGCCCCGGTTCTCCATGACCGGTGCGATGTCGGTGATGATGGCTTTGAACGCTTGCGAATAGTGGCGGTACTGGGCAAAGTCCACCGGCAGCAATATCGCTTGCGGGCAGAGTTTGGCAGCTTTCATCAGACCCAGCGCCGAACCCACGCCAAACTGGCGCGCCGCATACGTGGCGGTGGTGATGACGCCGCGTCCGCTGTAGTCTTTGAGACGGGGGAATGCGTCCACAGGAATTTGGCCTAAAGGTCGTTCACCCTGAGCCCGCCGCAGGGCTTCATCCACTTCCCTGCGTGCACCGCCAATGACTACCGGCAAACCTTTGAGCTGCGGGTAGCGTAGCAGCTCGACCGACGCGTAAAAAGCGTCCATGTCGAGATGCGCGATGCGGCGTAGGGTACCTTCAGACTTTGTGCTCATACGGCAAGGATAGCGCGAACAGTTACTGCCTCAGATCAAGGTACCAAGCCCATGGAACGGTTAAGCTTGGTGCCTGCTACGCCTTTGTCAATTGGAAACGGTATGGACAAGCACTTTCTCACACCACTTTTTTCGCCCAGCTCAATCGTTGTTATTGCGGGCAAGGCGGACGAGCCGGACTCGCAGACACACCAGGCGCAGGTGCTGCATCAAGCCTTGTGCGCCCAGCGCTTTGCCGGCACGCTGACATTTCTCGATATTCACACCAGTGGCACGCTCGCTGATCTGGCTCAAGCGCAAGCGGATTTGGCGATCATTGCGGTGCCGCCAGACGAAGTTGCTGCCGCGCTGGAAATTGCCGGGCGCACCAAATGCCGCTCCGCGTTGATAATCTCGGCCGGCATCGACGCCCATCAGGCGGCTGAATTGAACCGGATTGCGCAGCGTGATGGCATGCATTTGCTGGGCCCGAATTGCCTGGGTTTTCAGCGTCCACATCTTATGCTCAATGCCAGTGTCGCAGGAGCCCTCTGCGTGCCGGGCACGCTGGCGCTGGTGTCGCAATCGGGCGCGCTGACTGCTTCGATTCTGGATTGGGCGCAAAAGAGCCGTGTCGGTTTTTCGGCGGTCGTCTCGCTCGGTCCCAATACCGCCGTCGATATGGCGCAGGTACTCGACTTTCTGGCCACCGATGCGCGTACCCAGAGCATCGTGGTCTATCTCGAGGGCGTCAGCAATGCGCGCCGTTTCATGAGTGCCCTGCGCGCGGCCGCCAACGTCAAACCGGTGGTGGTGCTCAAGGCTGGCCGCCAGACGGCAGGCAACCGAGCGGCATTTACGCATTCGGGCACGCTGGCGGGCAGCGACGCGGTATTTGACGCCGCCTTGCGCCGCGCCGGTGCGGTGCGGGTGCGCTCCTTCGTGGCGCTTTTTTCGGCGGCCAAGTGCCTGGCTTCGCGCTATCGTCCGGTTGGGCGGCGTTTGGCGGTTGTGACCAATGGGGGTGGCCCTGGTGTGCTGGCAGCCGACTGGATCAGCGAAATCAATTTGCATCTGGGCTGCCTGACCGACGAGCAGGCGCAAACGCTGCAGCCGCAATTGGGTCCACTGGCATCGCTGTCAGATTTGATGGATGTCTCGGAAGAAGCCAGTGCTGAGCACTTCAAGCTAGCGCTGCAAGCGGCTGCCAGCGCGCCCCAGATCGACGGCGTGCTGGTTATCTTTTCGCCTAAAGTCGGCAGCGACAGCGCTCTGGTTGCCAGTACGCTGGCCGAGGCCAACAAGCATCTGGGCAAGCCCTTGTTTACCTGCTTCATGGGGGACGCCAGTGTGGGTGAAGCGCGGCACATTTTGAGCGAAGCTTTGATTCCTACTTTTCGCACGCCGGAAGCGGCGGTGGGCGCCTTTGGCAACATTGCGTCGTTCTACCAAAACCAGTTGCTGCTGCAGCAAACACCGACGCCCCTGTCCGACATGACCAAGCCCGACGTGGAGGGTGCGCGCATGCTGATTGAGAGCGTGCTGGCCGAGCGGCGCAAGGTGCTGACCGAAATGGAGTCAAAAGCGCTGCTGGCAGCGTTTCATATTCCTGTGACCAAGACGATTCTGGCGCGCAATGTCAACGAAGCCATCATGATTGCAACGCAATTGGGTTTTCCGCTGGCGCTCAAAATTGATTCGCCCGACATCAGCCACAAGTCCGATGTGCAGGGCGTGGTGCTCAATGTGATGAACGCGGTGGGTGTGCGTGACACGTTTAACGAGATGATGCAAACGGTGGCGCGCCTGCGCCCGGATGCGCGCATCAATGGCGTGACCATCCAGAACATGTCGAGCCAGAAGCGCGGCCGGGAAATCTGCATCGGCATGGTCACCGACGAGCCGTTTGGACCGGTGATTGCGTTTGGTGCCGGTGGCCTCATGATCGAACTGATCAACGACCGTGTCATGGAACTGCCGCCGCTGAATCAGTTTCTGGCGCGCCGCCTGATCGAACGCGCCCGCGTGGCCGAGACACTGGGGGAGTGGCGCGGTGCGGCAGCGGTCAATCTGGAAGCGCTGGAGCAGGTGCTGCTGCGCGTCTCGGAGATGGTGTGTGAGTTGCCGCAACTGCGCGAGATGGACATCAACCCCATCATCGTCGATGAGTCGGGTGCGGTGGCCGTCGATGCGCGCATCGTGATCGACAACACACCGCCGCAAGCGCGCCGCTACAACCACTTGGCCATTCTGCCTTATCCATCGCGCTATGAACAAATCTGGCCGCTGCCCGGTGGCGATGAATACACGGTGCGACCGGTGCACCCGGATGATGCCGACATGTTGCAGGAGTTTGTGCGCCGACTCTCGCCCGAGAGTCGCTACTTTCGCTTTGTTTCCTCGATGCAGGAGTTGTCGGCCACGCTGCTGTCGCGTTTTACCTTGATTGACTACGACCGCGAAATGGCGCTGGTGGCGGTCTGCCGCGAGCCGCAAACCAGTGCCGACGGGGTCAGCTTCGAGGTCGCGCGCATCGTCGGTGTGTCGCGCTACATCACCAACCCGGATCGCACCACCTGCGAGTTTTCTCTGGTGGTGGCAGACGACTACAAAGGCCGCGGCCTGGGCTCGCGCCTGATGCTCTCGATCATGGACGTGGCGCGCGAAAAAGGGCTCACTGAAATTGATGGCCTGGTGTTGGCCAGCAACCCCGTCATGCTCAAGCTGATGAAGGGCCTGGGCTTCAAGGTCAAACCTTTTCCAGAAGACCTTGATTTCAAATTGGTGACGCAGACGTTGTAGTTTTCTTTATGCGCTTGCCAGCGCGGGGCTTGCCGGGTCTCGCCCCGGCGGTCGATGGGTTTTTCCATCGGCATTGGCATCGCACTGCGTTGTAGGGTTTGACTGTTATATATTCGTTTTCATTTTGACCCCACTCTCTCACCCCCGCCTCTCTCTCGCCCCGCCGGGCGAGAATGAGGAGCCAATACCACATTTGGCCGCGTCAACAAACAAAGGAAGTACACGCGCCACGGTGCGTTGAGACCAACAAATCAAATTTTGCCTTTCCCAACGTGCTTATCGAGCGGGTACTTCTTCGCTTTAAACACACGCCAAAATATGGCTGTTAGCTCCCTTTCCCGCCCGGCGGGGCGGGAGAGGGTTGGGGTGAGAGTGGGGCCAAAATGAAAACGAATAAGTTTCTTTCAAAACCATAACGCAATTCGATGCTACAGCCCATCGACCGCCGGGGCGAGACCCGGCTTGCCGCGATAATCAACACATGTCTTCACCTAAAGTTCTATTCGGTTTTCACGCCGTTGGCGTGCGCCTGAAAACGGCGCCTGCGTCCATCATCGAGATTTATTTCGAACCGACGCGGCGCGACGCCCGGATGCGCGGGTTTCTGGAAAAAGCCAACGATGCCGGTGTGCGCCTGATTGAGGCCGATGGCCTGCGGCTGTCCAAGCTCTGCGGCAGCCATGGGCATCAAGGCGTGGCGGCGCGGGTGCAGGCATTGGCGCAAATCAATTCGCTCGATGAACTGCTGGAACAACTCGAAGACGCCCAAGCCGACAAACCACTGGCCGCGCGTGACGTGCCGCTACTGCTGGTGCTCGACGGCGTCACCGATCCGCACAACCTGGGGGCTTGCCTGCGCGTGGCCGACGGTGCTGGTGTGCAGGCAGTGATTGCGCCCAAGGACCATGCAGGCGGCATCAATGCAACGGTTGCCAAGGTGGCCAGCGGCGCGGCTGAGACCGTGCCCTACTTCATGGTGACGAATCTGGCACGCACCTTGAACGAGCTGAAAGAACGCAACATCTGGATCATCGGTACCAGTGATGTTGCCCCTAAAACGATTTACCAGGCCGACCTGAAAGGCCCGATCGCGCTGGTACTGGGTGCCGAAGGCGAGGGCATGCGCCAGCTCACGGCAAAGACTTGCGATGAGCTGGTCAGCATCCCGATGCGCGGTGCAGTCGAGAGCCTCAATGTGTCAGTGGCCAGCGGTGTCTGCCTGTATGAAGCGGTGCGGCAACGTTCAACTTAGAGGCCGTAAAACACCCGAATCGTGTCCCAGGCAGTGACGGCGTCGTCGGCATAGGTAAAAAGGCTCAAGTCCTGTGTCGTTATCACGCCCTCTTCGATCATCACATCGAAGTTGATCATGCGCTTCCAGTAGTCGGTGCCAAAAAGGATGATTGGCACCGGCTTGGATTTGCGGGTCTGCACCAGGGTGATGACTTCGAACAATTCATCGAGCGTGCCAAAGCCGCCGGGAAAGGCTACCAGGGCTTTGGCACGCATGACGAAGTGCATCTTGCGCAGCGCAAAGTAATGAAACTTGTAGCTCAGTTCGGGACTGACGTAAGGGTTGGTGTTTTGCTCGTGCGGCAGCACGATATTGAGGCCGACACTCAATGCACCCATTTCGTGGGCACCGCGGTTGGCGGCTTCCATGATGCCGGGGCCGCCACCGGTGGCAATGAAGAGGCGCTCAGCGCGGCGGCGCTCTGAGCTATGGCCGGCCACCAAGCGAGCAAACAGGCGCGCCTGATCGTAGTAGTGGGCATTGCGTATTTGCCGCTGGGCCAGCGCCAAGGCGTTGGCATCACCGCTCAGTTGTGCTTGTTCCAGCTCAATTTGCGCCTGCTCCGGCGAGGGGAAACGGGCACTGCCAAAAACGACCACCGTGTTGTCTATGCCGTGTTCGGCCTGCCCCAGATCGGGCTTGAGCATTTCCAACTGAAGGCGGATGCCGCGCGTCTCCGGTCGCGTCAGGAACTCAGGGTCGGCAAAGGCCAGCCGGTTGGCTTCGGCCTGGAGTGCTATGCCTTGATTGGACTGGCTTTGCAGTTCGGCCCAGGCGTCGGCAATGCGGCGTTCCGCAATTTGCTGCGCTGCGTTCATGGCGGATTTTGCCGGGGGAACTTGGTGGCTCAATTCTGAATCCGTTTGAATGCTTTCCAGACCCACCACAAACGTCCGCCCCAAGAGAAGAAACGCCGTGGCCGCAGTGCCAGGATAAGCAGCAATCCCGCCAGCGACCATTCGGGTCTGCGCCAGAGCCATTGCATACCTGAGAACACCTGATCCGCAATCAGCAGGGGTTGTTTGAAGACTTGGGTCTGAGCGGCCAGCTTGACGCGCAACTCGGCACTGCGCATTTGCAAATGCTGTTGGCGCTCGACAAGTTCATCGTGTTTCATGGTGCCCCGAGGCGTTCAGGTCGGCGCGATCACGTTTCATCTCGGCCAGGCTGGCGGCAAACATGCCCTGCGCGCTGTACAAGCAGCATCGCGCCTGGCGCAGCAGCAAGGCGCCAGCGCCCAGAAACAACAGCACCATGACACCGATCACCGTCAACCGATGACCTTCCCAAAACAGTAAAACGATGAAACCGCACAGCAGCACCAGGCCAATACCAAAAACCAGCAGGGCCAACACGGCCCACAGAAGTGCGCTGAACAGATGGCGCTTTTCCAGCTCAAGTTCGGTGCCCAAAAGACTCAGTCGCACTTGTGCCAGTTCAAGCACCGTGGCCAACAGCTGACGCAACGATGACAGCAGGCCGCTTTCGTAAATCGGATTTCGCATGGCCGTGGTCGCGGCCTAACGGCGGCTGGCCAGCAAACCCACCAACAGACCGACGCCGGCGGCGATGCCGACGGCCTGCCACGGGTTGTCCTGAACGAAATCGTCGGCAGCGTGGCCGGCTTCTTTGGCCTTGTTCAAGGCGGCTTCCTGCACTTGCAACAAATCGACCTTGACTTTGTCGAGCCGGTCTTGCACCCGGTCGCGGACTTCCGCCGCACCCTCGCCGACCTGATCGACGCTCAGGCGCAGCAACTCTTCCGCGTCGGCAATCACCAAGCGCAGATCGCTCATTAATTTTTCTTTGCTAACGGGAGTCGATTTAGTCATGGCACACCTCAGTTTTGTTAAATAGCGGTGGCAATGATAGTACGAGTTGTGCGGTTTTGCAGGAAAATTTAAGCTGCGAAGTGGCAGCGCTAACCCGCTTACACGCGTTTGCGGTACTCGCCGGTGCGGGTATCAATCTCCACCTTGTCGCCCTGCGCCACAAAAATCGGCACGCCGACGTTAAAGCCAGTCGAAATTTTGGCAGGTTTCAAGACTTTGCCGGAGGTGTCGCCCTTGACGGCCGGCTCGGTCCAGGTGATCTCACGCACCACGCTGGTGGGCATTTCAACCGAGATGGCCTTGCCGTCGTAAAACACCACTTCGAGTTCCATACCGTCTTCAAGGTAGTTCAGCGAGTCCCCCATGTTTTCAGCTTCAACCTCATACTGGTTGAACTCAGTGTCCATGCAGATGTACATCGGCTCGGCAAAGTAGGAGTAAGTGCAATCCTTCTTGTCCAGAATAACCTGCTCGAGCTTGTCGTCGGCCTTATAGACCAATTCGGTGTTGAAGTTGGCGATCAGACTTTTGAGCTTCATGCGCACGGTTGATGAGTTGCGGCCACCGCGACTGTATTCGGTTCTGAGGACGACCATCGGGTCTTTGCCGTTCATGATGACATTGCCAGGGCGAATTTCTTGTGCAGTTTTCATAGCGATTGGGTGAAGGTTGGCCGCTTATTCAAGCGATGAAGGCGTCATGGAGCGGATGAAAATCCGGTCAAATCTCGCAAAATGTCGGATTTTAATGGTTTTTTTCAACAAAGCGCAGGAGGCGTGTAACCAGATTATCTTGCTGGAGTAATTGGCTGCGCATTTGACGAACCGTTTGCTGCCACAAGACGGACTTCAACGCGGGCAATGCGGCCTCATTTGCGCAAGTGCTCCCGCTCATCCCGTTCCAGACCAAATGAAATATTCGCAGGGATGCGGGCGCGTCCAATACTTTTAAAAACGCCTCAAGTTTGCGGTGATGGGCCTGATCGTGCTGCGGATAAATTTGCCAGATGAAGGGTTTGCCGGCCCACAAGGCCCGCACCAGGGAGTCTTCGCCGCGCACAAAATTGAGGTCGCAGGCCCACAACAGGTGGTCAAAAGCATGTTGCGTGAGTTTCGGCAAATAAAAAAACGAGAGTTTTTTGCGCTGGTTCCATGCTGGATTCATCCGGTCTTTGCTTTCAACACAGGCTGTGACCGCTGCCGCCGAGCGTCCGCTGGTCACCAGCAACCGGGTTGTCTGGGCATCGGTTGCCAGATGCTCCAGCAACTCGCCCAATGCGGCGGGTTCGTAACAAAACAGGGACATCAGGCGTTCACCCTGAAAAGCAATCCCCAACTGCGCCAGCCAGGCGCTGCGATCAAATTGCGCCTGGCGCTCTGCCAGGTCGCCTTCGCGCAGCAAGCCACCGGTGGTGGGCGTAAAACCGGGGTAAAAAAAATGCTTGCTCAAGCCCGCGCCTGGCCCGCTTTGCACCGGCGAGGGCAGGCCGTGGCTGCGCTCGACAAAGCCTTCGGCGCTCAGGTATTCCAGGTTGATCCAGTGGCAGGGCTGGCCGGTGCTGGCGATCTTGTGGGCGTAAGCCGCTATGAATTCAGGGGAAATCTGGCAACCGAAGGCTTCGACCAGCACATCGCCCGGTGTCAAGTCGCTGGGGTCTATCGGTTGGGTCCAGGGCCTGATCTCGACACCGGCAGCACCGCCGGGCGCCAGCCAGCGCAGGGCACTGCTATCGTCCAGCCACAGCCGCACTCGCTGCCCACGCGCGGCCAGACCGGTGGCCAGCCGCCAGCCAACGCCAATATCACCATAGTTGTCGATGACCTGGCAAAAGATGTCCCAAAGTTTTCCTGTTTTCACGCCCGAATTGTCCACAATACGGGCCTATGCCTGATTTGTCTGATTCCAAAGCGCCTGAGATGGTTGCGCCGACGCATCCCGAACAATTGTTAAGAGACGTCGCGAGCTTGCCATCCTTGCCCGGCGTTTACCGCTATTTTGATGCCGAGGGCGGCGTGCTCTACGTTGGCAAGGCGATCAATTTGAAGAAACGGGTCAACAGCTACTTTCAGAAAAACCATGGCGGCACGCGCATCGGCCATATGGTGAACAAGATTGCGCGTCTGGAAACCACCGTGGTGCGCTCGGAAGCCGAAGCGCTCCTTCTTGAAAACAACCTCATCAAGACGCTCAATCCGAAGTACAACATCCTGTTTCGCGACGACAAGAGTTATCCCTATTTGAAAATTTCAGGTGACAAGTTTCCCCGGGTGTCGTACTACCGCGGTGCGGTTGAAAAACAGCATCAATATTTTGGCCCCTACCCGAGCGCCTGGGCTGTGAAAGAAGCGATTTTGCTGATGCAAAAAGTGTTTCATCTGCGTACTTGCGAAGACTCGGTGTTCAGCAACCGCACGCGGCCCTGTTTGCTCTATCAGATCAAGCGCTGCTCGGCACCCTGCGTTGGGCATATTTCTGCCACCGACTACGCGCAGGACGTGGCTAATGTGAAACGTTTTTTGCAGGGCGAGGCGGGCCAGGTCATGGCCGCGCTGGAGGCACGCATGTTGGCGCACGCTGCTGCGCTTGAGTTTGAGCAGGCGGCCGGGTTGCGCAACCAGCTTGCGGCGCTGTCCAATGTGCTGCATCAACAGTCGGTCGATAACGTTGCGGACCGGGATGTGGACATTCTGGCAGTGAAAGTGCAGGGCGGCCGCGCCTGTGTCAATCTGGCCATGGTGCGCGGTGGCCGTCACCTGGGGGATCGGCCTTACTTTCCGGTGCATGTGCAAGACGCGATCGCGGTTTATGGCGATGTCAGTGAAGGCACCGATGTTGACAACGTTGATGATGGCCAGACGGCGCTTCAGATGCCCTCGGCGGAGAGCCAGTTGTTGGAGGCTTTTGTGGCGCAGCACTATCTCAATGTGCCGGTGCCGTCGTCGCTGGTGCTGAGTGCGCCAGTGAATACAAAACTGCTCGATGCCCTGTCAAGTCAGTCCGGTGTCAAAGTAAGCGCCACGCATCAGCCGCGTGAACAACGCCGCCAGTGGCTTGAGATGGCGCAAACCAATGCCGCTGTGCAACTGGCTCGCCTGCTCAGTGAAGAAGGCTCTCAGCAAGAGCGTACCCGCGCGCTGGCCGCAGCGCTGGACTTGGCAGCGGACGACCTGGATCAGCTTCGCGTCGAGTGTTTCGATATTTCGCACAGCACGGGTGAGGCCACGCAAGCCTCATGCGTAGTGTTTCATCATCACAAAATGCAAAACGCCGAGTACCGTCGCTACAACATCACCGACATCACGCCGGGAGACGATTACGCCGCCATGCGCCAGGTGCTGCAGCGTCGCTACAGCAAATTGGCCGAGACTTTGCGCGAGGCGCAGCAGAGCGGGCAAATACCGGTTGGCAACGGTCATTTGCCCGACCTGGTGTTGGTCGATGGCGGCAAAGGTCAGGTCGCGATGGCGCGTGAAGTGTTTGAGCAACTGGGCCTGGATTTGTCGCTGATCGTCGGTGTTGAAAAAGGCGAAGGGCGCAAGGTTGGGCTGGAGGAACTGGTGTTTGCCGATGGCCGTGACAAGGTTCATTTGGGCAAAGATTCAGCGGCCCTGATGCTGGTGGCGCAGATTCGGGATGAGGCGCACCGCTTTGCCATTACCGGCATGCGCGCCAAGCGCTCCAAAGTGCGCGTCGATGGTGGCAAACTTGAAGAGATCCCGGGTATCGGGCCAAAACGCCGCGCCAAATTGCTTCAGCATTTTGGTGGCGTGCGCGGCGTGGCGCTGGCGGGGGTTGAAGATATTGCGACGGTCGAAGGCATTTCGCGGCAAAAGGCCGAAGAAATTTATCGCTCGCTGCATTGACCAGGATCCCGTCGATTTATTTAAATAATCTGTTCGGGCCGAGCCGGTTGAAGCCTACCTGGCCATGCCACAATGACACCCATGTTCTTTAACTTGCCGACTCTCATGACATGGGCTCGCATTGTGGCGATTCCCTTGATCGTTGGCGTGTTTTACTTGCCGCTTGATCCCGCCAGCCGCAATTTGATTGCCACTGTCATGTTTGTGGTGTTTGCTGCCACCGATTGGGCCGATGGCTACCTGGCACGCAAGCTCAACCAGGTGTCTGCCTTTGGCGCATTTCTGGATCCGGTGGCGGACAAATTTCTGATCTGCGCCTGCATTCTGGTGCTGGTGCATCTGGGCCGTGCCGACGTCTTTGTTGCGCTCATCATCATTGGTCGTGAAATTGCGATTTCAGCGCTGCGCGAATGGATGGCCCGTCTTGGTGCCGCCAAGAGCGTGGCGGTGCATATGATCGGCAAGCTAAAAACCGTGGTGCAAATGGTGGCCATCCCTTTTTTGCTGTTTGATGGGAGGCTGTTTGGCATCATCGATACCCACGTCTGGGGCGTCTGGCTGATCTGGATTGCGGCCGTCATGACGGTCTGGTCCATGGTTTATTACCTGCAGAAGGCGTTGCCTGAAATTCGGGCAAGAGCAAAGTAAGTCACGGAATAAACAGCCAAATTGAGTGAAGTTATTTATGAGCAAAAAAAGAATCGCAGTCATCGCTGGTGATGGTATTGGCAAGGAAGTGATGCCTGAAGGTCTGCGGGTGATGGACGTGGTGGCGCGCAAATTCGGCATTGATCTGCAGTTTGATCACTTTGATTTTTCCAGTTGGGACTACTGCGAGAAGCACGGGAAAATGATGCCTGATGACTGGAAAGACCAGATTGGTGGTCATGATGCCATCTACTTTGGCGCCGTCGGCTGGCCCGATAAAATTCCGGATCATGTGTCTTTGTGGGGCTCTTTGGTGCTGTTTCGCCGCGAGTTCGACCAGTACATCAATTTGCGTCCGGCGCGTCTGATGCCGGGCATTATTTGCCCAGTGTTGCGGCGCGACGGTAGTCGGCGCGATCCGGGTGAAATCGATATGCTGATCGTGCGTGAAAACACCGAGGGCGAATACTCCAGCATTGGCGGGCGCATGTTCCCCGGTACCGAGCGTGAAATCGTGATGCAGGAAACTGTGATGTCGCGCATTGGCGTGGATCGGGTTTTGAAGTTTGCGTTTGAATTGGCCCAGTCGCGTCCGAAAAAACACTTGACCAGCGCCACCAAATCCAACGGCATTGCCATTACCATGCCGTATTGGGATGAACGCGTGGTTGAGATGGCGAAAGCTTATCCGCAGGTCAATGTGGACAAATTCCATATCGACATCCTGAGTGCGCACTTTGTGCAGCGCCCCGATTTTTTTGACGTGGTGGTGGCGAGCAATCTCTTCGGCGATATTTTGAGCGACCTGGGGCCCGCCTGCACCGGCACCATTGGCATTGCGCCCAGTGCCAGTCTTAACCCCGAGCGCAAATTCCCATCGCTATTTGAACCAGTGCACGGATCCGCGCCCGACATTGCCGGCAAGGGCATTGCCAACCCGATTGGCCAAATCTGGTGCGGCGCCTTGATGCTTGATTTTCTGGGACACCGCGATGCGCACGATGCCGTGCTGAAGGCGATAGAAAAAGTGCTCAATCCCCAAAGTGGGGCTCCCCGTACGCCGGATCTTGGAGGCAGCGCAAGTACTAGCGATGTTGGGCGGGCCATTTCTGACGCGCTTTGATCCGGGCCACGCAGGTTGGACCCGGGTTTGGGTCGATTTATTGCGGGAATTTGATTTCGATTCGATTGAAAGGCACGGTTCTTTGCGGCACAAACCGACTAGAATTTGCGCCCCAACTGATGTAAATCTGCAGGGCCTGTTGGAACGGTCAAAGTTCTTGTTTTAAATCATCCGAAGCAGCACAGTTGCAAGATTTTTTCGAAGAGACATTTCATTAACTCAAATTTCATAGAAGGGGTTTTTTGTGAATAAAACCGAATTGATTGAGCATATTGCTATCCAGGCAGAAATTTCCAAGGCCGCGGCAGCCCGTGCGCTGGAGTCCATCATTGGTGCGGTCAAGACCACATTGAAGAAAGGGCACTCTGTTTCGCTGGTGGGGTTTGGTACCTTTGCCGTTGGCAAGCGCGCCGCGCGTGTGGGCCGCAACCCGCGCACCGGCGCGGCGATTAAAATCAAGGCTGCCAAGGTGCCAAAATTTCGTCCAGGCAAGGCATTGAAGGATGCCCTGAACTGACACAGTCGGTCAAGGTGGGGTGCTTAGCTCAGTTGGTAGAGCGTCTGCCTTACACGCAGAATGTCGGCGGTTCGAGACCGTCAGCACCCACCATCCAGCTCGGTAAAGGCGAACCAGGCGTTCGCTTTTTTATTTTATTAATTGGAGTATTCGCGCATGTTTGATTTTGTTCGCAAGCACATGAAAATCATGATGTTTGTGATGTTCTTGCTAATCCTTCCGTCCTTTGTCCTGTTTGGCATTAACGGTTACAACCGTTCGCGCGAAAAGAGCCAGACCGTGGCTAGCGTTGGCAGCTATGACATCAACCAGGGTGAATGGGATGCAGTGCACAAATCAGAATCGGATCGCCTGCGCGCTGCCAATCCCAAGCTTGATCCCAAGCTGCTCGATTCGTCCGAGGCCCGCTACGCCACGCTGGAGCGGCTGGTGCGTGATCAGGTGTTGGCGCAAGCCGCTGACAAATTCAAATTGACGACCAGCGATGCCCGTCTCGCGCGTGACCTGCAGGAGGATCCATCGATTGCTTCCCTGCGGCAAGCCGATGGCAAACTCGACATGGATCGCTATCGTCAGTTGGCTGCCAGCCAGGGGCTAACGCCGGAGGGTTTTGAAGCCCGTGTTCGGCGTGACTTGTCGATGCGCCAGGTGGCGGCTGGCATCTCTGATACTGGTTTTTCTGCTGCCAGCGTTGCCGACGTTTCATTGAATGCTTTTTTCCAGAAGCGTGAAGTTCAAATTGCCAATTTTGCGACTTCTGATTACGCTTCAAAAGTCAACCCAACAGAGGCCGAACTGGAGGCGTTTTACAAGACCAACCAAAGCCTGTTCCAGGCACCGGAGCAGGCGACTGTTGAATATATTTCACTGGACCTGGAGTCAGTCAAAAAAAGTATCACCATCAATGAAGCTGACCTCAAGTCATATTACGAACAAAATGTGGCCAGACTCAGTGGCAAAGAAGAGCGTCGCGCCAGACATATCCTGATCAGCGCTGCCAAGGATGCCTCCGCCGCTGAACGTCAGAAGGCCAAAGCACACGCTCAAGAGTTGTTGCAGATAGTGCGCAAAGCGCCAGCAAGTTTTGCCGAGGTGGCAAAAAAGAACTCACAAGATACCGGCTCCGCTGCCAACGGGGGAGACCTGGATTTCTTTGCGCGCGGTGCCATGGTCAAACCGTTTGAAGATGCCGTCTTCGCTATGAAAAAAGGTGATATCAGTGACGTCGTCGAGTCCGATTTCGGTTACCACATCATTCAACTCGTTGATGTTAAAACACCCCCACAGCGCAGTTTTCAGGAGTTGCGCGTGGGCATCGAGGCTGATTTGAAGACGCAGCAAGCGCAAGCCAAATTTGCCGAAATTGCCGAAGTTTTTACCAATGGCGTTTATGAGCAATCGGACAGTCTCAAGCCAGTGGCGGACAAACTCAAGCTGGAGATCAAGACGGCAGCCAATGTGACACGCAAACCGGCGGCTGGTGCGGCGGGTGCACTGGCCAATGCCAAATTTTTAGCAGCGATTTTTGGGCCTGATTCAATCGGAAAAAAACACAACACCGAAGCGGTTGAGACGGCACCCAACCAGTTGACGTCCGGGCGTGTCACTTACTACACACCAGCGCGAACCCTGCCGCTGGCGGAAGTGCATGATTTGGTGCGTGAACGTGTTGTGGCAGTGCACGCGGCTGAGTTGGCGCGCAAAGAGGGTATGGCAAAGCTGGCAAGCTGGAAGGCGAATCCGGCCGCCGCTGTGATGGCAGCAGCGTTGCTGGTTTCGCGTGATCAGGCTCAAAACGTAGCACCGCAGGTTTTGGCTGCTGCTTTGCGTGCGGACGGCGCGGTCTTGCCGGTTTTTGTGGGTGTGGATTTGGGTGCTCAGGGTTATTCCGTGGTTCGGGTCAACAAAATTGTGCCGCGCCCGGCCCCGGAGCAAACTGCTGCCAGGCAGGATCGGGATCAATACGCAAAGTGGTGGACTGAGGCTGAAGTACAGGCTTATTACGACCTGCTCAAAGAGCGTTTCAAGGTCAGGATCGTGGTTGCACGTCCAGTTCAATTGACATCTGGCTCACAAGAGGGCGCAGTGAAGTAAAAACTCAACGGTTATAATTAGAAAAGTGGTGGCTGTAGCTCAGTTGGTAGAGTCCAGGATTGTGATTCCTGTTGTCGTGGGTTCGAGCCCCATCAGCCACCCCAAGTTTTGAAACCTAAGCAGGACGCGGCTTACAAGCCGATTTCTGCTTAGCCATCATCCACTTCGCTCATCCAGCTCCTTTTACGGAGCTAGCTGTGAGCATCAAAACCCCCCGTTTAATTCGCGACCGCTGCGGCGCTTACTACTTTCGCCTCATTGTTCCGTTAATATTGCGGCAATCCGTTGGAAAAATGGAGTTTCGGCGTAGTTTACGAACGAACGATTCAGCCAACTTGTTGCATCGACCGGTTGAATTCAAGCCCAATACCCGCCATTCGATGGAGGATGGTTTTGGCCGGCATCTGGCGGATATCAACATTGTCGTGGAGATCAAGAGTACGGAGACCATCAAGCAAGCGGTCATCGCCGGCATGGGTATCAGCTTTCTGTCGGCTCATACCGTCAGTCAGAATTACAGTCGGGGAGCCTGACGGTGCTGGATGTACAGGGTTTCCCGTTGATGCTGAACTGGTATGTGGCGCATCGAAAAAACAAGAGGCTCCCGCCCGTGGCGCAAGCCTTCAAGAGTTTGCTGATGAGCGATGGCGCTGCTCTGATTGAACAAACGCTTGAGTACAAACCCAAGCGTGCGAAATGATCAAGGCATGGCTTTGGGGCCGGCATCCGGCCCCAGCCCCTGTTCCCGGGCAAAGTCGGCGGCGTTCATTTTTTTCCCGCCTTCGGGCTTGAGCTTGAACACTTCAATCTGACCGCCATGTACATTGATGAAGATAGAAGTGTCGGTGATTTTGGAGATTTCGCCCGGCTTGCCTTTGACGTCGCCAAACTTTCGCACCGGATGTTTGCGGCAGTCGAACAACCAGACCCGTTTGCCGCTCAAAGTGGTCCAGGCACCGGGTGTCGGGTTACAGGCGCGGATGAGGTCGTAGACATGATCCACGTGGTTGGCCCAGTTGATCTGCGATTCATCGATCAGAAACCAGCCTTGGTAACTGGCGTTTGATTCGTCCTGTGCCAGTTCCTGCTGTGTCTCTGCAACGACCTGATCGGCCGCTTCCAGCAAAGCCGCAACACCTTGCGGAAAAAGGCAGTTGAAATAAACATCGCCCAATGTGTCATTGGGACCGATCTGACAGGTTTTTTGAAGAATCACCGGACCTTCATCAAGCCCGTCAGTAGGACGAAAAATGGTGAGCCCGGTTGCGCTGTCGCCGCATGCAATGGACCAGTTGATTGATGACGGCCCGCGGTATTTAGGCAGCAGCGAAGGGTGGAACTGAATAGTTCCGTGGCTGGGAATTCTCGTCAGTGATTGCGGTACAAATTGCAGCACATAGGCCATTACACCGATATCGGCATACAAGTCACGCATGGCCTGCTCAGCTTCAGAACTTTTGAGGCTTGAAAACTGGAATACTTTGAGGCCATGCGCCTGCGCGGCCAGGCGCAATGGATCAGGTTTCTCGTCAGGCTTTTCGGGCTTGCAAAACACACCGACGACCTCGTCGCCGCGCTCTAAAAAAGCTTCGAGTGTCGCTTCGCCAAAAGCCTGCTGACCAATGAGGGCTATTTTCATAATAAAAATTCAGATAATGAGAAAGTGCTGAAGGCAATTTTGTAATTGCTGTGGTTTAGCGCAGAAAAAAATAAGCCGCCAGAATGTACAGAACAATGGCATTAACTCTTTTCAAAGGCCGGATGTCCATGCCATGTGCGGTGCGCGCGCCCAGCGGGGCGATGCTCATGCTGGCAATCGAGATGATGAGCAAACCGGGCAAGTAGATATAACCCAAAGCACCAGGGGGCATCGGAGGTAAATCTCGTCCGGCCCAAATATAGCCCAGCGTGCCCGCCAGCGCGAGCGGAAAACCCAGTGCTGCTGAGGTGCCAACTGCATTGTGGATTTTGACATTGCACCATGTCATAAAAGGAACAGAAATAAACGCGCCACCGGCACCCACCAGGGCCGAGAGCAGGCCAATCACGCCGCCCATACCAAACATAACGACGCCCCCTGGCAGAGTACGTCCTGGCTTGGGCTTGCGGTCTAACAGCATCTGGGTGGCAGAAAAAGTCACGAACATGGCAAACAGCACATTGAGCACCTTGCCAGGTAGCGCCACCGCGATGTGGGCCCCGAGCAAAGAACCGAGCAGGATGCCGGGTGCAAGCAAGCGCACGACCGACCACAAGACGGCCCCGCGGCGATGGTGCGCTCGCACCGAAGATATTGATGTGAAGAGAATCGTCGCCAGCGAAGTTGCCACTGCCATTTTGATGGTGTATTCCGCTGGAAAGCCCTTGGCCGAGAGAATGAAGGTGATCAGCGGCACCATCAACATCCCCCCGCCGATGCCGAGCAGGCCCGCCAGAAAACCGGTGCCAAGCCCCAGCAGGGTGAGTTCAATGATTAACTGAGGCTCAAAATTCATGGGCAAACCAGGTGCAATGGGGAACAGGAGGGGGGGAAGGTGTCTGTAGCGCCACCGGACCGTCATCCTGAACCGGGGTTCAGGTGGGCGAGGTCAACTGGGCATTGGGTTCATCTAACGCGAGATGATCACGCCTGACCAGCGATATTCCAAGCCCGGGCTCAAAGAGCATTGGTTCAAGAAATATAAAGTCCGATGTGCACTACAGACACTGGTGATTGTAGAGCTTGACGCGTCACAACAGACGGCCATCTTCGCTCAACGCCACATCGAGTCGCTCCAGCAAAGAGGTCAGCAAAGGCTCGCAATCGGGTTGTGGCAAGCACTGCACATCCGGCACTGACATTTTGGGCGGCACCTGAGCAGGGCTGGTGTCTTTGTCGGCCAGATCAAATGCCAGGTTCAGTGCCGCCAGCACGGCGATACGCTCACGCGCTTTGACTTTGCCTGCCGCACGGATTTTGCACATCGCCATATCGACCTGCTTAACCGCCTCGAGCAGGTGCGAGTCGCCGCCTTCGGGACAAGTCAGTAAGTAGCTTTGCCCCATGATTTGCACTTCAAGCTGTTTCATGCGCTGCCTTCTTTCGTGCCAGCAGCTGTTGCGTCGGGCAGGCGTTCCAGCAGTGCATCGACCCGGGCGCGGGCGGCACTGAGTCTGGATTTGAGTGAATCGCGCTCTTGCGTGAGGGTATCGACTTGCTCGCCAAGCAATGCGTTGGTGCGCTGCAACTCTTCATAACGTAGCAGCAGACGTTCCACACGCTCGGTGATTTGGTCGATTTGAGACGGTTTCGACATAGGGTCGCATTGTAGGGTTTGAAAAAGCTCGGGGGTACTAGAATTAACAATGTTGGTGCTCGCGGTGTGGTTCACACGCCGCAGTTCAACGGGAAGCAGGAGGTCACGCTGTTCGCACTGAATTGGTCGAAGTGTCGAATGATATGACTAACCTGCGCTGCCCCCGCAACGGTAAGTGGACGAATCGTCAGATTCTGCTTTCATCACAGCCACTGAGCGTTTTGAACACGCGCTTGGGAAGGCGATGGAGGTTGCATCCACCAGCCCGGATACCGGCCAACAAGGTGGTTGTGCGTCTGACGCATGGCCGTGATGCTCAGGCACTGTCGGGGACGATGGTGAGAGCTTTTGTTGAATCTTCTTCCTCATGAAAAACTATTTATCGAAAACGCAAATCGTGCTGTTGTCATTGGCCGCAGTGTTTGCTTTGCCAAGCCATGCTCAGCCTGTCTTGAACCTGAATGAAGTGATGGTGACGGCCAACCGGGTCGAGCAGCCGATTACCGAAGTGGTTGCCGATGTCAGCGTCATCGAACGCGAACAGATTGAGCGTCTGGGCGTTACTTCAGTGCCTCAGTTGCTGGCCCGTTTGCCCGGTGTGCAAACGATTGGCTTGGCTGATGCCAGCCGGATTTTTTTGCGCGGGGCCGATTCGCGTATGACCACACTCTACGTGGACGGTGTGCGAGTGGATTCGCAGGATGGCGTCAGTCTGCTCGGCGGTGGCGTTCCCTGGGAGTTGATCCCGGTCTCCCAGATTGAGCGCATTGAGGTGCTACGCGGCCCGGCCAGTGCCGTTTACGGCTCCGATGCCATGGGCGGCGTGATTCAGATTTTTACCCGGCGTGGTGAAGCGGGTTTGACGCCTTATGTGAATCTTGGAATGGGTAGTTTGAACACCAAAAGAGGCAGCGCTGGCTTGAGTGGTGCCCAAAACGGCTGGGACTATGCGCTGGGCTTGGGGTTCGAGGACAGTGGTGGTTACAACACCCGGCCCGATCTGATCCATACTCCTGAGCGCGAGGCCAGTGCCAGCAAAACTGCCAGCCTGCGTCTGGGTTACCAGATCAGTGCGGCGCAACGCCTGGAATTGACGGGGCTTGACAGCGAGCTTGAGTCGCACTATGTCCCGTGGGGTGGCGGCGCCGACTACGCCGCCCAAGGAAATTTGACGACTTCGGCCTTGAAGTGGAAAGCGCAGTGGACGCCGACCTACAGCACCAACCTGACGCTCTCAAATGGCCAAGTCGCCAAAAAGGATGATGTTCCATTTGACTACCGGACCACGCTCCAGAGCATTCTGTTTGAAAATAATTTGCGCGTGGCCGCTGGTACTTTGAGCGCTGTGCTGGAGCATAAGAATGACGCGTTTGACGCTCAGCCATCTGGCTACGGCGACCCGGCATTTGGCGGTAATCGAACGCAAGACGCCGTCGCTCTGGCTTACGGAGCGAGCTATGCCAGGCATTCAGTTCAACTGAACCTGCGCCATGACAACGACAGCGTTTTTGGTTCGCATCAAACCGGTGCGGCGGCCTATGCTTACGCCTTTGCGCCCGAATGGCGTGCTACGTTGTCAACCGGCACGGCGTTCCGGGCGCCCACGCTGGAGCAGACTTATGGCCCTTACGGCAGTGCCCTGCTCATGCCCGAAACCAATAAAAGCACGGAAATGGGTATTGGCTATAGCGATCCGGCAAGGTCTTTCAAAGCCGTGCTTTACCGCAACAAGATCAGCGACATGATCAGCTCCAGCGCAACACTGGCAACTTGCGCTGCTGGTTACTTTTGCTATTACAACGTAGGCCAGGCCAGCATCCGAGGATTGACGCTTAGCGGCCAGCAGCATCTCAAAAATTATGATTTACATGCTGTCATGGATTGGCTTGACCCGCATGACGACATCAGCGGGCGGGTGTTAAGTTTGCGCGCTCGTCGCAGCCTGTCACTCGGTGTTGATCGTCGTCTGGCAGCGTGGCAACTGGGCGCAGAAGTTCAAGCGCTGGGCCAGCGCTTTGATGATGCTGCCAACACCACCGTGCTGCATGGTTACGCGCTGCTCAATCTGACGGCCAACACGCAGTTGAGCAAAGCCTGGAGACTGGTTATGCGCATCGAAAACACGAGTGCTGTACAGTACCAACAGGTAGCTGGCTATGCCACGCCAGGCCGTACTTTTTATGTTGGCCTCCAATGGCAAGATCAACCTTGATGGCAATAATCACATGTACCGATGCCAGAGCGTGTGCCGACATGGATTGCCACGCTTCGCTCAATGGCGAGAGTGTTTCGATGAACAATAGGTTCTTCAAACTGTTGCTGGCATTGCTCGCCTGGGGCGCTTTGACCTGCGCCGCATTGGCCCAGCCGCCACAGCGCATTGTCAGCCTGCTGCCGGCACTGACCGAGACAGTGTGCGCGCTCGGGCAGTGTCAGCGCCTGGTCGGGGTGGACCGCTACTCCAACTTTCCTGATAGTGTGCGAGCCTTGCCGCAAGTGGGCGGCGGACTCGATCCGAATATCGAAGCGATTGTGGCGCTCAAACCGGATCTGGTGCTGTTGGCTAGCTCTTCACGCCTGGGTGAGCGCCTGCAATCCTTGGGCATTCGCGTGCTGGCGCTCGAGCCGCAAAGTCATGCTGATGTCAAGCGCGTGCTGGAGAGAGTGGGTCAAATTCTTGAGGTCAACGAGGCCGCTCGCGTCTGGCGCGAGATCGACGCTGAGTTATCGGCACAGGCGCGCGCCATCCCCAACACGCTCAAAAACGCGCGCGTCTATTTTGAGGTCGATAGCGCTCTCTACGCCGCTGGCGAGGCGTCCTTTATTGGTGAAACGCTGAGCCGCCTGGGCCTCAAAAATATCGTGCCTGCCAGCCTGGGGCCGTTTCCCAAACTCAATCCCGAGTATGTGGTGCGCGCCCAGCCGGATCTGATCATGGTCGGTGAGCGCAACTACACCAGCATGGCGGCGCGCCCGGGCTGGTCCGATCTGCGCGCGATCAAGCAGGGCCGTGTGTGCGTGTTCAGCCCCGCGCAGTCGGACGCCCTGGTGCGGCCCGGGCCGCGCATCGCCGAAGGAGCGCGCCTCATGGTGCAATGCCTGCAAGGCTTGATGAAACCGAACCGAGTGCCAGATCAAGCATTACCAAGCGGTGGCACCAAGTGAAGACGTTTGGCCAGCCACAGCGCAACGCCTCCCGCTTGGGCGTTGGCTTGTTGTTGGCCACGGCGGTGTTGCTCGTGCTCGGTGCCAGCGTTGGCAGCACTGGTTTTGACAGCATTTTAAAAATTGGCAACGACCCCTTGGCCTTGCAGATTGTGCTTGATATTCGCCTGCCGCGCACTTTGGGCGCCTGGGCCGCCGGGGCCTTGTTGGGCTTGGCCGGTGCCGTGGCGCAGGGCTTGTTTCGCAACCCGCTGGCCGACCCATATTTGCTCGGCAGTGCCTCCGGTGCGTCGCTCGGTGTGGCATTGGCGCTGGTGTTTTTTGGCGTGTCGCCGTTGGCTACACACTGGCTGGTGCGACTCGGGCTGACAGGCGCTGCCTTTGCCGGTGCGGTTGCTGCCGTGCTGCTCACGCTGGTGTTGGCGCAAGGCGTGCAGCACACGCTGCGCTTGTTGCTGGCAGGGGTCATTGTGGGTGTTGTGCTAGGTGCTTTGGTCGCGCTCGCCATGCTGATGGCACCCGAGATGATGCAGGCGATGCAGGCTTTCATGTTGGGCAGTACCGGTTTTGTTGGCTGGAGCGCTTGTACTCTAATGGCCGTCGTGTGGCTGTTTTGTATGGTTGTAGCCTGGCTGCTCAGCCATGGACTCGATGGCCTCTCACTGGGTGAAGCCACCGCCGCCAGTCTGGGATTGCCGCTGGCGCAAATGCGCGCGGCGCTGGTGGCGGTGCTGGCATTGGCCACTGGCACCGCGGTGGCGCAAACCGGCATGATTGCTTTTGTCGGCCTGGCCGCGCCGCACCTGGTGCGTTCGGTCGCGAAGACGACGCATGGCCGCCTGATCTTGCTCTCCAGCCTGAGCGGTGGCGTTTTGCTGTTGGCTGCCGACACGCTGGCACGCTGCTTGATCCCGCCACAGGAACTGCCAGTGGGCGTGCTCACCGCCGTACTGGGAGGTGGTTATTTGCTGTGGCTGATGCGGCGCAACACGCGTGCTTCAGCGGGGACGGTTCTATGAAAGACGCTCTGCCGGCGGGAGCGGTTGAAGCGCACGGCATCCGGGCGAGTCTCGGTCAGCAAGAAATCTTGCACGGTATTGACCTGACATTGCAGCGCGCTTGCTGGACCAGCATCGTCGGCCCCAACGGAGCGGGTAAATCAACGCTGCTCAAGGTGCTGGCGCATTTGCTGCCCTACAGCGGGGTTGTCACTCTGCTGGGCCAGCCGCTTGCGACCTTGTCGGCGCGATTGCGCGCGCAGCAACTCGCGTGGCTGGGGCAAAGCGAAACCAGCGCCGAAGATTTGACGGTATGGGATGTGGCCATGCTCGGCCGCTTGCCATACCAACCCTGGCTGGGCGCGCCCAGTGCGGCCGATGCGACTGCCGTCGAGCAAGCGCTGCGCGCGACGCAGGCCTGGGACTGGCGTGCTCGCACGCTAGGCCAGCTCTCGGGTGGCGAACGTCAGCGTGTGCTGCTGGCGCGCGCTCTTGCCGTGCAAGCGCAAGTGCTGCTGATGGATGAGCCGCTCGCCAATCTGGACCCACCGCATCAGGCTGACTGGCTGGGTCTGGTGCGTCAATTGGTGCGGGAAGGAAAAACCGTGGTCAGCGTACTGCATGAAATATCGATGGCGCTGCACGCCGACGAAATGCTCATCCTGCATGAAGGCCAGATTACGCACCAAGGTGCCTGTGCTGACGCCGCTACCCACCGCGCGCTGGAAGCCGTGTTTGACCACCGAATTGCGATTTACGCTTTGGGCGAACAGTGGGTGGCATTGCCCATGGAGGACGATGTCAGGGTAGCAAGCTAATCACTCTGAGTTTTTGCGCTGCGTTTTTACCTTGAAGCCACAGTCGCGCTCAACCGCACATTGCCAACACAGGGGCTGACGCGCCAAGCAGACATAACGCCCATGCAGAACCAACCAGTGGTGCGCGTCTGGCAGGTATTGAGCAGGAATGCGTTTGAGCAGTTTCAATTCAACTTCAAGTGGCGTTTTACCCGGTGCCAGACCGGTGCGATTGGCAAGGCGAAAAATATGGGTGTCCACGGCCAGGGTGGGCTCGCCAAAAGCCACGTTGAGCACCACATTGGCGGTTTTTCGACCGACACCGGGCAGGGCTTGCAGTGCCTCGCGCGTTCGCGGCACTTGTCCTTCATGTAACTCCACCAGCAGCTGGCAGGTTTGCAACAGGTGGCGCGCCTTGCTGTGATACAGACCAATGGATTTGATGTAACTCTCCAGCCCGTCCAGCCCCAATGCAAGCATCTTTTGTGGTGTATTGGCCACCTGGAACAACTGCCGCGTGGCCTTGTTGACGCTGACGTCGGTGGCCTGGGCTGACAGCAACACAGCCGCCAGCAACTCAAAATGCGAGCTGTACTCCAGTTCGGTTTGCGGTTGCGGATTGACCGCTTTGAGGGTGGCAAAAAAATGTTCAATTGCGGCAGGTTTCATAAGTGAGTTTTGGGTGCCGTTGTTCTGAATAATAATGACATCATTATTGCTATTCAATCGCGCTATCGGGCGCAGTTAACAAAGAAAGATTTCCATGCAATTTGCCAGCCGTCTCCAGAACGTCGAAACCTCCGCCATCCGTGAGCTCTTCAAGCTGCTGGGCAAGCCCGGCATCATCAGCTTTGCCGGCGGCTTTCCGGACCCGGCGCTGTTTGATGTGGCGGGTATCCAGGAGTCTGCCAGCGCCGTGCTCGCCAACAGCCCGGGACCGGTGTTGCAATACGGCGCCACCGAGGGTTACCAGCCGCTGCGTGAAGGCATCAGCCGCTTTATGGCGGGCAAAGGTGCCACAGTCACACCAGAAGGTTTGATCGTCACCACCGGCAGCCAGCAAGCGTTGGACCTGATCGGAAAAACCATGATCTCGCCGGGCGACAAAGTGATTGTGGAAGCACCCACTTTTTTGGCCACCATCCAGTGTTTTCGCCTCTACGGCGCCCACATCATCGGCGCGCCGATTGATGCCGACGGTGTTGATGTGGATCGCCTTGAAAAATTGATTGTCGAACACCGGCCGAAGTTGGTCTATCTGATCCCCACCTTTGGCAACCCGAGCGGTGCCACGCTGAGTCTGGCGCGGCGCAAACGTATTCTGGAAATTGCCGCGCGCACCCATACACTGGTGGTGGAAGACGACCCCTATGGCGAGTTGTATTTTGACCAGCCGCCACCACCGAGCCTGTTGGCCTTGAGCGGCGAGGTGCCTGGCAGCCGCGACTGGTTGGCACATTGCGGGTCATTCAGCAAAATTTTGTCACCGGGCCTGCGCGTCGGTTGGTTGATTGCGCCGGGCGAGTTGCTCGCCAAAGCCATTATGTGCAAACAGTTCAGCGATGCCCACACCAGCAATTTGACACAGGCGATTTGTGCGCACTACCTCACGCTCAACCGGCTGAGCAGCGCGCTTGCCGTGGTGCGCAAAACCTACGCCGAACGCGCCCGCGTCATGGCCGAATCGCTGCGCCGCGAGTTGGGCGCGGCGATTGAATTCAACCAGCCCCAGGGTGGCATGTTCTTCTGGGCCAAACTCACTGGTGCCAACGGCAAAAGCAGCAATGCGCCCGATTTTGCCAAGCGCGCGATTGAGAAGGGCGTTGCCTTTGTCCCCGGTGCGCCATTCTTCGCCCACGACCCGGATATGTCCACCTTGCGCCTGAGTTTTGCCACCGCCGATGTGGCGAAGATTGAAGAAGGGATAGGGCGTTTGGGGCAGGCGCTGTAGGCGGATACCTGGGCTTCCGATAGTGATCGTTATTGGTCGCAGTCGCTTCGTTGTAGTGCAACCTTTGGCAATCGGCGGGCTTCGGTCTGTGGATTTTGTGAGACAAGCTAACGAGTCAAAAGACGTTCAAGCGGAAACTTCCAATACCCAGTTCTCAGAATCGACAGCTTCAGCGAGCCAAAAAATCCAAACGAATCAAGCCTTTACGAGAAATCGTAGCGGGCTTTTTTCTTGTCTGGATGGATCCCTTGGAAAGCATTGGGTTCTGCATTGGTTCGGTGGTGGCGATCAGAAGTATTCTTTTAACTATTGAAGGCGCAGGATCCCGGCCCACCCGCGTTTGGACATGAGCCACACGGACTTGGCATAACCGGTGCAGTTCGCTCTGAAACTGTGGCCGTCGCAAACACGGACAGCAGTTTATCGAGCTTCCTTGAGTGACAGGTTGGGCATTCCGGCGTTGTACCGGAGCGCACCAATGTCTCAAATTCGTGTCCACAATCACCGCAGGCATATTCGTAAATTGGCATATCGCCTCCAAATCAAAGTGGAATTATCGATCTGGGCAACCGTTTACTTTTTTTCTAAGTTTTGTATGCTGTATAAAATAACAGTATTTTACTTTGGAGAGACAGAAATGGATACAAGTGAATGGGTTGCAAGGTGCTCTGCTCGCCTGCACACGCAATGGCCGAGACTGCAGAGAGAGCAACGCGATGAAGTGGCAAAGGATATCTGGAATGACCAGCGGTGGCAACAGAGTGAGCCAGTGGTAGCGGTCATCAAATGGTTGCGCCAGGACATTCCTGTGCCAATAGGGAGTGCGCAGCAATGAAGCACAGCTTTTCCCAAACGCTGGATTTCAAGCCCCACTGGAGGCTTCTTGATGCTTTGCCAGGGCGTCGAATTTTTATCGCGATTTGGAAGTGGATGTAAAGATAGTCTGTCTGCCACTTCGTCGCGCGGTCACATCGATAATTCGCAGCATGAGAATTGTTAACGGCATACTTCAAACTACTAACCAGAAAAGGAAAAAACCAATGGTGCTACTCGAATTTTCTATGACGCCGTCCACCAAAGAAGAAAGCAAGAGCCCCTATGTGGCTCGCATACTTGATGTTATCGACAAGAGTGGCTTGTCCTACCAATTGACACCAATGGGTACGATCATCGAGGGCGATTGGGCTGAGGTCATGGCAGTTGTCACTGACTGTTTCGAAGCTCTTGAGGGCGATTGCCCACGTATAAGCTCGCAAATCAAGATCGACTATCGGGCAGGTACAAATAGCCGGATGAAATCCAAAATGGAGGCTGTCGAAACCATTTTGGGGCGCAAGCTATCGACTTAAAGACGAAGCCTGTCCTTGGTGAAATTTGGATCGGCAGGGTGGGTCAATATTCAATCGGCGCGAACACAATGTGACCAAACTTCAATTTCCTAAAATCTCGCTAAATGACATTTCACATCCCATGACAATCCCACACGAACTCACGGTTATCGGAGAATCGATGTACTCTTGCCACTAGTTCGTCGGTTGTTGGTTGAAGTCAGCACCGTCACTTGCTGTGTGCAAGCCCACTCAGCGAATTTTTTCTCACTCCCAAAGGACCATTTATGACAAATTCAGTGCGAGCAGCCGAGACACCATTTGCAGTCAACGTTGAGCAAGGCAAGGACTATTGGTGGTGTTCATGTGGCCAGAGCAAGACCCAGCCATTTTGTGATGGCAAACACAAGGGCAGTTCGTTTACGCCGATCAAGTACAGTGCCCCTGAGTCGAAAGAAGTCTATTTTTGTGGATGCAAAGCCAGCGCGAATGGGCCTCTTTGTGACGGAAGTCATAAAAATCCTGTTTGATCGCTGGCACCTGGCATTTATGTCCGACCGCCCTGGAAAGATTACGTTCACAAGGCAAGGCAGTAGGTCCCTGGTTTGAGCCCAGGTCAAGGAGCCACCACCGGCACGAATAATCTGGGTTGCTTGTTCACCAAGTCGAATGATGAGAAGCGATCATGCCAATCGCTGGCTTGATGCCTTCAGTCGCTCATCGCCTCACGAAGCCTTTTTGAACAAGGCAAGGCAAATTTTCACAGAGTTCAACGACATAAAAACGGCTTCATCGGGGTGCGCTTGACGAGGCAGTGTTGCTCCAGCTTGCTCACGTCAATGCGGGCCAATGGGTGCAACTAATCACTTGCAGGCCAGTCGGCAAACGGAAAGGGTGGCGCTTCGGTGGCAAAGCTGACGAAGCTGGCGATCTGGCCCTGGTAACGCCCCAGGTTGCGGCCAAATGCACTTAGGCGGGCGTTGGGCGTGCCGTTGGCCACTGCCAGCACAAACTGGATGAGCGCCACGAAAAAGAGCAGGGTACCGGCCAACTGGTAGGCGATGCCCATCAGGATCATCAACAGGCCGCGCAACCAGATGTTGCGTCTGACGGTGACTGGAAATTCGTTCACGGTCTTTCCTTTCAAAGTGTTGCACTGATGCGCAGCCGCTGCACGGTTTCGCCGACATGGCGAGATGTTACCTCCGAGTTACATCACAACATCAAACACGGTGCCAGGCGATCGCGTGCTTGACCCTGTCACCGACGGGTTCCTGTAATATGACCCTATGAAAGCCACCCCTGACGTCCCACCATCATCGTCTGCGGATGCCCCGGACCAGCCAATCAACTCTGAGCGCGACCAGATTAGCCAGAACATCGACGCTGTACTGAAGTTCTATACCCGTGAAGAGAAAAAGATCGGCCACTGGCAACGGATCCTGGAACATGTCAGCAGTTTTATCGGGCAGCCGATATTTTTTGGGTTCATTCTTCTCTTTGTTGCGCTCTGGGTGATCGTCAACATCGTATTGCACCTATTGGGTATGACCGAATTCGACCCGCCGCCGTATTTCTGGCTACAGGGGATTGTCGGTCTGGGCGCGTTGTTGACCGCAACCGTGGTTCTGACCAAGCAGAACCGGCTCGCCAAGCTTGAAGAACAGCGTGCCCATCTGGATCTGAAAGTGACGCTCCTGACCGAGCAGAAGGCCGCCAAGCTGATCGACCTGCTGGAAGAGTTGAGGCGCGATTTGCCCAACGTCAAAGACCGCCCTGATCCCGAGGCGGCAGTGCTGCAGCAGTCGATGAATCCTGGTTCAGTGCTCGCCGCGCTGGATGAACGTAGTGAGTCAGACGAACAATCCAAAGAAATTAAGGATGTCCAGGAATGAAGCCGCAACCCATCATGAATTTACCCAGTATCAATTTGGCTCTACAGGGCGGCGGCTCGCACGGCGAGTTCACTTGGGGGTGCTCGACGCACTACTCGAAGATGGCCGTGTCGCACTGGAAGGCATCGGCGGCGCCAGCACCGGGGCCATGAACGCGGTGGCATTGGCGCATGGGCGCGCTGGGGGAGCACAGTACGGTGAAAATCAAACAGGATTATCTGGATGATTTGCGCGTGCCGTTGCTGGCGCGCCAGTGACACGATCTGTGCTCTCGCGCTCGATGAAGGCGTTTACATTGTCGCCATGGCCTGCGCTTGGCAACGACAAATCTCGTCTGGACTGAGAAAGTTCTGGCGGCCTGGGTCAGGCGCCTTGATCCGGTGCCGGTTCCAAAGACGGGCTGTTACTGGACCAGCAGTGCATTGACGCTGTTCAAGTCTTCTGCCTTGAGTGTGCCGTTGGCCTGGCGCAGCTTCAGGCCGCCTACCAGCACGTCATAGCGGGCCTTGGCCAGATCGCGCTTGGTCTGGAATAGCTGGCTCTGCGAGTTGAGCACGTCAATATTGATGCGCACCCCGACCTGGTAACCGAGCTTGTTGGCATCGAGCGCGCTTTGACTGGAGATTTCGGCGGCTTCAAGCGCATTGACCTGGCCCTGGCCTGATAGCACACCCAAGAAGGCGGTGCGCGTGCCCTGGGCAACGGCGCGCCTGGTGCCTTCGAGATCATTGCGCGCCTTCTCCTCGAGTGCCACGGTTTCCCTGATACGGTTCTGCGTGGCGTAACCGGCGAACAGCGGCAGGTTGAAGGACAGGCCGATCAAGCCTGCATTGATGCGGGAGGCAGAGCTGCCAGGGGTGCTGGTGCCGTCCTGATTGTTGACGGCGTTGTAACTGGCGACCAGATCCAGGGTCGGCAGGTTTCCAGACTCGGCTTTTTTAATTTCGAGTTGTGCGACTTCCAGCGCGATTTGTGCCTGCCGGATAGCGGGGTGGTCGGGTTCAGATTGCTGAACCCAGACGTTGGCATCGTTGGGCAACAGGGCAGGCAGTACCAGGGGTTGGGCCAATGGTCGGGGCTGGGCATCGTTCTTGCCCACCAATTGATCCAGCGTAATCTTCTTGACGCGCAGGTCATTGTCGGCCGCGATTTCCTGGGCGATTACCAAGTCATAACGGGCCTGCGCATCACGCGTATCGGTGATGGTGGAAGTGCCGACTTCAAAATTACGTTTGGCAGAGGCCAGTTGCTCGGCCACTGCTGTCTTTTGGGCTTGCACAAAGGTCAGGGTATCCTGCGCGGCAAGTACGTCAAAGTAAGCTTGGCCGACGCGAATGATCAAATCCTGATCGGCGGCGACGAGTTGGGCCTGGGCGATATCCACTTGTTTCAAGCCCTGCCGGTAACTAGCCCAGTTGCCCGGTCGATAAAGAGGCTGGGATGCGCTCAGCGTGGCATTTTCAGTGCCATAGGCAAAATCTGTTTGATTCCCTGCACTGGGGTTGTATTGCTCGGTGGAACGTGAAACCCCGACTGCCAGACCGGCTACCGGCAGGATCGCCGCCTTGGCTTGGTCGGCCCTGGCAAGAGTTGCATCATAGAGCGATTTGGACGACTGGTAAGACGCATCAAAGCCGCGCGCCAATTGGTACAAATCCACCAGACTCTGTGCCCGCAGCGGCATGGCCAGTGTCGCGCCCAGGGCACAAATAAGGGGTAACAGACGGAACGATTTCATGCTCGACCTTAGGGTGATGGTTTCAGAACTGAAACTGCGATGCTTCGGGGAAATTGAGCAAGCGTGGCGCGACGGTGTCCCATAGCGCAAGGGTAATGAATTCGGCCTCTGCGCTTCGGGCGATCCGGGTGACACACATCATGGGTTCAGCACCCACAATGCCAATGAGTCGGCCGCCAACCTTGAGTTGTGCCAGCAACGTCGCTGGTACCTCGGCTACCGAGCCGCTGAGCACGATGAGGTCGAACGGCCCGTCAGCCAGCACTGCAGTAGCGCCGTCGAGCTGACGGACTTCGGCATTATGGATGCCTGCTTTTTGCAGATTGAGTCGTGCTTGTTGGGCCAGTTCCGAGTTGATTTCCAGTGAAATCACGCGCTGTGCCTGGTGCGCCAACAAGGCTGTCATAAAGCCCGAACCGGTGCCGATCTGCAATACTTTTTCATGTTTTTGCACCGCTGCGTCTTGCAGCAGGCGCGCTTCAATGCGCGGTGCCAGCATGCACTGCCCCTGACCGAGAGGGATTTCAAGATCGACAAACGCCAGAGCCTTGTGTGCCAATGGCACAAAGTCTTCGCGCTTGACCACCGAGAGCAGGCGCAGCACTTCGTCGTCCAGGACGTTCCATGGGCGGATTTGCTGTTCGATCATGTTGAAGCGGGCTTGTTCCAAATTCATTTATGTACTCCATGGGGTATATTGGTTGATTCTACGAAATTTTACCCGGCAGCGCTTGCGTCGTCATCGTGATGGCGGCCCCAGCGGTGCCGCAACCATTGCGCCAGATCATCCATGTAGCAATAGACCACCGGTACCACGACCAGGGTCAGCAGTGACGATGTAATGACACCGCCAATCACTGCTTGGCCCATTGGGGCGCGCTGCTCCGAACCTTCCGTCATTGCAAAAGCCAGCGGCAGCATGCCGAAAACCATGGCCAGCGTGGTCATCAGAATCGGGCGCAGCCTCACCTTGGCGGCCAGCAGCAGGGCCGCGTTGCGATCCAGGGGCTCAATGCGGCCGCCATCGGCGTCGATGCCCGAGGTGCGGGCACGAATCGCAAAGTCAACCAGCAAAATTGCATTCTTGGTGACCAGCCCCATCAACATCACGATGCCGATCACTGAAAAAATGGAGAGTGTCGAATGGAACATCAAGAGGGCCAGCACTACGCCGATCAGCGTCAACGGCAGCGCGGTCATCAGCGCCAGCGGTTGGAAGAAGCTTTTGAACTGGCTCGCCAGAATCATGTAAATGAAAACAATCGCCAGCGCCAGAGCCGAAATGGCGTAGCCAAACGACTCGGCCATATTTTTGGTGGAGCCGCTAAACTGGTAACGGTAGCCCGGTGGGAAGCTGACGCTATCGAGCACGCTCTTGATGTCGTTGGAGACTTCGCCGGCCGAGCGCCGGTAAACGTTGGCATTGATCGCCACTTCACGCATCAGGTCACGCCGGTTGATCTGGTTGGAGCCGGTTGACTCCTGCACCGTGGCCACCTGGTTCAAACGGACGATGCGCGCGCTGCCATCGGCGTTGCTGCCCAGGGTAAACGGCAAGTGTTGCAGGTCATTTGGGTTGTTGCGCGACTCGGGTGCCAGACGCACATTGACATCGTATGTTTGATCGTCTGGGGCGCGCCAGTTGCCCACCGTTTGACCCGCCACCAGTATTCGCAGAGCGCTGGCAATCTGGCCAATGCCCAAGCCCAGGTCGGATGCCGCATCGCGCTTGACCACCACATTGAGCGTGGGATTGTTGGGCTTGACGCTGGAGTCCAGGTCCACCAGGCCAGGGATCGAGCGGATTTTTTCCAGCACCAGCTGGGTGAGGCGTTCGAGCTCAGCCTGATCCGTGCCCTGCAAGGAAAACTCAACCTGTTTTTGGCCACCCACGGGGTCCATCAGGCCAACCAGAGTTACCGTGATGCCGGGTACCTGCTTGAGGCGCTCGCGCAGCAGGTCCGAGAGCTCATTGACGTTGCGCGTGCGCTCCTTGCGGTCCACCAGGCGCACATAAATGCTTGCGTAACTCTTGCCGGCGGCAGCTCCGGTGTTGATCGTCGCCAGCGTGTAGCGCACCTCGGGCAATTCCCGCATCATGGCTTCCACCTGTTTTGCCTTGGCTTCGGTCACTTCAAGCGCGGAGCCCATCGGCGTGTAGAAATTCAGAGTGAGCTCGGAGAAATCGGCCGCTGGCACAAATTCGGTGCCCAGTAGCGGCACCATGAAAATACTGACGACAAAGATCACGAGCGCCAGCAACAGGGTCTTGAGCTTGTGTACCAGCGCCCAGCCCAGAATGCCCTGGTAGTTGTCGATCAAGACTTCGGTTGCGTGGTCGAACCACCCGGTGACGCGGCCTATGGTCTTGTCATAAAGGGTGACCCGCAAGCGCGGTGTGCCGTCAGCGTTGAGGCCGTGCCGATGGTGCGCCTCGATGCTGGGGTCATGCCAGATGGAGGAGAGCATCGGGTCGAGCGTGAAGCTGACAAACATCGAGATCAGCACCGCCGAGACGATCGTGATGCCGAATTCGTGAAAAAATTTGCCGATGATGCCGCCCATGAAACCAATCGGCATGAATACCGCCACGATTGACATGGTTGTGGCGAGCACCGCCAGGCCAATTTCTTGCGTGCCGTCCATCGCTGCCGGAAATGGCTTCTTGCCCATCTGCACGTGGCGAACGATGTTTTCGCGCACTACGATGGCGTCGTCAATCAGCAGACCGACACACAAGCTCAGTGCCATCAGCGTCACCATGTTGATGGTGAACCCAAACAGATTCATGAACAGGAAAGTACCGATCAGCGCAATCGGCAGGGTCAGCCCTGTGATGATGGTGGAGCGCCACGAGTTGAGGAACAAAAACACGATCAGGATGGTCAGCAGCGCGCCTTCAAACAGCGTTTCACGCACGTTCGAGACCGCCACCCGGATTTGGCGCGAGCCGTCGGTCACCGGCTCCAGACGCACGCCGGGTGGCAGTTCAGGCGCCATTTCGGCGACGGTTTTGAGCAGGCCGTCGATCACGTCTATGGTGTTTTCGTCCTGGGACTTCAGCACGCTGAGCAGGAGTGTGCGCTGGCCGTTGTAAAGCGCCAGACTGTCTCTCTCCTGGGCGCCGTCCACCACCTTTGCGATCTGTTCAATGCGCACTGGCGCGCCATTTTCGCGCGCCACGATGATCTTGCCAAAGTCCTCCGGTCGCTGCATGCGCGCCTGGACTTGCACCACGCGCTCTTGCTCCAGCGAACGAATCGCTCCCATCGGCAGGTCCTGGTTCTCATTGGTGACGGCTGCGACCACCTGCTCGGGCGAAATGCCAAAGGCTTCCATCGCGAGCGGGTTGAGGTAAATATTGATCTGACGCAGGGTACCGCCCACTACGGTAACCGAGCCGACGCCGCGCACATTCTCCAGGCGTTTTCTCAGTGTTTGGTCAGCCCAGTTGGTTAATTCGACTTCGCTCAACGCTTTGCTTGCGTTCTTTACGTTAGCCTTTTGGGCGGTATCAGGCAATACGGCTAACGACCAGATGGCGCGGCTGCTTGGGTCGAAGCGCAGCACGCGCGGCTCCTTCACCTCAGTGCGCAGGGTGGGGCGGACGATGGCCACTTTCTCGCGTACATCGTCGGCCGCTTTGCGACCAACGATGTCCAGCTGGAACTCGATGATGACAACCGACATGCCGTCGTAACTGCGCGAAGTCAGTGCGTTGATGCCGGCGATCGAGTTGACGCCTTCTTCGATTTTTTTGGTCACCTCGCTCTCGACAATTTCAGGCGATGCGCCAGGGTATTCGGTGGTCACTACCACTACTGGAAAGTCAACGTTGGGAAACTGGTCGACTTGAAGACGCTGGTAAGAGAACAGTCCCAGCACCACAATGGCCAGCATGACCATGGTGGCAAAGACCGGATTTTTGAGACTGACGCGGGTGAACCACATGGTCTATTTGCTCGTCTGGATGATTTTGATGCTACTGCCTTCGCGCAGTGTGCCGATGGACCCGATGATGACGCTGGTACCCTCACTCAGCCCTTTGACCGCCACCATGCTTTGGCCGTCCACCTCACCGCGCGCACCCAACTCAATGTATTGATCGGTCACTTTGTTGTTGTTCACTATCTGCACATAGGGCTGCGGTTTGTCGGTGCGCACGGCGCTCAAGGGTAGCGCCAGTGTTTGCAAGTGGCCGGTGCCCAGTGTGCCTTGTGCAAACAGACCCTGGCGCAAGCCGGGCGCGGCGTCCACGGCCAGATAGACCAGTACCGCGCGGCTCCCGACCGTGGTGCTCGGGTTGATCCGCACCACGTGAGCCGTGACCGGCATGGCTGCACCTTCGATCTGGAGCACGGCACTTTGACCCAGGTGCACGGCCAGCGATTCGGTGGCGCTCAGACTGGCTTCGAGCTCGATCCGGCTGAGGTCAACAATTTCCACAATGCGGGCATCGACCGCGACGCGCTCACCGCTTTGCGCCAGCCGTTGCGAAATCAAACCGGCGATGGGCGCTCGTAGCACCGTGTCTTCCAGCGATTTGGCGGCGACCTCGGTGCCCGCCTGTGCAGCACGGTAAGTGGCCTCGGCGGCGGCCAAATTGGCCACGGAAGAGTCCAGTGCAGTTTTGGAAATAAAGCCTTGCTCTACCAGCGAGCGGTTGTTGTCAAAGTTGCGCTGGGCAATGTCAATCTGAGCTTTGGCGGATTGTGCCTGTTGCTGGGCTTGGCGCACGCGCGCCTGGTATTCGCTGGCATCGACCCGGGCGATGATTTGCCCGGCTTTGACCGAGTCGCCTTCGCGCACGCTCAAACCTTGTAACTCACCTGCCACCCGGGCTTTGACGATGGCGCTGTTAACAGCCTTGAGCGCGCCTGAAATCGCTATCCCTTGTGCCAATTCAAGACGTTTGACCGGCACCAGATCGGCGCTGCCGAGTTCAACCACTGTTTGTGTGCGCTGCGCCGCTTGATTGGCCACGGCTTCCTCCTGCGTTTTGCGCTGCGACAACGCCCGCCACACGCTGACGGCGAGCAAAGCGACAACCAGGGCGGCCAGCGCCCATTTCATCCATCGTTTCATAAAATCCAATAGTCTGGGCAGGGGCAAGGAGTGTAAATGGTACATGCAGACCAGCCTTGCGCCGGATTTGCTGCAATCCACGACAATGGCGCTATTGATGGAGATTTCCCATGTCAGATTCATTGCAAAGCATCACCTTTGGCGGTGGCTGCTTCTGGTGTCTAGAGGCGGTTTATGGCAATGTCAAAGGCGTCACCGACGTTCAATGCGGCTACAGCAACGGGCACATTTGCGACCCCAGTTACGAGCAGGTCTGCACTGGCAGCACGGGCCACGCCGAGGTGGTCAAGCTGGTGTTTGACCCGGCGCAGGTGAGCTTGCGTGAGCTGCTGGAGATATTCTTTGTGATCCATGATCCGACGACGCTCAACCGTCAGGGCAACGATAGCGGCACGCAATACCGCAGCGGCATTTATTGCTCGACGCCCGAGCAGGAAGTGCTGGCCCAAAATCTCATTCACGAGATAACGCAGACCGGTGTTTATGGCCAGCCTATTCTCACTGAAGTATTGCCACTGACCAATTACTGGCCGGCTGAGGATTACCACCAGGACTATTTTGCGAAAAATCCAACGCAAGCTTACTGTCTGGCGGTGGCGGCACCCAAGGTGGCGAAGTTTCGCAATACCTTTGCGCGCTTGGTCAGATCCTAGGGATGCAGAGTTTCCCTAGGGTGCCAGTCGCTCACGAATCCAAATGGGTTGGCACACTGGTGCCGCCTGATCGCCGGGACTCAAGGTGTAGCGCAGCCGGTCATGCAGACGGTTCTTGCGGCCTTGCCAGAATTGCCACTGATCGGGCTTGAGCCGGTAGCCACCCCAGTGCGGTGGACGCGGTGGTTGCAGTAAAAATTTCGCGGCATACTTTGCTGCGTTGGCCAGCAGCACGCTACGCCCACTGATCACCTGGCTTTGCGGCGAGGCCCAGGCACCAATGCGCGAGTCGAGTGGGCGGCTGTGAAAATAGGCATCACTTTCTGCGGCGCTGATTTTTTCCACCAGGCCTTCAATACGCACCACGCGTTCCAACTCGACCCAGTGAAATTGCAATGCCGCAAATGGGTTGCCGGCCAGTTCCTGCCCCTTGCGGCTGTCGTAGTTGGTAAACCAGGTGAGTCCCCGTTCGTCGTAGCCCTTGATCAGCACCACGCGTGTGCTCGGGCGCAAGTTGCTGGCCACGGTGGTCAGCGTCATGGCGTTGGGCTCTGGCACTTCGGCAGAAATCGCTTCGTTCAGCCACTGCTCAAATTGGCGCAACGGGTCGGCGTGACAGGCGTCTTCGCTGAGTTTGGCGCGCTCATAACTTTTGCGAAGATCGGCTAGAGATGTCACGCGACTTACTCCCTCTCCCTCTGGGAGAGGGCAACTTCATGGTTGACCATACCAGTTACCCGTGCAAGGACTCGTACTTGGCCTGCAATTCTTGCGGGCTTTCCACGAAATCGGGATTCACGATGATGCAGTCGGCCGGGCAGGCCAGCTTGCATTGGGGCTCGTCCTCGGCGCCGACACATTCGGTGCAGCGAAGCGGATCGATCACGTAAAGGGGGTCACCGACGGTGATCGCTTCATTCGGGCAGACCGGGCGGCAGGCATCGCAAGCAGTGCAGTCTTCGTTGATGAGCAGGGCCATAATTATTTCCTTTGAATTTCAGATTGAGTTGTGGAAGTCAGGCCGCAGCCAGTGCTTCGAGTTACGCTATTTTGCCATGCTGGAAAGCGCCCCGGCAGGAAGACCGGAAGGCCGCATAATGAACGACGTACGGAGTATGGAGAACAAGGGCAAGATCAATGGCGGAAATCAACGGAGAAAACCAGGCGACAACATGAGCGAATCGGTCGAACCTTTCAAACTGGCCGTTGCCGACGCGACGCTCACCGAGCTTAGCTCACGGCTGGCCAACACACGCTGGCCGGATCGTGAAACCGTCGGCGACTGGAGCCAGGGCGTGCCGCTCGACCGAATCAAGGCACTCTGCGATTATTGGGCACATGACTATGACTGGCGACGCTGCGAAGCACGGTTGAACGCGCTTGGCCAGTACCGCACCCGCATCGACGGTTTGCGCATCCATTTTCTCCATATCCGATCGCCGAACTCCGATGCCATGCCGCTGATTCTGACGCACGGCTGGCCCGGCTCCGTGGTCGAGTTCCTTGACGTGATCGGTCCTCTGACGGACCCTGGTGCCCATGGCGGCGATGGCGCCGATGCGTTCCACCTCGTGATTCCGTCGCTGCCCGGCTTCGGCTTTTCGGACAAGCCCACGGGCACCGGCTGGGGGGTCGAGCGAATCGCCGCCGCCTGGATTACCTTGATGCAGCGCTTGGGCTACCCGCGCTACTTTGCCCAAGGCGGTGATTGGGGCGCCGCAGTGACTACGGCCATAGGCATGGGTGCTCCGCCTGAATGCGCCGGAGTTCATCTCAACATGCCGCTGATCTATCCGGGCCGGGATGACCTGGCGCAACTCACCGAGGCCGAGCAAGCCTCGGTTGCCTCGATGAAGTTCTATCGCGACAGCGACTCTGGCTACGCCAAGCAGCAGCGCACCCGGCCGCAGACCCTCAGCTACGGCCTGACCGACTCACCCGCCGGCCAGGCGGCCTGGATCTACGAGAAGTTCTATGCCTGGACCGATAACCGCGGCGAGTCCGAGAGCGCTCTGAGCTGCGACGCCATGCTCGACAACATCATGCTCTATTGGCTTCCCGGCACTGCCGCATCCTCGGCGCGACTTTATTGGGAGAGTCTCGATTTTTTCAGGACGCAGAGAATCGCCGTACCGGTCGGCGTGACCATTTTCCCGAAGGAATTTTCCCGTCCATCGCGGCGTTGGGCAGAGCGTCACTTCGCCAATATCGTCCACTGGAATGAGACCGACAAGGGCGGGCATTTCGCGGCATTCGAACAGCCCGAACTGTTCGTGACGGAACTACGAAACTGCTTTCGAAAGATGCGACTCGAAACCCAGTTCTGCCTGCCTCAGCTTGTCTGATCTACACCAGGTCGACTCCGGCGTCGGGCCGCCCCAAGCCGGATCAGCCCCCTCGGGTCAGCGAACTACGCGAAGCGAGGAGCGTGGGGGCTCGTAGGTCCTAGGATCCGAACCTGGCGTAGTACTGCGCCACCGCCGGGGTCTGGGCAATGCGCTGCATGTGGGCGTTGAGCGCTGGGGCGACCTTCTCCACCAGATCGGTGGGCACGTGATCGAGTCGGCCGGAGTTGAGGCTGCGCACATCGACAAACACCTTCAAGTCTGCAACAGTGAGACGATTGTCGGCAAAGTATTTGCCTCCATGGGCTAGCAACTGGCTTTGCAGCCAACTAAGGTACACCGGCATGGAGCCGTTGACGAGGGCAGTGCGGGCTTCTTTCTGGGCGTCACCCGTCATGCGAAAGCTTGGACCCATCTTGACGCCAGCTTCTTCCACCACATATGCAACCTCGTCGCACAGCAATGCCTGATATGCATCAGCAGGGTACAGGCTTGCCAGCTTTCCCGCATATCGAAGAATCGAATCGCACTGCGTCACCTGCACTCCATCCACCTCCAGGGTGGGCACCTGGCTAAAGGGCATTGACTTGCGCACCTCGGCAAATTCGGCATGTGCGAAGCGGTAGTCTTCAAACGCAACGCTGCCAATGTGCAGCGCCAGGCGCACGGGTTCAGCGCGGCCGCCGTGAAAATCGAAATAGGTGAGTTTGAGTTGGGGCATTTGTGGTTACCTGGGTGTTGATGCGGGGGGCGGTTTGTGGATTCTATGCGGGTGACTCTGCTCGACGGTAAGGGGCTGCGTGAGGGCTTATTCGCGCAATCAACGAAAGCGCTTTTTGACGCAAGCGGAGGGATTTTAGAAGATCATTCTTCAATGTTCAATGTTTCGGCATCAACGTCAAGGTGCTGCGGGTATGGGCCGTCACGTCGGCTTCACTGAGGTGCATGGGGACGTAGCCACCGGTGATGAAAGTGATGGCCTGATCCTGGTAATGCACGTCAAACAGCACGCCACTTTGGCCGACCGGGTTGATGCCCACTGCCTTGCTGGCATCGGCAAAGTCGATCACGCGCCGGGTTGAGGGGCCGTAGGTGACGGCCCAGGGAGCCGGGCCAATCGGGCTGGAGAGGTTGTTGGGCACTTCATGGCTGCCCGGCGCTTCAAACGGGCCGATGTTGAACAGTTTGTCGAGCGGTTTTTGGGCTGCTAGCGGATGCTTGTGCGTGAGCGTGTGGGCATTGCCCCAGCTCCAGGCGGTGGGGTCTTCACCGAATGTGGCCTTGAGGTGGTCGATCGTAGCGCGCCAGGCGATTTTCACGATGTCAGCGCGGCTCTCTTTGGTTGGTGTGTTGCGGTCATCCCACCAGGGCGAGTTTTCATCGGCCATCAGGCGCGGCAGGGCAAAGTCGATGGACCGGGTGGCAAGCAGATTCCTGAATTGCACTTCGCCCATTTCATCGGCCATGGCGGCGCGCGCCAACTCAAAAAGCATCTGGTTAAAAATGGTCGGTGTGATGCTGTTGACGCTGTAGCTGCCGTCCCAGGCTGCCAAGTCCTTCAGCATGACGCGCTCTGTCGGCAGCGTGATGATCGAATTTAAGACCGGCAGCAGCGGTGCGAGCAGGCGCGGCCCATAGCCCGTTTGCGTGTCGAGCTGGATCGACTGGCTGGACTTCACATCCCACTTGACACCCGGCTCACGCAGGCGCTGGTCCAGGCGCTCGGCACGGTCAGAGAGGTTGTAGTAACCGGCCACCGGAACACCGCTGCTGGGCTGGTGGTTGGCTGAGGCGATGTAGCCGCGCGCTGGGTTTTCTTCCTGTGGGTTATCGCTGAATGGATAGAAACCCAGTTTGTCGGCTTCGGGCAGGCTTCCGTCCAGAATGAAAACCGGATTGACGCCCTCGGGGCGGATCGGCAACTTGGCGGCAGCCCACCAGCCGATGTCACCGCTGGCGTTGGCCCACACCACGTTCAGGCCAGGGGCGTGTATTTTGCTGGCGCCAGCGCGTGCTTTCTCCAAGGTGTTGGCGCGGTTGAGCTCGTAAAAAGCGTCCAGAATGGGATTCTCGGTTTCCAAGAAAGTCCACCACATTGCCACCGGCGTGTTGCCCAGGCTGTCTTTGAAAGCGTCTGTGATGATCGGGCCGTGCGGCGAGCGGCGCAGTGTGAGTTGGATGGGTGCTGCACCTTTGACCTGAATCGTCTCAACGCGGCTTTGCAGATCGACCCACTCGCCGTGGACCCAGACCTGATTGGCGTTGCCAGGGTTGACCTTCTCGGCAATCAAATCCATGTCGTCGTTTTGGAACATGGTCAGGCTCCAGCCAAATTGTTGGTTGTGGCCCAGCAGCGCGCTCGGGTTGAGCGCCTGGAAGTGGCCGTACAACTCGAAACCGGGGCTGGAGAGTTCGGCCTCGTACCAGACCGAGGGTGCCGAGTAGGCAATGTGCGGGTCGCCCGCGAGCAGCGGTTTGCCGCTGGCGGTGCGGCTGCCAGAGATGGCCCAGGCGTTGCTGCCCTCGAATTGCGGCAAGCCCGCCAGGGCCAGCGCCTCATTACCGAGCCGGGCCAGTTGATTGAGCGCTTGCCAGTCACGTGTTTGCAGCGCATTGGTTGACCCGCTGGACTGGTTGGAGGCGATGACCCCTTGCGGATGCCAGTCCAGATCAAACACTTTCAAATAATCGGCTCCCAGTTTGTCGCGCACATAAGTCAGCGCGGGCTCGGTGCGAAAAGCTGCGGCAAAGCTGTAGGCCAGATAGCCGGAAACGGCCAGTGTGTCTTTCGGCATGAACGGACGTTTGGGGATGCCCAGCAGGTCAAATTCAAGCGGCGCCGGATGCGTCGCCTGAAATTGGTTAATGCCGTCGAGATAGGCCAGCAGGGTTTTGCTGGAGGCGCTGCTCATGTCCATTTTGGCCGCTGAACTTTGCGCGTGCTCGCGGATGCCGAGCGTGCGAAACAGCCGGTCCACCTCGACCAGCTTGGGGCCGAGCACTTCAGCCAACTCGCCCTGCGCCAGGCGGCGCACCATCTCCATCTGGAACAAGCGGTCCTGCGCATGCACATAGCCCAGCGCGCGGTACAAATCGGTCTCGTTTTCAGCTCGAATATGTGGCACGCCGCGCTCGTCGTAGCGCACACTGACCGGTGCGCTCAGTCGCGTCAAGGTCAAAGTTCCGGAGCGCTGCGGCTGCTTGCTGTGGAAGTACCAGGCAGCGCCAGCGCTGGTCAGCGCGATCAGCAAGACCAGCAACAGGGCAGAAATTTTGAGAATGCGTTTCATCGGAGAGCCTCCTTGATATTTGTGCGCGTTGGCGTTGCATCATAAACGTCTGTCGTCGCCGCCCTGAGCGCTGCCACGCCGCTGCGCACGGTACCTTCCAGCGTGGCCGGATAGGGGCCAGCCACGTAGTCGCCGGCAGCGAACAGACCCGGTGCAATGTGTTGCGCTGGTCGCAGCAGAGCGGGTGTGCAGGCAAAAGTGGCGCGTTTCTCCACGATGGTTTGCACCACTTGCAACGTCAGACTGAGTTGCTGGCGGGCTTGTGCGAGCACCTGCGCCGTCAGTGTGTCGCGTTCGCCGCTGCTGGCGCTGACCACAAAGGCGAGCAGACCCGCAGGACCACCGAGCTGGCCGCGGTCAAATGCGAATTGCGCCGGGTGGGAGGCATCGCTGCGCAAACATAGCATGGGCAGGGCAAGCGCAGCGCCAGTGCCCCAGGCATAGACTGTGGCAATGGCTTCGAAGTGCAGGGCGTGGGAAATGTGGGCCCATTGATGAAGGCTTTTTGCGATGGTTTCGTTGGCCGTTTGCACGCTGTTTTCAATGACCCTGACCGAGTCGGATGCAGAAGTGGCCAGAATTACTGCGTCGAAGCAGCCGTCCTGCGTTGATTTAGTTGGCAGTGGTTCGCCGTGAACGCGCCACTTCGTGCCTTGTTGTGACACCGAAGACACCCGTGCCCCCAGGAGCAACTGGCCGCCATGTTCGCTGAGCCAGTGTTGCGCCGCGTTGGGAAATAATTCAGACAGATTGACGCGTGGCAACAGCAGCCGCGAGCCACCTGCCACGCCCAGCAGGGCGTCGTGCAGCACGCGCAAAAAAACTTGCCCACTGGCGCATTTGCTCGGCGTATTCAGCGCCGACACGCACAGCGGATCGATCAGTTCGGTCTGGACGCGCGGGCTCAAACTTTGGCATAGATCGGCTACGCTCACACTGGCGCTGCACTGGAAATTGCGGTGCTGCCAGCCCCACGCAACGCGCAGCAAAGTCCATTTGTCGTGCGCTTTCCAGCCGCGTGCACTGGCGATGCCGGCGAGCGCATCCAATGGCGTTGGCCAAGCCGGAAACTGCAAGCCCCTTCCGTCTGGAAAGCGCAGCATCAGTGGCAGGCTGATCAGCGCCGTGGCCGGTTCCACACCAACCTGGTGCAGCAGCCGCAGTGTCTCGGTGTAAGCGCCAATCAAAATATGCTGACCGTTGTCGAGCAGCATCGGAGTGCCGTCTGGCAAGCTGCCCATGACGGCCCGGGCTCGGCCGCCGCAGGCGTGCGATGCTTCGTAAACTATCGCTTGATGACCCGCCAATGTGGCTCCAACGGCAGCCGCCAGGCCTGCCCAGCCAGCACCGACGATGGCGATTTTCACAAACTAAATCCGCCCCAGCGCCTGCACCTTCCAGACCAGCCACAGCTTGCGCAAGGGGGTGAGGTGGACGCGCTGGTTGAGTACCTGGAACTGGTCGCGCTCAATCTCGCGAAGTAGTGCGCGGTAAATGCTGGCCATCATCAGACCGGGCTTTTGCGCGCGCCGGTCAACGCTGGGCAGCAGCGTCAAGGCTTCGTCGTAGAGACGATGGGCGCGGCATGCCTGGAATTTCATCAATGCCGTGAAGCGCTCGGAATAAGTGCGCTGCAAAATCTCGTTTGCCTTGATGTCAAATTGTTGCAACTCGCTGATGGGCAGGTAGATACGCCCGCGCAAGGCATCTTCACCGACGTCACGCATGATGTTGGTGAGCTGCAAGGCTTGCCCGAGTTTGTGCGCATAGAGCAAGGTTTGTGGCTGCGTCTGGCCAAAAATATTGGCAGAAACTTCACCCACCACACCGGCCACCAGATGGCAGTAGCGTTGCAGCGCCGGATAGTCAAGATAGCGATTTTGCGAGAGGTCCATCTGGCAGCCTTCGATCACGGCTTGCAGGTGGCGTTTCTCGATCTTGTATTGGGCCACAAGCGGCATCAGCGCCTGCATCACCGGATGGCTGGCTTGACCGGCAAAGGACTTGGCTACTTCGCTTTGCCACCAGGCCAGTTTGGTGTTGGCGACACTCGGATCGGCCATCTCATCGACCACGTCATCGACTTCGCGGCAAAAAGCATAAAACGCAGTGATGGCGGCGCGCCGCTCGGGCGGCAAAAACAAGAATGCGTAGTAAAAGCTGCTGCCCGAAGCGGCGGCTTTTTGCTGGACGTAGTCTTGCGGTGTCATCACGCTATTGTCACATCCACTGGGCGCGCCACAACAGAATCGGTGCATCCCACCATTTCAGCACGGGGCGCTGCACCAGCGTGGCAAAGTGCAGCGCTTCAATCTTGTCCAAAATACGCAGACCGCCTTGCACCACCAGGCGCAGTTCCCAACCGGCGCGTCCGGCGATCAGGCGGACCAGCGGTGCGCCCTTGAGCAGCAGGGCTCTGGCAGTAGCTGCATTGGCAGCGATCAAGCGCGTGCTGGCTGGGGTTTGTCGGCAGGCCAGCAAATCGGCCGGTAAAACGCCAAAACGGATGCAATCTTCCTGCACAAAATAGTTGCGCTCGCGTGGCAAATCGAGGCTCGGGTCTTGCCAGAAGTTGATGAGTTGCAAAGCACTGCAAATGTGGTCGCTTAATTGCAGTACCTGCGCGTCCGTCACACCGTAGAGGTGCAGTAGCAGGCGTCCTACGGGATTGGCCGATCGGCTGCAATAATCCAGCAACTCGGCCTGGCTGGTGTAACTGGTGCCGTCGCGCGTCTTGAGCACGTCCTGTTCAAACGCGTCAAGCAGATCGTGCAAGAGCTGCGTGGGTAGTTTGTATTTTTGAATGGCCTGCTGTAGCGCTTCGAACGCCTGGGGCCAGCGCTGGCTCACGCTGGTGGTCAACTCAGCGGCCGCGATCAAGTCCTGGCGGTAGGCTTGCAAGTCTTGCAGCCGCTCTTGCGGGGTGGCGTCGCCCTCATCGGCTAGATCATCCGCGGTGCGGGCAAAGTGATAGATCGCCATGACTGCGGCGCGCAGGTGTGCCGGGCACAAAAAAGAAGCAACCGGGAAGTTCTCATAGTGCTTGGTCGGCGCTGACAGAGCTTGGCAATCGGTTGCGGGCAGCTGCATGGTGAGGTAGTTTTGTTTGCAACAGGGTTCGACGATTGGATCTTAACGCCCGCGCAAAAACCAGGCATCCAACTCGCTGAGCTTGATTTGTCGCCAGGTTGGCCGCCCGTGGTTGCATTGATCGGATCGCTTGGTGACCTCCATCTGGCGCAACAGCGCGTTCATTTCTTCCAACGTCAAATGACGATTGGCGCGTACCGCACCGTGGCAGGCCATGGTCGAGAACAACTCGTTTTGAGCTCGCTCAATCACGCCGCTGGCCTCGTGCTGGGCCAATTCGGCCAGCACTGCCCGTGCCAACTCGACCGCGTCGCCTTGAACCAGTGCGCTGGGCACCGCCCGCACAGCCAAGGTTTGGTTTGAAAAAGCGGTGATCTCAAGCCCTAGCCTTTGCAGGCTGTCGGCATAGTCTTCGGCCGTGGCGATTTCAGTGGCGGTTGCGGCAAAGGTGGCCGGTAGCAGCAGCGGCTGACTCGACAGGCTGGGGTGGGCCGCACCTGGGCCACCCTGGTCTGCGCCAAACTGTGTCTTGAGCCGCTCATAGACGATGCGTTCGTGGGCGGCGTGCATATCGACAATGATCAGACCCTGCGCGTTTTCGGCCAGGATGTAGATGCCTTGCAGTTGGGCCAGTGCCCGGCCTAGTGGCCAGTCGCCGCTGGCTTGGGTTGCGCTCACTTCGGCTGGCTCGGTGTGAACGGCAGCGGCGTTCCACAGCGCGCCCAGGTCGCTTACCTGGTGGCCGCTGGCCGTAGCAAAATGAATACTTGTCGGCGCGTACACATTGTTGTGTTCGTCGATGTCTGAGCGCGCGGCGGGCACCGGTGTGAAAGCGCCCGACGGCTGGCTGCTGCCTGCACGCGGGGCCGCCAGCGCATCCTGCACGGCGTGGCGCACCGCCTGGTGTACTTCGCGGCTGTCTCTGAATCGCACCTCAATCTTGGTTGGATGGACGTTCACATCCACCCGCGCTGGCTCAATTTCGACATACAGCGCATAAACGGGCTGGCGCTGACCGTGCAGCACATCTTCATAAGCACTGCGGGCGGCGTGACCGATGACTTTATCGCGCACAAAGCGCCCGTTGACGTAGGCAAACTGCTGGTCGGCGCGGGTGCGCGCGGCGTCTGGAATGCCGACGCGGCCCCAAACCCGGATGCGCGCCATGTTGTCGGAACGGCCGGGGCTGATGCTGGTCTGGTAGTCCACCCACAGCGAGCGCTCGACAAAATCGCTGCCGAGTACATCGGCCACGCGTTGCTCCAGCGCGGGCAGACTGTTGCGCTGCTCAGCACAACGTCGCCACTGTTGCACCAGCTTGCCCTCATGCCAAATGGCAAAGCCGACATCGGGCCGGGCCAACGCCTGGCGGCGTACAGCCTCGATGCAATGCGCCAGTTCAGTGGCATCGGATTTAAGAAATTTGCGTCGCGCCGGGGTGCTGAAAAACAGCTCCTTGACTTCGACCGTGGTCCCCGGGCCGCGCGCTGCAGCTTGCATCTCGCCACTGCGACCATCGAGGCGGCAAGCATGGGCTTGACCGGCTACGCGTGACAGCAGCGCGCAGTCGGCTATCGAATTGATGGCTGCCAGCGCCTCGCCGCGAAAACCCAGGGTGCCGACCGATTCAAGTTCCGAGAGGCTGTCAATCTTGCTGGTGGCGTGGCGTTTTAGTGCAACGCCAAGTTCTTCAGGCAAGATGCCCAAGCCATCGTCTTCCACTGAGATCAGTCGTACGCCGCCGGCCATGAGTCGCACGGTGATTTGCGTGGCACCGGCGTCAAGCGCGTTGTCCAGCAACTCGCGCACCACCGAGGCCGGGCGCTCAACCACTTCACCGGCAGCAATCTGGCTGATCAGCTCGTCGGGCAGTTCACGGATGGGTCGGCGGGCAGGGGGAAAAGAGGGGTCAGGATTCACCGCTGCATTTTAGGGAGACTTTGCCCCACTAACCGGGCCTGTTGGCAAACTTGCCGTGCAGGGATAATTCAGCCCCATGGAAATCATCGCTTCACTCTTCGACTTCATCCTGCACGTGGACAAGCACCTGGAGTTGTTTGTGCAGAACTATGGCATCTGGGTTTATGCATTGCTTTTTTTGATCATCTTTGTGGAAACCGGCCTGGTGGTGATGCCGTTTTTGCCGGGTGATTCTCTCCTGTTTGTGGTCGGTGCCATGTGCGGTGTCGGGCTGATGAGTTACCCCGTGTCGGTGGCGGTGCTGTTAAGCGCCGCCGTGCTGGGCAATCAGTCCAACTACACCATCGGCCGCTATTTCGGTCCCCGGGTCTTCAAGTGGGAGGACTCGCGCCTGTTCAACAAAGCGGCGTTCGACCGGGCGCACGATTTTTATGAACGCTATGGCGGCATCACCTTGGTCGCCGCGCGTTTCATGCCGTTTTTGCGCACCTTTGCACCGTTTGTAGCCGGTGTGGCGCAGATGAGCCGCTCCCGCTTCACCTGGTTCGATGTGACGGGCGGCACGCTCTGGGTGGTGGGCATCATCACCATCGGCTATTTCTTTGGCAACTTACCATTCGTGAAAGAGAATCTGGACAAAATCATCTGGGCCATGATTTTGATTCCGGGCCTGGTGATCATGCTCAGTGCCTGGAGGTCGCGCCGAAAACCGCTTTAATCTGTGGTTTTAAGGCGATTTTCTTTGGCACCACGGCCCTGCTGGCGTAATTGTTGACGCAGGTCGGCACGTTCCTGCTCCGATAAATGACGCTCCTGGGCCCGAGGCACTTCATGGCCTTGGGTTTGGGCTCCTGAGTCAACGTTGGTCAGCGTCCGCTCACGCGGTGCCTGCAAAGCTGAGCGCAACTCGGCGCGCCTCTGTTGCTCAGGCGTTTGAAGCACCGTCGATTCTCGTCGCGAGGGTTGCTGGGGCAACGCTTGCGGACTGACCAAACCGGTCAGCAGGAATAGGCTCCAATACTTCATGACTGGAACATAACCCCAAATTAACGGGTCGGCACCAGCAAGATATGTAACAGTGTGTCAATGTTTAGTCCTGTCTTTCACAATTCACAAAAACAAACCTGCAAAATCGCCTCTGTTACAAATTTAACCTGGATTCATCATGAGCCAAACCCCACGCCGAAGCGACAAGATATTGATTTGCGATGATGATGCACGCATTCGTGACCTGCTGCGACGCTATTTGACGCAAGAGGGTTTTGTCGTTTTGCAGGCTGAGGATGGCAAGGCGCTAACGCGCATTTTGCAGCGTGAGCCGGTCGATTTGATTGTGCTTGACTTGATGCTGCCCGGTGAGGATGGCTTGTCGATTTGTCGCCGTTTGCGCGGCGCCAATGATCACACGCCCATTCTCATGCTAACTGCCAAAGGAGAAGATGTGGATCGCATCGTTGGCCTGGAAATCGGTGCCGATGACTACCTGGGCAAACCTTTTAATCCGCGGGAGCTGCTGGCGCGCATTCGTGCGGTGCTGCGGCGTCGTCCCACGCACGAAGCTCCGGGCGCGCCATCAAGCGAAAACGAAGTGGTGCGCTTTGGCTCGTTTATGTTTGACCTGGGTGCGCGCACGCTATGCAAAGACAATCAGGATTTAGCTTTGACCAGCGGCGAATTTGCCATGCTTAAAGCGCTCGTGCGTCACCCACGCCAGCCGCTTTCGCGAGAGAAACTGGCCCAATTGGCACGCGGACGCGAGTTTGAGCCCTTTGACCGCAGTCTGGATGTGCAAGTTTCGCGTTTACGCAAACTGATTGAAGTCGATGTTGCCGCCCCGCGCTACATACAGACGGTCTGGGGCGTGGGTTATGTTTTTGTTCCTGATGGTGCCAGTTGAGAAGTCTTTTTTGGCGCACTTTTTTTCTGTTGGCGCTGCTGCTGCTGGGCAGCATTGCCGCCTGGCTACAGACCCTGCGCGCGCTCGATTTTGAGCCACGCGCGATTCAGACCGCGCAGCAAATTGCGTCGCTGGTTAACTTGAGCCGCGCCGCGCTGATTCACTCGGATGCCATCAATCGTGTCTCGCTCCTCAAAACCATGACCGAGCAGGAGGGCTTGCGCATTGTGCCGCGCGAACCCGGCGACACCTTTGAACCGTTTGATACCGATGCGCTGGGCCAACGCATCACGCAGGAGCTTGAGGGGCGGCTTGGCCCGGGTACGGTGCTGGCCAACCGGGTCAACCACGAGGATGGGCTCTGGGTTGGTTTCGTCATTGACGGTGACGATTACTGGATGCTCACCGACCGCGCTCGCTTCAATCCTGGTGCCGGACGCAGCTGGCTGATCTGGTTGGTTGTGGCCGTTGCGCTGTCGCTGGTCGGGGCGGCTCTGATCACCCGCTTGATCAATCGTCCCCTCAGGCAGTTGTCGCTGGCCACCAGCCGCGTGCGCGACGGCGATTTTGAGGCCAGTCGACTCGACGAATCGGTGGTGACCAGAGAGATTCGTGCGGTCAATATCGGTTTTAACCGCATGACCCAGACCCTCGCAAAAATCGAGCAGAATCGCTCTGTCATGCTGGCCGGTATTTCACATGACTTGCGTACACCACTGGCCCGTTTGCGACTGGAAACCGAGCTCAGCGTTGCCGACGCCGATGCCCGTTCCCACATGGCGGCCGACATCTCCCAACTCGACGCCATCATCGGCAAGTTTCTCGATTACGCTCGCCCCGGCAACGCCAGCTTGGAAAACGTCAGTCTGAAAGAAGTCATCGACGCCTGTATTTTTGGCTTTCAAAATCGAACCGATCTGCGTATCAGGCTGGAACTCAGTGACGGTCTCGCGGTACTCGGCGACGCGGTTGAACTGGGCCGGGTGATCACCAATCTGCTGGAAAATGCCCTTCGTTACGGCAAGTCGGTGGAGACCGGCGTAGCCATGGTCGATATTGCCGCCAAAGCACGAGACAAGTGGGTATTGATCAGGTTACGTGATCACGGCATCGGCGTTTCAGAAGCACAGATGAACAACCTGACGACGCCGTTTTACCGAGGCGAATCGGCCCGCACCGCCGCCAACGGGGCCGGACTGGGGCTGGCCATCGTCGAGAAAACCATTGCGCGCATGGGTGGCAAGTTTGCTTTGAGCAATGCCGCCGATGGAGGGCTGGTGGCCAGCATCAAGTTGCAATGTGCTTTGGCGGCAAACCGGTAAGCGGACCTCCATTAGGCCCAGGTGGCAAACCGGTATGCCGGGTGAGCACGCGCCCCGGTTGAACCGGACTTGAGTTTTTCCGTCGCGCGCTGCTGTAGCTGCCGTCCAGCAGGGGCTGAAAAGTGGGAATCAAATGCTGTTTGCCGTTGCCGATCAGATCGGCGCGGCCCATCGCTTTCAGGGCTTCGCGCAACAGCGGCCAGTTGTTGGGATCGTGGTAGCGCAAAAAAGCCTTGTGCAGGCGTCGGCGCTTGTCGCCGCGCACGATGTCCACCGGCTCGCTGTCTCTGGTAATTTTGTGCAGCGGGTTTTTGCCGCTGTGGTACATCGCCGTGGCGGTGGCCATGGGACTGGGGTAAAAGGTTTGGACCTGGTCGGCGCGAAAGCCGTTTTTCTTCAGCCACAGCGCCAGCTGCATCATGTCTTCATCGGTCGTGCCGGGATGCGCGGCGATGAAGTAGGGGATCAAAAACTGCTTTTTGCCCGCTTCAGCGCTGAACTTGTCGAACAGCGTTTTGAACTTGTCATAGATGCCAATGCCGGGCTTCATCATCTTGCTGAGCGGCCCTGGCTCGGTGTGCTCTGGTGCGATCTTGAGGTAGCCGCCGACGTGGTGCTGCACCAACTCCTTGACGTACTCGGAGCTTTGCACCGCTAGGTCGTAGCGCACGCCCGAGCCGATCAAAATTTTCTTGACGCCCGGGAGCGAACGACCATGGCGGTAAATCTGGATCAACGGATCGTGGTTGGTGTTCAGGTTTTGGCAGATGCCAGGATAGACACAACTCGGCTTGCGACACGCGGCCTCAATCTGCGGGCTTTTGCAGCCGAGCCGGTACATATTGGCAGTCGGTCCGCCCAGGTCGGAGATGGTGCCGGTAAAGCCTTTCACCTGGTCACGGATTTCTTCAATTTCGCGAATCACCGAATCTTCGGAGCGGCTCTGGATGATGCGGCCTTCGTGCTCGGTGATCGAGCAAAAGGTGCAACCGCCAAAGCAGCCGCGCATGATGTTGACGCTAAAACGAATCATCTCCCAGGCCGGGATTTTGGTGGCGCCGTCATGGCGACCGTGCTCGTCGGCATAACTCGGGTGCGGGCTGCGCGCGTAAGGCAGGCCGAATACCAGATCCATCTCGGCGGTGGTGAGGGGAATCGGCGGCGGGTTGAGCCAGACATCGCGTGCCGTGGGGCCGCTGCCATGCGCCTGCACCAGGGCTCGCGCGTTGCCGGGGTTGGTCTCCAGGTGCATCACGCGGCTGGCGTGCGCGTAGAGCACCGCGTCGGCCTTGACCTGCTCGTAGCTGGGCAGGCGAATCACCGAGCGAGCTCGCGGCGGTGCTTTGACACGCAACGTAGCTGAATCGGGGTCAGATCCCAATTCGGGGCTATGCATACGAGCTGGCCAATGGAGTTTCACCGATTTGGGCTCTGACCCCAATTCTGCGGTTTCCGAAGTGCTACGGTAAGGGCTGATATGCGATTCCACCCGTCCCGGCGCATCGACGCTGGTCGAATCAATCTCAAACCAGCCCAGGCGCGATTCATCATCGGCGCGGCGCACAAAAGCCGTGCCGCGCACATCGGTGATTTTCTCCACCGGCTCACGCGCCGCCAACCGGTGCGCGATCTCGACAATGGCGCGTTCGGCGTTGCCATAGAGCAGCAGGTCGCACTTGGCATCGACCACGATCGAGCGGCGCACCTTGTCGCTCCAATAGTCGTAGTGCGCGATACGGCGCAGCGAGCCCTCAATGCCTCCGAGCACAATCGGCACCTCCTTGAACGCTTCGCGGCAGCGCTGGCTGTAGACAATCGCGGCCCGGTCCGGTCGTTTGCCCGCCACGTCACCCGGCGTGTAGGCATCATCGCTGCGGATTTTGCGATCGGCCGTGTAGCGGTTGATCATCGAATCCATATTGCCGGCCGTCACGCCCCAGAACAGGTTCGGTTTGCCCAGCGCCTTGAACGGCTCGGCGCTGTGCCAGTCGGGCTGCGCGATGATGCCGACCCGATAGCCCTGCGCCTCCAGCATGCGCCCGATCACCGCCATGCCAAAGCTGGGGTGATCCACGTAGGCATCGCCAGTGACCAGCACAATGTCGCAACTGTCCCAGCCCAGCGCCTCCATCTCGGCGCGGCTCATCGGCAAAAATTTGGCCGTACCCAAGCGCGCCGCCCAGAACTTGCGGTAACTGTTCAAAGGCTTGGCAGCGCGCGGGAAAAAAGAGACGTCAACGGGGGTGGTCATGGGAATCCAGCAGTCATGGCCTCAAAGCCACCCCAAAGCATGAAAAAGACCGTCATTGCGAGGAGCGCAGCGACGCGGCAATCCACGCAGTCCGGGGTCATGGATTGCTTCACTTCGTTCGCAATGACGATGCTCTTTCATGTTAGGCGCAGTGGGGGAGGGCGTTGAGTGTAAGGTTTTATGCCGGGTGAGTCAGCGTCAGGGGGATTTTCTTGGCCAAACAATAATGCGTTATCGTTGGCCCATGCCGGACTTGAAAGCGCTTCATGTTTAACTTTTTACCCGCCACCCTGGTCGGTCTGATTGCCACCGTGCTGATGGTTGCGAACGTGCTGTTCTGGGTGCCGATATTGCTGTTTTTTTCGATCCTGAAGGTGTTGTTGCCGTTGAAGAAGGTGCGGCTTTTGATCGACCCCCTTCTGTTGCGCATTGCCGAGGCCTGGATAGCGGGTAACAGTGGCTGGATGCGTCTGACCCAGCGCACCGTCTGGGACGTGCAGGGTATCGAGGGACTAAACGCGCGCAGCTGGTATTTAGTCAACTGCAATCACCAATCCTGGGTTGACATTCTGGTGTTGCAGCATTTGTTCAACCGGCGCATTCCGCTGCTCAAGTTTTTTCTCAAGCAGCAACTGATCTGGGTGCCGGTGATGGGCTTGGCCTGGTGGGCGCTCGAGTTTCCATTCATGCGCCGGCATAGCGAAGAGTTTCTGAAAACACACCCCGAGATGCGCGGCAAAGACCAGGCAACCACCCGCAAGGCTTGTGAAAAATTTGCCTTGATCCCAACCAGTGTGATGAACTTCATGGAAGGCACGCGCTTTACCCGGGCCAAACACCAGCGCCAACAATCTCCCTACAAGCATTTGCTCAAGCCCAAGGTCGGCGGCCTGGCGCTGGCGCTCAATGCCATGGGCGACAAGTTTCAGGCGATCCTCGACGTCACGATTGTTTACCCGGATGGTGTCCCAAAATTTTGGCAATTTCTTCAGGGCAAACTCAGGCGCGTGATCGTGCGCGTGCAGACGCTGCCGATACCGCAAGAATTGGCGCGCGCCGACTACGCGGGCGATACCAATGTGCGGCAGGCGTATCAACTGTGGGCGCAACAGTTGTGGGCTGCCAAGGAAACGCAGATACAAGCCTTGTTGGTTCCCTCGTAGGTCGTGGTGACGAACCGCAGAATTGGGGTCAGAGCCCAAATCGGTGAAACTCAAAAGGCTAACTCGGATGCTGTGCCCCGAATTCGGATCCGACCCCGATTCAGCTACGATAGGCTGGATTCAAACGGTTTTCAAATGGAGATCACATGACCGAAGCCTTTGTTTATGACGCCATTCGCACACCGCGCGGCAGGGGTAAAAAAGACGGTAGTTTGTATGAGGTTAAACCGGTCAATCTGCTGGTCGGTGTGCTCAGCGAGTTGCAACGCCGCAACGATCTTGACACCTCCAAGGTGGATGACGTCGTCATGGGCGTGGTCTCACCGGTGGGCGACCAGGGCGCGGTGATTGCTAAAGTGGCGGCGCTCAAAGCCGGTTGGGATTTCACTTGTGCGGGGGTGCAGATCAACCGCTTTTGCGCGTCCGGCCTGGAGGCGGTGAACCTGGCGGCCGAGAAGGTGCGCTCGGGGTGGGAAGATCTGGTGGTGGCTGGTGGCGTCGAGAGCATGAGCCGCGTGCCGCTGGGCTCCGACGGTGGTGCCTGGGCGCTGGACCCGGAGACAAATTTTGTTACCGGCTTTGTGCCGCAAGGCATTGGCGCTGATCTGATTGCGACGCTGGAAGGTTTTTCGCGCCAGGACGTGGATGCCTTTGCGCTGGAATCGCAAAAGCGCGCCAGTCATGCACGCGCCAGCGGTTACTTTGATCGTTCCATCGTGCCGGTGAAAGACGCGCTGGGCCAGATCATTCTGGCGCAGGACGAGTTCATCAAGCCCCAAACCACACTCGAAGGTCTGGCCGCCCTGAAGCCGTCGTTTGAACAACTGGGTGCCATCGGTTTTGACCAAGTGGCACTGACGCGCTACCCGCAGGTCCAGCGCATCATCCATGTGCACCATGCTGGCAATTCATCCGGCATTGTGGATGGCGCGGCCGCTGTGCTGATTGGCTCCGAGGCCGCTGGCAAGGCACATGGCTTTACGCCAAGGGCGCGCATTGTGGCGGCGGCGCTGAGCGGTGCCGACCCGACCATCATGCTCACCGGCCCGATGCCCGCTGCGCGAAAGGCGCTGGCCAAAGCGGGTCTGACAATTGACCAGATCGACCTGTTTGAAATCAACGAGGCTTTTGCCGCCGTGGTGCTGCGCTTCATGAAAGAGATGAAAGTGCCTTTTGACAAGGTCAATGTCAACGGCGGCGCCATTGCCATGGGTCACCCGCTTGGTGCCACCGGGGCCATGCTGGTCAGTACCGTGGTCGATGAATTGCAGCGACGCAGGCTGCGTTACGGCATGGTGACGCTGTGCGTTGGCGGCGGCATGGGCATTGCGACCATCGTTGAGCGTTGCTGAAAGCAAAAAATGAAGACCATCCAATACCAACTTGATGGCGGCATTGCCACTGTCACCTTTGACGAACCCAATTCTCCCGTCAATACCATGTGCCAGCAGTGGCAACAAGACCTGACGGCGTTGGTGGCACAGGTTTTGAAGGACCAGGAGGCCATCCGTGGCATCGTTCTGGCCTCAGCCAAAGCGAGCTTTTTTACCGGTGCGGATCGCAAAGGCGCCACGGGCCTGACAGTCTCCGACGCCTGCGTGGTATTCACTGAAATTGAACGCGTCAAAAAGAACTTCCGCGCGCTTGAAACACTAGGCAAGCCGGTGGTGAGTTGCCTCAACGGCACGGCGCTGGGTGGTGGCTGGGAAGTGGCGCTACTGGGCCACTACCGGATTGCCATCGATGACAACAAGATTCAGTTTGGCCTACCCGAGGTCACACTCGGTTTACTCCCCGGTGTCAGCGGCGTGACCAAGATGACGCGCCTGCTTGGTTTGGTGGGTGCGCAGCCTTATCTGGTGGAAGGAAAAACCTTTTCCCCGCAGGAAGCCAAAAGCCTGGGCCTGGTGCATGAGTTGGTAGCGCCATCGGCCAACGCTGCAGCCGAGATGCGCGCCAGGGCGCTGGCCTGGATTGTGGCCAACCCGAGCGCCCAGCACCCTTGGGAAACCAGTGGCTACAAGGTGCCAGGCGGCTTGCCCTCCAGTCCGGCAGTGGCTAACTGGCTGGTGGGGGAACCGGCCATAATCAAGCTACAGGCGCGTGGTCTGTACCCGGCGCCCATAGCCATCCTGGCCTGCATGGTCGAAGGCTTGCAAGTCGATATACCAACCGCCTTGCGCATTGAGAGTCGCTACCTAGCCCAGTGCATGACCGCGATCAGACGCCATTAACCAAGCTGTTGATTTTGCTGGTCTGGCGAGGCAGCGTCAGCGCTGTTTCCCTGATAATCCAGCCATGACAAATTCCGTGCCGCTTCAATCAACTGCCACGCCTGACGCCGCGCCGACAGCGTACCCGCAGTCGTTGTCAGACCTGTTTTGGTCATTTACCAAATTGGCTCTGCAAGGCTTTGGTGGTGTGGTGGTTGTGGCACAGCGCGAGTTGGTAGAAAAAAAACGGTGGCTGACGCATGAAGAGTTTGTCGAAGACTGGGCGGTGGCTCAAATTTTGCCGGGCCCCAACGTCCTTAACCTTGCGTTGATGATCGGTGACCGCAGCTTTGGCTGGCGCGGTGCGTTCGCAGCGTTTGCTGGCCTGTTGACTTTCCCTCTGATGGTGGTGCTGGCGATGGCGGCCGTATTTACCAGCATTTCCGATTTGCCAGCCGTGCAAGGCGCGTTGCGCGGCATGGGTGCTGCGGCCGCCGGTATGATTATTGCGACCGGCCTCAAACTGATTGCGGCGCTGAAGAATAATGTTATGGGAGAGGCAGTTTGTTGGGCCTTTGTCGCCTTGACTTTTGTCGCCATTGCACTGCTCAGAGTTCCCTTGGTGTGGCTGCTTTTGTCGGTGGGTACGGCGGCTTGTGTTTGGGCTTACCGGCAGTTGGGTCGAGCGCAAGCACTGGCAGGCACACCATGAGCCTGAATTTGAGCGCTGCCGACTGGCTGTCCTTGTTGATTCATTTCATGTCCTGGTCCCTGATGGCAGTGGGCGGCGCCATTACCACCGTACCCGACATACACCGCTACCTGGTGAATGAACAGTACTGGCTCAGTGACTCACAGTTCACTAACTCCATCGCTTTGGCGCAGGCCGCGCCGGGGCCCAATGTGTTGTTTGTTGCCTTGTTTGGCTGGAATGTCGGCATGAATGCCGGTGGCGGTGCTGGTCTGACCGCCTGGTTGCTGGCGTTGCTGGGTGTCCTGATCACCATTGTTGGCTCCATGGCACCCAGTTCCGTGTTGACTTTGCTGGCCACCCGCTGGGCACATCAAAATCGGGAGCGACAAGCGGTGCGCGCCTTTAAGCAGGGCATGGCACCGATTGTGATTGCGTTGCTGATCGCCACGGGTTGGATTTTGGCCGCTAGTTACGGCAGTTCGACCAAGAATTGGCTCCTCTGGCTGGTTACGGCCGCAAGCGCCCTGCTGGTGTGGCGCACCAAGCTTCATTTGCTATGGCTGCTGGGCATTGGTGCGCTCTTGGGTGGGCTGGGTTTGGTTTAAGGCCCAGGCCACATGCTCGCGAATCAGCGCACTGGGATGTTGGGCACGCTGACTCAATGCCGACACCATGCCTGGATTCGGAGCCGCTCTGAGCGCATTGCCAAGGGCAACGGCGATGTTTCGCAACCAACGTTCGTGACCAATGCGTCGGATCGGAGTGCCCTCGGTGAAGCGTAAAAATTCTTCTTCAGTCCAGGCAAACAGGCTTGTCAATTGACCGTCGGCAAAACCTGGGCGTGCCGTGAAGTCGGCCAGCGTGCTGCGCTGTGCAAACTTGTTCCAGGGGCAAATCAGTTGACAGTCGTCGCAGCCATAAATGCGGTTACCGATCAAGGCTCTGAGTTCCAGCGGGATGGCTCCGGCGTGTTCGATCGTGAGGTAGGAGATGCAACGCCGGGCATCGAGTTGTTGTGCTGCCACGATAGCTTGCGTTGGGCAAATCTTGATACAGGCAGCGCAACTGCCACAGTGCTGCGACACCGGCGCGGTTGCAGGCAACGCCAGATCAACATAAATCTCTCCCAGGAAAAACATCGACCCCGCTGTGCGGCTGAGCAGCAACGTGTGTTTGCCGCGCCAGCCCAGGCCGCTGCGCGCGGCCAACGCCACTTCCAGCACCGGGGCCGAGTCGGCAAACACCCGATGCCCAAATGGCCCAAGTTCGGCGGCGATGCGATCGCTCAACTGTTGCAGGCGTTGTCGCATGACCTTGTGGTAGTCACGGCCACGGGCGTAGAGCGAAACCACGGCCTCGGCGGGGTGTGTCAGACGCTCAAATTCCAGCCCTTGCCAGTGCGCTGGTGTGGCCTGTGGTAGATAGTCCATTTGAGCCGTGATCACGCTGACAGTGCCTGGCACCAGCTCAGCCGGCCGTGCGCGTTTGAGACCATGGGCTGCCATGTAGGCCATGTCGCCGTGAAAACCATGGGCCAACCAAGCTGATAATCCAGCTTCCGATGAAGATAAATCAATATCCGCCACGCCAATTTGCGAAAAGCCCAACGCGCTGGCCCAGGCCCGAATTTTGGGCAGCAATTGGGCTGCGTCGAGATGCGTTCTGAAGTGGGTCACGCCCCGATTGTAAAAAACCTGCGCTGGAGTGACGAGGCTGCCACGCAATTATTTGCCTCAAGGCTGGCGGCGCAACCGGGTCTGCGCCATGCGTTTATCGAGTTGCGCGGCGAACTGGGTGCCGGTAAAACCACCTTCGTGCGCTACTTGTTGCGCGCCCTGGGCGTGACGGGGCGTGTCAAAAGCCCGACTTATGCAGTGGTGGAACCTTATGAATTGGTCGACATGACTATCTGGCACTTTGATTTTTACCGTTTCAACGATCCGCGCGAAGCAGAAGATGCCGGCTTTCGCGAGATATTTGCCAGCCCCGGTCTGAAGCTGGCCGAATGGCCGGAAAAGGCAGCCGGTTTTATCCCGTTGGCCGATTTGATCATTGGGCTGAAGGTTGTTGATGATGACGCCCGGCAGGTCAGCCTGACGCCGCAAACGGCGCTTGGTATGGGCTTGTTGCAAGCCTGTCAGCCGCCGCCGCAGGAGCGGGCGTGAAGCGTCGCAGCCTGTTGCACGCGGGTGCTGTGGTACTGCTGCTGGGCAGCCAGGAACTGGCGCGTGGGGCCACGATTTTGGCGGTGCGGGTGTGGCCGGCACATGACTATTCGCGTGTCACTATCGAGTCGGACGTCGCGCTCAAGGTGAAGCAATTATTTGTGGCGAGTCCGCCGCGTCTGGCGGTGGATATTGAAGGCATTGAACTCAATCCGGCGTTGAAGGAACTGGTGGCCAAGGTGCGTGGCGATGATCCCAATATTGCCGGCATTCGGGTTGGCCAAAGTGCGCCGGGTCTGGTGCGGCTGGTGCTGGACTTGAAGCAGCCGATCGCGCCCCAGGTCTTCACGCTGGCGCCGGTGGCCGCTTACCGGTACCGCCTGGTGTTTGATTTGTACCCGACCCAGGTGATCGACCCGCTGGAGGCGCTGATTGCCGAACGCCTCAAAGAGCGGCCGTCCACGCCTGCTCAAGCACTTGCCCCAGCCAGCGCGAGCGCATCGGCTGCGAGCGATCCTTTGGGTGAATTGATCGCCCGGCAAAACCAAAAGCCCGCTGGCAAGGCCGCTGACCTTACCGCAAAAATGCCGCCCACCCAGCAGTCAGCGCCGACCCCATCTGCACCTGGGCGCACCGAGCGTTTGATCATCATCGCGCTCGATCCTGGCCATGGCGGTGAAGATCCGGGTGCCATCGGACCGGGTGGCACGCGCGAGAAAGACGTGGTGCTGCGGCTGGCGCAACGGCTACGCGAGCACATCAATGCCGCTGCGGTCAACGGCAATGTGATGCGCGCCTACATGACACGGGACGCCGATTTTTTTGTGCCATTGCAGGTGCGTGTGCAAAAGGCGCAGCACGTGCAGGCTGACTTGTTCATCAGCTTGCACGCCGACGCATTTTTTACTCCGCACCCGCAAGGTGCCAGCGTTTTTGCGCTAAGCCAGGGTGGGGCGTCGAGCACCGCAGCGCGCTGGATGGCAGCGCAGGAAAACAAGGCTGATCGGGTAGGGGGCCTGAACATCAAGGCCAAAGACGTGCAGGTCAAGCACGCTTTGTTCGACATGAGCACCACCGCGCAAATTAACGATAGTCTCAAGCTCGGGGGTGCCATGCTGGGGCAAATCGGGCGGGTTGGAAAACTGCACAGCGGCCGGGTGGAGCAAGCTGGCTTTGCGGTACTTAAAGCGCCCGATATTCCAAGTGTGCTGGTGGAGGCGGCCTTTATCAGCAACCCGGAGGAAGAAGCCAAACTCAACAGCGCGGACTACCTTGAACAGCTCGCCAGCGCCCTGATGCTTGGCATTGAAGCCTATTTCTCCAAGAACCCGCCGCTGGCAAGAAATCGCAGTTTCTGAGGCTTCTGGTTATTGAGAGTTGCGAAATTCACGACACCGTTCTGCTCCGGACGTGTGTAGGGCGAAGGCGGTGCAGTGGGTGGCTCCGCGAATGTCCCCCGGCCCTTGGCCTCCTCCTTTATTTCGCTACGCCACCCACCGCGCCGCCTTCGGCAAACGGCATTGGCAGTTTGCGCAGGACGCATACCAACCCTGCTTGAAGGATCAGGCCGCTGGGGCGCTCAGCGCAGCGGCCTGATCCTCACCGCATGCCGGGCGGGGTTTGGCATGTCATCATTTCCGAAAAGATCGATAAAATACGCTCGAAATCCGTTGCTCTGACGGATTTTATTTTTTATATCCCAGAGCCATGTAGAGGACCACCATGTACAAAAACCTCGCTGCCGTGATCGCGGCCGCCTGTTTTATTTCTCCCGTTTTTTCACAAACTGGCGCACCTTCCAAAGCGGCCCAGGAACCACTCAAGATAGGTTTTGTCTATGTGACACCGCTGTCCGATGCCGGCTGGGTACACCAGCACGACGAAGGCCGCAAGGCGGTCGAAGCGGCTTTGGGTGATCGAGTCAAAACCACTTATGTCGAAAATGTGGCCGAAGGTCCAGACTCCGAGCGCGTGATTCGCGATCTGGCGGCCACCGGCCACAAGCTGATTTTCACGCCCAGTTTTGGCTACATGGAGCCGACCCTCAAAGTGGCGCAGGAATTTCCCGACGTCAAGTTCGAATCCATCACCGGCTACAAGACCGCGCCCAACGTGGCGGTGGCCAATGCGCGCTATTACGAAGGCCGCTACCTGGCAGGCATCGCTGCGGGGCGCATGACCAAGACAAACGTGGCGGGTTATGTGGCGGGGTTCCCGATCCCCGAAGTGCTGCAGGGCATCAACGCATTTGCTTTGGGCATGCGCTCGGTCAACCCGCAGGCCGAAGTTAAAGTGGTCTGGCTCAACACCTGGTTTGACCCGACGCTGGAGCGCGATGCAGCCATGACGCTGTTTAACCAGGGCGTTGATGTGATCGCTTTTCATACCGCTTCGTCGGCGGTGATGGTGGCGGCGCAGGAGCGCGGCAAGCTCGCCGTGGCCTATCACTCGGATATGCGAAAAATTGCGCCCGATGCGCAAATTGTGGCGGTCACCCACCAGTGGGGCAAGTACTACACGCAGCGTGCGAAAGCTGTGCTCGATGGCACCTGGAAAAGTGGCAATGTTTGGGGTGGCGTGAAAGAGGGCATGATCCGGGTCGAAGGCTTTGGCCCCAAAGTGCCCAAGGCGGTACAGCAGGAAGTGCTGGCGCGGCAAAAAGAAATTGCCAGCGGCAAGCTGCATCCTTTTTACGCTCGACAAGCCGTGCTCGACAACCAGGGCAAAGTGGTGATTGCCAAGGGCCAGACGCTCAGTGACGCGCAGATTTTGAAGATGAACTATCTGGTGCAAGGAGTGCAGGGCAAGCTGCCTTGACGGGTAGCTGCGCCCGGGTTCGGGTCGCAGCGTCAGGTGGATGAGGGTATTTCGCCATCGTCGAGGCTCAGACGCAGGCGTCCAGCGTCGATGCGCACACGCAGGTGACGGTACTTTGTGAGGTACTGGATTCCGACGATCGCTGCGGCAAAACCCGCAGTGGCACCGATGCCAAGCGCCCAGCGCGGACCGAACGTATCGGCGACCCAACCGACGATCGGCGCGCCCAAGAGCGTGCCACCCAAAATGATGGCCATGTAAATCGCCATCACACGCCCACGCATGGCTGGGTCGGTTGATAGCTGCACCGTGCTGTTCGCACTGGTAGTGAAGGTTTGTGCAGACACGCCGATGGGGATGAGCGCGAGACCAAAGAGCCAGTAGGTGGGCATGAGCGCGGCCAGGGCGCAGCCGAGCCCGAAGACAGCGGTACCGACGAACAGCAGCACAATATTAGGTTTTGCCCGTCTGGCGGCGAGCAACGCGCCAGTGACCGTTCCGATGGCCATCATCGAAGTCAAGAGTCCGTATTTGCTCGCTCCCGCGTGAAAAACGGTAACCGTCATGGTTGAAATGAAGATGGGGAAGTTGAGTCCAAACGTGCCGATTAAAAAAAGCATGAAGAGGACCGCTTTTATGTCGGGTCGCTTCCAGACATAGCGAAAACCTTCGACGAGACTCCCTTGGGTTCGGACAGCTTTGCCGCTCCGATGAAGTTCGCCCACGCGAAGGAAGCTGAGCGAGCAAAGTACGGCAATAAATGAGGCCGCGTTGATCAGGAATACCCACCCCGAGCCCACTGAGGCGATAAGGACACCGGCGATGGCTGGACCGATCATCCGTGCGGCGTTGAACGAGGTCGAATTCAGCGCCACTGCGTTTGTCAGGTCGGCTTCCCCAACCAGCTCCGAGACAAATGTCTGGCGTGCTGGTGCGTCGAACGCAGTGATGCAGCCCTGAAGAAACGCAAACACATAGACGTGCCACAACTGGACAAGCCCGGTGATGGTAAGGAGACTCAGTCCGAGGGCAAGTGCTCCCATGGACGCCTGAGTGGCGAGCAGGATCTTTCGCCGGTCGAGGTGATCGGCCGCAAAACCGGTCAACGGCAGTAAAAGAAGATGGGGTCCGAACTGGAGTGCCATAACCACACCGACAGCTGTCGCATTATTGTGGGTCAACTGAGTGAGTACGAGCCAATCCTGGGCGATGCGCTGCATCCATGTTCCCACATTGGACACGATCGCCCCGCTAGCCCATACCCGATAGTTGAAGTTGTTCAGCGAACGGAAGGTCCCTTTTATCTCGCTTGATACCTTGCTTTCTGGTGTCGATACCGTGGTTTTGTACATGGTTTGATTCTATGAACTTTGACGCCTATCTTCCCTAATCCAAGCGTCTGCTTACAATCCTGCCAACCCAGGAGTTGACCCCCCATGACCATCAAAAGTGACAAATGGATTCGCCACATGGCTGAGACCACCGGCATGATCGAGCCGTTTGAGCCGGGCCAGATTCGCCACGATGCCGCTGGCCAGAAAATTGTCAGCTACGGCACCAGCAGTTACGGCTACGACATCCGCTGCGCGCCCGAGTTCAAGGTCTTTACCAACATCCACAGCACGGTGGTGGATCCGAAGAATTTTGATGAAAAAAGCTTTGTCGATTTCAACGACGACGTCTGCATTATTCCGCCTAACAGCTTTGCTTTGGCGCGCACGCTGGAGTACTTTCGCATTCCGCGCAACGTGCTGACCATCTGCCTGGGTAAAAGCACTTATGCGCGCTGCGGCATCATCGTCAACGTGACACCATTCGAGCCTGAGTGGGAAGGCTATGTAACGCTGGAATTTTCCAACACGACGCCGCTGCCGGCCAAGATCTACGCCGGCGAAGGCTGCGCGCAAGTGCTGTTTTTTGAAAGCGATGAAGTCTGCGAGACCAGTTACAAAGACCGTGGTGGCAAGTACCAGGGCCAGCGCGGCGTGACCTTGCCAATGGCTTGAGGGCTTCGCAAGGGCGAAGGTGCTGGTTTCGCACTTGCCATGCCACTAGAGGATAATGCGGTTTTGCTCCCGGTTCGTGGGGGGCGCTTCGCTATCAGATGGATAGCGCTTGATACTGGCTGTGCATGACCGATTTGATTCCTGAACTAACCCCTGAAACCTTACCGATGGCCTTTGCCCAATTGCAACTGGCAGCGCCGCTGGCGCGCGCCGTCGCTGACCTGGGCTACGAGTCCATGACGCCGATCCAGGCGCAGGCTATTCCGGTCGTGCTGCAAGGTCGCGACGTGATGGGTGCAGCCCAAACCGGCACTGGCAAAACGGCCGCTTTTGCCCTGCCTTTGCTACAGCGCATGCTCAAGCACGAGAACAGTTCCACCTCGCCGGCGCGTCACCCGGTGCGCGCCTTGGTGCTGTTGCCCACGCGTGAGTTAGCCGACCAGGTGGCGCAGGCAATCAAGGATTACGCTGTGCACACCCAGTTGCGCAGCGCGGTGGTGTTTGGCGGCATGGACATGAAGCCGCAGACGCTTGAGCTCAAAAAAGGGGTTGAGATTCTGGTGGCCACACCGGGGCGCTTGCTCGACCATATTGAAGCCAAAAATACCGTGCTCAATCAGGTTGAATACGTGGTGCTGGACGAGGCCGACCGGATGCTCGACATCGGTTTTTTGCCCGATTTGCAACGCATCCTGAGTTACCTGCCCAAGCAGCGCATCACGCTGTTGTTTTCGGCCACTTTTTCGCCTGAGATCAAACGCCTGGCGAGCAGCTATCTGCAAGATCCAGTAACGATTGAAGTGGCGCGCTCCAACGCCGCTGCCTCCACGGTTGAACAGCATTTCTACAGCGTCGAGGGCGATGACAAGCGCCATGCCCTGCATCAGATTTTGAAGCAACGCGAGCTCAAGCAAGCCTTTGTGTTTGTCAACAGCAAGCTTGGTTGTGCCCGCCTGGCCCGTTCGCTCGAGCGTGAAGGCCTCAATACCACGGCACTGCACGGCGACAAAAGCCAGGACGAGCGTTTGAAGGCACTCGATTCATTCAAGAGCGGCGAGGTCGATTTGCTGGTCTGCACCGACGTGGCGGCGCGCGGCCTCGATATCAAGGATGTTCCGGCGGTGTTCAACTTTGACATCCCGTTTAACGCTGAAGACTATGTGCACCGCATTGGTCGCACCGGCCGCGCCGGTTCGGCCGGTCTGGCGGTGAGCTTTGTTGCCAAGAGCGATGCTCGGTTGGTGGCAGACATTGAAAAGCTTCTGCATAACAAAATTGAACTGGAAGCCATCGAGTTTGAAGAAAATGCGCCTGATATCCGCAAACAGGGCCGCATCAACGACGGTCACCGCATGTACACCGAAGGTGGGCCGACGGACACCCGTCATGCCGGTCACCGACCGGGTTCGCTGCGTGACGTGTCGCATGAAGGCCAATTTGCCCGGACTGATCGCCCGGTACGTCGCGACTCTGCTCACCACGCAGCGTCGGCTGCGCGTGATCCATTCTTCGAGCGGCCCTATGAGGCACCCGTTGTAGCGCAAAGTCTGCCTTCGTGGGAGGCCGTGCCAGGCGTGCACGGAGTGCGCAGTATCTCTGCCAACATCAAGCCCAAGCGTCGCGTGGCCGCGTTGTTCAAGTCGCAATAGGCAGGCCAGCGCAGGTGCGGCGTCTCGGCGATCGATCTGATCACTGAGCCGCCCAGCCACCATCCATGTTCCACGCCACGCCGCGCACATTATTGCCTTCGGGCGAGCATAAAAACAGCGCCAGTGTGCCAAGTTCTTCGGTCGTGGTGAATTGCAGCGATGGCTCCTTTTCTTTGAGCATGATGTTTCTCTGTGAATTGGAAGTAATGACTGCGATTGAATTAGGATGTGGTGGTATTGATTGAGATTGAACCATGACTGAACCTACGCTGAATTATGTACTCTGCCCGGATACCTCCGGTGCTCACCGTATGGCTTATTGGCAATGGGGCAATCCTCAGGCCGGTCACGTGCTGGTCTGCGTGCATGGCCTGACGCGCCAGGGGCGCGACTTTGACGTGTTGGCGCAAGCCTTGTGCGCTCGCGCTGGCAACACACTGCGGGTGGTCTGCCCGGACGTGGTCGGACGTGGTAAAAGTGATTGGCTCAAAGACCCCAACGGTTATCAGATTCCGGCCTACGCTGCCGACATGCTGGCGCTGCTGGCGCAACTCAAGCCGGTTACGCTGGACTGGCTCGGCACCAGCCTGGGCGGCTTGATTGGCATCGCGCTCTGCGGTCAAGCCGATGCGCCGTTGCCGGTGCCGGTGCGCCGCTTGGTGCTTAACGACGTTGGCCCGGTGATCGAGTGGAAATCTTTGCAACGCATCGGCCAGTATCTTGGCCAGACCGGCAAGTTTGCCTCGGAGCAGCAGGCTGCCGATGCCCTGTGGGAAATTGCCAGCAGCTTTGGGCCACACACGCCAGCGCAGTGGCTGGCTCTGACACGCCCCATGCTCAAGCCTCTGGGGGATGCTGCGGGTAGCCTGACACTGCATTACGACCCGGCGATTGCCGTGCCGTTTCTCGCTGTTGCCGCAGAGTCGGCGGCGCAAGGTGAAGCGCTGTTGTGGCAACTTTATGATCACATCACGGCGCACACCTTGTTGATCCATGGCCAGGAGTCTGACTTGCTCTCCAGACAGACAGCGTTGGCGATGACAAAGCGCGGCCCCAGGGCTCAGTTGGTGGAGTTTGCCGGTGTGGGTCACGCACCGACTTTTATTGCCGACGACCAAGTGCAGACGGTGGCGTCATTTTTATTAGAAATTTGATGTAACGCGGATGAAAACCCTCTCAGACGAGTCGAACGGTGCGGTGTCTTTGGTGCGGCAGTTGCCGCAGTTGCTCGCCGCCACCGTGCAAAGCCTGCCGGAGCAGGCGCATGCACTGGAGCGTGCACGCGCATTTGCCGAGCCGTTGTTAGCCAGCGCAACACTGGATACGGGTGAGAACACTCTGGCCCATGCCGACGCGGTGGCGGCCATTCTCAAAACCATTGGCGGCTCCGAAGCGATGCAGTCGGCCAGCTATCTGGTCTATGCCTGCGAGTACCTGAACAAACCGCAGGAGGTGATTACCAAGGCCTTTGGCGAGAACTTTGCCGTGCTGGCAACTGAGACCACCAAGCTGGTGCGTTTGCAGCGTCAGGCGCGCCAAACCCAGGCCGCCAGTGCCAGGGTGGCAACGGTGATGCCGATGGCGCAAAGCGCTGCTGCCCAGACTGAGACGGTTCGCAAGATGCTGCTGGCGTTCTCGCGCGACTTGCGCGTGGTGATGCTGCGCCTGGCCTCGCGTCTGCAAACGTTGCGCTTCTTTGCGGCCACCAAACGAGAGCTGCCGCCGGGCCTGGCGCGAGAATCGCTGCAGGTGTTTGCGCCGCTGGCCAACCGACTCGATATTCGTCCCATCAAGTGGGAGATGGAAGACCTGGCATTTCGTTTTCTGGAGCCCCAGAGCTACCGTGAGGTGTCGCAGTTGCTCGCTGAAACACGCTCGGAGCGTGAAGCCCGGGTCGAGCAATTGCGCGCCCGGTTGCAGGCTGAGCTCAAGAGTCAGGGCATCGTGGCGACGGTGCAGGGGCGGCCCAAACACATCTACAGCATCGTCAAAAAGATGCGCGGCAAATCGCTTAAGTTCGAGCAGGTGCATGACATCCTGGCGCTGCGCATTGTGGTCGGTAACATTCCCGATTGTTATGCGGCCTTGAGTTGGGTGCATAGCTGGTTTACACCGGTGACCGAGGAATTTGACGATTACATCGCCAAACCCAAATCCAATGGCTACCAGTCTTTGCATACGGTGGTGCGCGACGCCGCCGCGCGGCCGATCGAAATACAAATTCGCACACAGGCCATGCATGACTACGCCGAGCATGGCATGGCAGCGCATTGGGCTTACAAAGAGGCGGGTGTCAAAGGTTATGCCGGAGTCTCGGCGAGTGGCTCCTATGACAACAAAATCGCCGTGCTGCGCCAGTTGCTGGCGTGGGAGCGCGATCTCTCAAATTTACCGGAGCAGGGCGCTTTTGACGACCGCATTTATGTCTTGACGCCGGAGGCGGCCATCGTTGAGTTGCCCCAGGGCGCCACGGCGGTAGACTTTGCCTACAGTGTGCATACCAACCTGGGGCACCGCTGTCGCGGCGCGCGGCTCGATGGTGTTCAGGTGCCACTCAATACACCCCTCAAAAACGGTCAGACTGTTGAAATTACCACGGTGAAAGAGGGTGGTCCTTCGCGCGACTGGCTTAACCCCGAGCTGGGTTATTTGGTAAGCCCGCGCGCGCGCGCCAAAGTGCGTGCCTGGTTCAACGCCTTGACCCTGCACGAGACCATCGCCAAAGGCCGTGAAGCGGTTGAAAAGCTGCTCCAGCGCGAGGGCAAGACGGCGCTCAAACTCGAAGAGCTGGCCTCGAAACTTGGTTTTAAGTCGGCTGATGATTTGTTTGAGGTCGTAGGCAAAGATGAGTTTTCGCTGCACAATATTGAGGTTGTGCTGCGCCCGCCAGAGGTGCAGGTGCAGGTCGACGAGCCGCTGCTGAAGAAACCGCGCAGTGCCGCTAATCCGACCCAGGGCGGCGTGCTGGTGGTCGGCGTGGGCTCGCTCATGACGCAGTTGGCCAAGTGTTGTAAGCCAGCGCCGCCGGATCTGATTTGCGGTTTTGTTACGCGCGGCAAGGGTGTTAGCGTACACCGAAGCGACTGCTCCAACTTGCGTGAGATGGTCGCTAAAAATGGCGAGCGCGTGATTGAGGTGCAATGGGGAACGCCTCAGACGGGCACAGGTGCAGCAGCCGGTGGCGCGGTCTATCCGGTCGATGTGGCGATCCAGGCGACGGATCGGCAGGGTTTGTTGCGCGATATTTCCGAAGTCTTTACCAAGGAAAAGATGAATGTGATCGGCGTGCAGACCCAGTCGATCAAAGGCACGGCCTGGATGACCTTCACCATTGAAGTGGCTGATTCGCTTCGCCTGGCCAAGGTGCTGGGCGTTGTGACCGAGTTGCGCGGCGTTCAGTCGGCGCGTAGAAAGTGATTATTGCCATGAACCCATCATTCCCACCCCACACCTTTCTCTGGCACGACTACGAAACATTTGGTGCCAACACCCGGCGCGACCGGCCGGCGCAGTTTGCGGCAATTCGCACCGATGCCGAGCTCAACCAGATTGGCGCGCCGATCATGCTCTATTGCCAACCGGCCAATGACTTTTTGCCCGACCCGCAGGCTTGCCTGATCACCGGTATCACACCCCAACTTTGTCTTGAAAAAGGCGTGCCAGAGTACCAGTTTGCGGCGCAGATTGAGCAAGCCTTCAGTCAACCAGGCACCATCGGTGTGGGCTACAACAGCATCCGCTTTGACGACGAGATCACGCGCTTCATGTTCTGGCGCAACCTGATCGACCCCTATGCGCGCGAGTGGCAAAACGAGTGTGGCCGCTGGGATTTGCTCGATGTGACGCGCACGGCTTATGCCTTGCGACCAGACGGCATCCAATGGCCGACCAACGCTGAAGGCAAACCAAGTTTCAAACTCACCGACCTGAGCGCGGCCAACGCCCTGTTGCACGAAGCTGCCCACGATGCCCTGAGTGATGTGCGCGCCACCATTGCGCTGGCGCGGCTGATCAAGGCAGCGCAACCCAAGCTGTTTGATTTTTGTTTTGGGCTGCACAAAAAAGACCGCATCATGGCCGAGCTGGGCCTGCCCACCACTACGGCGCAGGCGCAGCCGTTTTTGCACATCTCCGGCATGTTTGCGCCCGAGCGCGGTTGTCTGGCGCTGATGTGGCCGCTGGCCATGCATCCGGGCAATAAAAATGAGTTGCTGGCCTGGGACCTGGCATTTGACCCGAGCGAGTTGTCCAACCTGAATGCGGAGCAAATTCGTCTGCGCCTGTTCACCAAAACCGCTGACTTGCCCGCTGGCGTGAACCGCCTGCCGGTGAAATCGGTGCACCTGAACAAGTCGCCGATGGTGATGTCCAATCTGAAAGTGCTCAACGACACCATGGCGCAGCGCTGGGGTTTGGATTTACCGGCCCAGTTGCAGCATGCGGCGCTGGCGCGCGACTTGCCCGATATGAGCGCCATTTGGGCGCAAGTGTTTGCGCGAGGCGAGGTGACTTCGACGGATGTGGATGAAGACCTGTATGGTGGCTTTGTCGGCAACGCCGACCGCCGCCGACTCAACGACTTGCGTCAGCGTCAACCCGAAGAACTTGCCAGCGCCCGACCGGCGTTTGAAGATGCCCGTTTGCCGGAGTTGTTGTTTCACTACCGGGCGCGCAATTTTCCGCATAGCCTGACGGATCAGGAAGCCCTGCGCTGGGAAGCACAGCGTGCCTCGCGTTTTTTTGAAGGCGGGGGCGGGGCGCGCACCATAGAGGCACTATTTGATGAAATCGACAAGCTGGCTGAGACCGCTGATGAGCGTGGCGAGGAAATTTTGGCTGCGCTTTATGACTACGCAGAGTTGATTGCACCACTGCGGATGTAAGCCTGGCGTTCACGCAGCTAAAATCCGACTTCTCCTTGGTCAGGCACCGTCCGCATTCGCGCCTTGACCCAATTTTCAAACCATTCAGCCCCCATCCAGGCCAGCAAAGTGACCCTGCACATTACTCAATTCGAGGGCGGCAATGCTCTCAGCAATTTTCGTATTCAGCAGCTTTTGCCGAGTCTGCAAGCCGTCCACGACAAGATTAGTGCTGTGTCCGCAAGGTTTGTGCATCTGGTCACGTCGGATGCTGAACCCACGCCCGCACTCAAAGACCAGTTGGCGGCGTTGCTTACTTATGGCGAGCCCTACGGCGGCTTCACCGACGGCGCGCTGATCGTGGTGACACCGCGTTTTGGCACGGTGTCACCGTGGGCCTCCAAAGCCACCGATATCGCGCACAACTGCGGTCTGGCGGTGCGCCGGGTCGAGCGGGTGGTTGAATACCGCGTTACGTTCAAAGCCGCTCTGCTGGGCAAAGCCACGTTGTCCGCTGCGCAGCAGGCGCAGATCAGCGCTTTGCTGCATGACCGTATGACCGAGAGCGTGATGTTTGACCGTGCCAGCGCCTGTGCCTTATTCACCCCTTTGCAGGCGCAGCCCATGGCCCAGGTGGATGTCTTGAAAGGCGGCACAGCGGCGCTGGTGGCGGCCAACGCCGAATTCGGCTTGGCGCTGGCCGCCGATGAGATCGACTATCTGGTGCAGTCCTTCACACAATTGCAGCGCAACCCCACCGATGTGGAGCTCATGATGTTCGCGCAGGCCAATAGCGAGCATTGCCGCCACAAGATTTTCAACGCCGAATTCACCATTGACGGCGTGCCGCAGCGTCTGAGCCTGTTTGGCATGATCCGCCACACCCACCAGACCAACCCGCAACACATGCTGGTGGCGTACTCGGACAACGCTTCCGTGATGGAAGGTGCGCAGGTTGAGCGCTTTGTCGCCAAGGCAGCGGCTCATCATGGCGTGACAAGCGCGCCCAGCTATGAGAAACAGAACGCAACCAATCACATCCTGATGAAGGTGGAAACCCACAACCACCCGACCGCCATCTCGCCTTTCCCCGGAGCCGCCACCGGTGCCGGCGGTGAAATCCGCGACGAAGGCGCCACCGGACGTGGCTCCAAACCGAAGGCGGGATTGACGGGTTTCACGGTGTCCAAAATTAATTGGGGTCAGATTCCAATTAATTCGGACTACGGCAAACCCGAACACATTGCCAGCCCTTTGCAAATCATGCTGGAAGGCCCTTTGGGCGGGGCGGCGTTCAACAACGAATTTGGCCGGCCCAATTTGCTGGGTTACTTTCGCGAGTACGAGCAGAGTTTGACTTGCACGGTCAAGGATGGCGACGGCCATGCCGTGCAACAGCAGGAGCAGCGCGGCTACCACAAGCCGATCATGATTGCCGGTGGGCTGGGTGTGATCGACGCGACGCAGACCCACAAGATTGCGTTTCCGGCGGGCAGCTTGCTGATCCAGCTCGGCGGCCCCGGGATGCGCATCGGTATGGGCGGCAGTGCGGCCAGTTCCATGGCCACCGGGACCAACGCAGCGCATCTGGACTTTGACTCGGTGCAGCGCGGCAACCCCGAGATCGAGCGGCGCGCGCAGGAAGTCATCAACCAATGCTGGGCGCTGGGCAACGGTGCTGGCAACCAGAGCGGCAACCCTATCCTGGCGATCCACGATGTCGGTGCCGGCGGCCTCTCCAACGCCTTTCCCGAGCTCACCAACGATGCTGCTCGTGGTGCGCGCTTTGATTTGCGCGCCGTGCCGCTGGAAGAAAGCGGCATGGCGCCCAAAGAAATCTGGTGCAACGAGAGCCAGGAGCGCTACGTGCTGGCCATTGCGCCGCAGTCGCTGGCGCTGTTCAAAGCCCTGTGCGAGCGCGAGCGCTGCCCGTTTGCGGTGGTGGGCGTGGCCACGCAAGAGCGAGATCTTGTGTTGACTGACGAGTGCACCAGCGTGGGGGCGCCAGTCAATATGCCGATGAACGTGCTGCTGGGCAAGCCACCCAAGATGCAGCGCGATGTGAAAACGCTTGAGCGAACATTTGTGCCGATCAACCTGACTGGCGTCGATCTGCAACAAGCCTGCGTTGCCGTGCTGGCCAGCCCGACGGTGGCTTCCAAGCGGTTCCTCATCACCATCGGGGATCGCACCGTGGGCGGCCTCACGCACCGCGACCAGATGGTGGGCCCGTGGCAGGTGCCGGTGGCCGATTGCGCCGTCACCTTGGCCGACTTCAAGGGTTTTGCGGGTGAGGCCATGAGCATGGGCGAGCGCACGCCGCTGGCCACGGTCAATGCGAGCGCGGCGGGCCGCATGGCGGTGGCGGAGGCCGTCACCAATTTGCTGGCGGCGCCCATCGAACTCTCGCGTGTCAAGCTCTCCGCCAACTGGATGGCCGCTTGTGGCGAGCCGGGTGAAGATGCCGCACTTTATGCCACCGTGAAAGCCGTTGGCCTGGAACTGTGCCCGGCGCTGGGCATCTCCATACCGGTAGGCAAAGATTCACTTTCCATGCGCACGCAGTGGCCTGAACCGGCCAGCGCTGGCGGGGGCGGCAGCGTGAACAAAAAAGTCACATCACCAGTATCGTTGATAGTGACGGCTTTTGCCACGCTGGCCGATGTGCGCGGCACGCTCACGCCGCAACTCGATGCGACGCAGGACACCACCTTGGTGCTGGTCGATTTGGGCCATGGCCAAAACCGCATGGCCGGCAGCATACTGGCCCAAACCCTGGACCAGATGGGCGACGAAGTGCCAGACCTGGATGATCCGCAAGACCTGGTCAATCTGGTCAAGGCAGTCAACCTCATGCGCGCGCAGGGCCAGATTCTGGCCTACCACGACCGCAGCGACGGCGGCTTGTTTGCGAGCGTGGTCGAGATGGCTTTTGCCGGCCATGTGGGCGTGACGATCAACGTGGATTTGCTGGTGACCGAGGGCGACGGCATCAGCGACAGCCGCATGGACGTGGGCGACAGCAAGAACTGGGCGAGCCAGGTCAGCGGCAGGCGCGAGGAACTCACGCTCAAGGCCTTGTTCAACGAAGAACCCGGCGTGGTGCTGCAAGTGCGCACGGCGCAGCGCAATGCCGTCATGCAGACGCTGCGCGAGCACGGCCTGGCCAAGCACAGCCACTTCATCGGCAAAACCCGCCCGGCTGACTCGGTGATCCAGATGGGCGTCGGTGAGGTGCAGGTCTGGCGCGATGCCAAAGCTGTTTTCAGCGCCAAGCTCGCTGATTTGCAGCAGGTCTGGGACAGCACCAGCTGGAAGATTTGCCAGCAGCGCGACAACCCGGTTTGCGCCAATGCCGAGCATGCCAGTGTCGGTGATCCGCTGGACCCGGGGCTGCATGTGAAGCTCGTCGTTGCGAGCGATGCTAAAGCTGTCATTGCGAGCGAAGCGCGGCAATCCATGAACCCTGAAGCCATGGATTGCCGCGTCGCTGGCGCTCCTCGCAATGACGCTCCCGCCATCCTGCTGTCGCGCCCCAAGGTGGCGGTGCTGCGAGAGCAGGGCGTCAATTCTCACAGCGAGATGGCGTATGCCTTTACCGAAGCCGGCTTCGAGGCTTTCGACGTGCACATGACCGACCTGCAAACCGGCCGTGCCAAGCTGGCCGACTTCCAAGGCGTGGTCGCTTGCGGCGGCTTCAGCTATGGCGACACCCTGGGTGCGGGCGTGGGCTGGGCGCGCTCCATCACCTTCAACCAAGGTCTGGCCGATCAGTTCAAAACCTTCTTTGCCAGAGGCGACACGTTTGGCTTGGGCGTCTGCAACGGCTGCCAGATGTTTGCCGAGCTGGCCGATATCATTCCGGGCGCGCAAGACTGGCCGCGCTTCACTACCAACCAGAGCGAGCGCTTTGAGGCGCGCCTCTCTTTGGTTGAAGTGCTGGCGTCTCCTTCACTGTTTTTTGCCGGCATGGCCGGGAGCCGTCTGCCGATTGCGGTGGCGCACGGTGAGGGCTACGCCAATTTCAAGCACCGGGGCAACGCTGGCAAGGCCATCGCGGCCATGCGCTTTACCGACAACTTTGGCAGCGCCACCGAGCGCTATCCGTTCAACCCCAACGGCAGCCCGGGCGGCCTGACCGCGGTGACCACCCTGGATGGCCGCTTCACCGCCATGATGCCGCACCCGGAGCGCGTGTTTCGCAACATCCAGATGAGTTGGACGGATGGCGATCCGTCGGCTTTCAGTCCCTGGCTACAGCTATGGCAGAACGCGCGGCGCTGGCTGGGCTGAACTCGGCCAAGGCCTTGCGCGCCTGCTGAACGACGGCATTTTTCATCTTGCCGATCACGTGCATTTCGCACGCTTTGCAGTCAAAGCGCAGGGTCAGTTTTTCTTTGCCATTGATGAGCTGCAAAGGCTCGGCTTTGATGGTGCCCTGCACACCTATCACACCTTTGGCCTGCTTGGGACACAGACTCATTGAGAAGCGCACGCAATGCTTGGTGACCATCAGGCTGACCTCGCCCAGTTCCTCGATCGCTTCATAAGCCGGGGCAATCACCTTGACGCCATGCTGGGCGTAGAAGTCGCGCGCTTTATGGTTGAACACATTGGCCAGGTAGCTGAGCGTGTCTTCGAGGTAGGGCGCTGGCGGCTGCACCGCAGCGGCGCGCGGCAGCCGCGTGAAGGCTTGTGCGCGAACCGCTTCCAGCGCTTCCGCCGCCTCGCGGCGCAAGGGGTTCAGCACGGAGAGCGGCACAAACCAGGGTTGTGAAAATTCGATCTGCACGCCAAGCACGGCAAATGGCGTGTTGCCCATTTTTGCGACTTGCTGGCGCAACTGCTCCAGCGCCGCGGCGGGGTCGTTGGCGAGCTGGCGTTGCGCGGCGACCCACGGCGCCTGGGCGCTGGCGCTGCAGCCGTCTTCGTCGGTCAGGGTGAGCACTATGCCTTGGCTCGTGTCGGCCAGGTGCAGCCAGACGCCGATGCGCCGGCTGCTTGATTTTTTGTCCAGCACGCGCAGCCAGTGGGCGTCGCGGTTGCGGTTGACTTCAAGGCCCGTGCGCAGGTCGGTGAGGCTGGCAACGGCATCCTTGGGGAACACGCGCCAGCGCGCCTTTTTCTGGCTCAAAAGCTCGACGCGGTTGACGGCCAGGCCGACCAGCTCTTTTTGCAAGTCGTAGTAGCACAGGCCATCACCGTTGTGCAGCACGGTGTTGCTGTCGCTGGTTTGAAGCTCGACCCAGTTGGGGCCCATCTGCGTCACAAAGCCAATCGCCTGGCCCGGATTTTTGGGCGTGTCAAACGCGCCGATGTTGTCCTGGCGACCCGGCACAAAATAGTCGGTGAACTCGCGGTTGAAGTTCTGGTTGGGGTCGGGCGCAAAGCCGAATGTGGTGCAGCCGCTGGAGGCCCGCACCAGCGGCTGCGCCGAGTCTTGGCGCTCTTCGATCAGGGCATCGAGCAACCGGCGGTAGTGGGCCGTGATGTTTTTCACGTAGCCCATGTCTTTGTAACGGCCTTCAATCTTGAAGCTGCGCACGCCGGCGTCCACCAACGCCGCCAGGTTGTTGCTCTGGTTGTTGTCTTTCAAGGAGAGCACGTGTTTGTCGTGCGCCACAAAACGGCCTTGGGCATCGACCACCTGGTAGGGCAGGCGGCAGGCCTGGCTGCACTCGCCACGGTTGGCGCTGCGCCCGGTGTGGGCCTGGCTGAGGTAGCACTGGCCGCTATAGGCCACGCAGAGTGCGCCATGCACAAAGAATTCCAGCGTGCAGCGCTGCGCATCCGTCGCAGAGCGGATCGCTTTGATCTGCGGCAGCGTCAGCTCGCGCGCCAGCACCAATTGCGACAAGCCAACGTCCTGCAAAAAACGCGCTTTCTCGGGCGTTCGGATGTCGGTCTGCGTGCTGGCGTGCAACTGGATCGGCGGCAAGTCAATTTGCAGCAGGCCCATGTCCTGGATGATGAGCGCATCGACCCCGGCGTCATAAAGTTGCCAGACCAGTTGGCGCGCTCGCTCCAGCTCGTCGTCGCGCAGGATGGTGTTGAGCGTCGCGAAAATACGGCCGTTAAAACGGTGGGCATGGCGCACCAGCCGGGCGATCTCGGCGACGCTGTTGTCGGCGCTGGAGCGCGCCCCAAACGCCGGGCCGCCGATATAGACGGCGTCGGCGCCGTGGTTGATGGCTTCGATGCCAATGTCGGCATCGCGTGCGGGCGACAGGAGTTCAAGCGCAGAGTCAAACATGGGCATGGTCTGGATTATCCGAGATTGTCCCCGGGCGAATCGGTTATCGTCACGCCATGAACACAAAATCCGCCGCCTCTGCCACGCCCCGGTTTGATGCCGTTGACGCCCTGCGCGGCCTGGCCATGGTGTGGATGACGGTGTTTCATTTCAGCTTCGACCTGAACCAGTTTGCTTACATCAAGCAGAATTTCTACCATGACCCGGTCTGGACCTGGCAGCGTACGCTGATCGTCAGCCTGTTCCTGTTTTGTGCCGGTCTGGGCCAGGCCATCGCGGTCGCGCAAGGGCAGAGTTGGCAGCGCTTCTGGCGCCGCTGGGCGCAGGTGCTGGGCTGTGCCCTGCTGGTGAGCGCGGGCTCGTGGTGGATGTACCCCAAAAGCTTTATCTACTTTGGCGTGCTGCACGGCATGGCGGTGCTGCTGATCATCGCGCGGCTGACGGTGGGCTGGGGTGGCAGGCGCTTGTGGTGGCTGGGCGGGCTCGCACTGCTTGCGCCATGGGTTGCCAGCCCTGCCTTGCAGACGTTTGCAAGCGCCCAAGTTGTTGATGTATTCAACTCGCCGCAACTCAACTGGCTGGGCTTGATCACGCGCTTGCCCGTCACCGAAGATTACGTGCCCTTGCTGCCCTGGTTGGGGGTGATGTGGTGGGGCGTGGCGGCGGGCTCCTGGCTTTCGAGCCACAGCGAGAAGCGCCTGTCATGGCCCGTGCCAGCGCCGCTCAAGCCGCTGGCAACGCTGGGGCGCTGGAGCCTGAGCTATTACATGCTGCACCAGCCGGTGATGATAGGTGCATTGATGGCGGTGGGGTGGCTGCTACAGCGGTAGTTGTGTCGGCAGGGCTTGGGCTGCGGGCGGCGTCCCTGGTGTGAGTAACAGGTTTTGATTCTTGCAAGGGACATATTGAATCCGCAAGCGGAAGGAGTCATTCGCCTACGCTGTCGGCTGGGCGGCAAATGTCTCGCGACAGCGCGATGGGTGCGACGGCGGTTACGATGCTACGCATGGAAACAATGGGGCAGCGCGGGTTACCGCGAATTAGCGAAACGCGGGGTCAGCGTGCGCGAGGCTTGGAATACAAGCAAGAGCGCGCATGAGCCATGGCGCCTGAGCAAAACGCCAGCACTCATCTGGCACTGCCTCCAAAGTTGTTTCGTCAAATGGGGTTGCCCGGATTGGCAAAGGCCAAGGCAGCATGAGAGCAACGAAGTTTCAAGGAACCGCCGGATACGTGACCCGTATGTCCGGTGGTGTGTGAGGGGTGTCTTCCATTGCGGGGGACCCCCTATGCCGATTGGGCGTCATGCGGCGATTAAATATGGAGCCCATTGTGCTCAACCAGGAACGCGACGCGAGTATGAAGAAATTGATGTCCAACACTGACTACCTCCTGGAAAACCGGAAGACAGAAGCGGCGCAGCGCTTCGCCGCGTTGTCAGCGCTGTTCGACCCTGTCACGCTTCGACAGTTCGACGCTTGCGGCATGGCTGCTGGATGGCACTGCTGGGAGGTGGGCGCTGGAGGCCCTACGCTAGTCCGAATGATCGCGGAGCGTGTTGGGTATGCCGGGCACGTACTGGCAACTGACATCGACGACTCTTGGATGAAGGAGGCGGCATCCCAAAATGTGGAAGTGCGCAACCATGACGTGGCGCGCGACCCTCCACCCGGTGAATTATTTGATCTGGTGCACGCTCGGCTGGTCTTGGTCCACGTTCCCGAGCGGGAACGCGCATTCCGGAATATGATTTCCACACTGAAACCCGGCGGTTGGCTGGTGATCGAGGACGCCGATCCAGCGCTTCAGCCTTTGAGCTGCATAGACGCATACGGCCCTGAACAAGAACTAGCTAATAGGATCAGACGGGGGTTCAGGACGCTGTTGTCGAATCGGGGGGCGGACCTGTCCTTCGGCCGAAAACTGCCGCGAATGTTTCGTGGAATCGGAATGGCAGACATTGCGGCCGAGGCTTATTTCCCGATCACCTTGCCGGAATGCACGCCATTAGAAATTGCCACGATAAAGATGATTCGAAACGATTTACTGATCAATGGCATAGCAACTGATGACGAAATTGGACAGCACCTTGAGAACGTGCGAACTGGTGCGCTGGACCTCTCCCAACCGCCAATGATTTCTGTCCGTGGACGCAAACCACATTAACCATGCCCTAAGTTCTGCATTACAAAGCCTACACATTTTCTTGATGGACGCCAGTTATAGTTGGCTTATGGCTTGAACGTGCGCTACGAGCTCGACAGTCTTGTTTTGAGCGAGCGTATTAAGCAGGCCAGGTATTCCCGCCAGGGCTGAAAACGTTGATTCATCTGCACTGCCTTGAGCTTCAACTGCAATTAGAAAAGGACCGTAAATGAATCGTCGCGACTTTGCCATCGCAATGGCTGCCACCCCTGTCTTGGCCCAATTTGCCCATGCGGCGACCGAGGTGGTTGAAGGCACGGATTACCTCAAACTACAGACCCCGATGCCCGTGGCCGTTCCGGGCAAGATCGAAGTGATGGAGTTTTTTGGCTACTGGTGCCCTCACTGCAATGAATTGGAACCCGCGCTGGAGCCGTGGGTGAAAGCCTTGCCTGCCTATGTGAACTTTCGGCGCGTTCCGGTGGCTTGGCAGGATGCACAAGTCCCGTACCAAAAGCTCTTCTACGCCCTGGAGGCGATGGGCGTGGGCAATGACATTCATCCGAGGGTTTACAGAGCCGTTCACCAGCAGCGCCTGCGCCTGGACAATGACGCCGCGATAACGACATTCGCAGCGGCCATTGGCGTTGACGGGGCCAAGCTTGCCGGCGCAATGAAAGGATTTTCAGTGTCGTCAAAACTCGGCGCCGCCAACCAGCTCGCCAAGAGCTATCAGATCGACGGTGTTCCGACACTGGTGGTCAACGGCAGGTATGTGACTTCCCCGGAATTGGCAAAAGGGGACGTTCAAGCCCTTCGAGTTGTTGATGCGCTCATCCAGAGGGCCAGGCCCCAACGTTGAGCAATCCAAGAGAACCCCGCCAGCGCCAGCTCAAACCTGAAGCAGTCTGAGCCGGTCGCCAGTCGGCTTATTCGACCTTGGCCTTGGCGCGCAGTTCTTCCTGGTACTTGGCCATTTTTTGCTGCAACAGTTGCTGTGCAATCTGCGGCTTGACGTCGTCAAATTTTGGTAACTGGGCGTCACGCACGTCATCAAGGCGGATGATGTGGTAACCAAATTGGGTCTTGACCGGTGTTTCGGTGGTCTTGCCTTTGGCCAGCTTGGTCAGGGCTTCGGAGAATTCGGGGACGAAGTTTTTGGGGTTGGCCCAGTCAAGGTCCCCGCCCTTGGCACCGGAGCCTGTGTCTTTGGAAGATTTTTTCGCGATCTCTTCAAACTTGCCGCCTTTTTTCAATTGGGCAATGATGGCTTTGGCTTCGCTTTCCTTGGCCACCAGAATGTGGTGGGCATGGTATTCCTTGCCAGTGTTGGCGGCGGCAAACTTGTCGTACTCGGCCTTGATATCGGCGTCCGCAACCGGGTTGGTTTTTTGATAATTGCTGAACAGCTCACGGATCAGAAGCGTCTGGCGTGCCAGCTCCATTTGGTCTTTGAAATCTTTGGTGGTATCAAGCCCCTGTTTTTGGGCTTCCTGGATGAAAATTTCACGGGCAATGACTTCGTCCTTGAGTTGCCCTTGCATTTCAGGGGTAATGGGGCGACCGCTGCGCGCCACCTGCTCGGCGAGCACATCGACGCGCGATTTTGGAATAGCCTTGCCATTGACGATGGCCACGTTTTGCGCCAGTACAACCGGTGCCAGAGATGCCAGCAAAGCGGCGCTGGCGATCACTGATAAAAGTTTCATCTTCATTCGTATTTCCTAAGTGACAAGTTATTAAACAAACAGATTTGAACAAAATTCAAACCGGTGGCAGCCCGGCTTCAATGGCCAGGGCATGCAGGCCTTGATCCATGAATTCTCGCAGAGCATCATACACAAGTCGATGCCGCATGACGGCAGATTTGCCGGTAAATAAATGTGAAGTGATGCGCACCCGGAAGTGCGTGCCAAAGCCGCTACCGTTGGCACCGGCGTGGCCGTCGTGCTGGCAACTCTCATCGATCACCGCCAGCGTGACGGGTTGCAGCGTTTCGCGCAGGCGCTGCTCAAGTTGCGCTACGCTGGGTGCCGGTGAAAGTGTCATTGCTTAACCTTGGGTTCTTCAGGTTTCAAGTATCGTGCGATGTAGAAACCCTGGCCGACTATGAATGCCAGCGGAAACGCGTAGCCCCAGAGCTTGAAATTAACCCAGGCTTCGGTGCTGTAGTAGGCTGCCACATAGCCATTGATGGCCGCCATGAACACGCAATAGGCGACCCATACGAGGTTGAGCCGCATCCACACCGGCTCGGGCAACTCCAATTGACTGCCGAGCATGAGTTTGAGAAAGTTTTTCTTCCAGACCCACACGGCCAGCGCCAGCCCAATGGCCATGGCGGCGTACAGCACGGTGGGTTTCCATTTGATAAAGCGCTCGTCGTGCAGCAGCAGTGTCAGGCTGCCGAATACCAACACCAGGGCCAGCGTGATCTTGTGCATGACTGTCAGTTTGTGGTCCAGCGCATAAATCAGACCCATCTGAATCAGAGTGGCTGCCATCAGCACGCTGGTGCCAACATAGATGTCATAAATCTTGTAAGCGCCAAAAAACAACAGGATGGGAAAGAAGTCGATCAGTATTTTCATGTAGGGGTGAAGTTTAACGAAGCTGAGTTCATGCAGTAGCGCAGACCCGTTGGCGGTGGACCGTCTTCAAAGACATGGCCCAGATGTGCGCCGCAGTCCGGACAATGTACTTCTGTGCGACGCATCGACAGATTGTTGTCCGCTTCGGTGCTGACTGTTGTCTCGTCGATGGGCCGGAAGAAGCTCGGCCAGCCACAATGGGATTCAAATTTTGTGCTCGCGTCAAACAAGGCTTTGTTGCAGCAAATGCAACGGTAAACACCTGCTGCCTGATGGCCCTCCCACTTGCCGCTGTAAGGGCGCTCGGTGGCTTGATTGCGGGTGATCGCAAAGGCCAAGGGTTCGGCACCTTTCTCTTTCAGAATGGCTTGCCACTGTGCTTCGGTTTTTTCAATTTTGTAGGCCATGGAACTCCTAAGAACTGCAACTGATCTGAATGTCATTGGCCCAATCGGGCGGGAAATCGGCGTAGTTGTGAAAGCCCGGATGCTCTTCAAAAGGTGATTCCAGTAACGCCAGCAGAGTGGCAACGCCGGAAAAGTCTTTCAGTTTTGCCTGTTCAATCGCTTGCTCGCAAAGATAATTGCGCAGCACAAATTTTGGGTTGGACTGAAGCATCAAATCAGTAACCTGCTGCTTTGGAAGATTCACAATTCGCTCCGAATAGCGCAGCAGCCAAGCATCAAAAACGCTCCGATTGACAAACAGGTCTCGCACAGAATCGGTCTCAGTGCCGCCCCTGGCGTTGCTCAGGCGTCGCCAGAAAATAGTGTAGTCCACTCCGTCATGCGTCAACAATTTCAGGATGTCTTCTATCAGTGCCTTGTCTGCCTGGAAGTTGACGCCTTCTTCCACCGGGAGAGGGCTGCCACTGCTCCCCACATCCACCAGCCCCAGTTTGGTGCACATCAAACGATGCAGCGTGGCGGGAAATTCGATCTTGAATGAGTCCAGCGCTAGCAGTGCCAGTTGCGGCTCGCCAATCAGCCCGAGCATCGACTGCCCCAGACAAAACAGGTTCCAGTAGGCGATGTTGGGTTGTTGGTTAAAAGCGTAACGGCCTTCAGTGTCAGAGTGGTTGCAAATATGGTTGGGTTTGAAGGCATCCAAAAACTGAAATGGACCGTAGTCAAGGCTCAGGCCCAGCACGCTCATGTTGTCGGTATTCATGACGCCGTGGCAAAAACCAACGGCCTGCCACTGGGCCACCATCCTGGCGGTGCGAATGCACACTGCTTCCAGCAAGGCGACATAAGGATTGCCGGCAAACTTGTCGCTCCATCGGCATTCCGGATAAAAACGTTCAATTACATAATCCGCCAACGTTTTGAGCTGGGTGATCTGGTTGTTGGCTGAATAATGCTCGAAGTGACCAAAGCGGATGAAGCTGGGTGCAACCCGTGTGAGTACCGCCGCAGTCTCTATCGTTTCTCGCTGCACCGGTGCATCTGAACCAATCACGCACAAGGCGCGTGTGGTGGCAATACCCAAACCATGCATCGCTTCGCTGCACAGAAATTCCCGAATACTGCTTCGTAAAACGGCCCGCCCGTCGCCCATGCGCGAATAGGGAGTGCGGCCCGATCCTTTGAGTTGCATTTCCAGGCCGCTGGTTTCACCCAGCAACACGGCGCGGCCGTCGCCCAACTGACCCGCCCACCTACCAAATTGATGACCACTATAAACACTGGCCAATGGCTGGGTACCGTTGATCATGCGGTTGCCCGATAGTGCTTGCAGTAGCTCCTGCGATGCGAGCCAGTGCTCGGCCAGACCCAACTTGCGCGCCAGCGCGCAGCTGTGGCCAATCCAGTGGGGCGCAGGCAGTGGTTGGGGTAACAAGCGGGTATAAAAATTATTTCCCAGTTTGGCAAAACTGTTGTTCCAGATGCAACCCAGATCCAAATCTCTCTCGCTGGGGGGTGTGCTATTCATGGCGAGAATTGTCTCGCATGGCCGGGCTACGCGGCATCTGTAGGGTTATCTTGATAAAAAATTCGCAGTACTATGCGCTTGGCTGTCAATTTACCTTTTTCAGGAGTTCTCTCATGCTCGGGTTAATGCAAAACCAACAGTTATTGATTTCGTCCTTGATTGAGTTTGCCGAGCGCCACCATGGCAACGGAGAAATTGTGTCGCGCCGGGTGGAAGGCGATATTCATCGCTACACCTACAAGGATGCGGGCCAGCGGGCGCGCCAGGTTGCCAATGCGCTGGATGGTTTGAATCTGGCCTTCAGTGACCGCGTCGCCACTCTCGCATGGAATGGCTACCGCCACTTGGAACTGTATTTTGGGGTGAGCGGTTCAGGCCGCGTGTTGCACACGCTCAATCCACGATTGCACCCGGACCAAATTGTCTGGATTGCCAACCACGCTGAAGACTCAGTGCTTTGCTTCGACATGAGTTTTCTGCCAATTGTGAAAGCGGTTCATGGCCGCTGCACCACCATTAAGCATTTTGTGGCCTTGTGTGATGCCAACAAGCTGCCTGTTGATAGCGAAATTCCCGGCTTGATCAGTTATGAAGCTTGGATCGGCGCACAAAGCAGCAATTACCAGTGGCCTTCGTTTGATGAAAACTCGGCTTCGAGCATGTGCTACACGAGCGGCACCACCGGCAACCCGAAGGCCGCTTTGTTCAGCCATCGCTCCACCCTGCTGCATGCCCTTGCCAGTGCTCTGCCCGATGCTTTGAACATGAGCGCACGCGACACCGTGTTACCAGTAGTGCCGATGTTCCACGTCAACGCCTGGGGCTTACCCTACTCAGCGGCCATGACCGGTGCCAAGTTGGTGTTCCCGGGGCCAGCGATGGATGGCAAGTCGATTTTCGAATTGATCGAGAGTGAAAAAGTCAATTTTGCGGCCGGTGTGCCCACTATCTGGCAAATGATGCTCAGCCACGTGCAAGCGGGTGGTTTGCGTTTTTCCACGCTCAAGCGCACCGTGATCGGTGGCTCGGCCTGTCCACCCGCCATGATTACGGCCTTCAATGATGACTATGGCGTGGAGGTGCTGCACGCCTGGGGCATGACCGAGATGTCGCCACTGGGTACCGTCTGTAGCCTTAAAAACAAGCATCTGACGATGTCTTCTGACGAAAAAATGAAAATCCGTCTGAAACAGGGGCGCGGTATTTTTGGTGTCGATATGAAAATTGTCGATGGCGCTGGCGAGGAGTTGCCCTGGGATGGAAAGACTTATGGTGATCTGCTGGTCAAAGGACCCTGGGTTATCAGTGACTACTTCAAAGGCGAGGGTGGCAGTCCGTTGGTAGAGGGTTGGTTCCCCACCGGCGATGTGGCGACGATCAATGCCGACGGTTACATGCAAATCACCGACCGCAGCAAGGATGTCATCAAATCCGGCGGTGAATGGATCAGTTCAATTGATGTGGAGAATATTGCGATGGCGCATCCGGCGGTAGCGATGGCGGCTTGCGTTGGCATGAAAGACCCCAAGTGGGATGAGAGACCCATCATCGTGGTCGTCAAAAAACCCGGTAGCACCGTGTCGCGTAACGAACTGATCAAGTTTTATGACGGTAAAACCGCCAAGTGGCAAATTCCCGACGACGTCGTCTTTGTCGATGCAATTCCGCTCGGGGCCACTGGCAAGATGCAGAAATCAAAATTGCGGGAGATGCTCAAGGATTACAAGTTCCGGGAACCTGAGGACGCAACTGAGTCGCACGGGTGATTCGATCTAGGGGAAATCCCTCGTGATGCAAGGCCCAATTACTTGTACGCTGTAGGGGTGTTAATTGATTCAAACCAGGAGATCTTATGAAACTTGCATTGAGAGTTGTGGCAGTCACGGTGGCCGTTTTATGTGTCAGTAGCGCCTTTGCCCAAAAAGGCGAGGTCGTCAAGATGGTACGGATTGACCCGCTGACCGGCATCCTCGGGCCGGTAGGTGCCAGTCAGATCAAGGGTTACCAGTTCTTTGCCGAAAAATTCAGCGGTATGTCGACCCCCGGCAACCCAGATCACCCTGGCAACCCGGCTGGAGTCAAGTTTGAAGTCACCGCAATGGACAACAAGCTTAGCCCCACCGAAAGCTTGAACGACTTGAAAGCCGCAATTGACCAGGGCGTACGCTACATCATCCAGGGCAATGGCTCTTCCGTGGCTTTGGCCCTGTCGGATGCCGTGACCAAGTACAACGAGCGCAACCCCGGCAAGGAAGTCATTTTTCTCAACGATTCGGCAGTGGATCCGGATCTGACCAACAGCAAGTGCAGTTTCTGGCACTTCCGGTTTGATGCCGATACCTCCATGAAGATGGAAGCCATGAGCAGTTTCATGGCGGAGCAAAAGGACATCAAAAAGGTGTATTTGCTTAACCAAAACTATTCGCACGGTCATCAAGTGGCCGCGTACGCCAAGGAGACGCTGGCGCGCAAGCGGCCTGATATCAAGATCGTTGGCGAGGACCTGCATCCGATCGCACAGACGCGCGACTTCGCACCCTACATTGCCAAGATCAAAGCCTCTGGCGCCGACACAGTCATTACGGGCAATTGGGGCTCCGATCTGTCGTTGCTCATCAAGGCTGCCAATGAGGGGGGCTACACCGGAAAATTCTTTACTTACTATGCGGGCGTAACTGGAACGCCAACCGCCTTGGGCACCAACGGCGCGGGCCGCGTCTATCAGATTGCCTACAACCATTACAACATGGGTGGCCAGATGCAAAAATGGCAAGACGAGTTCAAGAAAAAATACAACGACGACTTCTATACCGGTTCCACTATCCGTATTTTCGAGATGCTGGGTGCCGCCATGGCCAAGGCCAAGTCAACCGATCCGGTGAAGGTGGCTAGGGCGATGGAAGGTCTGAAGTTCAACAGTTTCAACGGCGAAGTCGAAATGCGAAAGACGGACCATCAGTTGCAGCAACCGCTGTACATGTCGGTATGGGAGAAAGCCAGTGCCAAGTACCCCTACAGCCCGGAAAATACCGGCATGACGCTGGTTCCGCTGAAGGAATACCCGAACTACGTCTCCAGCACGCCGACCAGTTGCCAGATGAAGCGTCCGGCCTGATTAGTTGATCCCACAGGAGCCCGGTCGGGAGCACCGTATCGGGCTCTTTTTTTGTCGGACAGAAAAGGCTGATTGAATGGAGTTTTTCATCATTTCGATGCTCAACGGGCTGAGTTATGGCCTGTTGCTCTTCATGCTGAGTTCGGGTTTGACGCTGATTTTCAGCATGATGGGCGTGCTCAATTTCGCGCATGCCAGCTTCTACATGCTGGGCGCGTATGTGGGTTACACCATCGCCAGCCTGCTGGGGTTCTGGCCTGCGCTGGTGCTTGCCCCGCTGGTGGTGGCGGCCTTGGGTGCCTTGTTTGAGGGTTATTTTCTGCGCAAGGTTTATAAGTTTGGGCAGGTACCCGAACTCTTGATTACCTTCGGCCTGACCTTTGTCATTCTCGAACTGGTGCAACTCATCTGGGGCCGCATTGCCATTGAATTCCGACCGCCAGAGTTGCTACAGGGCCCCGCATTTACTTTGATCAATCATTCCCTCAGGGGTTTGAGCCTGATGTGGGGCGCAGCGCCTGCCGAGTTGTGCAGTTCTGCCGATGCGGCGGTGCGCGTGGTGTGCTCGCCGTTCCCGGCAACTCGCGCCTTCATGATGCTGGTAGCACTGGTTATGTTGGTTTCGGTCTGGCTAATGCTCATTCGTACCCGCATCGGGTTGGTCATCCAGGCTGCGCTCACCCATCCTGATGCCGCTGAAGCCTTGGGCCACAACGTACCGGCGGTGTTCACGATCGTGTTTGCTGCCGGTGCCGGGCTGGCCGGGTTGGCCGGCGTGATTGGCGGCAGCACTTTTCTGACTGAACCTTCAATGGCCGCAGCGGTCGGCCCGGTCATTTTTGTGGTGGTGGTAGTCGGTGGTATGGGCTCGCTCTCCGGGGCTTTTCTGGCTTCGGTGCTGATCGGACTGATCCAGACCTTTGCCGTCGCTTTTGATTACTCGATCGGCACTCTGGCCTCGCAATTGGGCCTGCAGTTGAGTGCCGCAGCGATGGACAATTCTTTTGTCAAACTTACGCTGTCGCAGGTGGCGCCGCTCTTGCCCTACCTGTTTCTGGTGCTGATCCTGATCTTGCGGCCCAAGGGCTTGCTGGGCACCCGGGAGGACTAAGACATGCACAGTTACTATGAATTCAAGCCCATCAATGTCGGCCGCTGGTTGATCTGGAGCTTGTTTGCGTTGCTGCTGGGAGGGGTGCCTTGGTTGTTTAGCAGCAGTTTTTCGATCACCATCCTGTCGCAAATGGGCATTGCCATCATCGCCTGCCTGTCTTACAACATTTTGCTTGGGCAGGGCGGCATGCTGAGCTTCGGGCATGCGGTCTATACCGGCCTGGGCGCTTATGTGGCGATCCACGCGCTCAACAGCATCACCGATGGTTCGCTGCCAATTCCGGTTTCTGCGGTGCCGCTGGTGGGGGGGGTGGCAGGCATGGGTTTCGCAGTCCTGTTTGGCTACGTGACGACGCGCAAAGCAGGTACCACTTTTGCGATGATCACCTTGGGGCTGGGGGAATTGGTTTTTTCCATGTCGCTCATGATTCCGGAGTTTTTTGGTGGAGAGGGTGGCGTCTCGGGCAACCGGGTAACGGGCACTCCCTTCATGGGCATCACCTACGGGCCTCCGATCCAGGTCTATTACCTGACGGCGGTCTATACCTTCCTGGCAGTAGCCGCGATGTTTGCCTTCACGCGAACGCCCTTGGGGCGCATGCTCAACGCTGTGCGCGACAACCCGGAGCGGGTTGAATTTGTGGGCTACAACACGCAGCGCATTCGTTACACGGCTTTTGTCATTGCCGGGTTCTTTGCCGGTATTTCTGGCGGGCTGGGGGCGCTTAATTTTGAAATTGTCACAGCCGAGGTGGTTGGCGCTGCGCGTTCGGGTGCCTATCTTTTGTTTACTTTTTTGGGCGGTGCTACCTTTTTCTTTGGTCCCATCATTGGGGCTGTGCTGATGGTTCTGGCCTTTGTACTTTTCAGTGAGTTAACCAAAGCCTGGTTGCTCTACCTGGGTCTGATCTTTTTGTTCATGGTGATGTACGCGCCGGGCGGCATTGCCTCGCTCATCATGATGAATCTGCGACTCGCCATGTTCGGCTTTTTGCGGCGGCTTTGGGCCTGCTACCTGGCGTTAGGGCTCACCGCGCTGGTGGTGCTGGTTGGCGCTGGTGCCATGATCGAAATGGTCTATCACTTGCAGCTCAATGCAACGCTTGGATTCGAGTTGAAGTTTTTGGGGGCAACCCTGAATGCGAAGGGCTTGAACAGTTGGTTTGGCTCGGCTTTCGTGATGTTGACGGGCTTGGGTTTATTTGAAGTCTGCCGCCGCCAATTCGTGCTGGATTGGGGGGAGATTCAGGAAAATATTGAAAAAGAAATCAAACGCCGGGAGGCGCTATGAGCTTTGCGTTGGAGTTAAAGGATTTGCGCAAGAGCTTCGGCAAGACTGAAATCATTCGCGGCATCAGTCTGGCTATTCCAGCGGGCGAGCGCGTTGGCATTATTGGCCCCAACGGCGCTGGCAAATCAACCTTGTTCAATCTGATCAGCGGACGTTTTGAGCCCAGCAGCGGCGAGGTTTTGCTTGACGGTCAACGTTTGAACGGGAAAAAGCCGTTTGAGATCAATCGCCTGGGGCTTTCCCGCAGCTTTCAGGTCACCAATATTTTCCCTAAGCTCAGTGTGTTTGAAAATCTGCGTTGTGGTGTGCTCTGGAGCTTGGGCTACAGGTACACTTTTTTAAGATTCCTGGCCGACCTCAAGGATGCCAATGACCGTACCGACGAGCTGATGGAAATGGTCAGGCTTGACAAGAAGCGTGACATTCTGGCCATGAACCTGACTTACGCCGAGCAGCGGGCGCTCGAGATCGGCATCACCATCTCGGGTGGGGCCAAGGTCATTTTGCTGGACGAGCCGACTGCGGGCATGAGCAAGTCAGAGACCGGTCGATTCATCAAGTTGATCAAGGATGTCACCGTTGGCAAAACGCTGTTGACGGTCGAGCATGACATGGGTGTGGTGTTTGGCCTGGCCGACAAAATTGCGGTGGTGGTGTATGGTGAATTGCTGGCTTACGACACGCCGGAAGCGGTGCGTGCCAACATCCAGGTTCAGGAGGCGTATTTGGGCTCGGTGGTGGCCGCAGCGCAGGCGGGGAGTCATTGAAGCATGCTGAAAATTGAAAAACTACACGCTTTTTACGGCAAAAGCCATGTGCTGCATGGCGTCTCGTTGACGGTGCACTCGGGTGAGATCGTCGCTCTGCTCGGGCGCAATGGCTCGGGTCGCTCGACCACCGCCAAAGCGATCATGGGGCTGGTTGATTGTCAGGGTAGCGTGTGCTGGAAAGGGCAGGAAATTGTGGGCAAAAAAACCTACGCCATCGCCCAACTCGGCCTGGGTTATGTGCCTGAGAGCCGCGACATTTTTCCGAACTTAACGGTCGAACAAAATCTGTACCTCGGGCAAAAAAATGCCCACAAAGCCGGACGCTGGTCACTCGAAGATATGTACCAGATGTTTCCCCGGCTTGAGGAGCGTCGGAACATTCAGGCTGGTCTGCTCTCAGGCGGCGAACAGCAAATGCTCACGCTGTGCCGCACCCTGATGGGCGACCCTGACTTGATCATCATTGACGAGCCCACCGAAGGTCTGGCACCCAAAATTGTCGAGCAGGTCGGGCAGTACCTTAAAGCGTTGAAAGAGCGCGGTATTTCCGTGTTGCTGATCGAGCAAAAATTAACCATTGCCATGGATATTTCAGACCGCTGCCTGGTCATGGGCCACGGCAGCATTGTTTTCACCGGCACGACCGATGAGCTGCGCAATGACAGCTATATCCGAAAGGAATGGCTGGAGGTTTGAGGGTTGTCCCAACGGTGACAAAACCTGTTTGCTATGATCAATTCAGCTCTTACAATTAAAAGCGAACGATCGTTCTATTTTATTTTTTGAAACTTTGCGGGGCAGTCCGCAGCCGCTCTAGCGGCAAGCTCTGTCCTCAACACTTTAGGAATAGCATGACTGCCGAATACAAAGTGCATGGCGACATCGCCTTGATCACACTCAACAACCCGCCGGTCAATGGGCTGGGTTATGCCACTCGTGTAGGCATCACCGAGGCGCTGGCCAGAGCCAATGCCGATGCCACCGTGAAAGCCATCGTCATCACCGGCGCTGGTAAAGCGTTTTCCGGTGGCGCGGACATCAAGGAATTTGGCAACCCCAAAGCCTTGCAGCAGCCCAATCTGCTCAGCGTCATTTTGATGATTGAAAATTCGACCAAGCCGGTGATAGCTGCCGTGCATACGGTCTGCATGGGCGGTGGCCTGGAACTGGCGCTGGCTTGCCATTACCGCATCGCTGCACCGGGTTGCAGCGTCGCGCTGCCCGAAGTCAAGCTCGGCCTGTTGCCCGGCGCGGGCGGCACACAGCGTCTGCCGCGCGCTTTGGGTGTGGAGCCGGCACTGAACATGATCGTTAGTGGCGAGCCGGTCAAGAGCGAGATGCTCGCGATGTTGCCGGGGCAACAGTTGTTCAACAAAATGGCGGTTTCACTTGAATCCCTGCGCGATGAAGCGCTGGCCTATGCCCGCTCGGTGGCCGATGTACGGCCGCTGCCGCTGGTACGCAATTTGCCTTGCAAACACCCACAGGGTGACGCCTATTTTGAGTTTGCGCGCAACATGGTCGGGGGCATGTCCAAAAACTTCCCGGCACCGCTCAAATGCGTCGATGCGGTTGAGTCCGCTACCAAAAATAAATTTGAAGCTGGCGTGCTGGTGGAGCGCAGTCTTTTCATCAATCTGATGTGGACACCCGAGAGCCGTGCCTTGCGCCACATCTTTATGGCGCAACGCGCTGCTTCCAAGATTCCCGATGTGCCAAGCGACACGCCACTGCGCGCCATCAACTCGGTGGCCGTGATTGGCGCTGGCACCATGGGTGGCGGCATTTCAATGAACTTTTTGAACGCCGGCATTGCCGTCAAGATGCTGGAGATGAAGCAGGAGGCGCTGGATCGGGGTATTGCCACCATTCGCAAAAATTATGAAGCACAGGTCAAGAAGGGCAAACTCAAACAGGACAAATACGAGCAGCGCATGAGCCTGCTTTCGACCACGTTGAGTTACGACGACCTCAAGGGTGCCGACCTGGTAATCGAGGCCGTGTTCGAGGAAATTGGCGTGAAAGAAGCGGTGTTCAAGGAGTTGGACCGTGTCATGAAGCCAGGTGCCATTCTGGCGTCGAACACCTCCACGCTCAATGTTGACAAGATTGCCTCGTTCACGCAGCGACCGCAAGACGTGGTCGGCTTGCACTTCTTCAGTCCGGCCAATGTGATGAAGCTGCTCGAAGTGGTGCGCGGTGCCAAGACTGCCAAGGACGTGCTGGCCACGGTCATGGTGCTGGCCAAGAAAATCAAGAAAACGGCGGTGGTCTCGGGCGTCTGCGACGGGTTTATCGGTAACCGCATGATCGAACAATATGGCCGCCAAGGCGGCTTTTTGCTGGACGAGGGTTGCACGCCCGTGCAAGTGGACAAAGCGATTGAAAAGTTTGGTTTTGCAATGGGCCCGTTTCGAATGGGGGATCTCGCTGGCAACGACATCGGCTGGGCTATCCGCAAACGGCGTTACCTTGAAAAGCCAGACATGAAATACAGCAAGACTGCCGATCTGTTATGCGAAAAAGGCCGTTTCGGCCAGAAGACCGGGGCCGGTTGGTACGACTACGTGGCTGGCAAACGCGATGCAATTCCGAACGCGGAGGTGGTCAAAATGATCGAGGATCATCGTGCCTCGCTGGGCATCAAACCACGCAAGATCTCTGATGAGGAGATCGTCCAGCGTCTGGTCTATTCACTGGTCAACGAAGCGGCGCATATTCTTGAAGACGGCATTGCTTCCAAGGCCAGCGACATTGACATGGTTTATCTGATGGGTTATGGCTTCCCCATCTGGCGCGGCGGCCCCATGAACTATGCCGACGAAGTGGGCTTGTTCAACGTGGTGCAAGCGATGCACCGCTTTGCCCAGAACCCGCTCGACGATGCCAGATTCTGGCAACCCGCGCCACTGCTGGCTAAGCTGGCGGAGCAAGGCAAGACGTTCAATTAAGCGCCAACACGCGAGTGAATTGGGGGGCAGATCCCAATTCAGGACAACAAACCTATTCATTGACAAATGGCGGTGAACGAAATTGGGCTCTGACCCCCAATTCACGGCCAGAAGCAAGTTAAATTCAGGAGTTAACCATGACAGCAGCCGTAATCGTTTCCACCGCCCGCACCCCGCTTGCCAAAAGCTGGAAGGGCTCTTTCAACATGACCCACGGCGCCACGCTTGGTGGTCACGCCGTCGAACATGCGATCAAGCGCGCTGGGCTCGAGCCTGCCGAGGTCGAAGACGTGATCATGGGCTGCGCCACACCCGAAGGCGCCACTGGTGCCAACATCGCGCGCCAGATTGCCCTGCGCGCCGGCTGCCCGGTGACAGTGCCGGGCATGACCGTCAACCGCTTTTGCTCATCGAGCCTGCAAACCATTGCGCTGGCATCGCAACGCATCATTGCCGGTGAAGGCGATATTTTTGTGGCTGGCGGCGTGGAGGCGATTTCCTGCGTGCAGCAGGAGATGAACACGCACATGATCCATGAAGACTGGTTGATGGCGCACAAGCCCGAGATTTATTTCAACATGCTGCAAACTGCAGAGATTGTGGCCAAGCGCTACAACATCAGCCGCGATGCCATGGACGAGTACGGCGCGGCCAGCCAGCAGAAGGCCACGGCTGCGCTGGCAGCTGGTTTGTTCACCGATGAAATTGCCCCGATCACCGTCACCATGGGCGTGGCCGACAAAGTCATGGGATTGATTACCAGACAAGTGACCGTCAGTCAGGACGAGGGCATCCGCGCTGGCACCACCAAGGAAGGCATCAGCGGACTGCGCTCGGCGGTCCCAGGCGGCCTGATCACGGCCGGCAATGCGAGCCAATTTTCTGACGGTGGCGGTGCCGTGGTGGTGATGCACGAAGCAGTGGCCGCGAAAAAAGGGCTCAAACCCCTGGGTCGTTTTCTTGGTTTTGCGGTGGCCGGTTGCGAGCCCGATGAAATGGGCATTGGTCCGGCGTTTGCGATTCCCAAAGTGCTGGCGCGTCTGGGTCTCAAAATAGGCGATATTGACCTGTGGGAACTCAACGAAGCGTTTGCCGTGCAGGTGATTTATTGCCGCGACCGGCTTGGCATTCCCAATGAGCGTCTCAACGTCAACGGTGGTGCCATTGCGGTCGGCCACCCCTACGGCGTCAGCGGTCAGCGTCTGACCGGCCACGCCCTGATTGAAGGCAAGCGTCGCGGTGCCAAACGTGTTTGCGTCACGATGTGCATTGGTGGCGGCATGGGAGCTGCGGGAATTTTTGAGGTGCTCTAAAACGTCCACTTGGAGTGCCATTGGGGCGTGGCCCCTTTTATTCTTTATTCCATTCAACACCGAAACCGCGCGATCTGCGCCACCGGCGATTTCACCGTGCTCTGGCTCGATCCGATGGCGCGCAAATCGCGGCCTTTCCTTGCCGAGGTGGCGTTGCGGGCGACTGAACTGAAATTGCCGCCGCCGAAGTTGTAACGAATCGGGTCAGGCGTCAAACGGGTCCGACAGATTCTGCCGCACAACCCAGGCGGCAACCAGCAACAGGATCCCCAGCGTCAGGAAGACCGCATTGATCCCGTACGCCAGGCTGATGATGCCACCGGCGATCGGCCCGATTGCGGCGCCGGTAAAGCGGAAAAAATTATAGGTGCCGACCGCTGTCGCTTTCTCGTGCTGGAACAGGTTAACCAGGATGGTCGACTGCACCGGCAGGCTGCAACCGAGCAACAGGCCGTACACCAGCAGGAACGCCAGCAGCAATGGAATAGCCATCAGGTTGGCCGACAGTGCCAGCCAGAACAGCAGCACATTCAGGCCGATCCCGAACGAGCTGGCGCCGACTATCCTGGCCCGACTCCAGTGTTTTTGCCAGCGACCGCCGAGGCTAATGCCTGCCAGGATGCCGGCCGTCAGTGGCACGAAGAAAAAGCCTTCGGACGGTGCCGATTGCGAAAACAAGGCGGTCAGCAGCGTCGGCAGGAATACCAGGAAAACGTAATAGCCGAAAAACTGGCTGAAGCCGAGCACGATGATCGAGAAGGCCGAGCGGTTGGCCAGTATCCGCCGAAAGGTCTGCAGCGTGATCCGCACTGGTACTACGCCTTGCGGCAGTGTTTCGGCCAGTCGGCTGCGGTTGTAGAGCCAGGCGGCGATTCCGGCCGCGGCGAGCAACGCAAACGCCCATTGCCAATGCAGATAGGCGGCGATCAGGCCGCCTACCACCGGCCCGAATACCGGACCCAGGAACGTCACAGTCTGAAACACGCCCATCGCCGCAGGGCGCTCCTGCGGCGGATAGATGTCGCCGATCACGGTCGGCGCAACCAGCAGCGCGGTACTGATCCCCATCGCCTGCACAACGCGCCCGGCCAGGAAAACCCAGTACGACGCGGCAAACAGGCAAAGCAATGAACCGAGCGAAAAGACGATCAGCCCAGGCAGCAGGATTGCACGCCGACCCCAGCGGTCCGCCATCGGTCCGACGACAAAATTGCTTAACGCCAGAATGGCAGTAAACAATGAAATGGTCAGGTTGACCATGACGGTGTTCACCTGAAAAAAGGTGCCCAGCTCAGGTAGGCTGGGCGCGTACACGGTTTGCGAGAAAGGGCCCAGAAAAGCGGCTGACGCCACGCCTACGAGGACGGTTTTGTTCGATACGGACATCTTTTATTTCTGTTTGAACTGAAAGTTTTGCAGTGTATGTCGAAGTTCGAATAATCGGTTAGCGATGCGCGAATAATCGCTAATGGCGATTTCGGCCGAACGCATTGCCCAACGGTTTGGAACTTGAAGAAAACGCCCAGTGTCTGGAAGATGCGGCCAGGCAATATTCTGAGTCTGCCCAACTACCTCAGAAACTGACAATCAGGTATTCAGCGTCGTACCCGCCCAAGTTAAAAGATCGCAAAGTCCAACCAAGTGAACAAAACTCAATAGCTCACTTGCAACTGGTCTCCGTAACGCAGGCGATCCAGTCTCAAAATTGGACCCATGAAAAGTCATGGATCCACAAGCGGTGGAATATCGGCGGAATTAGCGGCTACTTTAGGCCGTCATCGGTACCGCCGTGATGGGAATAATCACCCTGGGTTTGGCAGTTGCCTTGGCTGCGCGCTTTGCGGTCTTGCGCTGGCCGGGGAATGCCAGCGCTTCGGTCAGCAGGTAAGCGGCCTGCGCATAGGACGTCGGGCAAATCGCAAAGCATTCCTGGCAGTCCCAGCATTCATTTTTGGCGATTTCCGCAACGAACTTGATCTGGCGCACCGCGCCGTTGTCGAAGAAGCTGACTGCGTTCTTTTTCTTCACTTCGTCGCAATAGCGCACGCACAGTCCGCACAGCACGCAGAACGACGCCTCTTTTTTAAAACGATCGCGGTCGGCACCGTACTCCCGGGCCAAATTTACCAGTTCGGGGGCGTCCGGCGCGTGGGCCATCAGCTCCTCGACCAGCACCTTGCGGATCTTGTCCACCTTGTCTGAGCGGGTGCGCACGACGATGTCTTTGGCCACCGGATAGAGGCACGACACGACGTAGCTGGTCCAGCCGCGCGATTCCACCTCCACCATACACAGGCGGCAGCCGCCGAAGGCCTCAAGCTTTTCGTGATGGCACAAGGTCGGTATGTAGATGTCTTCCCTGCGCGCCACATCCAGCACAGTCATGCCAGCTTCGGCCTTGACCTGCTTGCCATCGATTGTCAGATTGATTTCAGTCATTTCGTTTCGCTCCCGCGGCAATGCGCGCTTCATACTCTGGCTTGAAATAACGGAACATGCTTTTGAGCGGGTCACCCGAGGTTTTGCCCAGCGCGCACAGGCTGGCCACTCCCGTCACCTCGACCAGGTCCTGTAGCCGCTCCAGGTCGCCGGGCTTGCCCTCACCTTTGGCGAGAGCGCTCAGAATCTGCAGCATCTGCGCCATGCCTTCGCGGCAGGGCACACACTTGCCGCAGGATTCTTTGGTCAGGAAATCCATCAGGTAGCGCGCCACTTCGACCATGTCGGTGTCTTCGTCCATCAGCAGCAGGCCGCCAGCGCCAATCGGCGCGCCCAGCTTGGACATGCCGTCGAAGTCCAGCGGTGCGTCGATCAGGTCGGCGGGAATGGAGCCGCCCATGGCGCCACCGAAGTGGATGGCCTTGAGCGTCTTGCCGTCGCGCACGCCGCCGCCGATGTCGAACACCAGGGTGCGCAGCGGTGTGCCCATGGGTACTTCCACGATGCCGCTATTCACCACATGACCCGACAGCGAAATCAGCTTGGTGCCCTTGCTCTTTTCCGTGCCGATGCTGGTGAACCAGTCGGCACCCTTCTCTATGATCTGCGGCACGTTGGCCCAGGTCTCGACGTTATTGAGGTTGCTCGGCTTGTCCCAGATGCCCGACACCGAGGTGCGGATGTACTTCGGCCGCGGCTCGGGCGCGTTGCCCTCGATCGAGCGCATCAACGCGCTGGACTCACCCGAGACGAAGATGCCGACGTCGAAGTGCAGTTCGCATTCGAAGTCGAAGCCGGTGCCGAGGATGTTTTTACCCAGCAGGCCATATTCCGCCGCCTGGGCCAGCGCATTCCTGACGTGCTTTTCCAGCAGCGGCATATCGTGGCGGGTGTACATGAAGCCCTTTTGCGCGCCGATGGCGTAGGCACCGATGATCAAGCCTTCAAGGATCTTGTGTGGGTTGCCGGTGAGCATAGCCCGGTCCATGAAGGCAGCGGACTCGCCTTCGTGGCCATTGACGATCACGTACTTGATCTTTTCCGGCGCATTTTTGGTGGTCTCCCATTTCGAGCCCGCCGGAAAACCACCGCCGCCGCGGCCGCGCAGGTTGGCTTTCTTCACTTCGTCCAGGACTTGATCCGGACTCATCTCGCTCAAAGCCTTCACCAGCGCCGCATAGCCACCAACTGCCAGATAGTCGTCGATCTTCATCGGGTCTATCTTCGGGTTGTCGCCGATCAAAAGGCGGGTCTGGTGCTTGTAGAACGGCACTTCGTTCATGTGCACCGCCTTGGCGCCGGTGTTCGGGTCGTGGTACACCAGACGCTCGACCACCTCGCCTTTGAGCGTGGCGGCGATGATCTCGCTCACGTCGGCCGGGCTGACTTCAAAGTAGCAGATGTCGCCAGGAGTGACCACAACGTTCGGCCCCTTCTCGCAGTAGCCGTGGCAACCGGTGGTTTTGACTTCGATTTTGTCACCGAGCGTGGCGACTGCGGCGACGAAGGCGGCTGCCACCGCCGCCGAGTCCAGGCCGTCGCACGCCGCGCCGGCGCAGACTGCGATGCAGGGTTTGGCAGGGTCCCGTTTGGCCAGGATTTCTGCCCTGAATTTTTCCAGCTCAGCGGCTGATTGAAACTTTGGCATTGGATGACTCATTCGTATTGTTTCAGGATGTCTTCGACTTTTTCCGGCGTCATCCGGCCATAGTGTTTGCCATCGACGATCAGCTCGGGTGCTATGCTGCAACTGCCCAAACAGGCGCCGGTTGCAAAGGTGAATTTGGCGTCGGCGTCGGTCTGCCCGTCTTGCAGGCTGGTGAGCTCCTCGACCTTGGCCTGCAGTTTGGCCGCGCCGCGCAGGTGGCAGGTCATGCCGGTGCACACATGCACCTCGTGGCGCCCCTTCGGCGTCAGGCTGAAGGTCTTGTAGAAGCTGGCGATTTGCATCACCTGGGCGAACGGCACCTGCAGTGCGTCGGCCACCTGGTGCATCACTTCCCTGGGTAGCCAGTGGTTTGCGTGCTGGATTTCCACCAGCGCATGGATCAGCGAGCTCGGCTGGCCCCGGTATTTCTCGATGATGGCGCTGACTTTTTCTTCGCTCATAGTATCGTTGGACCTCTGTTTGTTTGTGGGTTCTGCGCCTTAGGCGGCTACGGCGACCTGAACCTGGTCGGCGTCCATGCGGACAATGCCCTGCTGCGATAGCAGATGCAGGTGCCGTGCGACTTCCAAGCCATTGACGCCGAGCTTCTGCGAGATAGTCTCGGTCGTCAACACCCCGCTGCGCAGTGCGCCCATGATGCGGCTCATGGTCAGCTTGTCCAGGACCAACTCCTTGAACAGCGGCTCATAGTCGGGCCTGGCGAAGAATTCCTTGTAACCGGCTTCGGTCCGCTTGGTGACACGAAAGCGTTCGCGCTCGACCAGCTTGAAGTACGGCACCAGCTGCGTGGCCGCGTCCAGGCCAGCCACTAGGTCATCCGTGTCACGGCCTTCGCTTGAGCCGAAGGGGCCGAGGGCTTTGATCTTGGCACCGAACTCGATCATAATTTCGGAAAAGCGTATGCCTTCGCCGGCGGAGACCCATTCCAGGCGCAGCCGGTCTGGATTGATGCCGATGTTCTCCAGGATGCGCTTGGCGACGAAGCTGTTGCCCAGGGCGTCGTAATTGCCTTCGGGGTTGTAGTGACAGTCGCCCAGATGGCAGCCGCCGATAAACACGGCGTCGGCCTTCTTGGCAAAGGCGCGCAAGATGAACTCCAGATCGACCCGGCCCGAGCACATCAGGCGGATCACGCGCAGATACGGCGGATATTGGAAGCGAGAGACGCCTGCCAGATCGGCACCGCCATAGCAGCACCAGTTGCAGAGAAAGCCGACGATGGTCGGTTTGAATTCGGATGGGGAAGCCATTCTTGATACTCTAGGTTGGTATTGTCAAATTTCCGACAGCGCGGCATCAATCTGGACGAACACTTCGTCGTCCGTGAAGTGTGAAAGGCTGATGGCTGCGGTCGGACACTTGGCGACGCACAGGCCGTCGCCTTTGCACAGCACCGAATTGACCACGGCCTTCTTGCCGCGCGGCGTATCCTCGAACGAGATAGCACCATAAGTACAAACCGAGATGCAGGCGCCGCAGGAGACGCAGTCCCTGGCGGATACAGCGCACACCGCGCCCGAGGCCACCACCGTGTCGTTTGACAGCAGGGTCAGAGCTCGTCCCGCTGCACCGTAAGCCTGAGTGATGGTCTCCGACAGGTGCTTGGGATACTGCGCGGTGCCGCACAGGTAAACGCCTTCCGCCGCAAAGTCCACCGGCCGCAGCTTGACGTGGGCTTCCTGGAAGAATCCGTCCGGGCTCAGCGGCACCTTGAACATGCGTGCCAGCTCGGCGGAACCGGCAGCAGGGATCACGGCCGCGGCCAGAATGATGGCATCGGCATCGAGCTCGAGCTTTTTGTCCAGAATTGGATCAAATGCTGTGACGCGGATGAAGCTGCGCCCGCCTTGTTCGATGGTTTCCAGTTGCGGTTTGTCGTCGGCCTCGAAGCGGATGAACTTGACGTTCTGGTTCGATGCCTCACGGTAGTAATCCTCGCGGAAACCGTAAGTGCGGATATCGCGGAACAGCACATAGATTTCGACTTCCGGCTTGAGCGCTTTCATTTTCAAAGCGTTCTTCATGGTTCCGCTACAGCAGACACGGGCGCAGTAGTTGCGATCCGTGTTGCGGCAGCCGACGCATTGGATCATCACCACGCTCTGCGCCGCCAGCAGTTTTTCTTCCTGCTTCGCGAGCTTGCCTTCCATCTCCAGCAGCGTCATCACTTTGTCGCTCTGGCCGTACAGATACTCGGTTGGCTGATACTCGGCGGCACCGGTGGCGATGATGGCGGCACCGTGTTTGATGGTGCGCACCCGGCTCTTGGACTTGACCGTGGTCGTGAAATTGCCAACATAGCCATCTACATGCGTTATCGTGGCATCCATGATGGCGTGGATCTTCGGGTGCCGATAAACCTTTTTCTTGAGGTCCTTAAGGAAGGCCTGAACGTCCATTCCTTCGAGCGTGTAGTGCAGGCGGTTGGCAACGCCGCCCAAATCCGAGGCTTTCTCGATCAAGTAGGTCTCATAGCCCTGCTCGGCCAAGGTGTGGGCGCTGGTCATGCCGGCGACACCGCCGCCGATCACCAGCGCGGTCTTGTCCACCGGCAGCGAAAACTCTTCGAGTGGTTCGAGTATGCTGACCCGTGCCACTGACATGCGAACCAGATCCTTGGACTTCGCCGTAGCGGCTTCCTTCTCCTTGGAGTGCACCCAGGAGCAGTGCTCGCGGATGTTGGCCATGTCGATGTAGTACTGGTTCACGCCAGCTTCGCGCAAGGTGTCGCGAAACAGAGGCTCGAGCGTGCGCGGCGTGCAAGCGGCGATCACCACCCGGTTCAAGCCCTTGTCGCGGATGGTGTCGGAGATCGCCTGGGCAGTATTGGTGGCGCAGGCAAACAGAGAATCTTCGACGTGCACTACGCCCGGCAGGCCCATGGCGTATTCTGCGACACTTGGCACATCGACTACGCTGCCGATGTTGGCGCCGCAGCGGCAGACGAAGACACCGATCTTGGCTTCCTCTTGCGAGACATCCATTTCCTTCGGATAGACCCGGTCCGTCGAGAGCTGACCGCGACGTGACTTGAGCAGGTTGGCGGCCTGGGCACCGGCACCGCTGGCCCCCATCACCGACTCGGGAATGTCCATCGGCCCCTGGAAAGCACCGCTGGTGAAAATGCCCGCACGGCTGGTTTGTAGCGGGTTGAAAGGCTCGACCTTGCAGAAGCCGTGCTGGTTGAGCTCGATGCCAAAGACTTTGGAAAAGCGCTGGGCATCCTTGGGCGGGGCCAGGCCGACCGAGAGCACCACCAGTTCGAAGAACTCTTCGACCACCCCGTCCGGCGTGGTGTAGCGGATCGAAACATCCCCGGTTACCGGGTCTTCGCTGCCGACCGACACGTAGCTGCGCACGAATTGCACATCGGGCAAGTTTTGTGCGCGTTGGTAGAAGCGCTCGAAGTCCTTGCCGTAGGAGCGGATATCGTTATGGAAGATCGTGGCATGCATGTCGGGCAGGTGGTCCTTGGCCAGGATCACCTGCTTTTGCGTGTAAGAGCAGCACACCGCCGAGCAATAGCTATTGGCACCGGTCGGGTTAACCTGGCGCGAACCAACACAGTGAATCCAGGCGATCTTGTGCGGATGTTTCTTGTCCGAGGGACGCAGGATCTGCCCCTCGTGCGGACCGGTAGAGCACAGCAGGCGCTCGAAGTCCATGCTGGTGACGACGTTCTTGAACAGGCCGTAGCCGTAATCGTTGCGTGGCAAGGGGTTGAAGGTTTCGTAGCCGGGCGACAGGATGATGGCGCCGACCTTAACCTTGATTTTTTCTGCCTTCTGACCGAAGTCGATAGCATCGTTTTCGCAAACGGCCTGGCAGATATTGCAGGTCTTGTCCTTCAGGAACAGGCAGCTGTCGTCGATGTAAGTGACCAGCGGCACGGCTTGCGCAAAGTAGATGTGCACCGCCTTGTTCAACGACAGATCCTGATTGAACGGATCGGGGATTTTGACCGGGCAGCGCTCAACGCAGGCGGTGCATCCCGTGCATTTGTCGGCGTTGACGTAGCGCGGTTTTTTCAACAGCGTGACGGTGAAGTCACCAGGCTGGCCTTCGACGCTATCGACGTCGGTATAGGTCAGCAACTGGATGTTGGGCGCCCGGTCGGTTTCGATAAACTTCGGCGACTCGATGCACATCGAGCAGTCATTGGTGGGGAAGGTCTTGTCGAGCTGCGACATCTTGCCGCCGATGGTCGGCGACTTCTCCACCAAATAGACTTTATAACCATCCGTTGACAGGTCGAGCGCGGACTGGATGCCGCTGATGCCGCCACCGATAACCATGACGTCGCCCATGTTGTCATCCGCCGGGCGAAGCGCGTTCTGCGTGTTCCACTGCTGCTGTAAGAGTCCGAATTCCACTTTGTATGTCCTCGCCTAAATTGCTTCGCGGATGATTTCGGTGATGTCCTTGATCTCGATTGAGGCGCCGCCGTCCGCACGGCCCAAGCGGCTGTCTTCGAAATTGGTGATGCAGTACGGACAGGACGTCACCAGGACCTGCGCGCCGGTACCGGCTGCCTGCTCCAGGCGCAAGTCGGAAAAGCGCTCGCCTTTGGGCGTTTCCATCCAGATGCGCCCGCCGCCGCCGCCGCAGCAGAAGCTGTTTTTGCGGTTCTCGGGCATCTCCGTCAATTGCAGCCCCGGCACGCTCCTTAGTGCTTCTCGCGGCTGCTCGAAGATGCCGTTGTGGCGGCCGAGATAGCAGGGGTCGTGATAGGTGACGTTCTTCGCAACTTCCTTGGTCAGCTTCAAGCGGCCCTCATTGATCAGCTGATGGATGAATTCGGTGATGTGAACGACCTCGAAGTGCACCATGAACTCGGGGTACTCGTTCTTGAAGCTGTGATAGCAGTGCGGCGACGAAACCAGGATCTTCTTGACACCGTTGCCGACCAGTTGAGCAATGTTCTGCCGGGCCAGTGTGCGAAATAATTTCTCATCGCCGGTCTTGCGGATGCTCTCGCCGCAGCAGCTCTCGTCGGTGCCGAGGATGCCAAAGTTAACGCCCGCCGCTTGTAGTATCTCGACCGTGGCCTTGGCGATCTTCTTGCCGCGCGGATCGTACGAAAGGTAGCAGCCCGGAGAGTACATGACCTCCATGCCCTCCTCGAAACGCTTGACACCCAACCCATTCGCCCAGTCGGCCCGCTTGGAGCGCGCTTCGCCGAATGGATTGCCCTCGGCTCTGAGGCTGGCGGCAACACCCGGGATCGGTGAGGCACCGCCGGCGAAGACGTCATACTCAGTGGCGACGCGGCGCAGCGCAACGCCCGACTCGATTTGCTTGACGTCGCGCGGGCAGATCTGCGGGCACTTGCCGCAAGTCGTGCAACGCCAGATGTCCTCGCTGTCGATCTCGGTCAGGCCGAAGGTCGCCTCGCGCACGAGCTTGCGCATGCTGAATTTGGAAACCCTGTTCCATGGGCAGACGGTGTCGCACATGCCGCACTGATAACAGGATTTGAAAGCATCGCCGCCAGCTAACTTGATGGCATCGATGATTTCCTTTTGGGGGACTACGGTTTCCATACCTTAGGCCTTCGCCATTCTGGTCAGTGTGTCCAGCACCTGCTGCAATCCGTGTTTGTCGATCATCGCGCCGATGCCGATCTCGACATCGCCGAGCTTGGGCTGATCTTCCTCGACTTCCTCTTCGTGCTCGACATAGATCAGGGCCTCCGCATGACACCATTCGACGCACTTGGGCTGAGCCAATGCGGGGGTCTCTTCGCACATGTCGCATTTGAGCGGTAGGCCCGAATCAGGCTCCTTGAATAGGTCGCGCGACGGGCACGACGCGCGACAGAAATCGCATTCGTTGTATTCCTTGCCGTCGATGATGTATTTGGCGCGACCAGTGCATTCCGCCTCGGTGTACTCGCCAGCATAGACCGGCAGGTAGATGTCGCGCAGCGGCAGGCGCACGATGCGGATGCGCGAGCGCGCTGCATTGTTGCTGCTGTAGCGCGGCGTCGCGTGCCAGGCAGAGCAGATCACCTCGCAGGCCTTGCAGCCGTTGCACTTGTCGGCATCGATGGTGATGGACTTGACGATTTTCTTGACCTTAGCCATTGCTGTAAATTCCTTTCAGCTCGAATTCCTCGGCGACGTAATCCATCTCAAGCTCGTGCAGGGATTCCTTGGTCGGAATGCCATGCTCGTTAAAGCCCTTGAGCTTGTAGTACTGGTCTAGCAGCTGCTTCTCCAGATCGGGGAAACGCTTTCTCCAGTGGTCTTCGGGCGGCTTGTCGTCGGCACGGCGCAGGCCGCGGCGCACATTGAGTGCGCGCATCAGGGTGCGGGTACGCGTCGCCGACTTCCACACATCATCCTTGGTCATCTTGATGCCGGTGGCGGCGGTGACAAACTCCGGATAGTTGTGGATGTGGTAGGGCGGCTTGAGCGGGAACGATGACAGCCCGGCACACATGCCCAGTGCGTCGTCGATATAGTGCATCTTCTCCATCCAGTCGACGATGTCGCAACTGGCCTCGACCGTCGGGTAGTAGGGATTGGACATTTCCCCGCGCGGTTCCCAATCGACGTAATACTTCTTGAACTTCTCGTCGGGAACCTGGAACCAGTCCTTGACGAACTCTTCGCGCAACTCGCGGGTGGGAGCAGGCTCCTGCGGGAACTGGCCTTCAATCTGCGTGATGTTGATCTTCTCGCCGGTCGAATACATCAGGTAATAGACTGGATTGAGCATGCCCAGCTTGAGCGGCAACTGCTCGTGCTTCTTGATGGTGTTGTGATCGTACTTTTCCGCACCCTTGCCGATGCGTCGCGCCGCCCAGTAGGTGCCGTCGGCCAGGTAGTCGCCGATGCCTTCGCGACGCACCATCTTTTCCAGCAGGTAGTAAAAGCGCCCCTCGTTGTCGTCGGGCATACCGGGGAAGTCTTCCTTGGTCAGGATGCCGGCTTCCAGCAGTTCGAGGCCGAAAGCCATCGCCTGCGGTGCGGAGAAACCGTCGACGCCATACTCGGTGGCCTTTTGCGCGATCTTGAAACCGAAGTCCAGGTCCGAGAAAGCCGCCATCGTGTAGGTCAGCTTCGAATAGCACTTCATCATGTAGGTCGGCAGGCCCGGCACCGAAATGGTGGCGCCGCACTTCATCGGACAGTTGTGGCAACTGATCAGACGGGTGCGCACGTTTTCCTGGGTTTGCTTCCACTTCTCCTCGATTTCATGCGTCCAGAAATCCTTGCGCCGGGTGCGCGAATTACCCCAAGTGAAATTGGTGGTGTGCCATTCCTCATCGACGATGGCCATTTCCTGCGGCGAGCCCAGGCCCTGCAGAATCGGCGGCACGCCTTGGATCGGATGATCGCCGCGAAACTTGATGTACTTGAGGACGCTGTCGCACAGTTCCATGTACTTGACCGGGTCGGCGACGTTGATGTCCTTGGTGCCGCGCACGGCGACCGCCTTCAGGCCCTTGTCGCCCATCACGGCACCGATGCCGCCGCGACTGGCGCTGGAGCGGCCCTGCTCGATCGAGGCGAAGAAGACGCGGTTCTCGCCGGCCAGGCCGATGGCTGCCACCTGGATGTCCGGATCATCGAGTTCCTTGCGGATGGCCTCCGACGTCTCGGTCGCGCCCAAGCCCTTGAGGTGCGACGCATCACGGAGTTCGACCTTGCCGTTGTTGATCCACAGATAGACCAGTTCTTCAGACTTGCCGCTGAGGATGATCTTGTCGTAGCCGGCATACTTAAGCTCCGGCGCAAAGAAGCCGCCCATCATCGAGTAGGCCATCAGCTTCGTTTGCGGCGATATGGTCGAGACGATGGTTCGATTGCTGCCCGGCGCCGCAGTGCCACACAGCAGGCCGCTGCTGAAGATCAGCAGGTTGTCGGGGGAGAAAGCTTCGGTCTCCGCCGGGACCCGGTCCCACATGATCTTGGCATTGGTGCCCAGGCCTCCCATGTACAGCCTGGTGTCGTTCGGGTCGGTCTCTACCCGGTCGATGCTGCCGCGCGTGAGATCCACTTCCAGGTTAAACCCTATTTCTCCATAACGCATTTTTCTGGTCCTCTCTCAGACAGTGTTTCTATCCATAAATCTTGCGTATGACTGCGCGTCGCAATCATGCGTGCTGCCATTGGGGTGAACGTCGCGCAAGAAAAGCCGCCAAGCCCTCGTTGGCGTCGTGTGTCTTCATGAGACGATCGAGATACAGGGTTTCAAGCTCAGTCAAGCGTGCGCGCAGGTCGCGAATCAGCGAGCCGCGTGCAGCCGCCAGTGCGCACGCCAGCGCGGCGGCGCTTTTGGCTGCCAGATGAGTATCAAAATAGGTCAGCGCGACAGCTTCGGGGTCGTCCGCCACGTTGTGCACCAAACCCATGGCATGGGCTTCGCTGCCGCTGACGGAACGCCCCGAGAACAACAGGTCTTCGGCATTGGGCTGGTTGACCCGGTAGGGCAGCAGGGCGGAGGCGGCCGGGGCAAAAACACCCAGCATCATTTCGGGCTGGCCGAGCTTGGCATCAGGTGCGGCAAAAATGGGGCCACCCGCCAGCGCGACTTCGAGCCCACCACCCAGGCATTGACCGCGCACGACAGTCAGAATCGGCACCGGGAACTCGACCATGGTGATGATCAGCGCGTGCAGTGCTTTCAACATGGCGGCGCAACGCTCAGCCACGTGTTCTTCCACGCTGGCACCAAAACTGAAATGAGAGCCTTCGGCGTCGAGCAACACGCCGCGCAAGCCGTGAGCCGTGCGGTGTATGTCGAAAGCGCTTTGCAGCGCCGCAATCATCGCCGCATCGACGATGTTCGCCTTGGGTCGTGCCAGGCGCAGGCGCAACAGTGCGCCGTCGCGCTCCAGCCAGACTTTGAGGGGCGCGGTGTCTGTCATGCTTTGCCCTTGTTGCGCGGTTGAATCGAATCGTGCAGTGGCCCGATCCAGCTCTCACCGGCGGCGAGCTTCTGGCGCAACAGCACAAAGTCGGCTTCGCGGTTTTCTTTAGTGCCTTCGTTGAAGGCGATAAACCCGGCGCGCGCTTCGGTCATCATGTTCAAGGCCAGCCAGGCGCGTGAATTTTCCTTGTTGTTGTTCCAGGCCTGCAGCTTGGGTTTGCGCAACTCTTCAACTGTTTTGGTGGTGCAGTCAGGGAAGGTCAGCAGCATCTTGGCGCACAGCTCTTCAACCTTGGCGTCAAGCAGCGAGAGATCGACCGTGCCGCGCGCCATGAGCGCTTTGGCGGCTTTGAGTGCGTCGCCCGTCTTGGGCTCGCCATAGGCAAAGCAGCCGTATTCGTCCACCATCTCCTGCGTGTGAACCAGCGGGTTGGCAACAAACTTGCCATCGACCTTGAGTGCGGGCACCAAACTGGTGAGGATGCCCATCCAGTTGGCCTTGTGCGCTGAGAACGGTTCACATAAAACGCAGGCGGCCATGGCGCGCTCGGCACCCGCCATGAGGGGCAGGAAGTCGGTTGCGCCACCGATCGGTGCTGAGCCATGCTTGGGGCCAGCCTGGCCAAAGCGGGCCAGATCCTGAGCCACCGAAAAGTCGCAGGCCATGCCGATTTCCTGGCCACCGCCGATGCGCATGCCGTTGACGCGGCAGATGACGGGTTTGTCGCACACCAGAATGGCGCTCACCATGTCGTTGAACAAGCGCATGTACTGGCGGTATTCCTGAGGTTGGCCAGAGTAGTACTCGGCATATTCCTTGGTGTTGCCGCCGGTGCAAAAAGCTTTGTCCCCGGCACCGGTGAAGACCACACAATTGACATCGCGTGCGTTGGAGGCAGCGCGCAGGGCCAGAATCACGCCCTTGACCATGTCGGTGGTGTAGGAGTTGTATTGGCTCGGGTTGTTCAGCGTGATCCAGGCGTTGAACAAGCCTGGTACAACCGTACCATCGGGCAGATGGGCCGGGCGTTTTTCAAAAAGCACGCCGGGCTTGGAAATATCATTGACCAGATCGTGGTTCTTGAATTCGTGGGTAGTGGCAGTCATAGGGGCTCCTGGTTTGGACAATTTGGGTCTAGGCGGCGGGGCTCAGCACGACTCGTCTCTTGATGTCGTGACTATGCACAGCGGGGAATATTTCGTTGATGCTGTCAAGGGGATGCTGCTCGACAAACGGGGCAATGGCCACCTTGCCACTAAGCACCAGTTCCAGAGCCGCCGGGTAGTACTCGGGCGGGCAACCCCAGTTGCCCAGCGCACGGGCGTCAAATGCCATCAGATTGGAGAGGCGCACTTCGACTTTGTCCATGGTGAAACCCACCACCGACAAGGTGGCGCCATGCACCAGCAGGCCAAAGGCCGAGAGCTGCCCGGCAGCGCTGCCAGAACATTCAAAAATCTGCCACTCGGTGCGGCGCAAACCATTTTGTTTGGCAAAGTCGTTGATGGCGGCCTTGAGTGCCTTGGCGTCAAAATTGCGGGCATTGAGGGTGAGCGCCGCGCCGTGTTGGGCAATGCTGGCGAGTTTTTCGTCATCAACGTCAATGGCCACCACCTGGGCGCCAAAGGCGTGGGCCACTTGCACGCAGTAACCGCCGACGCCACCTGCACCGATCACAATGGCCAAACTGCCAGGCGTGACACCGGCTCGGCGCACGGCCTGATACGGCGTGGTGAGGGCATCGGCCACAATGGAAACTTGCGCCAGACTCAGACCCGCGCTGGCAAGGCGGGTTTCATCGACTTCGCACAGGCCGCGTCCGGGCACCACGATGTGCGAGGCAAAACCGCCCTGGATGTCGTTGCCCGGCATTTTTTGCGAGCGACAGATCGGTTCCAGTCCGCGCTTGCACAAATCACATTCCCCGCAGGGCAGCACCGCCGGCACGATCACCGCCTTGCCGAGCCAGCTCTGAGCGCTGGCTCCAGCGGCGACCACATGGCCGCTGATTTCGTGGCCCAGTGTGAGCGGCATGGCCGAATTGGTGCGCACACCGTCGTAGTAGTAGCCAAGATCAGTGTGACAAACGCCGCAACCGGCAACTGCCACCACGACTTCATCGGGGCCCGGATCGGCCACAAAGGCAACGCGTTCGAACGGCGCGCCGGGTTGGTTCATCTGCCAGCGGTAGGCGTTGAGGCTCATGGATTCGTCTCCTGTGATGTTGGTAATTGCATTTGGTTTTGGGGTGCTATCGCGTCGGTTCGCAACTTTCATTAAGTGCTATTATTGCATAGCGGTACTGGATTGCAACATTATTTGAATATTTTTTAAAATCACAGTCAATATCACTGATCTAGATCAAACTTTGCTCGAAACGGTGGTCTTGATGTGCAGCCGACGATTCCAAAACATAACGGGCTGCTCGCAGCTTCAGATGCCCAAATGCTGTTCCAGCAACTCGGGGTTGGCGCGCAGTTGCTCGGAGCTGCCGTCAAACACTACTTTGCCTTTGACCAGAATGACATTGCGGTTGGTGATAGCGGTTACGTGCTGCCAGTTTTTATCGACGATCACGCTGCTGATGCCGCTGGCGCGCACGAGGGTGCAGATGCGCCAGATATCACGGGCAATCAAAGGTGCCAGACCTTCGGTTGCTTCGTCCAGAATGAGAACCTCCGGGTTAGTCAACAAAGCCCGTCCAATGCTGAGCATTTGTTGCTCGCCGCCAGAGAGTTCCCAGCCGCCATGATGAAGGCGCTCTTTGAGGCGTGGAAAAGTATCGAGCACGCGCTCCAACGTCCAGTCGAGTTGGCCATGGCAACCGGGTCGCGCTGCCATGGTCAGATTTTCGACGACGCTCAAGTTGCCAAAGATGCCGCGTCCCTCCGGCACGTAGGCAACGCCTCGTTGGGCAATCTCGAAAGGAGCACGCCCCTGCATGGTCTGACCCATGATTTCAATGCTGCCGCTGCGCGGCTTGACCAGGCCCATGAGGCTTTTGAGCAGGGTGCTTTTGCCCATGCCATTGCGTCCCATCAGGCCGATGGTTTCACCACGCGCCAGGGTGAAGTCAAGGTCACGCAGGATGTGGCTGGCACCGTAGTAAGTGTTGAGGGCGTGGGCCTTGATCAGCAGGTCGGTCATGTTGTCTCTTCGCCCAGGTAGGCCGATTGCACGTGCGGGTTGGCTCTGATGGCGGCGGGTGTGTCGCTGGCAATGACCTGACCGTTGACCATCACCGTCAAATGGTCGGCCAACGCAAAAACGGCGTCCATGTCGTGCTCGACCAGCAGCATGGCATGGTCTTTTTTGAGTTGAAGCAGGAGTTCGATCATGCGCTGCGCCTCGGCTGCGCCCATTCCGGCGAGCGGTTCATCGAGCAACAGCACGTCGGGAACGGTTGCCAGCGTCATGGCAATCTCAAGCTGACGCTGTTCGCCGTGGCTCAGCGCTGCTGCCGCCAGAAAACGTCGATCCTTCAAACCGGAAAGCTCAAGCGCCCTGGCGGCGCGTGCATTGGCTGCGCTTGACTGGGTGGCTTTTTGCAGCCAGCGCAGCGGATTCCAGGGTTGCTGAGGGTCGCGCGACAAAGCCGCCAGTTGAATGTTGTCTGCAACGGTGAAAGGCAGAAATATGTTGGTCTTCTGGTAACTGCGGCCCAGACCCTGGCGCGAGATCCGCTCGGCTGGCCAGCCAGTGATGTCGATATCGCACAGGGTGAGCTGGCCCGAGCTGGGTGGCAAATCGCCCGAGAGCAGGTTGGTCAGGGTTGATTTGCCAGCACCGTTGGGGCCGATCACCGCGTGGATACGGTCACGCCAGAGATCGAGGGAGACCTTATTGACAGCGGCCAGGCCACCGAATCGCTTGGTTAACTGCCGTGCTGATAGCAGTACTTCAAACATCGTGCTCAGCCCCGTGTTGACCTGAACGTTGGGTCAAACCCAGCAGGCCGCGTGGTGCAAACAGCACCACCAGCACAATGAAGAGGCCGATCCAAAGCTGCCAATGTTTGCCCAGATTGATTGAACCGATTTGCGGCAAATCCTTGAATACATCGAGCACATATTCAAAGGTGAAAGCGCCCACAATGGCACCGGCAAAGTTGCCCATGCCGCCCAGAATGACCATCATGACTGCGTGCGCGCTCATGTGAAAACCCATCAGCTCCGGATTGATGTAACCGGTTTGTGCGCCCCACAGAAATCCGGCCAATCCGGCCAGCGCACCCGCCAGGGTGAAGGCGCTAAGTTTGTAGCTAAAGGTGGAAAAACCCATCGCGCGCATGCGGTGCTCGTTGATGCGGATGCCCGCCAGGGCACGGCCAAACGGGCTCCAAAGCAAGCGTCGCAGAAATGCATAGACCAACAGCAGTGCGCTCAAGGTGAAGTAGTAGAAAGTGGTCTTGTTGTCCAGGTCGAACAAGGTCAGTCCCAATAGCGTCGCACTGGGCTTGAAGTTGACATACAGGCCGTCGGAGCCGCCCAGCGCATGGTTGTCAAAAAACAGATAAAACACCATCTGGGCAAACGCCATGGTGACCATGATGAAGTAAATGCCGTGCGTACGGACCACAAAAAAGCCGATCACCAAGGCAGCCAGTGCCGCTGCCAGCACGGCCAGTGGCAAGGTCAACCACAAAGAGGCTGTCTCATTGGCAGGCATCAAAAAAGCCAGTGCATAGCCGGCCAGCCCAAAGTAAGCAGCGTGACCCAGCGACACGAGTCCGGTGACGCCTTGCAACAGATCCAGACTCATGGCAAAAATGGCCATGATCATCATGCGTGTGACCGTTTGGAGGTAGAAATCGGTGCCAACGCAGGGGAAAGCCGCCAGCGCAATCAGGCCCAGCACCAGCAGCACTTGCACGCTGCGCGGCAGCACTTCAATATTGGCTTTGGTCTGGCTCATTGTTTGAACAAGCCTTCGGGTTTGTACAGCAATACCGCCGCCATCAGCAGATAGACCAGCATGCCTGACATCGAGGGCAATAAAACCTTGCCGAAGGTATCGACCAGCCCGACCAGCAGCGCCGCAATCAACGCGCCTCGCACTGAGCCGATACCGCCGATGACCACCACCACAAAACACATGATCAGCACCTGCGAGCCCATGTTGGGATAGACGCTGGCGATCGGTGCCGCGATGATCCCGGCCACCGCAGCCAGTCCAACGCCCATGGCAAAAACGATGGCATGAATCAGTTTGATATTGACGCCCAGCGCTTCGGTCATGTCGCGGTTGAAGGCGCCGGCGCGAATTTTCATGCCGAGCCGGGTTTTGGCGATTAACCAGTACAAGCCCAGCGCCAGCGCAACGCATACGCCCGAGATGAACAAGCGATAGACTGGGTAGGACAAGTTGTCGGTCAGGGGAATCGAAGCGCTCAGCAAATCAGGAATCGGCACACTGTGAACATCGTCGCCCCAAAGCATGGAGCGCAGTTCTTCAAAAATATAAATCAGACCGAAAGTGAGCAACACCTGGTCGAGGTGGTCACGCTCGTAGAAATGCCGGAACAACAGCCATTCGAGGATCCAGCCAAAAGCCACCGCTAGCACCGTACCGCCGATGATGGCCAGCGTCAAGCTGCCCGTCAGTGCGCTTAGTGCGTAACCCAGATAGGCACCGAGCATGTAAAAGCTGCCGTGCGCCAGATTGACAACGCCCATGATGCCGAAAATCAGCGTCAGGCCACTGGCCAACAAGAACAGCAGCAAACCGTACTGGATGCTATTGAGTAATTGAATCAGAAATTCCATGGTGCTACACCCCGCCAGGAGTGTCGGCAGCGAAGAAAGAGCCGTCCGCCACCGGGGGCGATGGCGGACGGCTGAGGATGCTGTGCAAACTTACATCTTGCAGCCAGGTGCCGGATCGGCCAACGCCTTGGCAGCAATGCCGGTCACCCTGTTTTCCTTGCCAACAACTTTGCGCAGGTAAATATTTTGCACCGGATTGTGCGCGCGCGATAGGGTCCAGGCACCGCGCGGGCTATCGACCTTGACCTTTTCCATGGCTGCAATCAGTGCGGGCTTGTTCGCAGTGTTGCCTTTGACGGCTTTCATGCCATTGGCATAAAGCAAGCCCGCATCGTAGCCCTGTACTGCATAAACATCGGGCTGAAGCTTGTATGCTTTGGCGTAAGCCAGCCGGAACGCGTTGTTGCGCGGGGTCTCCAGGCCGTCGCCATAGTGCAGCGTGGTCTCCAGTCCCTCGGCCGCTACACCCTGCGCTTCGAGCACGCCGTCGGTGATAAAACCCGAGCCAAACAAGGGAATCTTGCCCTTCAGACCGGCCGCAGCGTAATCCTTGACAAATTTGGCGGCACCGGCGCCGGCGAAGAAGGCATAGACCGCATCAGGCTTGAGCGCGGCGATCTGCGTCAGCAGCGCCTGGAACTCGACGTTGGGGAACGGCACCCACAACTCCTTGATGACCTTGCCGCCAGCCTTGGTCAAGCCTTCGGTAAAGGCACTCACCGATTCTTCGCCAAAAGCGTATTGCCAGGCGATGGTGATGACATTTTTGTGGCCACGATCCACCAGCACTTTACCCAGCGGATAGGAGGTCTGCCAGCTGGTAAACGAGGTTCGGAAAATATTGGGCGCACAAAGCGCACCGGTAGCGGCATTGACGCCAGCGTTGGGAATGATCAGTAATGTGCCGCTTTCGCGAGCGACCTTGAGCATGCCCATGGCGACACCGCTGTGTACGGTGCCGATCAGCACGTCGACCTTGTCGCGCTGCACCAGCTTGTTGGCGTTTTCAACCGCCTTGGACGGATCCGATTCGTCGTCGACCTTGAACCATTCAATCTCGCGGCCGCCGAGCTTGCCGCCCTGTTCGTCAACGGCCAGACGAAAACCGTTTTCAATCGCCACGCCGAGTGCAGCGTAAGTGCCGGTGTAGGGCAACATCAGGCCGACGCGCACTTTGCTGGATTGTGCCAGGCTCAGGGCCGGTAGCAGCGCGCCACTGGCGGCAGCACCAATCAGGGCGGCGCTGCGGGACAAAATAAGACGACGGGAGGGCTGGGGGGTGTTCATGGCATATTCTTTCAAGGAGTTAATACTCAAACACCCTGATCGTAACGACTCAGGCGTGACTTGCATTAGGGAGAAACCCGTACTTTGAAGTCAGGGTGATGGCGTGTCGCGAAAGCGCACACTGCCGCGATCAGCGCTTCGGGTTGGTCGCGCTGCGGACTGTGGCCGCAGGCGCTGAGTTTGATCAGCTCGGTTTGGGGCAGAGCGGCAGCGATATCCTCAATTTGCCTCAGGCTGCCATATTCGTCATCAAGCCCCTGTACTGCCAGCAGCGGGCAACGGATCGGTTTGATCTCGGCCGCAATCGACCAAGCGCGAAAGAGCGGGTTGAGCCAGATCGGGTTCCAGCCCCAAAAGGCCGAGTCGGGGTCATCATGGTACTTGGCCAGGCGTGCGCGCAGGTTGGTATTCAAATAGGCCTGGCGTGCCAGCTCGATGCTGGCCACCGTTTTGTCTTCGACCATGATATGCGGTGCCAGCAAGACGAGCCCAGCGACTTGCGATGCAAAGTGGGCCGCGTACAGCAACGCAATTGACGCGCCGTCGCTGTGGCCCAGCAGCCAGAGGGGTTGCCTTGTGCCATCGACACCGAGTGCTGCGAGCAAGGCAGGCAGTACCTCCCAGGCTTGCCGGTGCATGAAATCGACGTCCCAGATTTCGCTGGCAGCGCGCGGTGTCGAGCGGCCATAGCCGGGGCGCGAATAGACCAGGCCACGCCAGCCCAGGCGTTCACATAATTGTTTGGGGAAATTTTTCCACATGGCCACTGAACCCAGGCCTTCGTGCAAAAAAACGAGCAGTGGAGCGCTCGATTTTTCCGGCGCCAGCCACTGGTACTCGATGCGGATCGGTCGTCCGGCCCAATCGACCTCTATAAAACTCACTGCTTCGTGTCCTGAACTGCCGCCTCGAGATCACGCAGCTTGAAGCGCTGGATTTTGCCGGTGGCGGTCTTGGGCAGTTCCGCCACAAAAACGATTTGGCGCGGGTATTTGTAGGGCGCCAGGCGTTCCTTGACGAAGGCTTTGAGTTCGTCTTCACTCGCCGATTGACCCGCCTTGAGCACCACAAAAGCCTTGGTCTTGGTCAGGCCCTGTTCGTCGGCGACGCCAATCACGGCCGATTCCAGCACTGCCGGGTGTTGCACCAGCGTGGCTTCGACTTCAAACGGCGAGACATAAATACCACTGACCTTGAGCATGTCGTCGCTGCGGCCGCTGTAGGTATAAGTACCGTCACTGTTGCATACATATTTGTCGCCACTTTTGGTCCACTCGCCCTGAAAGGTTTCACGCGACTTATCACGATTGCCCCAGTACAGCAGAGCGGAACTAGGCCCTTTGATGTAGAGGTCACCGGTCTCACCCGCAGCCACCAACTGGTTGGCATCATCACGCAATTCGACCTCGTATCCGGGTACCGGCCAACCGGTGGTGCCGTAGCGCACCTGGCCGGGCCGATTGGAGAGGAAGATATGCAGCATCTCGGTTGAGCCAATGCCGTCGATGATTTCAACCCCGAAGTGAGCGGTAAATTGTTTACCCAGTTGGCTTGGCAAGGCTTCACCAGCGGAAGATGCCAGGCGCAGGGCGACTTCTTTTTTGGCAGGCAGGGCGGGGCTGGCGAGCATGCCGGCAAAACCGGTGGGAGCACCAAAAAATACGCTTGGCTTGGCGCCGCCGACTTCACCGCGCCAACGCTTGAAAGCGGCCTCGGGTGTCGGCCGCTCGGCCATCAATATGGTGGTGGCGCCCACGCTCAATGGGAACGAGAGTGCGTTGCCCAGCCCGTAGGCAAAAAACAGTTTGGCAGCCGAAAAACAGACATCGCTCTCGGTCAGACCCAACACCGGCGTGGCGTAGAGTTCGGCCGTCCAGTAGGGGTTGGCGTGACTGTGCAATGCGCCTTTGGGCTGGCCTGTGGAGCCCGATGAATAGAGCCAGAAACCGGGGTCGTCAGGCCCGGTGTCGGCGGCCCGCGCCAGCTCAGTGGCAGCGTCAATGATGGAGTCGAGCTTGCGCGCCCCGGCCGGCAGGGCGCCTTGTGAGTGCGAAACGATCACATGTTTGACTTCGTGGTCGCGCTTCTCCAGCGCCGACAGGACTGTGGGCAACAGCGCATATGACACCATGACCGCTTGCGCGCGGCTGTGCTTGAGCATGTGCGCGTAATCTTCCACCGTGAGCAGCGTGTTCACCGCCACCGGCACGATACCGGCATACATCGCGCCCAGAAAGCTCACCGGCCAGTCGTTGCAGTCGTGCATCAGGAGCAGCACGCGTTCTTCGCGGCGCAGGCCCGAGGCCAGCAGAGCGCCCGCCAGGCGGCGAATGCGCTGAGCCAACTCGCCATAAGTCAAGCTGCCCTGGTCGTCGACATAGGCCATCTTACCGGGGCGCGAGCGGTTGCACTCGATCAAATGCTCGGCAAAATTAAAGTGCGGCCCGAGGGGCTGGGTAGTGGTGGGGGTTGTCAATTTTGTCTCCTGTGATACTTGCAATCGGTTTGCCCTACAAGCCGATTTTAAAGCCGGTTGAATTGACTTCCGAGCAATTATTGCAAATTGGTACTAGAATGCTCTTATACTTTGAAAAAAACTCCTTTTACCCTTAACCCTACATGTTTCATTGATCTGCGTCAAACTTCGACACCCATAATGTAGCCAATCAATACGCTTTCATACATCAACTCCAGGAGACCCACCCATGCCTCTTTCCAACCGCGTCGAATACCAGACCGATCCTTCCCAATACAAACACTGGACACTCAATTTTGAGGGGTCAGTGGCCACGCTCAAAGCTGATTTTGATGAAAACGCGGGTCTGCGCCCGGGCTACAAACTTAAACTCAACAGCTACGATCTGGGCGTTGATATTGAACTCAGCGATGCCATCAATCGCATCCGTTTTGAACACCCTGAAGTACGCACCGTGGTGCTGACCAGCGCCAAAGAAAAAGTCTTTTGCTCGGGTGCCAATATTTTCATGCTCGGTGTCTCCAGTCACGCCTGGAAAGTCAATTTTTGCAAATTTACCAACGAAACGCGCAACGGCCTGGAAGACGCCTCCAGATACAGCGGACTCAAGTTTCTCGCTGCTGTCAACGGTGCCTGCGCGGGTGGCGGTTACGAGTTGGCGCTGGCCTGTGACGAGATCATTTTGGTGGATGACCGCTCCAGCGCCGTAAGTCTGCCCGAAGTGGCACTACTGGGGGTGTTACCCGGCACCGGTGGCCTGACCCGCCTGACCGACAAGCGCCATGTGCGTCACGATCTGGCCGATATTTTTTGTACCAGCGTTGAGGGGGTGCGCGGTGACAAGGCAGTCGCCTGGCGACTGGTGGACGCTGTTGCCAAGCCGGTTGAATTTGTTCGCAGGGTCCAGGAGCGCGCGCTGGCACTGGCTGCCAGCAGCGATCGCCCCAGCGCTGCCAAAGGCGTGGCGTTGACACCCTTGCAGTGCGCGCTGGAGGCCGATGCGCTGCGCTACCGGCACGTCAGCGTTTTGATCGATCGATCGCGCCGTTGCGCCACTTTCACCGTCAAGGCACCCGCCGGTGAGCAGCCGGGCGACCTGGCTGGCATCGAAGCCTTGGGGGCTGACTGGTACCCCTTGGCGCTGGCGCGTGAGCTTGAAGATGCCATTTTGTTGATGCGAACCAACGAGCCTGAAATGGGTTTGTGGTTGCTGAAAACACAGGGCGAGGCAGAACCTGTAGTCGCGCTCGATGCCCTGCTGTTGGCCCATAAGAACCACTGGCTGGTGCGTGAAACGATTGGCTTGCTGCGACGCACTTTCAGTCGGCTCGATGTTTCCTCGCGCAGCCTGTTTGCCCTGATCGAGCCGGGTTCCTGTTTTGTCGGGACTCTGTTGGAATTGGCGTTGGCGTGCGATCGCAGCTACCAGCTCGCTTTACCCAATGACGCGGCAAAGGCACCACAGATCAGGGTGACCCAAGCCAATTTTGATCTGTATCCAATGATCACCGACCAGAGTCGTCTGGGGCGTCTTTTTTACGATGAAGCGCCGACTTTGCAGGCGGTGCGGGCCAGGATTGGCCAGTCACTCGATGCCAGCGCCGCGTTTGACCTCGGGCTGGTGACAGCTTGCCCCGACGACCTCGACTGGGACGACGAAGTCCGCCTGGCGATTGAAGAGCGGGTGGCGCTCTCGCCCGATGCGCTCACTGGCATGGAAGCCAATCTGCGTTTCAATGGCCCGGAAAACATGTTCACCCGCGTCTTTGCACGCCTGACGGCCTGGCAGAACTGGATCTTCCAGCGTCCCAACGCGGTCGGCGAAAAAGGTGCACTCAAGGTCTATGGCAAAGGCGAAAAAGCCGCTTTTGACTGGCACCGCGTTTAATTACTTTATCTATGGAGAGCATCATGTCAAGCATCAATTACAGCGACAAAATTCCCAACAATGTCAATTTGAGCGAAGACCGCACACTGCAACGCGCGCTGGAGAGCTGGCAGCCCAACTTTCTAGGGTGGTGGCGCGACATGGGGCCCGATGATTCGCAAAACTTCGACGTTTATCTGCGCACGGCGGTCAGTGTCGATCCGCAGGGTTGGGCGCAGTTTGGTCACGTCAAGATGCCAGACTACCGCTGGGGCATTTTCATGAATCCGGGTGTGGCCGATCGCGCCATCCACTTTGGCGACCATCTGGGGCAGGCGGCCTGGCAAGACGTACCGGGCGAACACCGCGCCAATTTGCGTCGCATCATCGTGACGCAAGGCGACACCGAGCCCGCCTCGGTGGAACAGCAGCGCCACCTGGGCATGACCTGCCCGAGCCAGTACGACCTGCGCAATCTGTATCAGGTCAACGTCGAAGAAGGCCGACACCTGTGGGCCATGGTCTATCTGCTGCACAAGCATTTTGGCCGCGATGGCCGCGAAGAAGCGCAGGCCTTGCTGGAGCGACACAGTGGGGACGCCAACCACCCGCGGATTCTGGCCGCCTTCAACGAGGCCACGCCCGACTGGCTGAGCTTTTTCATGTTCACCTATTTCACAGACCGCGACGGCAAGTTCCAGCTTTGTGCCCTAGCCGAGAGCGCCTTTGATCCGCTGGCCCGCACCACCAAGTTCATGCTGACCGAAGAAGCGCACCATATGTTTGTCGGTGAAGCCGGTGTTGCGCGGGTGATTGCGCGCACCGCTCAGGTGATGAACGAGCTCAAGACCGAAGATGTGGCCAAGCTGCGCGCAGCCGGCGTGATCGATCTGCCCACCTTGCAACGCTATCTCAATTTTCACTTCAGCGTGACGATCGATCTGTTTGGTGCCGACGAGTCGAGCAACGCCGCCATCTTTTACAGCTCGGGCCTCAAAGGGCGTTATGAAGAAGGCAAGCGCCAGGACGACCATGTGCTCAAGGGGCAGACTTACAAAGTTATCCAGGCGCAGGGCGGTCAACTCGTTGAGCGCGAAGTGCCCATGCTCAACGCGCTCAATGAAGTGCTGCGCGACGACTACATTGTGGACTCGGTGGCGGGTGTGGAGCGCTGGAATAAAGTGCTGGCCAAAGCCGGTATTGAGTTCCGGCTCAAAGTGCCGCACAAGGCCTTTCACCGCAACATTGGCGCGCTGGCAGGCATCAAAGTGTCGCCTACCGGCGCGCTGGTGTCTGACGCCGAGTGGAACGCCAATGTGGATCAATGGTTGCCGTCAGCGTCGGACCGCGCTTATGTCGCCAGCCTGATGGGGCGTGTCACGGAGCCGGGCAAATTTGCCAACTGGATTGCACCGCCGGTGATGGGAATCAACCACCAGCCGGTGGACTTTGACTACGTGCGCTTTGCCTGAGCCGGTAGCGAAAGAGGTAAGCGTCATGGATGTATCAGCCACCGAGCTCATCAAGCAGCACTTGATCGACCCCGAGATCTGCATCCGCTGCAATACCTGCGAAGCCACTTGCCCGGTGAACGCGGTGACGCATGACAGCCGCAACTATGTGGTCGATGTGGGCAAGTGCGCCGCCTGCCTGGACTGCATCGCGCCGTGCCCGACCGGCGCCATCGACAACTGGCGCTGGGTGCCGCGTGGCAAGAGCTACAGCGTGGCGGAGCAACTGCTGTGGGACGAGCTGCCACCTGAGTTGTCACCGACCGAGTTGGCGGCTGCCGGGGTTGCCGCCCCCACTGCGGTGCCGGTCAGTAATGCCTTGACGACACCTGCCAGCAATGCTGCGTTGCTGCCAACAAGCGGCGTGGTCGCGAACGATGAGCCGGATCAGTCGAGCAGCAATTTCGGATCCACGATTCCGCCCTGGTCGGCCGCGCACGCCTACACCAACCTCTATGGTCCCAAGGCGGCGCAGCCGTTCATCAGTGCCACCGTGGTGGGCAATGTGCGCGTCACCCAAATGGGCAGCGACTACGACACCCACCATGTGATGCTGGACTTTGGCCTGTTGCCGTTCCCGGTGCTTGAAGGCCAGTCGATCGGCATTCTTGCGCCGGGCCTGGACAACCAGGGCCGACCCCACCATGCGCGGCAATATTCGGTGGCCAGTGCGCGCAACGGTGAGCGAGCCGGCTACAACAACCTGTCGCTGACCGTCAAGCGGGTTTTACAGGATCATCAAGGCCAGGCCGTTCGCGGCGTCGCCAGCAATTACCTGTGCGACTCGCAGGTGGGCGACAAGGTGCAGGTGATTGGCCCGTTTGGCAGCAGCTTTTTGATGCCAAATCACCCGCGCAGCAACATCGTGATGATATGCACTGGTACCGGCAGTGCGCCGATGCGAGCCATGACCGAGTGGCGTCGGCGTTTGCACCAGACGGGCAAATTTGAAGCGGGCAAGTTGCTGCTTTTTTTCGGCGCGCGCAGCCCCGAGGAACTGCCTTATTTCGGCCCTTTGCAAAAGCTGCCCAAAGACTTTATCGACATCAACTTCGCTTTTTCACGCGTGCTGGGTCAAGAGCGACGCTACGTGCAGGATGTGATGCGTGAGCGCGCCGCCGACCTGGCAGCGCTGCTCGCCGACAGCAACAGTTACTTCTACGTCTGTGGCCTAAGGAGCATGGAAGAGGGTGTGCTGCTGGCGCTGCACGACGTCGCACTCCAGTCGGGCCTGGCCTGGGATGCGCTCGGTTCTGCCTTGAAGCAGGAAGGACGCTTGCACTTGGAGACCTATTAGCACGAAGCGGTGTAGGGTTTTGGGGTCAGATCCCAATAACCCGTATGCCTTCGGCAGTGGCATCGAACTGCGTTGCAGAAGTTGATGCGCTTTTATCCGTTTTCATTTTGGCCCCCACTCTCTCACCCCCGCCTCTCTCTCGCCCCGCCGGGCGAGAGAGAGGAGCCAACAGCCATATTTGGTCGCGTCCATAAACGAAGGAAGTACACGCGCCACGGTGCGTTGCGGCCATCGGATCGAATATTTCCTTTCCCAACGTGCTAATCGAGCGGGTACTTCTTCGCTTTAAACACACGCCAAAATATGGCTGTTAGCTCCCTCTTCCGCCCGGCGGGGCGGGAGAGGGCGGGGGGTGTGAGTGGGGCCAAAATGAAAACGAATATATAACGGTCAAACCCTACAACACAGTTCGATGCCACAGCCTCATCGCCTGCCGGGGCGAGACCTGGCAGAAATTGCCTTTGGTCCGTTTATCATTCTCCATTCTCAAACTGGATTTATCTATGACAAATAAACTATTAACAAACGCTCCGATTCTTGTGGTGGGTGCTGGCATCATGGGCTTGGGCATCGCCCAGGTGGCAGCGCAGGCGGGCCACTCGGTCATGATTTATGACAGTCGCATTGGCGCAGTGGCTGAGGCGCTGGCCAAACTCGCCAAAAACCTTGAAGCGCTGGCCGCCAAAGGCAAGTTCAGTGTTGATCAAGTGGCGCAAACCCTCTCAAGCATCCAGGCGATTGACTCGCTGGCAGCAGCAACGTCGGCGCAGTTAGTGGTGGAAGCAATTGTTGAAAACATCGAGGTCAAGCGCGGTCTGTTCCAGCAACTCGAAGCCATCGTCGCGACTGACTGCGTGCTCGCCAGCAACACCTCGTCGATTTCCATCACCGCCATTGCCAATGGTCTGGTGCAGCCGGGTCGGCTGGTGGGCATGCATTTCTTCAACCCGGTGCCGTTGATGAAACTGGTCGAAGTGGTGTCAGGCTTGCAGACGGACCCGGCTGTGGCACAGCAGGTTTTTGACCTGGCAAAAAGCTGGGGCAAGGTGCCGGTGCTGGCGCGCTCCACCCCCGGTTTTATCGTCAACCGGATTGCGCGGCCCTACTATGCCGAGGCGCTGGCGTTGCTGCAAGAGCAGGTCACAACACCGGCGGTGCTCGATGCCTGCCTGCGCGGCGCGGGCTTTCGCATGGGGCCGTGCGAGCTGATGGATTTGATTGGGCTCGACATCAATTTTGCCGTGACGCAGTCGGTCTATGCTGCCAACTTTTACGACAAGCGTTTTGTGCCGTCGTTGATCCAGCGTGAGATGGTCGAGGGCGGTCTGTTTGGGCGCAAGTCAGGACGAGGTTTTTTCGACTACAGCGCTGTAGCGGTCAAACCTGCCGCGCCAGCATTGTTACCACCACCGGCACCGCCTCAACGGCTGCGCCTGCACGGCAGCGGCGCATTGGCCGATCGTTTTGCCGCTGCGCTGGCGCAGGCAGATCAGCGCTGTGAACGCGTTGAAAACAGCGATTGGCTGGGTTTGGAAGTCGATGCCGCCCAGTTGCGGCTGACCGATGGTCGCATCGCTGTGCAGCTCGGTGCCGAGGTAGCGGTGTATGACCTGCCGCTGGCGAATGCAGCCCCTGGCGCATTGGCGTGGGCACCCTCGGCGCGTGCGTCTGAAGCCTGGTGCGCCGCCGCACCGGCCTGGTTGCAACTGCTCGGCTTTATGCCGCAACGCGTCTGCGATGCGCCGGGTTTGATCGTCGCCCGTACGCTGGCGATGCTGATCAATGAAGCGGCTGACGCGGTGCAGCAGGGTGTGTGCAGCACGGATGCGGCCGATGCGGCCATGAAGCTGGGTGTGAACTATCCGGCCGGGCCGTTCGAGTGGCTGGCCCAGTGGCAGACCGGCGCGGTGATCAACTTGCTCGACGCGCTCGACACCCACTACCGTGGCGAGCGCTATCGCGTCAGCCCCTGGCTGCGCCAGCGCGTCTAGCAAGGAATCTCCGGAATGGGCGAACCTCGATTTGCAAGCTTAGAGGCAAGCGGGGTTTAAACTGTCGGACGTTTACTCAACTTGACAGATTGGAGATGATCATGCGCTTTCGAATCCGACTGCTGACCATTGCCTTGGTCCTTGCCACCAAGGCAGCGACGGCGGCGAACATCATCGACTTGTGGGATCAAGTGCAGGCCCCGCCGACGCCCAAGCTGGTCGCCACCACCGTGAAAGCCAATGAAACCGCCTTACTGCTGCTTGATATTGAGGAGGCCACCTGCAACCAGCAGAATCGCCCGCGCTGTGTTGCTGCCGTGCCGGCGATGGCCAGGTTTTTGGAAAAGGCGCGCACTGCACATCTGCCGGTCTTTTACAGCAACACCAGTCGCGGTTCACGAGCGACGATTTTGGCGCCGGTTGCACCCAGGGACGATGAACCCATCGTCAAGGCCAGCGTCAACAAATTCTTTGACACCTCACTCAATGACTACCTGAAAGCCAAAAACGTCAAGACGGTCATCGTTTGTGGCACTACTGCCTCCGGTGCTGCGCTTCACACGGCGACCGGTGCCGCGCAATACGGTTACCAGGTCGTGCTGCCGGTCGATTGCGTGCCGGGCGGAAGTTTGTACGAGGAGCAAGCCAGCGTTTGGAGTCTGATCAATGGGCCTGGTACCGCCAGACTGCTCACGCCCACCACGCTGGACGCGATCAAGATTGAATAGCAGCGCATCAACTCCCGGGTTCATCCACCAACCTATTGCCAGACTTATATGAATCAAAGCTTGAACCCGCAGGCCAACACCCTGTTAAGTGAGCGCCGAACCCGTTTAGATCCACTGCTGCCGGGTTGAACGCCCAGGGAACCACAATATTGCATGAAACTCAATGACTTGCTGGCGACACAGTTTGTACTGCCCAGCATCCCGAAGGTGGTGGCGCTCTTGCTCAGTGAGCTGGGTCGCGACGATCCCGATTTAAAAAAAATCAACCAGCTTATCAGCACTGATCCGGCCCTGACGACGCGCTTGCTGCAAACCGCCAATTCGGGTGATTTCAATCTTGCGGGCAAAATCAACAGCGTCTCCGAGTCACTGGCAGTGTTGCATTTGGCTCAGGTGCGTGCCATGGTCCAAACGGCGGCCGCAGCCGCTTCGTTAAAAGCCATACCCGGCATTCAGCTTCAGTCGTTCTGGACTTACAGCTTGAATGTTGCCAGGTCGTCACGTTCGCTTGCCGGTCTGGTGCGGCAAAACCAGCAGGCTGCCTTCACCAGCGGACTGCTTCATGCGATGGGTGAGTTGGCGTTGCATCTGGGCATGCCACAAGAGTTGGCCAAACTGGACAATCAAATACCGGTGCTGGACCTGCTGCGGGCCAAGCTTGAACAGCAGACTTTTGGTTTTTGCTATGCCCAGGTCGGTGCTGGTTTTGCCAGAAGGTGGGGGTTGCCAGAGTCCATCGTCGATGCCATTGAACATCAGGATGCGCCGTTCGAAGGCGCGGTTTATGAGCCACTGGCGGGTGTCATACATCTGGCAGTCTGGCGTGCCCGTGCCAAAGAGGCAAACTTTTCTGCGAACGTCTTGGCGGTGACGTTTCCGGGTGAGGTTGGCGATGTTCTGGGGCTCGACATTGACATGGTGTTGCAGCAAGACCCGATCGACTGGCCAACTCTGGCGCCCCTGCGCAAACCCGGGTAATGAGTGCCCCTTCGTCACTGCGAGGAGGAACGACGCGGCAGTCCATGACCCCGGACTTCATGGATCGCCGCGCTACGCTCGCGATGACGAGAGATACGATCGGCTGAGTTTGATGGCCTCGAACCAGAGCACACTGAGCAGCCCCAGTGTCAGCGCCAGCAACAGATCGCTCCAGCGCAACGGCGTGAAAAGGAACAGCTTGGCCAAGCTGGGCAGATACAGGGACAACGCCAGCAGCCCCAGCGTGGCGGCGCTCACCAGCCAGAGCGTGCGGTTGGGCGTGCGAAGTGATGCCAGCAGCGAACCCGTCGGCGCCCGGTTGGAAAAAATAAGCGCCAGATTGGCCATCACCAGCGTGGTAAAAACAAAGGCTCGGGCCGCTGTTTCAACCAACCAGGTGCTGCTCCAGAAATAAGCCCCCAGCACGACCAGCAGTACGCCCAGGCCCTGCAGCAGGGCCAGCATCAGTGTCACGCCTCCAAACAGGGGTGCGTTGACGTTACGCGGCGCGCGGCGCATCACGTTCGCCTCCGACGGCTCGTTCTCGAACACGAGAGAGCAGGCCGGGTCGATCACCAGCTCCAAAAAAGCAATGTGCAGCGGATAGATCAGTACCGGCCAACCCAGCAGCAGCGGCAACAGTGCCGTACCGGCAATCGGCACGTGTACTGCCAGGATGTAGGACATCGATTTGCGCAGGTTGTCAAAAATGCGCCGGCCCAGGCGCACCGCTTGAACGATGGAAGCGAAGTTGTCGTCCAGCAGCACTAGCGAGGCCGCCTCGCGCGCCACATCGGTACCGCGCTCGCCCATGGCCACGCCGACGTGAGCGGCTTTGAGCGCAGGCGCGTCGTTGACGCCATCGCCCGTCATGGCCACGATCTCGCCATTGGCCTTGAGCGCCTGTACGATGCGCAGCTTCTGCTCGGGAGCGATGCGGGCACAGACGCTGACGGTTTTCATGCGTGTCTGAAGTTCGACATCCGTGAGAAGTGCCAGTGCCTCTCCGGTCAACAGCGCATTGACGCCTTCGCCCTCCAGTCTGGCTTGCACCGCAATGGCATGGGCCGTGGCAGGGTAGTCCCCGGTGATCATGATGATGCGAATGCCCGCTGAGTGGCACTCGGCCACGGCGTCTGGAATTTCGGCGCGCAACGGGTCCGCCAGCCCCAACAGGCCGATGAACTGAAATTCGAAATCATGTTCAATCGCTGGCCACTGCTCACCGGTGAAACGCGCGCGCGCCACGCCCAGCACGCGCAGACCCTGCGCTGCCATGGCATCGACGGCACGAGTGATGTGCGCTTGCGCATCGGCATCGAGGTGACATAAATCGATGATCGCCTCGGGTGCACCCTTGGCGGCAACCACATGCGCTTGCCCTTCCACCGCCTTCCAGACCCGCGACATGGCGCGCAGCTCGACTGTCAATCCATATTCCTGCACCGGTGTCCAGTCCTGATGCAGATGTTCGGTGTCTTTCAGGAAGTGCTGGCCGAGTCGGTGAAAGGCTTTTTCCATAGGATCAGACGGTTCCGACACGCTGGCCAGAATGGAGAACTCAACCAGGGTGTGAAAAGCCTCGGGCAATTCGGCAGTGGTGGTGTAGTCAATCGTCATACCAGCGCCCAAGATTTTTTCGCTGGCGCTAGGTTCCTGGGCGTAGAGTTGCGCCACTGTCATGCGGTTCTCGGTCAGAGTGCCGGTTTTATCGACACACAGCACCGAGGTCGCACCCAGCGTTTCAATCGCCGCCATGCGCCGAGTCAACACGTTTTTTTTGGACAAACGCCAGGCTCCGAGCGCCGGTATCACGGTGAGCACCACGGTGAATTCCTGCGGCAACAAGGCCATGGCCAGCGTTATGGCGGCCAGCAGCGCAGCCAACCAGTCGCCACGCATCCAACCGAAAGCCAGCAACAGAAACAGGCTTGCGCCAAAGGCGATTACCGCCAGCACCTGGACCAGCCGGGCGGTCTGCTTCTTCAGGGGCGAGGTCTCGCGGCCCAGTGTTTGCAGTGCCGCGCCGATGCGCCCGATTTGGCTGTGTGCGCCGGTGGCCGTGACTAGCGCTGTGCCGTGCCCGCTGACCAGCAAGGTGCCTGCGTACAACATCGTGTGGTCATTGCCGCCAAGACGCGTATCGGCTGCCAGCTTGGTCCTGATGGCAACGATTTTGTTGACCGGCTCGGCCTCGCCGGTCAGCAGGGATTCGTCCACTTGGACGTTGTTGCCGCTGATCAGCACGGCATCGGCGGCGATGCGGTCGCCCTCGGTCAAGATCAACACATCGCCGCGCACCACCTCGCAACCGGCGATGCGCACGGGCGCAGCGTCGCGCAACACTTGCGCCCGCGGGCTGGAGAGGTCGCGCAGAGATGCCAGCGCGTGCTCGGTTTTGCCCTCCTGGTAGAGCGTTAGGGCCAACACCGCCAGCACCAGACCGAACAGAATTAGACCTTCTTGCAAGTCCCCCAACACCAGATAGAGCAGGCCTGCCGCCAGCAGCAGCATGAACATCGGCTCATGCAGGGTCTCAAGGATGATGTCCCACAAGGTGCTGCGCTGATCGCCGGGCAGGGCATTGGGGCCGTCCTGGGCCAGGCGCTGGGCGGCTTGCGCCGCGCTCAAGCCTTCATCAGCCGCTTGTAAAACCATTGTTTACCTCCTTCGACCATGAGCAGGTAGGCAACCAGCAACACTGTCAGCAGACCAAAAAAGCTCAAGGGCAAAGGCATGAAGCCGAGGTAAGGCGCCAGCGGCGTGAAAGGCAGCAGCATGGCCGTGAGTACCACCCCGACCGAGCTCAGCACCAGCCACCGATTGGGATGGCTGCGCAAGGGATTGCGCCGGGTGCGGATGACAAAAATAACCAGCACCTGAGTGGCGATGGATTCAACAAACCAGCCGGTGCGAAACAGCGTTTCGTGCGCATTAAACAGGCTGAGCAGCAGGTAAAAAGTCAGGAAATCAAAGAGCGAGCTGATCGGACCTATGGTCAACATGAAATTGCGGATGAAAGCGATGTCCCAGCGTTTGGGCTGCGCCAGATCTTCGTCGTCAACATGGTCCAACGGCAGCGTTATTTCCGACACATCGTAGAGCAGGTTGTTGAGCAAAATCTGCAGTGGCAGCATAGGCAGAAATGGCAGGAACAGGGTGGCGGCGGCCATGCTGAACATATTGCCAAAGTTGGAGCTGGTGGCCATCATGATGTACTTCATGACATTGCCGAAGGTGCGCCGTCCTTCCAATATGCCCAGGTGCAGCACCATCAGGTCTTTTTCCAGCAGGATCATGGCGGCCGCCTGCTGGGCCACATCAACGGCACCCTCGACCGAGATGCCGACATCGGCGGTGTGCAGCGAGGGGGCGTCGTTGATGCCGTCACCCATGTAGCCCACCACATGGCCGCGCGCCTTGAGCGCCAGGATGATGCGGTTTTTCTGCGCCGGGTTGACCCGGCAAAACAGGTTGACGCTCTCCACCCGCGCCCGCAGCGCGTCGTCGTTCATGGCGGCCAGTTCGGTGCCGGTGAGCACACCGGCAATCGGCAGGCCAAGCTCGGTGCAGACATGGCGCGTGACCAGCTCGTTGTCACCGGTGACAATTTTCACCGCCACAGCGCTGGCCGCCATGGCTTTGATGGCCGCGCCCGCGCTGGCTTTGGGCGGATCGAGAAAAGCCGCGAATCCGGCAAAAATGAGCTCGCTTTCGTCTGACACCACCGCGTGCGGGTGGTCAACGGCCACATCCCGCGAGGCGATGCCCAGCAGCCGAAAACCTTCTTTGCTCAGGCGCTCAAATAATGCGTTGATCCGGGTCCGTGCGCCGTCATCAAGGGCTGCCGTGCTGTGCGCACTGTCAGCGTAATGCGTGCAAAGTTGCAAGATGTCTTCGGGCGCGCCTTTGACCACCAGGCGGCGTGCGCCCGTGCGTTCCACCAGCACCGAGACCCGGCGGCGCTCGAAGTCAAACGGCACTTCGTCGATCTTGCGCCAGTCAGATACATCGATTTCTTGATGCGCCAGGATGGCCGCGTCGAGCGGGCTCTTCAGACCGCTCTCAAAATAACTGTTGAGGTAGGCCAGCGCGAGCACTTCGGGCTGGTCTTGCCCCAGCGCATCGACGTGGCGTTCCAACCGAATCCGCGCCTCGGTGAGGGTGCCGGTCTTGTCGGTGCACAGCACGTCCATCGCGCCCATATCCTGAATGGCGGACGGGCGCTTGACGATCACTTTCAAAGCCGCCATGCGCAGCGCCCCGCGCGTGAGCGTGACCGACACCACCATGGGCAGCAACTCGGGAGTCAAACCGACGGCCAGCGCCACCGCAAACATGAACGACTCCAGCAGCGGGCGATGGAAGGCCACATTGACCAACAAGGTAAACAGCACCAGTAAAAAGGTCAGCCGCATGATGAGCAGGCCGAATTGGCGGGTGCCGATCTCGAAGGCGGTCGCGGGTGCTTTTCCCGCCAGACTGACCACAATTTGCCCCAGCGCGCTGGCGCTGCCGGTGCGTTCGATCAGCACCTGGGCCGAGCCACTGACGACGGAACTGCCCATGAAGACGGCAGCCTCATCCTGTGGGCTGCCCTCACCCCCACCCTCTCCCTGGGGGCGAGGGGGTGAACCGCCAATATTCGCTTCGTCTGTGCTTGGCTGAGGGCAGGGCGCACGCTTTTCCACCGGGTAAGGCTCACCGGTGAGTTGTGCCTGATTGACAAAAAAATCATTGGCTTGCAGCAGCCGGCCATCAGCGGGTACCAGATTGCCGGCCGACAGCAGCACCACATCGCCGGGTACCAACGCCGTCACCGGCAGTTCGCACGGTTTCCCGTCGCGCAGCACGGTCGCGGTCAGCGCCACTTGCAAAGCCAGACGTTCGGCGGCCTGGTTGGCGCGGTAAGACTGCACAAAGTCCAGCGTCACACTCATCACCACAATGGCACCGATGATGAGGGCGCCGGTGGCATCTCCAGTCAAAGCGGAAATGCCGCAGGCGCCCAGCAGCACCAACACCAGCGGGCTCTTGAAATTTGTCAAAAACTGGACCAGCACGGCGCGTTGCAAAGCCGGCTTGAGCCGATTGGGGCCGTATTGCTTGAGCCGCTGGGCGGCCTCAAGCTGGGTCAGCCCGTTCAAGCCCGCCCCCGACGCAAAGAAATCGTATTTTTGCGAGTCATGAGCTACCTATTTTCTTCAGCCTGGATTCCACGATAGGGCGAGCCGGAGTGAGCCGCTGACGACAATTGTTTTTTGGATGATTTGCCCGACTCATGCACCCGATTCAACGCGGTTCAGTGTAATCCTAGTTCAGCGCCAAAATTCCTTGTCTTGAACACAACAATTCGGGCGCTCAGGATTAGCATCGGGGCATGAACCAGGATTCGACGCAGCGCTTGATCTCAGCCCCATTGATTTTTCCGGCGCTGCTCGGTTTTGTGTTGGGCAGCGCCTTGCAGTTGCAGCAGGCGACGCTCTGGCCCAGGCCAGTCTATGTTGGTTTGATTCTGTTGGCGTTGCTGTTGTGGGCGCTGGCGGCACTTAAATCAGTCGCCCTGGTGGCTCGTATGGCAGTGGCAATGCTGACTTTCGCACTGTTGTCATTTGGTGCCACCGGCTTGCGTTCCGACTATTTTTTGAGCCAGGCGCTCGACGCCAAGCTGGAGGGACGCGACATTGCCGTCACGGGTGTGATCGCTGCCATGCCGCAGCGCAACGAGGCTGGTTTGCGCTTTCGGTTTGAGCTTGAGTCGGCGCAGTGGCAAGGCCAGACGGTGCGCTTGCCAGCGCGCCTTTATCTAGGTTGGTATGCCACGCCTTTTGCCAGCCGTTCGGAGCGCGACACCTCAGATACCGTGGATGAATTGGTGCAGCCGCTGGCAGACCTCCAGGCCGGTGAGCGTTGGCAGTTCACGGTGCGACTAAAGGCCCCGCACGGCGGCAGCAACCCCTATGGCTTTGACTATGAACTGTGGCTCTGGGAGCAGGGTCTGCAAGCCAGTGGCTACGTGCGATCGGGTGCCAATGATCCGCCGGCTCAGCGACTGGTGCAAACGCATTGGCATCCGGTGGAGTTGGCGCGCCAGCAAGTGCGCGAACAGATTTATGCCCGCGTCACTGATCCCAAATACGCCGGCCTGATTGCGGCGCTGGTGGTGGGCGACCAGAACGCGATTGATCGCTGGACACCGACATTAAAGTCGTTAAGTGGACTCCCCTCTGAAACGGGGTGAAAACCGATTCCAGGCAGACATTAAAGTCTTTAAATACGGGCGCCATGGCTCTTTCAATTCGGACATTAAAGTCGTTAAATCGCCAGTAAGAACCTGCGTGTTACGTGAAATCCCAGGAGGTGTAGCATTCACCACGACCATGGCTCTCTACGCACCAGGGTGGCAATCACCGCGATTGGAGTTTTGCCGAGAGCCGAGTGCATCACAACTGAGTTATTGAAGCACAAGGTCCGAGGTTTCCATCGCGACGGGATTGTTGCAATCGCCAGAGGCGCCTTGGTCCGGAACCCCACTGTTCAGCTATCGAACCCCGTTTGCTTTTGAACCGCAAAGTAAAGCCCGAACTGCTGAGGAAGCCGCCGGAGTGGCCTGATGAAGCGCTGGCAAGCACCGAGCCGGGAATCGCCAGCGGTCTAGGAACCCGTGGCGAACACACCGATGAAACTATCGTGAAGGAGCCGTTGTCAGCTACCGCGTCGCCGCGAACAAACGCGATGACGCCAAATCGTTGGTTCATGACGCGCCCAACTTGGCAGGCCAATGCTTTAAAAGGAAGCGCGCCATTCGCCAAACGAAGAACAAAGCGAAGAACGTAATACCCCAGAAAGCTAACAGCGCAACCAGTCTCCTCGGGCTGGTTGCCGCTTCCCAAGTGAATACGCTAATCGCGACCATATTACCGATGAGCACTGAGGCCAATAGGAGCAGCGCAACAATCCCGGCGACGGCCCGACGACGAGACAGTGGGAGGGGTGGCGATTGCTTGAGCAGAGACGAAAACTTTGCAGCGATAAAGTGTGACATTGTCCCACCTCTCCTTTACATTTTTCTTCGTGAACGGTAGAGACTGTACTCCAACCTTCAGGACGATGAACCCGTTCATTTGCATCCGCGTCCTTCAATTTCCATGTCAGGTCCGAGTGACTCCATAGGCTGCATTTCCGCCGGTGGAATCTCGGTCTTCACGGCCCTTTGTGGTAGCGGTTCTGGCGGGCTCGAACCGACCAGCAGCGGACGGTCAACCTCTTTGCCCGAACTCGTCTTGAAGACTGGTCGCGGTCGGTCGGTATTGCACAAGCTTTGGTACTAATTGTTCGAGAGATTGATGCCAGCGAGCTCACCCAAAACCAATAAAAACGGGCCAATTTGCTCCACTGGCACCTTCTGAATTGCTTCTTTGGCAATTGGTTCAATGGACGCCAAAGCATATTTGAAAAGTTGCTGACCAGCTTGCGTCAGAGACGCAAAGCCAACCCTGGCGTCTCTGGGGTCAGGTTGTCGTGATACCGGACCACTTTCGCAGTTATTCCTGCGGCGTTCCCTGACTATGAACGTATTTCAGAAGACCTGGTCAAGATTTCGCCATGGTCGCCCAAGGGCGAGGGCTGGCAGTTGGCCAGCTCAACCACGGTCACCAATGCAAAAAACGAGTGCACAGTGCTGTACTTCTGGAAACGGCTGGCCCGCGACCGCGGGTTCCCTCAAACATAGTCTTTGTTAGTTGATTCGGAGGCGGCTCGTTGGCGGCCTTGCTGAGTGCTTCGTTGCTGCCAAGGTCTTCTTCCGCGCGATGCCGGCGCACTGTACGAGTGAGGCACTACGAAAAAAGAAATTAACAGACGACTTCGTTTTGAAGCTGCATCCGGCAGCTGTTAAGCACTGAAAGCACGTTCTGACTTCGAAGTGAACTGGCTATTCAGCATCGATTAATGGTGAATGGGCATGGTTGGTTGCATGCTCATGGGTGCTTGGCGACAATTGCCCCTAGCTCAGACAAGACCATGTGCGCCAACTACACCCCCGTAAAAGACCCTGAGCGGCTCCACAGGTATTTCGACGTACGTGGGCACCATCCGGCGTTTCCAGACGAGACTTGGCCAGGCTACGTAGCTCCATTCATCTGTCAGGTAAGGGAGCAGTCTGCACATGCGCGGGAACTGGCGGTTGGCCTGTTTGGGATGCTTCCGCACTGGGCCAAAGACCTCACGGTAGCCCGCCGCACTTACAACGCTCGCTCTGAATCCGTTGCCGAAAAACCGAGTTTTCGTGATGCGTGGCGTCACGGTCGTCGCTGCATCATCCCTTGTGAATCATTCTTTGAGCCCAATTGGAAGACTGGGAAGGCAGTCCGCTGGCGTATTCACCGCAGGGATGGCCTACCGATGGGTCTTGCAGGCCTTTGGGGGACCTGGAGAACTCCCGACGGCCGGGACCTCCTGTCATTCACTATGCTGACTATCAACGCCGATGGTCACGACGTCATGAAGGACTTTCATAAGCCCGAGGACGAAAAGCGCATGGTCGTCGTTTTGGATGAGGCTGACTACGACTGCTGGCTCGACACGCCGAGGGAAGCGATGCCCGAGTTCCTAACCCGCTATCCTGCCGACAGATTGATGACTGAGTCAGCGCCCAGGCCTGCCCGCGCAAAGCAATCCTCGTAGCACCCGTCCTCGGGTTTTCAGCAGGGTTGTTGACATTGGCTGGCGTTCGGTATACTGTGATTACATGGCTCTGTTCGCATTACGTAT
>PKWM01000050.1 GCA_003133245.1 Rhodoferax sp. | reverse complement strand
GGGGGGATATCATCGCAAGATGACGTCCCTACCCTCCAACACCAACCACCACCATCATCGCTCCGACCTTGTCCGCATCGCCACCCGTGTCATGGTGGAGCGCGGGCTGGAGCCGGAGTTTTCCGCCCGTGTCGAGCAGCAACTTGTCTCCATCACCGGCCCCGCCAACGAGACCGGTGCGCAGATTCACGATCTCACCGCTCTGCTCTGGTGCTCCATCGACAACGATGACTCACTCGATCTGGACCAGCTCACCGTTTGCGAGGTGCTGGCACAGGGCGCCATCAGGCTGTGGGTGGCCATTGCCGATGTCGATGCGCTGGTAAAGAAGGACAGTGCCATTGACGCCCACGCTCTTGTCAACACCAGTTCGGTCTATACCTCGGCGCGCATTTTTCCGATGTTGCCAGAGCGCTTGTCCACCGACCTGAGCTCGCTCAACTTCGCACAAGACCGGTTGGCGCTGGTGAACGAAATGGTCTTCAACGCCGACGCCACGCTGGCGGGGGCCACCATGTACCGGGCCAGAGTGCGCAACAAGGCCAAGCTCGCCTACGACGCCGTCAGCGCCTGGATTGAAGGCGAGGGTGTGCTGCCCGCCGCAGCGGCAACCGTGCCCGGCATGGAGGCGCAACTGCGCACGCAGGACGGCCTGGCCCAGCAGTTGCGTGTGCGCCGACACGCCGCAGGCTCGCTGGAACTGGAGACCTTCCAGCCGCGCGCAGTGTTTGAGGGTGAGCAGGTGGTCGATATTCGCCAGCAGGTGCAAAACCGTGCCCGGCAATTGATCGAGGAAGTGATGATCGTTACCAATGGCTGCACCGCACGCTACCTCGCCGCCCGGGGCGGCGCGTCGCTGCGGCGCGTGGTGCGCTCACCCGAGCGCTGGCTGCGCATTGTGGCCGTGGCCAAGGAGTACGGCGAAACGCTGCCGGAGCAGCCTGACTCGAAAGCGCTCGAAGCCTTTCTGGCCAAACGCCACCAGGCGGACCCGCTGCGCTTTCCCGATCTATCGCTGGTGATCGTCAAGCTCATGGGCCGGGGCGAGTATGTGGTGGAGACGCCCGGTGGCCCACCGATTGGCCACTTTGGTCTGGCGGTGCGCGATTACACCCACTCCACTGCACCGAACCGGCGTTTCCCCGACCTGATTACTTCACGACTGATCAAGGCTGCATTGCTGGACCAGCCGCCACCCTACTCGAACACTGAGCTCGGTGAGCTGGCCCGGCATTGCACCCAGCAGGAAGACGCCGCCCAGAAGGTGGAGCGGCAGATGCGCAAATCAGAAGCGGCACTCGTACTCGAATCGCGCGTCGGCCAGCGCTTTGATGCCATCGTGACCGGCAGCAGCAGCGCTGGCGTCTGGGTCCGAATTTTTTCCCCGCCCGCCGAGGGCAAGTTGGCCAGCGGCGCGAATGGACTCAAGGTTGGCGACAAGGTCCACGTCAAGCTCGTTGCGACCAATGTGGAGCGCGGCTTTATTGACTTTGTGACCGTTTAGCGGAAGACTTCAATAGTTCTTACTTAACAGCCCAGGGCCTACGTTCTGTAGCGGTCCGAGTGGATTGTTGGTGATCTCGGTCTCATTGACTACTGGCTGGCCTCCCCACGAGCGATAAACGACCAGATCGTTGACGAACAGGATCAGGGCGTTGAATCGCCAACCGGTTGTTTCAGTGTGGCGTTTGAAGTTGCTGAAATCCACCAGAAAGTTGCCGGTGCGGGTTTTGACAATTTTTGATGCAACGATTTCCATGCCGATACAGTTGTCGCGCGCTTCCACGCAGACAAGAATGCCGGGGTCCAGATCTGCACGCGTGAGCAGACCCGTGGGTACCAGCAGTCGGACCACATCCGAATGCGTCAGGATTTTGGTGTTCGGATACGTCAGCGGATTGAAGCCGTTTTTTTCCAGCGTGCTCCTTTTGCTTTTCATCGGAACCAAAGCTTCAATGGCAATGCGTGCCGTATCGAAACTTTCGAACGATGTGGAGTCGGTGTTGGCTGTGGGCAGCAGGGATGAACAGGCACTCGTCAGCAGCACCAGGGACAGCGAACAAGCCAGCTTTCGCAGGGTGGGCACACTGGTAAACAACAGGCAGCGCAAGTAGCTCAGTGAGTCTGACCAAAAATGCTTGTACATTGCTGCTCCATGATGAGGTGTTTCCTGTTCGTCAACGTGATCAATTCGAATGCATCGATCAGCACAACTTTGTGCTTTTTTGCAGGATAGTCGAGCCCGAAAAGCTGGTCTGTGCGATAACGCACAGAAGGTCAGTCCCCTACGTTAGTGTGGTCAATGACAGACTGTCAAAATGTTTCACCTACCAAAAACAAGGAGATTGCCATGAGTTATCTGCCCGGAAAATTTGTCTGGTTCGAACACGTGTCCAACAATGTCGCACGAGCGCGCGATTTCTATGGCGCGCTGTGTGGCTGGACCATCCAATCGATGCCCATGGGCGAGCAGTCCTACGACATGATCATGAACGGCAGCGATGCCATTGGCGGCTTTCGCGGCGGCGAGCCCGGCATGCCCAGCCATTGGGGCTCGTATTTGTCGGTGACTGATGTGGACAGCAGTTTTGCGGCAGCCACGGCCGCGGGTGCCAAAGGTCTGATGGCGCCGATCGACTTGGGTACTTTCGGCCGTGCCGCGGTAATTACCGACCCGACAGGCGCTGCCGTGAGTCTATGGAAAGACGCCCAGGGCGACCCGGCAGACGTCGAGAAGACGCCACTGGGCGGCTGGTTCTGGAATGAACTATTTACCCCCGACGCCAAAGCCGCCGTCGCTTTTTATGAAAAGACGTTTGGTTTTAGCCATGACGCCATGGATATGGGAACGCAAGGCATTTACTACGTGCTCAAGGACGTTGTCGGCAAGATGCGCGCCGGTGTCATGCAACAACCTCCTGACATGCGGGTGCCAGCTCACTGGTTGCCCTACGTGCATGTGGCTGACTGCGACGTCGCGGCCGACAAGGCTACCAAGCTGGGTGCCAAACAAACCCTCGTGGCGCCGACGGACATTCCCAATGTCGGACGTTTCGCCGTCTTGCTTGACCCAGTGGGCGCTGCGATTGCAGTGATCAAGGGGGTTTGAGTCACCGCCGTCGTATCGCTGCGAGTCAGTGTTGGTGTTGTGCTGATTGACACGTCAACACGACGCGGCCACTGATTTGACCGTGGCGCATGCGCTCAAAAACCTGATTGATTTGATCCAGTGGCTGTTCCTCGGTGTGGCAGCGCAGTTTCCCGTCGGCGGCAAGTTGCAGCACGGCGCGCAAATCTTCCCGTGTGCCAACCGAAGAGCCGACGACCTTTGCTTCTGCGCCCACCAGTGCCAGGGCTGAAAACGTGAGCGCCTCGGCCGGCAGACCGACCACGCTCAGCGTGCCAGCCGGGCGCAAATATTTGAGCGCGGAGTCGTAGGCTGCTTTGGCAGCGGAGGTAACCACTGCAACATGCGCGCCGCCGGCTTTCCTGATCGTTTTGACAGTCTGCGGATCGGTGACATTCAAGGCCATGGAGACACCTAGGCTGCGCGCGAGTTCGAGCTTGCTCTCATCGACATCGAGCGCGATGACCTCGGCCCCAAAAGCGTGGGCGACTTGTATCGCCAGATGACCCAAACCGCCGACACCGACCACGGCGACGCGTTGACCCGCCGTGACCTTGGCGTTCTTGAGGGCGCGGTAAACGGTGACGCCAGCGCAGAACAAGGGTGCGGCCTCGACCGAACTAAGCACGCTCGGAATGGGAATCGCATGACTGGCCTTGGCGCACATGAACTCGGCGTAGCCGCCATCCACCATCACGCCGGTGATGACGCTCTTGCGGCACAGATTCTCCAGGCCTTCAAGGCATTGTTCGCAGACGCCGCAGCTTGCGTGCAACCAGGCGACACCAACCCGGTCTCCCACTTTGAGGTCAGTCACCGCAGCACCGATCTTGACAATGCGTCCGACCACCTCATGCCCGGGGATCAACAACGGCTTGGTCACAGCCTTGAGTGCGGGCTGATCGCCGTCGGCAATATGCAGATCAGAATGACAGACGCCGCAGGCCTCGACTTCAATCAGTACCTCGTCGGGCTTGGGCGAAGGAATGGCTACCTCCTCCAGACTCAGCGTTTGACCAAAACCGTGAAGAATGGCAGCTTTCATAGCATCTCCAAAACAATGTGGGGGTTGAGTTTGTGACCTTAGCGTCTATGGACTTGCATGGCAAGCCTCACGCGTATTCATGCAGTTTTGCGATGTGGCCTGTGACGTGCGTTGCCAGTCGCCACCCAGCGCCTTGATCAGGAAGACCGAGGTCACCAGGCGCTGGCCGAGCAACTGGGCCGCCTGGCGCTCGCTGGCCAACAGCGCCTGTTGTGCCGTGATGACTTCGAAGTAGGTGGACGCGCCGCCCTCGTAACGTGCCGTCGTCATGTCGAACACCCGGCGCGCGCTCTCAACTGCGGTACCCGCTTGGTGCGTTGCGCGCTCAAGAGTGGCCAGCCCGGTGATTCCGTCTTCAACTTCCTGCATCGCGCCCAGCACCACGCGCCGGTAGTTGGCAACCGTAGCGGTGTAACCGGCGCGGGCGTATTCAACGTTGGCGCGGGTGCGGCCGCCATCGAACAAGGTTTGTGCGGCCGACAGGCCGATCGACCACAGCAGGCTCGGTGCATTGAATAGGCTCGCGAGGTCCGTGCTATCGACACCGACCGCTGCGCCCAGCATGATGCTCGGGTAAAAGGCTGCGTTGGCAACCCCGATCTGCGCATTCGCACCGGCCATGGCCCGCTCCGCCGCAGCGATATCGGGTCGGCGCTCAAGCACATCCGATGGCACGCCCAGTGGCACCGGCGGCGCCGTCAACTCGCGCAGATCGGGTGCCAGAGTGAACTGCGCCGCCGGGATGCCCGCCAGCGTTGCCACCGCATGTTCGAACTGGCCGCGCTGGCGGCGCAGCAGGTCAATCTGCACCAGCGTCGTATCCAACAGCGCTTGTTGTTGGGCCAGGTCCAGGCCGGTCGCGGCACCGAGTTCGTGGCGTGCGCTTACCAGTTCGAGTGCGCGCTGCTGCAAACCGATCGCGCGCGCCAGCACATTGAGTTCGACATCGATTTCCCGCAAGTTGAAATAGTTGGTCGCCAGGTCGGCGCTCAGCAGCAGACGCGTGTTCTCAAAGTCGGCTGCCGACTGTTCGACCGAGGCCTGGGCCAACGCTATCGATTGCTGCACACGCCCGGCCAGATCGACCTCGTAGTTCACTGTCATTGCCACGCTCAGTTCGTTTTGAACGGTGGAGAAATTGGGGCTGGCGTAGTTGGTCAACGGCCGGTTGGCGGAAATTTTTTGCCGTGCTGCGCGTTCGCTCAAACCCAGTTGCGGCAACACGCCGGCTGAAGTTGCCGCCAGTGCCGAGCGTGCCTGCGCCAGCCGCGCACCGGCCATGGCCAGCGTCGGGCTGTTGGCCATTGAGCGCTGTTCGAGCGCGTCGAGTTCGGCGTCGCCGAAGCGCTGCCACCAGGGCCCTTTGGCTGCGGCGTCGTCGGGACGACCTTCGCGCCAGGGTGCTTCGACCTTCCAGGCGACCGGCAAGTCGAGTACCGGTTTTTGGTACTCGGGGCCAGCCGCGCAGCCAAACAGGAGAGCAGCACTGACGCCGAGCAGGGCGCGTCGTGCGATCACGGCTTATCCTTGTCTGGCGCAAGCACAAGGGTCTGGCCATCGGAGAGCCAATCCGGTGGATTGAGCACCAGGCGGTCGGTCTCGGTGATACCGTCCAGCACCTCGAAGTCCGTACCGTAGTTGCGCCCGACGTTGACCCGGTGCAGCGTCACATGGCCCTGCGCATCAGCCACTGCGACCATCGTGCCTTCGCCGCGAAACAGCAGCGTGTTGGTCGGCGCCAGCAGCGACTGGCTCGCTCGCAGCGGCAGCGCTACCTGCACATAGGCGCCCGGCAGCAAGAGGTCAGCGTGATTGGGCAGCGCCACTTCAAGTTGCAGCGTGCGCGTCGCGGCATCGATCGACGCCGAGGTGCGCGCCACCTGTCCCAGGAAACGCTGTCCGCGCAATTCGGCTTGTGTGACCACAACTTGCTGCCCCGTCTTGACCAGTTGTGCATAGGCCTGCGGCACGTTGACATAGACGCGCAGCGGGTCGGTTTGTGACAGCATGAACAGCGGATGCGAGCTGTCAATCAGGTCGCCAACATCGACATTGCGCCGCGTGATCACACCGGCGAACGGCGCCACCACGCGCTTGAAGTCCTCCGTCTGGCGCAGGCGCTGCATGTTCGCCTCGGCCGCCGCCAGGTTCGCCTGCGACTGGGAGACGGCGCTGCGCCTCTCATCGAGATCCTGCTGCGACACCACGTCTTTTTTGCGCAGGCTCTCCCAGCGTTCGGCCGTACTCTTCGCCAGCGACAGGTTGGCGGCTGCCTGCTCGCGCGCGGCCATCGCCTGGCTCAATTGTTGATCGATTTCAGGCGTCTCGATCTCGGCCAGCAGTTCGCCCTTCGCCACCTTGGCGCCAATGTCCTTGGTCCAGCGTTTCAGGTAACCGTTGGCACGGGCGGCGATCGGCGCTTGCACGAAACCCTGCAAGGTACCGGGCAATGCCAGGGTCTGACCGGCGCCAACGCGTTTGGCCAGTGTCGTCTTCACATATTGTCTGGTCTGCTCGGTGCTGGTAGTCTCCAGCGCACGCGCATTCGCCATCCGGCTGAGTACCGTGCGGCCGGCGCCGAGCGCCAGCAACACCAGTATGACCAGGCCGGCAATCTGGGTTCGGCGCACGATTTGTCGGCGCTTGAGCAGCTCGACGTGGTCTGCGCCCGGATTAAGCTCAATCGGGTGCAAGCCCAAGGCCGAATGGTGTTGCTGTGTCATAAATCATGTCTCCTGGAGGTTTTCAAGTCTCCTGGTGTTGGGGAACCTTTTGTGCACGCTGGCAAATACTACCGGCACGAACAAGAGTGTCGATACGGTTGCGAGCAGCAGACCACCGATCACGGCACGGCCCAGCGGCGCATTTTGTTCCGCGCCTTCGCCCAGACCGAGCGCCATCGGGACCATGCCGATGATCATCGCCAGCGCCGTCATCAGCACGGGCCGGATGCGGGTCGCACCGGCTTCGAGTGCCGCCGCCAGCGGCAACACGCCCGCGTCTTGGCGCTGGCGCGCGAACGAGATCAGCAGGATACTGTTGGCAGTTGCCACGCCCATCGTCATGATGGCGCCGGTGAGCGCGGGCACGCTCAGTGTGGTGCCGGTGATGAACAGCATCCAGGCGATGCCGGCCAGCGCTGCTGGCAGCGCCGCGATGATGACCAGCGCATCGAGCCATGACTGGAAGTTGACGACGATCAGCAGATACACCAGCACAATGGCCATCAATAGTCCGACTCCCAGACCTACGAACGACGACTGCATGGTCTCGACCTGGCCACGCAAAACCACTTCGCTGCCGCGCGGCAACCTGGGCCGCATCTGATCGACCAGAGTTTTGACCCGCGCCGCCACACTCGCCAGATCGGTGCCCTGCACGCTGACAAAGATATCGATGGCCGGCAGGATGTTGTAGCGCGACGCCACTGCCACCGTCTGGCTCGGCGTCACCTCGACCAGGTTGCCCAGCAACTGCGTGCTGCCAGTGCCGGTTGCCGCTGGCCCGGTGCCGGTGCCGACCGGCATGCCCAGCAGCGCATCGATTGAGTCGACCTGGTATTGCGGCGTCTGTACCGCGATGTTATAGACCACACCATTTTGCGGATTGAGCCAGAAGGCGGGCGCTGTTTGCGAACTGCCCGAGAGCGAGATCAATACGTTTTGCCCGACGTTGGCGGCGGACAGGCCCAATTGCTGCAAGCGGCTGCGGTCCATTTGCAGGTTCAGTGCCGGTGCGTTCTGCCGCTGGTGCACGTGGACGTCAACCGCGCCGGGGATGCGGCGGATCGATTGCGTCAACTCGGCTGCCAGTTGCGCATTAGCGGCCACGTCGGCGCCGGTGAACTGCACGTCAATCGCCGCCGGCAGCCCGAAGTTGAGAATTTGCGTCACGATGTCGGCCGGCTGGAAAAAGAATTCGATGCCAGGAAAGCGCCGTGGCAGCTCGGAGCGCAGGCGCGTAACAAAGCCCTCGGTGGGCGCGTGGCCGGCGCGCAGCGACATCAGAATTTCGCCATCAAGCGTGCCGATGGTACCGGCGTTGCTGTACGACAAATTGATGCCGCTGTTGGGCACACCCAGGTTGTCCAGAATGGTCTCCAGCTGGTCGCTCGGGACGATCTCGCGGATCGCTGCCTCGACCGCGTCGGCCATGCGCGCGGTCTCCTCGATGCGGGTGCCGGTCGGCGCGCGCATGTGCAGGCGGATCTGGCCGGCATCGACGCTGGGAAAGAAGTCGCGCCCGAGCACCGGATACAACAGGCATGAGAGCAGGCAAAACCCCATGAACAACCACGCAAAGCCGCGCCGCTGGGCCAGCAGGGCCGACAGCACCAGCGTGTAAGCACGGCGCACGCGCTCGAAGCGGCGGTCAAACGCCTGGTACAGACGCTGCAACAGATTGGTCGATGCGGCAACGGATTCTGCCCTGGCCTTGCTCATCAACAGCAGCACCAGCGTGGGAACGAGCGTGCGTGACAGCAGATAGGACGCAATCATCGCCAGCACCACGGCTTCGGCCATCGGCACAAACAGAAAGCGGGCTACGCCCGAGAGGAAAAACATCGGCACGAAGACGATGCAGATGCACAGTGTCGAGACGAAGGCGGCGACACCAATCTCCCCGGCCCCGGTCTCGATCGCTTCGGTAATCGGTGTGCCCATATGCAGATGGCGCTCGATGTTTTCGATCGTCACAATCGCCTGATCAACCAGGATACCGACCGACAGCGCCAGGCCGCCCAGCGTCATCAGGTTGAGCGTTTCGCCGAGCATTTTCAGCACCAGGATCGAGCTCAGAATCGACAGCGGAATGGTCAGCGCAATGATCAAGGTGCTGCGCCAGTTGCCCAGGAACAGCAGCACCATCGCAGCGGTCAGCAAGGCGGCGATCAGGGCTTCGAGAGCCACGCCCGTCACTGCCGCCTTGACGAATACCGACTGGTCAAACAACGGCGTCACCTTGACGTCGGGCGGTAACACCTGTGCCACGCGCGGCAGCAGCGCCCTCAGGTTGGCCACGATGTCCAGCGTGGAAGCGCCACCGTTCTTCAACACCGACAGCAGCACACCACGTGCCCCATCCTGGCGCACGATGTTGGTCTGCGGTGAGAAGCCGTCGCGCACCTGCGCCACGTCGCGCAGATAGGTAGTGGCACTGCCTGTCGTGCGCACCGGCAGGTCACCCAGACCCGCGATGGCGTCGGGCGAGCCGTTCATCTGGATGGTGTACTCGGTGTCGCCGAACTTGGCCGTGCCCGAAGGCAAAATCAGGTTTTGCAGGTTGATGGCATTGACCACATCGGCCGGCGCCAGACCACGCGCCTGCAATGCGGCGGTGTCCAAGTCCACCGAGATCAGCCGGCTCTTGCCACCATAGGGATAAGGCACGGCCGCACCCGGTATGGTGATGAGCTGCGGGCGCAGCACGTTGACCGCCGTGTCGAACACCGCCTGCTCCGGCAATGTCGGGCTCGACAAAGCCAGTTGCACCACAGGGATGCTCGACGCCGAGTACTTGATCACCAACGGCGGCGTGATGCCCGGCGGCAACTGGCGCACCTGCGTCTGCATCGCCGCCACAACCTGGGCGATGGCAGACTGGATATTGGCAGTGGGCTGGAAGAACACTTTGATGACCGAGACGCCGGCGAGTGACTGCGACTCGATGTGCTCGATGTCACTGACCGTGGTCGTGAGGCCGCGCTCGCTCTGGCCGGCAATGCGCTGGCCCATTTCCTGCGCCGACAGGCCGCCGTAGTTCCAGATGATGCTGATGACCGGAATGTTGATTTCCGGAAAGATGTCGGTCGCCATGTTGAGCAGCGCAATCGGTGTCGCCATCACGATCAACATCGCCATCACGATGAAGGTGTAGGGGCGACGCAGCGCCAGCTGGACCATGGACATAGGCAGTACTTCCGGTTTTGATTACAGGCGAATGATAGCAATTACCACTGTTACCAGGCGACCCGGCAACAGGGGTCAATCACCAAAACATATACCCAAATCACGCCCGGTTTGCACGGTGTCGCTGGCCAGCGGCACCGCCTTCATGCGCCCGGCCACTTCTTCCAACGCGACGTAATCCACCCCCGTGTAACCCAGCGCCACCATGATGCCGGACTGCCCCTCGTCCAGCGCCCGCACCGCAGCCGCACCAAAACGCAAAGCCGCCAGCCGATCAAACGCCGTGGGACTGCCGCCGCGCAACAAGTGGCCCAGCACCACCACGCGCGTGTCTTTACCGGTGCGCTCCGCCAGGGCATCAGCAACACGCTCGCCAATGCCGCCCAGGCGCTCGGCGTGGCCCGCTTCGGCCGGGGCCAACAACTCACGATGCCCATCGCAGGGCTGCGCGCCTTCGGCCACCAGCACAATCGAATACAGGCGCCCTTCGGCGTCCCGTGCGCGAATCTTGGCCGCCACTTTTTCCAGATCAAAAGCAATCTCGGGGATCAGAATGGCATGTGCGTTACCGGCAATGCCCGAATGCAGGGCGATCCAGCCGGCGTAGCGGCCCATCACCTCCACCACCATCACGCGCTGGTGGCTCTCGGCCGTGCTGTGCAGGCGGTCCAGACATTCCGTGGCAAACGCCACTGCTGTGTCAAAACCGAAAGTGGTAAACGTTTTGTCGAGATCGTTGTCGATGGTCTTGGGCACGCCGACCACACGCAGACCCTTTTGGTGCAGGGCATTGGCGATGGTCAGCGAGCCGTCGCCGCCGACCGACACCAGTGCGTCAATCTGGTGCGTGGCAAAGTAAGCCAGAATTTCATCGGAGCGATCGATCTCGCGCGTGCTGCCGTCAGGCAGGGTGACTGGAAAGCGCAGCGGATTGCCCTTGTTGGTGGTGCCCAGAATGGTGCCACCCAGATGACTGATGCCACGCACCCGCTCGCGCGTGAGCCGCTGCACACCGCCGCTCGCGTAGCGCTCGGGAAACAAAATGCCGTTGAAGCCGTCGCGGATGCCGTAACACTCCCAGTCGCGGTTGTCGGCGGCAATCAGCACTGACTGGATGACGGCGTTGAGTCCCGGTGCGTCACCGCCGCCGGTACAAACGGCAATGCGCCGGATCGAGGGGGTCATGAGTTTCTCCTGCTGCAATGGTTGAAGTGCGAAGCATACCCGGGCGGGAAGCAGCCCTCGCCCTCACCCCAACCCTCTCCCAGAAGGCGAGGGAGTCACCCGACATGACACGAGCCGTGGCGCTGACGAAAGTCGCGCGGCAACTCGGGTTGATCGTCACCAAACAGGCCACGGTGCGCTTGCCGGGCTGCCGCTTCCTCAGCCGCGTAGGGGCCAGGGTCGCGCCGCCAGCGGTACGACCAGGCCTGACCGGCGCGCACCAGTTGTGCGCCCACATCGCCGCCAGCAAACTCGATGCGCGCCAGGCCCCGGCCGTAGTTGTCATTGCGCCGGATCGTCACCACTACCTGCTGATGCAGCACCATCTGCTGCAGGGCGGCACGGGCAGCGACACCACCAGTCTGGCAAATTTCGGGGGCGTCAATGCCGTCAAGGCGCAACTTGCGCGCTGCTTCACCCGTGCGCGGTCGCACCCAAAGCGTATCGCCATCCGTCACATACGAGACCACACCGGTGAAAGGCAATTCGGCATGAGCACTGGCGCTGAATACCAGCGCGAACAGGAAGCACCTAAATTTAATCAACCGCATTATTTCAGTTCTGGCTCGCCCAAAAATTCCGCCAATTTACAAATATTCAAAGCAGCCCGGCCTGCAAATACCCCAGCATGATGGAGACAATTTGCAGCAACAGCAACAGCACCAAAGGAGACAAATCAATGCCACCGATCAGCGGCAAGACGCGCCGAATCGGCGCCAGCAGTGGCGCGCATAGACGCTCGATCACATCCGAAATGATCGAGCGGGTCGGCATCCAGGACATCACGGCATAAACAATCACCAGGCCGGTGAGCCCCGAGATGGTCAGGCGCAGCAAACCAAAGAACGCCAGCAGTGGCAACGCCAACAAGCTGCCGTTAGCACCAGCGAGCAGCCACAACAAGACAAGCTGCAGCAGCTCGATCAGGTAAGCCGCCACCAGGCTGGCTGTATCAAGTCGCCCAATCGCGGGCAACACGCGCCGCAGCGGCAACACCAGCCAGTTGGTCAAGGCAAAGACAAAACCCCCGAGCGGGTTGCCGGATCGCGCCGACATGGCAATGCGCTGGTGCTGCATATATAGCCGCAACAGACAAGCCCCAACCAGGATGCCGGTGGCGACTTCAAGCAAGAGGGAAATGATTTGGTACAACATCCCGCACATCATAGCGACCCCGCAGCGCCACTTAAAATCACCCCTTTCGGATCCTAAGCCGTTCACCCTTCCTCTTGATTGCACCTCTCATGTCAGACCAAAACATTGCTCCAGCGCCCCAGGACGAAAACCAATTGATCGCCGAGCGGCGCGAAAAGCTCAAGGCCATCCGGCAAGCTCAGGCCGAAGGCAAAGGCGTGGCATTCCCCAATGACTTCAAGCCGACTGACCACGCCGCCGAACTGTTTGCCGCGCACGCCGGGCAAACGCCTGAAGGCTTGATCGAGCAGAACGCCACGGCCAAAGTAGCCGGGCGCATGATGCTCAAGCGCGTAATGGGCAAGGCCAGCTTTGCCACGCTGCAAGACAGCAGCGGGCGCATCCAGATCTACATCAAGCGCGACGATGTGGGCGAGGACGTTTATGCCAGCTTCAAGCACTGGGACCTGGGCGACATCGTTGCGGCAGAAGGCAAAATTTTCAAAACCAAAACCGGCGAGCTCTCGATCCATGCGACCGAAGTGCGGCTCTTGACCAAGAGCCTGCGCCCGATGCCCGACAAGTTTCACGGCATGCACGACCAGGAGGTCAAATACCGCCAGCGCTATGTAGACCTGATGACCGACGAGACCACCCGGGCGCGCTTTGTGGCGCGCAGCAAAGCCGTCAGCGGCATCCGCGACTTCATGGTGGCGCACGACTTTCTGGAAGTGGAGACGCCGATGCTGCACCCGATCCCGGGCGGCGCCAACGCCAAGCCGTTCACCACGCACCACAACGCGCTGGATCAGCAAATGTTTCTGCGCATTGCGCCCGAGTTGTACCTGAAGCGCCTGATCGTCGGGGGCTTCGAGCGCGTGTTCGAGATCAACCGCAACTTCCGCAACGAAGGCATCAGCGTGCGCCACAACCCCGAGTTCACCATGATGGAGTTCTACGCCGCCTACTGGGACTACCAGGACCTGATGACCTTCACCGAAGCGCTGATTCGCGACGCCGCACAAAAAACCGTCGATACCTTGCACCTGAGTTACGCTGGACGCGAAGTCGATCTGGAAAGTCCGTTCGAGCGCCTGACGATTCATGAAGCGATTTGCAAACACACCGAAGCGGGCGAACCACTCGAAGGCGGCAGCGGCCTGTGCGTGAACAATGCCGACTGGCTGCTGGCAGCGCTCAAAAAGCTCGGCATGACCGAGGCCAAACATCACTTGAGCACGCGCTCACTGGCCAGCCTTCAAGTGCTGTACTTTGAAGAGACGGTGGAAGAAAAGCTCTGGCAACCAACCTTCATCTGCGAACACCCGGTGGAAATTTCGCCACTGGCGCGCGAGAGCGACCACAAACCCGGCGTGACCGAGCGCTTTGAGCTTTACATCACCGGGCGCGAAATGGGCAACGGTTTCAGCGAGCTCAACGACGCGCAGGAACAAGCCGCGCGTTTTCAGTCGCAGGTGCAAGCCAAAGACGAAGGCGATGATGAAGCCATGTACTATGACCACGACTTTATTCGCGCGCTCGAATACGGCATGCCGCCCACCGGCGGTTGCGGCATCGGCATTGACCGCCTGATGATGCTGCTGACCGACAGCCCCAGCATTCGCGATGTGATTTTGTTCCCGGCGCTGCGCCGCGAAGCTTAGGTCGCCAGCCACCGTGACATCCAGCGCAACGCCGGTCACAGAAAACCGGCTCAAGTACCTGCACGGCTATCCGGCAGAAACGCTGGCGCAGGTGCAAGAGTTGATCACGCAGGGTCAGCTTGGCCAATGGCTTCAAGCCAAATACCCGAACGGCCACAACGTGCGCACCGACAAAGCCTTGTTTGAATATGTGCAAGCGCTCAAGCAAAGCCATTTGCGCGGCACTGTTGGCGAGTCTCGCTTCCAAGATTTCCGCGCGCGACACTGAAGGGTCTATCGCCGAAACCGCCTATCGGGAGCTGTGCACCCTTGGGTTCTCCGAAACTTGGTACTACAAATGTCCAGCCTTCGTTCTTTCTGGCTCGCGTAGTTGCATGTCAATTTCTGGCCGTGACTACGTTCCAAATTCCGAGGCAATTGGTCAGTTCAATGTTGTTACTGTCGATTTGAGTCCGATGCGGAATGGTCGCTGGGGAGATTGCGCTCGCTCGTTCTATATCGAGGAAGGGTGCGTTGTGTCTGAACCCGTTGCGCCAGAGTTGGCGTCTGGAAACCGCTTTCTTCAAGCTTTGCACACCGAGATGCGAACAACTGTCTATCCTGAAATGAGATTTCAGGAGCTATACGATTGGGCAAATGATCGTATCAAAGCTAGCGGTTTTGAGAACCTCGACTTCCTTGGTAACGTTGGCCATAGCATTGCCACACGCCGCGAAGACCGTCAATACATTGAAGCCCAAAACATGCACCTACTTAAAGAGGTTCCCTTCTTCACTTTTGAGCCTCATGTGAGGGAGGTCGGCGGAATGTGGGGGTTCAAGCACGAAAACATTTTCTACTTCAATCAAGATGGTTGCGTTGAACTACTATAGTTTTAACATGTTGATTGACCCGGACACCCAACACAAGATGGCTGCTCCGCAGCTTCTATTGTGCGCCGTTCATCGCCAACGTTCGGCGTCATAGTCGCATCCATGCCGCGTTACCCTCAAACAGCCGTCACCGCAAAACGCGGCGCCAATCATGTGCGCGCGACGGTCGAGGACGCGGGCTCACTGTTTATCAAGATTGAGCAGAAAAATGACCTCGGAATCGATGCTCTCATCGAATTGATTAGGGACGCCTGGTTTGCTTCGGTCTTCTTGAGGCTGACGTGGTTGTGTTGGTTTATACAGAGCGCCCGAAAGGGCCTCACGTGATCTCACTGCGAAGGGCAGAAAAACATGAAGCTCGCTACTACCGCCAAGTTGCCAAAGAAAACCTCGGCCAAGGTCAATGATCCCGATAATCCGGCATGGACTGAGGACATGCTGGGCGCGCCGGTTCTCAAGCGCGGGCGTGGGCCGCAGGCTACTCCCACGAAGGTGCTCACTTCGGTTCGTTTGGATGCCGACATTTTGGAGTTCTTCAAGGCACAAGGAAGTGGCTACCAGTCACGGATTAACGCAGCACTTCGCATGGAGGTGGATCGAAATTTAACTAATCGTCCAAGAGCGACAACGCGCAAGCGCGTCGCGGCTTGACTGCGTTATCCGCAGCCAATCCCAATTCATCATCGAACCAGACCCCGTAAAGCGCCGCGATGGCGGGACCTGGGCCGTGCATCACGCCATCAGCAGCACCACCAGCGCACCCGCGCCGCCATCGGCCGGTTGGGCCTGCACGAAGGCCAGCACTTCGCTTTTTTGCACCAGCCAGCTTTGCACCCGGCTTTTCAACACTGGCGCTTTGCCGGGCGAACTCAAGCCCTTGCCGTGGATAACGCGCACGCAGCGGATGCCCTGCTCGCAGGCTTCGTGGATGAAGAAGCTCAAGCGCTCGCGCGCTTCGTCGCGGCGCAGGCCGTGCAGGTCAAGCTGGCGCTGGACCCGCCAGTCGCCGCGACGCAGCTTGCGCGTCACGTCGGCGCCGATGCCGGGGCGACGAAAACTCATGAGTTCATCCACGTCGAGCAGCGCTGCGGCATCAAACTCGTCGCTGATGGGCTCGATCAACGGGGCTTTCTCGTCAGGCTGGCTGGGCTGCGCCACGGGCTTTTTGCGCTCTACTTTGTGCAGCACATGATGCTTGTCTGGCAAGGGCTTGACGGTGCCAGCGGCCTTGACGAATAAATCCTTGTCGCTCGCCGCGCGTTTGACGGCTTTCACTTGTTCACTGGCCTGGCTGATGCGTTGCTGGGCTTGCGCGGCAATGGCGCGTTTGACCACCTTGAGGTCGGTCAACGCTTTTATCTTGACCGTTGCAGGTTTATCCTTCAAAGCAGCCCTAGTACTCAGACACAGAAATATCGAAACATGAAAGCGCGTCTTCGCCCCCATGCCGTCGTTGCAAATCCTCGCCATAGCCACCGCTATGTCTGCGCTTTGCGCCTAGGCCTGAGCGCGAATCCATCACTTTCATTTTGTTCCGATACCTCTGTGTCTGAGTACTAGGTAGTTGAGGAAAATTAAGCATGAGCGGCAAGCAACAAGTCAACTTTTGGATTCGTCCTGTCCGGGATCCCAAAGAGATAGACGAGGGCTACGGCAACGTCTGCATGCGCAGCAACTCTCTGCGCTTCATGTCAAGGTACGCGGCGCGATCTACCTCATGCAACTGCCGGGGATAGAACTCGGTGGCGGTAAACCAGCTTTGCAGCCGTTTATCAAGCTGTTCGGAAGGCGGCGCGGACAATGCACCGAGATAGGCATCGATCGCCAGGTAGTAGCGCATGGTATTGCGTTCCACGACACCGCGCACGCCGCCAATATAGTCAGGTTGCCCATCGGATTGTTTGCCCGCGCGGGTGAACCCCACCTTGCCGCTCCCGAGTGTTGCGAGATAAGTTTGCATCGCCAGACTCCCTACAAAACCGTAGGCGTATGAATAAGTGAGGTGCAAAAAGGTCTTGCCGCCCTGAACGGCCACTGCCTGCACCCCAATCAAATAGTCGCTCGTGCCCATGGGCCCGGTTTTTGCGTTGAGTGAAACGTCAAAATACTCGGGGGTCGTTGTTGCCACATGGTAGGCAAATTCGACCAGGTGAGTTTCATCGAGCTCCTGATAGGATTTCTTGCCGATGCTCACCACCAGCAAGCTGCCAACCTTGTCTGTCGGCGCATGGCAATATTGTGTGTTGAGGTGCAGGATCAGCACATCGCACCAATGCGCCGGCCCAGTGAGCGCCGCGCTGACGCCAGCAAAGGGGTAATCCAGCAGCGCGTATATCTCTCCCTGCAACCGAGCGGGGAATTCAGCAGAATCCAGCACAATGGGTCGATGAAATTGATTGCCGCTGAGCTGCTGACCCAGGTCGGCGTATCTGGCACGCAACGCCGCGGCTGAATTCGTCTCAGGCCCGGCGGCAGCGGCCTGCCCCGCAACCACTCCTATCAGGCTGGCGACCAGCACCCGTGTCAACCAGCGAAACAGGCAACAACGCCGCGGATGCTTTGGGGAGGCAATCACAGCAGCCCCCGCTCTGCCATCGACAACGCTTCGCCCGGTGCCACGATGACATGGTCCAACACCCGCACGTCGATCAAGGCCAGCGTGGTTTTGAGGGTCTGCGTCAGCATCTCATCGGCGCGTGAGGGCTGCACCGTGCCGCTCGGGTGGTTGTGCGCCAGCACCACCGCAGCCGCCTGGTGATGCAGCGCGCGCAGCACCACCTCGCGCGGATAGACACTGGTTTGGGTTAGTGTCCAATAAAAGCGAAAAATTACATCCTGATTGAGCAAGCGTCCTCCGTCACGTAGCACACCAGCCAATTCTATGGCTCAACAGCACCGCGGTGGGGACACTACATAGATCTCCCGATAACAGTCATTCGTGAGCACGTGCAATGTGGCCATTGCCGCCAATCACAATCTTCAGGACCGGACTTTCGAGGCGGCGGCCTGGAAAGCGATAGTAGTCACACGAATTGTGGGTTCGCTTTTGTTTACCTGCTGGCTTCAGTGCGTAGAGTAGAGATGTGGCGCGGTGGCTGTAGATAAGCGCGGGGGAAAAAGGAGCACAGACATGACAGAACCACATGAGCGTACTCGCGCAATTTTGAAAACAATTCGATTTCTGGCTACCGAACTGTCGTTCGCCACAGAGCGGATTTCTCGCCTACCACATTTCCCCATATACCGCCTGTTCATTTGCACACCACTTCGAGCATCCGTAGACAAAAACACCCCCACCCCGTACGATGGGCGAATGACTTTTGAAAGCAAAAAAGACCACACGCTGAGCTCGCAAGAAGCTCACCAGCGAGCAAGCGCACGCCGCAGACTCGCAGTTGTCTTTTTGCGGGACGCGCAGCGAATGGAAAACAACCTTCGGACACGTGCCGACCTCGCGTTTGACGCCTTGTACCTGTGTGCGCTCGCCTCCCTCGACATCGCCGCAGAAGAGTACGAGCACCCGTCCTCAAATGCCTTGAGGAATGCAGCAAAATTTCTCGGCTTGACTACAGAGCAAATCCAACCAGCGATGGCCTATGCAGGGCGTCGGTACGAGCCGACCGGGACTGAAACACAGTGTCAAGTCGCGTACGACGAGCTGGTGGCCCTCGCTAAACGGTTATTGAAAACAAAATGACAACACCAACCGACGCGTTCATGCGCCAGCAGCACGACGAACTCGTCGTGCAAGCTGCGCAAAAAGCACGGGAAGAACGTTTTTCGACCATATTTTTCACAGCGCTAATGGCATGCGTTCTGTGCTGCTTTGCAGTCCTACTGTTCGCAACACTTTTTTTGAGATGAATATGACCACTCGCCGCAAAGTCCCGAAGCTCACGCCGGAGCAAATTGCGCTTCACGCCGGCATTTCCAAAAATGCGCACCTGTTTTCGCTCGATGCGGCAGTCCGGGCCATGAAGGCCAAGGAAATCAGTGTCCTCATTCGTGACGGCGAAGAGTCTTGTTCGACGGCGCAGTTGCGCGAGCACATCGCTTTTGCCACCAATTATGTAGACAACGAGGCAATCATGAACACACCCTTTGGGCGCACCCGCTCACTGATTGAAACCAAATCATTCCTGCAAGAGCTGCAGGACCCGAAGCTTACGCCGAGGGTGCCAGCAGCTGTGCGAGAAATTGCTCGCAGCCTTCTTCGGCACTACCCTAGCTATGCGGAAATTGAGCTTGCTCACAAGGCCTTGCCGCATTTGTATGGGCCAGTGCCACCATTCTCCCGGGCCCACGGGCAAACCGCGATTACTGCACTCGGGCTTGACAAGATTGAGGACCAAAATGACCGTCGCTGAATTGATTGCAAAACTGCAGCAGCACGACCCCGCGGCAGTGGTCGTGCTGTGGAGGAACGTGGACTACGAAGCAGTGGCGGAACAGGCGCGCGAGCTGACACCGGTGAGACTTCGTGCGTTTGCGGCTGAAGGCTGCGGATGGTATCGATTGTGGGACGATGCGGAAGTGCCGACAGACTACCGCACGACCGTTTTTGCTGAGCCTGTACAGGGGCTGCTGCTGGAATGAAGGGCACTGGCGAACTAGTGCTGTACCTCGATTTTGACGGGGTGCTCCACCATGAAAATGTGTTGTGGCACCCGCGCATCGGGGCCTATCTGTCAGCACCGGACGGGTACGTGCTGTTCCAGCATGCTGAACTTCTCGAGCAAATCCTGGCGCCGTACCCCGCAGTTCAGATAGTGCTATCGACATCCTGGGTGCGTCGTTACGGTTGCACCAAGGCGGCCAAGAACTTGCGCCCCGCCCTGCGCTCGCGCGTCATCGGTGCCACTTTTCACTCGAAGATGAACGAGGACGAGTTTGCAGCGGCGCCACGCGGCATGCAGGTTTGGTCCGACGTTCTGCGCCGCAAGCCTAAGGACTGGCTCGCGCTCGATGACGACTGGCTGCACTGGCCAAAGTGGTGCCTCGACAAATACGTGCGAACGCATGAGCACGCGGGCCTGAGCGACCCGGCCGTTGAGAGGGAATTCAGGGAGAAGTTGCAGGAGATGTGCAAGCAGCGCTTATCGAAAGCGAAAAACGAATACTGAAAACAAAATTGCCGCAGAAAAGAGTTAAAAATGTTTGATGAACATACGCAAGTAGTGCTTAAGAGCCCCCTGCCAAGCCTCGGTTTGGAGTCGGGTCACGTTGGCGTCGTAGTGCATAACCAAAACCCAGCACTCCGAGTCCTCGATGTAATTGGCAAGCGCCGCCGTCTCCTGTCGCTATGCTCAGTCTTAGCTCACGGCCCTGATAGTTGATGGCAAGTCACTCAAATCACCCAAATTAATTGCCAACGGCGGTAGCCAGCGGACTTCGAACTTTCTATCTGAAGTATTTACGGTATTGCCGTCTGCTGTCTTCGTCGGACCCGACCGAAAACCATGCCAATGGGCACGCCTGATATGGCCCCGTGGAGCGTTTCTCCCAGTCGCTTCACCGTCACCCGACGAGGCGTATTCAGTCGCCCTGCGAAGGGCAGCACCAATACGCACTCCGACACCCCATGTCGTTACTTGATTCGGTGGAAATAGTCGGTACTCTCCGCCGTTAATTCGTTTTGCGGTCGGGTTAATGGGGCGTCGAACTCCGTCACCAACCCCTTGAGTGACGCGCCATGCGGCCAATGCATTGATGAATACGGCTTCATTGCACGCTTGATTACTGTCACGTATGTCGGCACCTCCCGGATTAAAACGCTCGATTAGTTCTACCGTCGCTAAGCAAGGCAGGAAGCAGTACTCGGGCCAAGCATTTCGACCCTTACCTCGCATAGCGCGAACACTGTCCACGTACTTCCACAGCCCAGGGTATCGACGCGAGATGGAAACCAAGGCATCCCGTGGCCTGCAGGCAATCTCATTTGGATTTGACATTTTGTATTCCTCCACTCAAATGGCATAAAGACTGGTTGGTGTCATAGCATCCGGAAATGGCTCCCACCGAGTACTCTCGCGCGTAGGCGGTCGTCATTTCGTTCGTAGCAGCGAGGATTGCCATGATGCGTGCTTTCATGTGATGCTTCAGGCCGCGCTATAAAGCTCCCTTCATGCACCCACGCACTGTCGCTGCCTTCTTCTTCGCATTGCTCCAGCAATTCAGTCTTGAAGTTTTGTGCGTCAGCAAGCGCCTCCGACTTGCTGCCATAACTGCCGTGATATATGTCAGCACCGACGCCGACATATTCAAAAACAAGGTTGTGCGCCCGTGCGTCCCGCGCAGCTTCCTCTGCGGCCCGCTCAACTTGCTCGTCTTCAAACTGACCACGAGATATGTAGCCTTCCCAGTGCCCGTTTCCTGCGGGGTGAACAGCGGTCCACGATGATTCCCACCAGTCGGGCTCGGCATCGCATCTCTCCATGATGTCCAAAATCTCAGGTAGGGAGCACCAATGGCTGTTGTAGTCGTACTTGTACTGAATATCGCCGTAACACAGACCTTCTCCTTCAATGATGTTGATGCCAAAAGCTTGCTCTGCGTACTCTCTCATTGCGAAGTCTTTCACTTTGTCTGCAAAAGTAGCGCCGTCACAGCGCGAGTTGATTTGGTCTGTCAGGTACTTGCGAGCTTGAGCAGTTGTTGTCGCGTTGTCTGGCGCCAAGATAGCTTCTATGCGAGCTGCGCGGGTAATGGTTGTCTGTGTCATATGATGGCTCTAAAGTTAAGGTGGGTATGTGCGATGCTCATGTCTGTGCCGGCATTGCGTACTTCGTGATGCCAACCCGGTCGCCGCCAGCGTCAAGCTGTACGACGCTCCAGTACCCGGTCAGTGTTACAGCGCCTTCATCGTCGCACTGGCTCAGTATTTCCTGTAAGCAAGCCGGGATTTCAGCGACTGCCTCGGCTTCTGTCGCGTATTCGCCCATGGGCATGCTGCTGCCCCTGCCTTCAGACTCCCAGAAAAGATGAAAAGTAGCAGCCGGGGTCGAGGTTGTGTTTGTCATGACGTTGTCTCCAAAGATAGGAAGTGAGGGGTTAATAGCAGTCGTCGGAGTCAGGGCGATTCAGTGCGGCGAGTTGCGCTTCGACGTCTGCACGAGTAGCGCGCACGCCACAGAACATATCCGCGCCGCGCATAGACGTACGGTCGTCAACGCGTGTGTATACGCTGATAGAAGTGCACTGACGCCCGCAGTAGCTGATGCGGTCCTCGTTCGGGCTGAAAGTGACGTCGCCCGAGGTCCAGGTTTTTGTAAGCATGATGATTTGTCTCCAAAGATATGAAAGGAAGGGTTAGGCTGCGTAGAAAGTTCTAAACATGCGGCCGTACCACCGACTGCGGGAGCGGTCGGGGATGTAGCCCAAAAAGGGGTCATCCGCGGTGCCGACTTGCTCTGCGGCTTGCCCAGGGTGGTTCCACTGCCCCTCTACTTCGTCAATAAAGGAACAGAACTGGGCGTAAGTCATAGGCCCGCAAGGCGCTTCCGGCTGCTTGAACCACCTGTTCGGTGGGCCCCAACGGCCTATTCGGCCGGGAATCCCGCAGAGCGGGGTAGTTTTGGCTTTCCGGTCTGCCAACCGCCTCTGTGGCGGCGAAGCCCTGCTTTCACAGAGCCGACAGACCGGTCCCCCTTCAACGGCCTACGCGGCCGTAACGACCTTTCGGTCGTGGTCTCACTGCTTGCGCCGTGACACCACAGTGACCAGGTCACTGCACCTTCTAAGCCACCTTTCGGTGGTTACCAACGGCCTATTCGGCCGGGAATCCCCGCAGAGCGGGGTAGTTTTGGCTTTCCGGTCTGCCAACCGCCTGTGTGGCGGCGAAGCCCTGCTTTCACAGAGCCGACAGACCGGTCCCCCTTCAACGGCCTACTCGGCCGTAACGACCTTTCGGTCGTGGTCTCACTGCTTGCGCCGTGACACCACAGCTTCCTGGTCTGCCAACTGCCTGTATGGCGGCGAGACTCCACTTTCGTGGAGTTGGCAGTGACCAGGTCACTGCACCTTCTAAGCCACCTGTTCGGTGGTTATCCAGCTAACTCAAGTGTGCAACTCAAATAGCACTTTTCACGCCACTCGGAGTATTCCGCCTGAGGCACCCTTGCCTACACAGAAAAATAACCAATACCCCTTACAGCTTGCACATTCACATTATTAAATATGAATAAATGTAGTATATCTTCTTTTTGCTGACATTGAAACATTTTTCACATATTTATTTTTTGTTCGTCTACAGGCACCATTTCTTCTATCATTCTGGTCTAGCACTGCGGTTAGCATAATAACCGTAGAGTACGGTTCTTGATTGAAGATAGAGGTAGTCAGGAACGTCATCCATTGAGTAGGTTTGTTTACATGTTAGTCTGTACTATCTCTATAAGCCTTGTAAAATATGATTTGTTCTAAAGACATATCTAAACTCCAATAAAATGCCAAGATACTCTGCAAGCTAACTATTTTAAAGATATCTATAATGACATTTTCTCTTTAGATACTTTAAGTGTTTGAATGGTACTAAACTTTTCTTAAACCTGATTATTATCTTTAAACAATTACTTTAGACCCAAAAGTGGCTGCTAAATATAATCAATCTAAAATTTAACATTTTGACTTCTAGCGCTTTTTCATATCGTCAATCAACAGAAGTTCTAGAATATCAAATTCGACTCTAAAACTGTTTCTTTTTTATCGTCTATTTCTATTTTAAGGTATCAATATTACTATGCTGATAATGTCAAAACGCATTTTCTTTAGCAAAATCGCCCCTTAAAATCAGCGCGGTGTCCTGCCATGTGGGCTCGATTCAGAAGTTGTATAGCAACCCAAGTTGCCCAAAGCACCAAATGCCTGCCTCAGGCGTCTTGCACGCGCTTTAGCTCCAGGCAAAGCAGAGATGGTTCCCATTGAACGCCCTTGGTTTTAGCTGAGACACCGAAGTTCATCACCAGGGGCGCACGCGTGAGTGTGCTTTGGCGCTTCCCAGGTCTGTTGCGCTGTCAATGCCTGTTACAGCCGACGCTCGACCCCATTGTTTGCCCACAGGTGCACTCTTGCCGAGTTTCACAGAGGGTGGGAATTTGCCTGCTCTGCCCAATCTTCCGATAGTTTTTTCGGAGACGCCCAAGCTCTGTGCAACGGAGCTCTTGAAATTCAACTGAACGGGGGTGGTCATGCTCTCACCTGTGAGGAGTTTAGGTAAGTCGTGTAAGACCGGGTTTTAGCCTTTTTGAACAGCTTGGGGCAAGCAATTGATTTCAAGGCCACCCGATTTGGATGGCTTTGTTTCGTCTGACGGGTAGCGATTAGCCATAAAAGCATGTCTTTAGGGCTATCCGGGCCTATTCAATCCATTTTCAAAATTCAAAGCCGGTGAACCTACCCACTCACCTCAAGCGCAGCGAAAGGTATTCTTGCAAGTTGACGTCGCTGGGCATTCCTGCGGTGTGCCGCTCAGAAGTTGGTTTCTGCGCAGCGTCCCTCCCGCGCATCACCAACCCAGCTTGCTCCTGCGCCGATACACAGGCGCGGACAAATCGATTGCGGTAGCCGGTCGAACCAAAAATAGGCAAGGGGTCATCAGACTTCACCGACCGACTCCGGGATGACAACGAGAGCAATCCGCCACCCTGCCGCCCAGAATATAGCACCGGGCAACTGAACCCGCCACGAGCCCGGCAGACACCATCAATTGTGTCAACAAGGGCGAATTGCCTGCGTCCGCACTTCGTGCGATTGCAACTCTGCTCGAAGTGCCCTTGCAGGTGGCGCGTGATGGCAACTTGAGCCGCCCATGCCAGAGCGTGAATCGCTTGCCTTGGTCCTAAAGGCAATCGCGACGCTGTTGCCGTCCCGGATGGACTTTCGTGGGTCAGGGGCGAAGCGCCGACCTCTTTTGAAGGCTACTGCGCCGACTCACTCCGGAAGAACTCGAACAGCTCAACGGTTTTGAGCCAGGGTTTACAAAGCTCGACGGTGTCTCCGATGTGTGCCGGTCATTCTTCATGGGCAATGCGCTGGTGGTAGGCATTGTGACGGTCATCGGGCGCGCCCTGACTGCGCGCATTGCTCAGTACAGCGAGTCTGGCGCGCCCATCGCGGCGCAGCAAGAGGAAGTCCAGGTTTGACCAGAGACCAGGGCAGGGGACACCTGGCAGTCGCACCGGGGCGTCCTTGTGCTGGGGTATCCCATCACCAGGTAACGTGAGCAACTCCTGCTCGTTTGGTCGCGAGCGCTGAACTGGTCCGACCCAATGCAAACGCCGACCGGGGCTTTCTCGGTCGGCGTTTGTGCTAGAGCTCTGGTGTCAATGCAGAGGGGTTTGGTCGATGTCAACTATCCT
>PKWM01000006.1 GCA_003133245.1 Rhodoferax sp. | reverse complement strand
CAACCTTGGCCAAGCTCTTGATGGGGGTCTGGTTTGACCACACGGGGCAGGTCACAGTGGATGGCCAGCTGGTGGCAGTTTGTGATCGTTCTCTGTTTGGCTACTTGCCGCAGGAAATTGAATTGCTGGATGGCACGATTTCAGAAAATATTGCCAGATTTCAGGACGTTGATCCGGACCTGGTGGTTGCTGCGGCCAGGCTTACCGGCATTCATGATTTGATTCTTCGCTTGCCAAAGGGTTATGACACCCACGTTGGCGAGGCAGGTCATCTGCTGTCAGGCGGGCAGCGCCAGCGGCTGGCATTGGCGCGCGCTTTTTACGGATCTCCGGTGCTGGTTGTTCTCGATGAACCTAACGCCCATCTTGATGATGTCGGCGAAAAGGCACTGTTGCAGGCCATTCAGTCCGTCAAGGGTCACAACTGCACGGTGGTGGTGATCAGCCATAGACCGTCTGTGCTGCAGGTCGCCGACAGGATGCTGGTATTGCAGGCTGGCGCTATTGTTCAGGATAGTCCGGCGCAACAGGTTCTTGCCGCTTTGAAAAATAAAGCTCAACCGGGGCCAGGCACGCTGGCCCATTCTTGAAATGATGAGTGATGTCGAATATGGGTAACTTAAACCAAGATGCCAAGCCGTCGCTTGATGTGACGGATGTTTCTGATAAAAAAGAAGGCTATCGCAACACCCGGGGTCCCATCAGGTTGGGGTTCTGGGTGCTGGCAATAGGTTTCGGCGGTTTTCTGCTGTGGGCCGCGCTGGCGCCGCTCGATGAGGGTGTGCCAGCAATGGGCATGGTGGCCATCGACACCAAACGCAAAGCGATTCAGCACTTGAGTGGCGGCATTGTGCGCGAGGTGTACGTCAAAGAGGGGCAGCGCGTCAAAGAGGGTGAATTGCTCATCAGCCTGAACGATGCCAATACCCGCGCCGCTTTTGAAGCGACACGCCAGCAGTATTTCATGACACGGGCTACTGAAGGTCGCTTGATGGCTGAGAAGAATGGCTTGCCGACCATCGTTTTTCACCCGGACTTGCTGAAGAGCCAAAACGATGCCTTTGTTCAGGTTCATCTGAAAAATCAGCAGTCATTGCTGCAGTCGCGCCGCGCCGCCCATAACGCAGAGTTGGCGGCTATCGAGCAAACTGTGCAAGGTTTGCGAGCGCAGCAAAAAGGCTATCAAGAACAGTTGGTGCAACGTCGTCTGCAGCTGAAGTTGCTGCAGGACGAACTTGGCAATATCGGCAGTCTGGTGGAAGAGGGCTACGTGCCGCGCTCCAGAAAGTGGGAACTGGAACGCTCGATTGCGGACAGCACCGGCGTCATTGCCGACCTGAATGCCAACAACGCCAGAGCAGACATGTCGATCCTGGAGGCCGAGCAAAGATCGGTGCAAAGACGCCAGGAATACATGAAGGAAGTCGAGACCCAACTGGCAGAGGTGATGCGCACGGTAGATGCCGATGCGCAGAAGTTTGCCGCCCTCAAGGCGGAGCTGGAACGTACCGATATCCGTTCGCCGGTGGACGGGCAGGTGATCGGTTTGTCGGTTCAAACGGTTGGTGGGGTAGTGCAGGCGGGTCAAAAACTGATGGACATTGTCCCTGGTAACGAGTCCTTGATACTGGAAATCAAGATTGCGCCGCACCTGATTGACAAGGTGCGCGAGGGTTTGCCGGCGGACATTCGTTTCTCCACATTTGCCCATTCACCTCAATTGATGATCGAGGGAAAAATTCAGTCCATCTCGCGAGATTTGCTGACCGAGCCACAACCCACGGCAGCCGGCAATCCATCCTATTACCTGGCGCGCGTGGTGGTGACGCCTGCCGGAATGAAGAAACTGGGTGACCGGCAACTGCAGGCCGGTATGCCAGCAGAGGTTGTGATCAAGACGGGTGAGCGATCGCTGCTGACCTATCTGTTGCATCCTCTGATGAAGCGGGTTTCTTCCTCCATGAAGGAGGAGTGATGAAGAGAAAAATCTTGTTGTTGAGGATGCTGGCCATACGCAGGCGTGGCCTGACGGCAGGTTTGGCAGGACTGGCGCTGAGCTTGCAGGCTGGCTCAGGTTTTGCTATGGATTTGCTGGACTCGTACAAGGCTGCCCTTGCCAACGACGCAAATTATCTGGCGGCCCAGGCCTCGGCGCAAGCTGACAGTGAGGCTTTGCCGCAAGCGCAGTCCCAACTGATGCCGTCCCTCGCGTTGTCGTACTCCCGAACCAAATTGAACTCGGTGTCCGACTCGTATGTGAGTCCCTCGAACCCCTCGTCGCATTTGAACTATTTCAGTGACAACAGAGCGCTTACTCTCCGTCAGCCGATCTATCGCAAATCGCTTGTCGCCAACTATGCTCAAGCGCAATCCAATGTGAAGGCATCGATGGAGAACCTGAAGCGAGAGGAACAGGATCTGTCAGTCAGAGTGATTTCTGCTTACTTTGATGTGCTGTTGAGTCAAGAGCAATTGCAATTGATCAAAGTTCAAATGCAGTCTGCCACGGTACAACTTCTGGCGGCCAAGGCGAGCTACTCAAAGGGCGTTGGCACTCGTACCGATGTCGATGAAGTTCAGGCCCGCCTGGATGTCATTCTGGCCGACGAATATGCTGCAAAACAACAAATCGATTACACACTGGAAGCGCTGAAGACCTTGACCAATCAGTCGGTTGATCATTTGAGTGGGCTCAAGATTTTTGATTTTGAAACTGACCGCACCGAATTTGGCAGTCTGGAACATTGGACCATGCGTGCCATGCAGGAGAGTCCCGTTGTGCTTGGCATGCAGCACAAACTTGATGCAGCTATTCAGGAAGTTGAAAAGGCCAGTGCCGGGCACACGCCAACGGTTGATCTAGTTGCGCAGATGTCTCAAAGTTTGGGTGAAAACGCAATCAGCCCCAGCAATGACTATCGCAATAAATCGCTTGGTGTTCAGGTCAACATCCCACTTTTTGCTGGAGGGTACTACCAGTCAACTACCAGGCAGGCTTTGGCAAACAAGGACAAGGCTGAGCAGCAGCTTGAAGCGACGCGCAGGTCCGTTGGTCTGCAAGTTCAAAAAGAGCACAAAAATGTGACCAGCGGACTCATGCGAGTTAAAGCACTGGAACAGGCGGTTCGCTCCGGCGAGCAATCGGTCTACTCAAACAATAAATCGCTTGAAGCGGGTATTCGAAGCCGACTCAATGTTTTGGAGGCTGAACAAAAACTTGCCCAGTCCCGGCGTGATTTGACGGAGGCACGTTTCAATTACCTGATTGCGAAAGTAAAAATTTATTCCTTGGTTGGTTCCGCCGATGAGGTTGTCATTTCGAAGGTCAATGCCTTGCTTGATTCCAATTGATTGGGCAGCTATGCAAAACCCCGCCAACCCGCATAAAAACTACCAAGCGATGCTACAAATGCAGTAGTGTCGCTTGCTGCAAAAATAGCAGCAACTTGCGGTGGTAGATACTCTGCACAACACCTCATCCAATAGTCAGAACCAGGAGCAAAGTGGTTGAAGAACACAATCTTGATCGCGGGCGGGGGCATTGGTGGTTTGGCGGCGGCGCTGGCCTGTTCCCGGGTTGGCGCGTCGGTGGCCTTATTTGAACGCGCTGCCGAATTTTCTGAAGTGGGTGCGGGCATCCAGCTTGGCCCCAACGTGATGAAAGTACTCCATGCTTGGGGTTTGCAAAGCGCACTGGCCGCTGTGATCGCGTTGCCGCAGCGCTTGCAAGTTTGCAGCGCCAGCTCGGCTGCCGAACTCGGTGTTTTGCGACTGGGTGATGTGATGCTGGCGCGTTACGGCTCGCCCTACGCTACGATTCACCGCGCCGATCTGCACGCCTTGTTGTTGGCCGCATTGAAGGACAGCGACGTGCAATTGACTCTGGACAGCGAGGTAAGCGGCTTTGTTCAAGACAGCGATGGCATCATGCTGCACCTCAATGCTGGTCGGCAGGTGAGGGGTGACGTTCTGGTCGGTGCCGACGGCTTATCGAGTCGGGTGCGCCAGCAGTTGCTGGGTGACGGTGCGCCTGTTGTCACAGGTCATCTGGCCTATCGGGCATTGGTGGCGCAAAGCAGCTTGCCTGAGCGCTTGCGCTCGCAACAAATTACCGTCTGGCTCGGATCGCAGATGCACGTGGTGCAGTATCCGGTGCGTGGAGGTGAATGGCTCAATGTGGTGGTCATCGTTGAGGGCCACAGGCACGACGCTGCCGATGATTGGGACCACAGTGCCAATGCAGCTGATTTGCGACACCATCTGGCCGACGCCTGCTCGCCTTTGCAAGAATTGGTTCAGGCGATTGACTCCTGGAGTTTGTGGAGCTTACGCGTGCGCCCGCCGATGCGCGGCCCACACGAGCAGGCGCAAGGCCGGGTTGCCTTGCTGGGGGACGCGGCACATCCGATGCTGCCGTATCTGGCACAAGGTGCCGGTATGGCGATTGAAGATGCCTTTGAATTGAGCCGGTCTCTGGCCAGCGCTAGTACTGCCGGGTTGAGCCAGTACGCCGCCATGCGCTGGCAGCGCAATGCCCGGGTGCAGGCGCGCGCCCTTCGCAATGGCCGTATCTTTCACGCCAGCGGCCCACTGCGCTGGGGCCGTGATGCCGCTATGAAACTGCTGGGTGAGTCTTTGCTGGATCTGCCCTGGCTCTATGCTGCCTAGCCCAGCCGCAGCCGATGTCGTGCTATCTGCAAACGCACCTGATTCGGGGCCGTACCACCCAGAATATCGCGGGCATTGAGTGAGCCGCGCAGACTCAGCACCTCGTAGACATCTTTCTCAATTGCCGGGTTGAACTGTTGCAACACCGTTAGCGGCAACTCCGACAGATTAACCTGATGTGCAATGGCGGCTTTCACCGCGTGGGCCACAGTCTCGTGGGCATCGCGAAACGGCAGGCCTTTTTTCACCAGGTAGTCGGCCAGATCGGTGGCGGTGGCGTAACCTTTGAGGGCAGCGCGCTCCATCGCTTCGGCGTTAACCGTGATGCCGCCTTCTTTCTGGCCGGTTGCCGGGTTGAACTGTCCGCCGATCATTTCAGTAAAAATGCGCAAGGTGTCCTTGAGCGTATCCACCGTGTCAAACAGCGGTTCCTTGTCTTCCTGGTTGTCCTTGTTGTAGGCCAGCGGCTGGCCCTTCATCAGGGTGATCAGCCCCATCAGGTGGCCGACGACGCGGCCGGTTTTGCCGCGTGCCAGCTCGGGCACGTCGGGGTTTTTCTTTTGCGGCATGATCGAACTGCCGGTGGTGAAGCGGTCGGCGATTTGGATGAAGCCAAAGTTCTGGCTCATCCATAAAATCAGCTCTTCGCTCAGACGACTGATGTGCACCATGCACAGGCTGGCAGCGGCGCTGAATTCAATGCAGAAGTCGCGGTCGCTGACAGCATCCAACGAGTTCTGGCAGACCTGGGGCTGGCCATGTTCATCGACCATGCCCAGTGTTCTGGCGACGCGTTCCCGGTCGAGTGGGTAACTCGTGCCCGCGAGCGCGGCGGCGCCCAAGGGCAGGCGGTTGGTGCGCCGGCGCACCTCGCTCAGGCGCTCGCCATCGCGGCTGAACATTTCCACGTAGGCCAGCAGGTGGTGGCCGAAGCTGACGGGCTGCGCTACCTGTAGATGCGTGAAGCCTGGCAATATTACTTCGACATTTTTCTCCGCGACTCCGAGCAGCGCTTTTTGCAGCTCGGTGAGCAGCACGCCGATCAAGTCAATCTCGCCGCGCAGCCACAGCCGCACGTCGGTGGCAACCTGGTCGTTGCGACTGCGCCCGGTGTGCAGGCGTTTGCCGGCAACACCAATGAGCTGTGTCAAACGCGCTTCGATGTTGAGGTGCACGTCTTCCAGATCGAGCTTCCATTCGAACTTGCCGGATGCAATTTCAGAGCCGATCAACCCCAGGCCGCGTTCAATGTCGGCTCGGTCTTCGGCGCTGAGGATGCCCTGCGCCGCCAGCATTTCGGCGTGCGCCAAGGAACCGGTGATGTCGGCTTGCCACAGGCGTTGGTCAAAAAACACGCTGGCGGTGTAGCGCTTGACCAGATCGCTCATCGGCTCGGAAAAGAGGGCCGACCAGGCTTTGGATTTCTTGTCGAATTGGTTGTGTGGCATTGGCTTTGGGCTTAATTATTAAGGATAAATTTATGGACCTTCCAGGAACTGGCGGCGGTATTGATTCTTACCCGGTATTGCGCAGCCCGGCAGCAATCCCGTTGATCGATATGTGAATGCCGCGCTTGATGCGTTCATCGGTTTGACCGGCACGGTATCGGCGTATCAGTTCCACTTGCAAATGGTGCAGCGGGTCGATGTAGGGAAAACGGTGACGCATGGAGCGTTGCAAGGCAGTATTGTTGGCTAGGCGCTGTGTGTCGCCAGTGATCAGACTCAGGGCGTCCGACGTGCGCTGCCACTCGGTTTCAATGGCGGTGAAGATTTTTTTACGCAAGCGGCTGTCTGCTACCAGCTCGGCATAGCGCGAGGCCAGTGCCAATTCGCTTTTGGCCATCACCATGTCGATGTTGGAGAGCAAGGTTTTGAAGAATGGCCACTGCTGGAGCATTTGCTGCAGCAGTGCCAATCGAGCCTTGTAGTGCGCATGTGCTGTGCTGGTTGGGCCCGGTGCGAGCCCTCGGCCTGATTTAATGTGAATGGGTTGCAGGAACTCTGCTACCGCCGCGCCAAAGCCGTACCAGCCCGGTAAGGCGAGGCGGCACTGGCCCCAGCTAAAGCCCCACGGAATGGCACGCAGGTCTTCAATTTTTTGCGATGCCCTGCGCGACGCCGGACGTGAGCCGATGTTGAGCTCGGTGATCTCGCGGATCGGCGTTGCGTTGAAAAAGTATTCGGTGAAACCGGGGGTTTCATAGACCAATTTGCGGTAAGCCGCCATGCTGCTTTGGGACAGCTCGGCAGCGGCTTGCAGGAACGGTGCAGTGGCTGGTTTGGTGGGCTTGAGCAGCGTGGCTTCGAGTGTGGCAGCCACCAAGGTTTCAAGGTTGTGCCGACCGATTTCGGGGTTGGCATATTTGGAGTTGATCACCTCGCCCTGCTCGGTAAGCCGTATTTGTCCGCGTACCGTGCCTGGGGGCTGCGCCAATATCGCCTGGTAGCTCGGGCCGCCGCCGCGCCCGACCGTGCCGCCGCGGCCATGGAACATGCGCAACTGAATTGGGTGCGCGCCAGGGGCGTCGTGACCGATTTCGTCAAATACCGTGACCAACGCAATTTCGGCCTGGTAGAGCTCCCAGTTGCTGGTGAAGATACCGCCGTCCTTGTTGCTGTCGGAGTAGCCCAGCATGATGTCTTGTTCGTTGTACTGGTCGGCACCGCTGCGGGACACCAGGGCGTGGATGCCAGGCAGGGCGTAATACTCGCGCATGATGGTGGCTGCGTTGCGCAGGTCTTCAATGGTCTCAAACAACGGCACCGCAATCAGATCGCAGCGGGCCTGGGCATCGAGTGTGCCCTGCATCAGTCCGACTTCTTTTTGCAACAACAGGACTTCGAGCAAATCGCTTACAGTTTCGGTGTGGCTGGTGATGTAGTGCCGGATCGCCTGCGTACTAAAGTGCTCACGCAGGTCTTTTGCAGCTTCAAAAATGGCGATTTCGCTTTGACTATGTGCTGAGTAAACCGCACCCATCACACGCAATGGTCGGGCATCGCCCAACAGGCCCAGTAGCAGACTGCGTTTGGCCATTTCATCCAGTTGTCCATAAGCTGGTTCAATTCGCGCCACTGCCAGCAGCTCTGCCACCACCGCCTCATGCTGGTCCGAGCTTTGGCGCAAATCAACGCTCGCCAGGTGAAAGCCAAACACCTCAACGGCGCGAATCAGGGGGTGCAGGCGTTGTGCCGCCAGCGCCTCGCCGTGGTGCCTTAGCAGAGAGGACTCAATCACACGCAGGTCGGCCAGGAATTCTTGCGGGGTTTTGTAAGCGTTCTGCGGTGTCACTGCATGGCGTGCTGCCTCGCCTCCGGTCAGGTCCTTGAGCGCAGCGGCAAGCCGGGCATAGATGCCGGTCAGGGCACGCCGGTAGGGTTCGTCCTGGCGATGCACGTTGGTGTCAGGCGAGCGTTCTGCCAGCGCCTGCATGTCCTGCGCAAAGTCCACCAGCTGTGCTGATAGCGATAGCTCACTGCCCAGGTAGTGCACCTCGGTCAGGTAGTGGCGTAGTGCCACATCGGCCTGGCGTTGCATGGCGTAAATAAGAGTTTGCGCGTTGACGTTGGGGTTGCCGTCGCGGTCGCCGCCAATCCACTGGCCAATGCGCAGAAAACTGTGCACCGGGTGCTCGCCCAGCTTGTGTTCGAGTTCAGCGTAGATTTTTGGAATTTCGCTCAAAAAAGTGTTTTCGTAGTAACTCAAGACATTTTCAATCTCGTCGGCCACGCTAAGTTTGGTGGAGCGCAACAGGCGGGTTTGCCAGAGCTGCAACACGCGGGCGCAAATTTGCGCTTCATTGCCGCTCAGTTCGCGCCCTCTCAGGGCGTCTGGTTTGAAGTCAATGGCGACCGCCTTGGCCTTGATGTCATCGCGTGCTGTGAGCAACTCGGCAATGGCCCGTTCGGCGTCCAGAATACTTTTACGCTGCACCTCGGTCGGGTGCGCCGTCAGCACTGGAGAAACGAAGCTGGTGGCAAACGTATCGGCTATTGTTTTGGTGTTAATTCCGGCCTGATGCAGGCGCGCCAGTGCCACTTCAATGCTGCCTTCCTGGGTGTCCCCGGCGCGTTCATGCAGGGTTCGGCGGCGAATGTGATGACGGTCTTCGGCCAGGTTGGCGAGGTGGCTGAAATAGGTGAAGGCGCGTATCACACTGACGGCCTGGTCGCCGCTGAGCCCTTTGAGCAGCTTTTTCAGTGCCTTGTTGGCGTTGGTGTCGGCATCACGGTGAAACGCCACAGAGAGCTGACGGATTTGTTCAATCAGAGCATAGACAGCGATACCTTCCTGTGCGCGGATGACATCGCCCAAAATGCGGCCCAGCAGACGGATGTCTTCCACTAGTGGGCGCTCGTCATGGTGGGTAAGGCCAGGGGGTGCGGATTTTGAGGGGCTGATCATGACATTTTAAAAAGAGGAGGGTCCACAAAGCAAGCGTGGGCCATGCTAGCATTCTAAAGTTACGCAAGCCTACTAATCACTTATTACCCAGAGTTAGAGCCCATGAGCAATTTGACAATAGCAACCCGAGAAAGCCGACTGGCGATGTGGCAGGCTGAGCATGTCCAGTCGATTCTGAGGCAACGCGGCCACCAGGTCAGCCTGCTGGGCATGACCACGCAAGGCGACCAGATCCTGGACCGTGCGCTGAGCCAGGTCGGTGGCAAGGGGCTGTTTGTCAAAGAGCTTGAAGTGGCGCTGGAACAAGGCCAGGCCGACCTGGCCGTGCATTCGCTCAAGGATGTGCCGATGGAACTGCCCGAGGGCTTCTGTCTGGCCTGTGTGATGGAGCGTGAAGACCCGCGCGATGCGTTGGTGTCAAATCTATACCCCAATCTGGCCAGTCTGCCCCAGGGTGCGGTGGTTGGCACATCGAGCCTGCGCCGCATGGCACTGCTGCGCGCGCTGCGTCCCGATCTCAAAATCGAACCTTTGCGGGGCAATCTCGACACGCGCTTGCGCAAGCTTGATGACGGCTTGTACAGCGCCATCGTGCTGGCGGCGGCGGGTCTCAAGCGGCTTGGTCTGGGCGCACGTATTCGTGCCATTTTCGAGCCAACCGAGATGTTGCCCGCAGCGGGGCAGGGTGCGCTCGGAATCGAGGTGCGCAGCCAGCGCCAGGATGTGATCGATGCGCTGGCGCCGTTGGCCCATCAAACCACCTGGCTGGCGGTGGCCGCCGAGCGGGCGGTGAGTCGGGCCATGGGCGGGAGCTGCTCCATGCCGTTAGCGGCGTTTGCCACACTTGCAGGCGAGACGCTCAGCATTGATGCCGCCTGGGGCGACCCGACTGGCGTACTGGCCCTGGTGCGGGTGCGCGCCAGCGCTGCTGTAAGCGATCTCGCCAGTGCGACGGAACTGGGCGCGCGGGTGGCGGCCGATTTGCGTGCGCGCGTGCTGGCCGGTGGCGGCTCGCTGACGGCAACTGCCAAAAGCTGAAGATGCGGGTCATTGTTACCCGTCCCCGGCATGAAGCTGAACGTTGGGCGCTTGAGTTGTCGGCGTTGGCGTTTGAAGCGGTGGCGCTGCCGCTGATCCAGGTTGGTCCGGTAGCTGACCCGTCAGACCTCATGCAAGCCTGGCAGCATCTGGGCGATTACGTTGGCGTGATGTTTGTCAGCGGCAACGCTGTGGAACAGTTTTTTTCATCAAAACCAGCGACTGTTATGGGATTCAACGCGCAAACTGATGCTCAAACACGGGCCTGGGCAACCGGTCCCGGTACTGCCAAAGCCCTGTGGCGCTGCGGTGTTGCAGCGCAATTGATTGATGCGCCGCCGCCCGCTGCCGGACAATTTGATTCTGAAGCTTTGTGGCGGGTGGTGGCGATGCAGGTGCGCGCAGGTGATCGGGTGTTAATCGTACGTGGCGCACAGCAGGCAGCGAACCCAAAGTCTGATGGGCTCTTGGGCAACGGGCGTGACTGGTTTGCGAAACAACTTGCTCAAGTGGGGGCGCACGTTGATTTTGTCGTGGCGTATCAACGCGGGGCGCCAGAATTCAGCCATTTTGACTTTGAACTGGCGCGCCAGGCTTCCAGCGATGGCTCGGTCTGGTTGTTCAGCAGCACCGAGGCGTTGACCAACCTGGGCGCGTTGCTGCCTGGGCAGAGCTGGGACGCTGCCATTGCGCTGGCAACACATCCGCGCATTGCCACGGCCGTCAAAAATGCTGGGTTTGGTGTGGTTTTGGAGTCACGCCCGACGCTCACCGACGTGGTGGTTTGTCTCAAGCACTTAGCGCAACACTTTAAAATCGGCCAATGAACCCAGAGTCTGCTAATGCTACGCCCGCTGGTCCGACTGAGGAGCTGCCCTTGGCAAATTCAAACACGGTGACGCGTGCGGCCCTTGTCAGCATAGGCGCGGTAGCGTTGGTGGCTTTGCTGACCAGTCTTCTTCTGTGGCAAAAGCTCACCTCCATCCAGGAACTGCTGGCGCGCCAAAGTACCGAGACCGGCGTTCAGTCGGTGCAGGCGCTTGCCTCCGCCAAACAGGCGCAAGAGCTGTCCCGCGAGACCGCTGCGCGGGTAGCGGTTTATGAGGCGCGCCTGAGCGAGATTGCCCTGCAACGCACACAGCTTGAAGAGTTGATGCAAAGCCTGTCGCGCTCGCGTGATGAAAACCTGGTGGTTGATATTGAATCGGCGATTCGTCTAGCCCAGCAGCAGGCGCAGCTTACCGGCAGCGTGGAGCCCATGCTGGCAGCGATGAAAAGCGCGGAGCAACGCATTGCGCGCGCCGCGCAACCCCGGCTCACCCCTTTGCAACGTGCGATTGGTCGTGATATCAACCGCGTCAAGTCGGCCACTGTCAGCGACACCTCGGGTTTGCTGGTGAAACTTGATGAACTGGTGCGTCTGGCCGACGAGTTGGTGCTGGGCAATGCGGTGGCAACGATAAAGCCGGTCGTTTTGGTCAAGCGCTCGAGCACTAACGTTGTGACTAACTGGTGGCAACAAAGTTGGCTGGTGTTGCGTGACGAGGCGCGCGGTTTGCTGCGGGTCAGCCGGATTGAGCAGCCTGAGGCAGCGCTGCTCTCGCCCGAACAATCTTTCTTTTTGCGGGAGAATTTCAAACTCAAGTTGCTCAACGCCCGCCTGGGTCTGTTGGCGCACCAACTCGAGTCGGCACGGTCTGATCTGGCAGCGGCTTCGGTAACACTCAATAAATACTTTGACGCCAGTTCGCGCAAAACACAGACCGCTGCTGGCTTGTTGCAACAGGTGCAGGGGCAGATGAAGACCTTGCAACTCCCTCGGGTGGATGAAACGCTGGCCGCCCTGGCGACTGCCGCCGCCGGGAGATAGGCATGCGAGCGGCCCTGTGGTTTCTAGGTTTGTTTGGCGTGGCCGTGGCGGCCGCGCTTTTTGCCGGCAACAACCAGGCAACGATCACCGTTTTCTGGCCTCCTTACCGGATTGACCTGTCGCTCAATCTGGTGGTGCTATTGCTGGCCTTTTTGTTTTTGACGCTGCACGTCGCCTTGCGAACGCTCAATGCCTTGTTTGCCCTACCGAGCCAGGCGCGGCGCTGGCGCATCCAGCACCAGGAGCGTGCCATGCACAGCGCTTTGCTCGACGCCCTCGCGCATTTGTTGGCGGGACGTTTTATTCGCGCCAGAAAAGCTGCCGAAGTGGTGCTGGCACGCGAGAACGCCATGACGAGCAGCGGCGAGACCCTCGCCTATTCGGGGCGTCTGCGTGCCCTGTCGCATCTGTTGGCGGCCGAAAGCGCCCAGGCCTTGCAGGACAGGCAAGCGCGGGAGGAACATTTTCGCCACGCGCTTGAACATGCGCTCAAGCGCGACGCGCAGGAAACCCGCGAAGGGCTGCAATTGCGGGCAGCGCGCTGGGCGCTGGAAGACCATGATGCCCAAGCGGCTCTTGTTTGGCTTGATGAGTTGCCCCAAGGCGCAGCGCGACGAACCATCGCCTTGCGTTTGCGTTTGAAAGCGGCACGGTTGGGGGGGCATACCAGGTTGGCGCTTGAAACGGCCCGTTTGCTGGCTAAACACCGGGCTTTTTCCGAAGTGACAGCACCTCGTATTTTGGCTAGCCTGGCGCTGGAGTTGGTGCAGATCGGGTATGACCCAGAGCAGTTGCAAAAGGTCTGGAAGCAACTCGATGCAAGCGAGCGCTTGCTACCTGATGTTGCGATTCAAGCGGCCAGCAGAATGATCGAGCTTGGTGGAGATGTTGAACTCTCGCGCAGTTGGCTGCTGCCGATTTGGGAGCGCATGCTGGCGCAACCAGAGGCCCTCACCGAATTGCAACGAATTCATCTGGTAGACCTCTTGGAAAGTAGTTTTGCGCTGCCAGCGGGAACAACGCAAGCGCTATGGTTGACACGGATCGAACAAGCACAGATGGCTGATCCGGGCGACGCGACGCTACAGTATCTGGCCGGAATGACTTGTCAGCGTCTGCAGTTATGGGGTAAAGCGCAACAGTTGCTGACACAGTCGCTGACACATTTGTCTGATCCTGGACTGCAGAGAAACGCCTGGATCGCGCTGGCTGAATTGGCCGAGCGACGCGGCGATGCGGCTGCCTCGATGCAAGCCTGGCAAAACGCCGCCAAGGTGGTAAACACAGCGCCACTGGCGTGACCGGGATCCTTTATTCCGTTTCCAGTTCAATGCGAGATTAGGCGCACCTTTGCTGCCAGCACTTCAGGTGCGGCCAGGAGGTGCAACGACATATCGCTTTGAAATGGAAATGGAATTAGCCTGGTTCTTTCTCTTCAAAAGGCAATGTCATGGCGCGCAGATCGCGTTTGGTTTCCACCATAACCAGCGGGTTCGCCTCAACCTGCGCTCGCTCGGCGCGAACGCGGGGAACATGCGCGGGTTTGGCTTCAGCGGCGATGGCGGCTTGAATTGCGGCAACTTTATTTTGGTCAGTAGCGACCCAGTCCAAACCCGAACTCTGCGCGACCTGAGTCAATTCAGACAGCGGCAGGGCAAAGGCTTGCAGCTTGGGCATGCCGACTGCAACGGGAGCCGCAGCGGCTGCAATCGCCACGTCAGGCACCACAGGGGCTGCCGCCATGGCTGGCGTTGGAACCGGTTGCTGCTGGGTGAGAGCCGCTGCCACCAACACTGCTGGAGCGGGTTCGCCAGCGGCTGCTGGTGCTGCAATTGATGAAGCGTCTGCTGCTGCTGGTGTTTTTGCCATTATTTCAGGGCTATTCGTGAAATACGACTTGCGCGGCTGCGCGTCTGCATCCTGCGCCAGCGGCTCGCTCTCCCGTGTCGGTTGCTGCTGCGCGTCAGCTTGCTCGGTGCGTTCACCACGCGGCGCACGGTCACGTCCGTAGCGGTCGCGCGAACGTTTGTCTCGCGGCGCGGCGGTTTCGGGACGTGTGGCCGACCCACCCTCTGGCTGGCCAGTAGCTGTGTTGGTGGCAGCCAGCGGCGATGGCGCTGTGGCACGGTTGGGGTTTTCGTTGAAGGCTTCATTGCCGAGGTTCTCTTCGGGACGGCGGTTGCGTTCGCCCCGGTTGCTGCGACCTCCACGGCTGCCACGCTCAGAATTGCGCGGTGGGCGCTCTTGCCCGGGTTCGGCTTTTGCAGCGTCCATATCCGGCGCATTGAGTACTACCGCTGCGTTGCTGGAGCCGGTGTTGGCCGTGCCGATTTTGCCTTCTGCATCGAAGCGTTCGCGCGGACCCTGGGCCGTGCGCTCGGCGCCGGCGCCCCTGTTTCCACGACCGTCACCGCGGCCCCCTCTGCCACTGCGGCCTCCACGGCCAGTGCGACCCTCGTCGCGACCTTCGCCGCGTGGCTCGTTGCGCCGCGCGCCATCACGGTCGGTGCGTTGCCCGGGTTGCTCATTCTTGTTGGCGCTGGCCATTGGCTTGGGCATTGGCTGGGTTGGTGCAAACAATTGCTTCAGCCAGGCAAAGAAGCCTTTTCCAACCTGAGTCGTATTAGGTTTGGGTGCAGTATGTGCTGTTGCCACCACTGCTTTTGCGGGCGCGGGTCTGGCGCTCGCGAGCGGGGCTGGTGCATCGGGTAGCACGCCCTTGATGAGCGGGGTCTGTTTGTTGGTGGGTTCCTGTGAACGCCTTGTGACGGCGGTCGGGTCTTCCATCTCTTCGGCCATTTTGTAGCTGGCTGTGAAGTTGTCCAGGCGCGGATCGTCGTGTTTCAGGCGCTCAAGCTTGTAGTTGGGCGTTTCCAGTGTTTTGTTGGGCACCATCAGCACGTTGATGCGCTGCTTGAGTTCAATCTTGGCGATTTCGGTGCGCTTCTCGTTGAGCAGGAAGGAAGCCACTTCGACCGGGACTTGGCACAGCACGGAAGCCGTATTGTCTTTCAGCGACTCTTCCTGAATGATGCGCAGAATTTGCAGCGCGCTCGATTCAGTGTCGCGGATATGGCCGGAGCCGCCGCAACGCGGGCAGGGAATGGAAGCGCCTTCGGAGAGCGCCGGGCGCAGCCGCTGGCGGCTCATCTCCATCAGACCAAACTTGCTGATGGTGCCAAATTGCACACGGGCGCGGTCTTGTCGCAGCGCGTCGCGCAGGCGGTTTTCAACGTCGCGGCGGTTGCGGCTTTCTTCCATGTCGATAAAGTCGATCACGATCAGACCACCCAAATCGCGCAGGCGCATCTGACGCGCCACTTCTTCAGCGGCCTCGAGGTTGGTGCGGGTGGCGGTTTCTTCGATGTCGCTGCCTTTGATGGCGCGCGCCGAGTTCACATCGACTGAAACCAGTGCTTCGGTATGGTCGATCACAATCGCGCCGCCGCTGGGCAACTGCACGGTGCGGGCGTAGGCTGATTCGATCTGGTGTTCGATCTGGAAACGGGAAAACAGCGGTGCATCATCGCGGTAGCGTTTGACGCGATCAGCGTGTTCGGGCATGACGTGCGCCATGAACTGCTGGGCCTGGTCGAACACATCGTCGGTGTCGATCAGGATGTCGCCGATGTCGTTGCTGAAGTAGTCGCGGATGGCGCGAATCACCAGGGATGATTCCTGATAAATCAGGAACGCACCCTTGGCACCCTTGGCGGCACCGTCAATGGCGCTCCACAATTTGAGCAGGTAGTTCAGATCCCACTGGAGTTCTGGCGCACTGCGGCCAATACCGGCAGTGCGGACAATGATGCTCATGCCGCCCGGATATTCAAGCTGATCGAGCACCTCCTTGAGGTCGGCCCGGTCTTCGCCTTCGATCCGACGCGAAACGCCGCCACCACGCGGGTTGTTGGGCATCAGCACCACATAGCGTCCGGCCAGCGAGACGAATGTGGTCAGCGCCGCGCCTTTGTTGCCGCGTTCTTCTTTTTCCACCTGCACCAGCAGTTCCTGGCCTTCGCGGATGGCGTCCTGAATGCGGGCCTGGCTGACGGAGACACCCGCCTGGAAGTATTGCTTTGAGATTTCCTTGAAGGGCAGAAAGCCGTGGCGGTCTTCGCCATAATCGACAAAACAGGCTTCCAGTGACGGCTCGACGCGCGTCACGACCGCTTTGTAAATGTTGCCCTTGCGTTGTTCGCAGCCTTCAATTTCAATTTCGTAGTCGAGTAGTTTTTGGCCATCGACAACCGCCAGACGGCGTTCTTCGGCCTGGGTGGCGTTAATCAGCATCCGTTTCATGGCATGCATCCCTTCAATTCAAATAAACAACCTGCTCTTGACGAGCAATGGATACCAGAACTGACGCTTTGAAGTGAGGAGGAAAAAGCCGGAGAACCAGTACTTAAACAATAAGTGCCGGTGTAGGCGCGTGGAGGGGAGCGATAACTTTGAGGGGTGTCACAGCTACTAAAAAAGGAGTAACTGCTGACATCAAATGCGTTAGTACAGATGGCTGAGCCGCGCCAAATAACGGCACGAAAACGCGCCGCAGGCAGAGTTGGATCAGGCTCATCAATAAAAACATTTCGCTTCATTCCGTTCACAAAAACTTTTTGTTTGTGAACTTGGGGTATTCCGTATCAGTGTTTCAATGCGTCGGCTCAACCGTTTGCCGGGCAAACCACCGCAAGCATCTGGCTTGCGGTTTGCGTGCTTTGACGAACGGCGGCATCGACCTGCCAGCGACGGGTGGCGGTGGGTGAACTAAACTCAACCCAGGTTATGAATTAACTCATCGTTAAATCAACCACTTACATCACATCGCTAGTGAAACACATTATAGGGGGCAATCCTGCCCAGCATGTACCTGAGGTCAAAACGGTTCTCGTTGAGGAGGATTCGTCGGGGCAGCGGCTGGATAATTTCCTGATGCGTGAGCTCAAGGGTGTTCCAAAAACCCATATCTACCGCATTATTCGCAGCGGTGAAGTCAGGCTCAACAAAGGCCGTACTTCGGCTGATTCCAGGCTGGTGGCGGGCGATCTGGTGCGCTTGCCGCCGCTGCGGCTCTCCGAGCGACAAGCCCAAAAGGCACAGCTTATGGTCGAGCGCGTGGCAAGCGCGGCCCCGGCGCGCAATTTCCCCATTCTGTTTGAAGACGACTATCTGCTGGCTATCGACAAGCCCGCTGGTGTGGCAGTGCATGGCGGTTCGGGTGTGAGTTTTGGTGTGATCGAGCAATTGCGGATGGCCCGGCCGCAGGCTAAATTTTTGGAACTGGTGCACCGGCTCGATCGCGATACCAGCGGAATTTTGTTGGTTGCCAAAAAAAGAAGCGCGCTGACCCATTTACAGGATCAGTTTCGCCAGCGTCAAACCAGTAAAATTTATTTGGCACTGGTGGCAGGCTGCTGGCCTGCGCATAAAAAGGTGCTCGACAAACCTTTGTACAAATTCCTGCTGGACAATAAGGATGACAGCGCGGGCGAGCGTCGTGTCAAAGTAGTAAGCCGGGACGACCCCATCGGCAAGCCAGCGCTGACGCTGGTGAAGGTGGCGCAACGTGTTGCCAAGTCGGCTGCCATGCCAGCCGGTTGTACTGACGACTTTACCTTGCTCGAAGTGACGCTCAAGACCGGACGTACCCATCAGATCCGCGTTCATCTGGCGAGTGAAGGTTTCCCGATCGCCGGCGATGATAAATACGGCGATTTTGAATTAAACAAGGCGCTGTTGCGTCCGCACCATTCACCACCTCTCAAGCGCATGTTCCTTCATGCCTGGCGCCTGGAGGTCAACCATCCGGTCAGCGGCGAAAAACTCGAACTGCTGGCACCTCTACCCTCTGAACTTGAAGAGTTTGTAAGCTATGCCACACCCTCCGCACCTTGATACCAGAGTCTCCCGCCCGTTTGATTTGATCGCTTTTGACTGGGACGGCACCTTGTTCGATTCCACCGCCATCATCACGCGCTGTATTCAGGATGCGGTGCGTGACGTCGGTGGCGTGGTGCCGAGCGACCAGGAAGCCGCCTACGTCATCGGTTTGGGTTTGACGCAGGCGTTGGCGCACGCTGCGCCCGATGTGCCGACCGCAAAATATCCGGAGCTGGGCGCACGTTACCGGCACCATTATCTGGCGCGTCAAAACGACATCAGCCTGTTTGACGGCGTCTTGCCGATGCTGGCTGATTTAAAAGCGCACCAGTATTTTTTAACGGTGGCCACTGGCAAAAGTCGCCGTGGCCTCGACACCGCTCTGCAGGCAGTCGAACTGCAGGGCTTGTTCAGTGGTTCGCGTACGGCCGATGAAACTGCGAGCAAACCCGATCCGCGCATGTTGCAGGAGTTGATGCTTGAGTTTGGGGTGACGCCGGAGCGCACCTTGATGATCGGGGACACCACGCATGACTTGCAAATGGCGTACAACGCGGGTTGCGCCAGCGTCGGGGTCAGCTACGGTGCGCACGATGCCAGCACGTTCGACGCCCTCAAGCCGCGCTACGTGGCCGGTTCCGTGCGTGAACTGCACGACTGGCTGCTGGGCCGGCCCTGAAGTGATGGAGATCATGCTGAGGCGGGATGATAAAAATTGACCTTGACGAGGCTGACGGTCTGCTTCACTGGCATACTGCGACTCATTTAATACCCGCAGAAGTTTGAAATGACTGACTCTCCATTCCCCGAGAAATTACCTGAAGATGTAGAAAAAGCTAGCAAGACGGTGCCTCCCGTCAGTCCTGGCTGGGAACGTACCACGCTGGAAAAACTCGCTTTTGCGTCTTTGGCTGAGCAGCGCACGGCGCGGCGCTGGCGTAATTTTGTGCGGCTCGCCTGGCTCGCCTTCCTGATCGCCCTGGTCTGGCTGTTGGTGAGTCAAAACGACGTCTCCAAGGACACTTCAATGCCGCACACGGCGGTGGTTGAGATCAAGGGCGAAATCGCGTCTGGCTCAGAAGCCAGTGCGGAACTGGTTGTGTCGGCGTTGCGTGCTGCCTTTGAAGACAAAGCGGCCAAAGCGGTCGTTTTGCTGATCAACTCGCCCGGTGGCAGTCCGGTGCAGGCCGGTATCATCAATGATGAAATCTGGCGTCTCAAGGCCAAATACAAGAAGCCCATTTACGCTGTGGTCGAAGAATCCTGCGCCTCGGCTGCCTATTACATCGCGGTGGCGGCCGACAAGATATTTGTCGATAAGGCCAGCATTGTGGGCAGCATTGGCGTGCTGATGGACGGTTTTGGCTTCACCGGTTTGATGGAAAAATTGGGCGTGGAACGCCGCCTGATGACGGCCGGACCCAACAAAGGTTTTCTTGATCCGTTCAGTCCACAAACCGAGACTCAGCGCGCCTTTGCCCAGGTCATGTTGGACCAGATTCACCAGCAGTTCATTGACGCTGTCAAGGCCGGACGGGGCAAGCGCTTGAAGGAAACGCCCGAGACCTTCAGCGGCCTGTTCTGGAGCGGTCAGCAAGCGATTGAACTCGGCTTGGCGGACCAGTTGGGGAGCTTGGACTTTGTGGCGCGTGAAATTGTCAAGGCCGAAGAAGTGGTGGATTACACCCGTCGTGACAACGTGGCCGAGCGTCTGGTCAAACGTTTTGGTGCCTCCATTGGCGCGGGTGCAGTAGCGGCCGTCAAGTCCATCCCGGCGCTGCGCTGATCCTCGGATTAACCAGGCGCCACCATGGGTGCGTCGGCGACCCAACACATTTTCAGGAAACTATATGGATATTGCATTGCTCATCAAAGCCACCATCATGGGCATCGTCGAAGGTCTGACGGAGTTCTTGCCGATTTCATCGACCGGGCATCTGATTCTGGCTGGCTCGCTGCTGGGCTTTGATGATGACAAAGCCAAAGTGTTTGACATCGCCATCCAGACCGGTGCGATCTTTGCCGTGATCCTGGTCTATTGGCCTAAGCTTTACGCTACCGCGCTGGCCTTGCCGTCGAGCAAGGCGGCACAACGTTTTGCCGTGAATGTGCTGATTGCCTTCATGCCAGCGGTCATTCTGGGTTTGGCGTTTGGTCAAGCCATCAAGGCGCATCTCTTCACGCCGCTGGTGGTGGCCAGCACCTTCATCATTGGCGGCTTCGTCATTTTGTGGGCTGAGTGGCGGCAGGAAAAAAATCCGAAACTGGCGCGTATTCACGAGGTCGAGGCAATGACACCGATGGATGCCTTGAAGGTTGGCCTGGCGCAATGCCTGGCCATGATTCCGGGCACCAGCCGCAGCGGTGCCACCATCATTGGCGGCATGTTGTTCGGACTGAGCCGCAAGGCCGCGACCGATTTTTCTTTTTATCTGGCGATTCCGACCCTGATCGGTGCCGGTGTTTACAGCCTGTACAAGGAACGCGCTTTGCTCTCATGGTCTGACCTGCCGCTGTTTGGTGTTGGCCTGGTCATGTCGTTCATCAGCGCCTGGCTCTGCATCCGCTGGTTGCTGCGCTTTATCGCCACGCACAGCTTCGCCGGTTTTGCCTATTACCGCATCGTCTTTGGCCTGGTCGTGCTGGCCACCGCCTGGAGCGGCTTGGTCACCTGGGCTGATTAAACGTTTGGCAAGCTCAGTAGCGCAGCTTCAATCGCGGCGGCGGTGGCAATCGGTTTTTCCATCGGGAACAGGTGGCTGCCTTCGATCATCATGATGCGGCCCTGCGTGATGCGCTCGGTCATGGCCATCCCGACTTGTTTCATCTCCGCCGAGTGCGTGCCGCCCAGAAAGGCTACCGGGCGTTTTAGTGGGTGGCGTTTGATGAGGTCATCCAGGTTGTGCGGCAAGGTGTTGTAGATGGCGGTCTCGACCATGCGGTCAAAGCTTAAGACCCGTTTTTTCTCGCTGCCCTGGCCCTCGTCGTGGGTGCCGTGCGCGATGTAGTCCCGCAGCACCTGTGGCTCCCACTTGGCAAAGATCTTTTTACTCTGAAAGTGCGTCAGCGCGGCTTCCTGGCTGGGCCAGTTGTTGCGGCGGCGGCGGCTGACCGTGCCGGGCGAAAACGACCCCACCAGTTGTGCGCTCTTGATGACGCCCAGCGTGGTAGCGCGCCAGCCGCCCAGGATCGGCGAGTCCACCAGCAGCACACCCCGCACCAGCGTGGGCGCAAGCGCAGCGGCCATCAGGCTGACAAAACCGCCGAAGGAGTGGCCCACCAGAAAGGCGGGTTTGCCCGCTTTTCCGACTTCCGCCTGGGTGAAATCAATGAGCTGCTGCACCAGATAGGGCCAGTTGTTGGTCACCGGGTATCGGTCATCGTGGCCAAATTTTTCGATGGCTTTGACGCTGAAAGCACGTTCCGCCAGGCTTTTGAACATGACCGTGTAGGTGCTGGCGGCAAAACTGTTGGCGTGGGAGAAGATGACGAGTGACATGGTGCGTTTTGTTGATAACGATTAATGTTTTAACAGATTGCTGTGTCGACGTCTGAAACGTCGCTTTTTTATGCGGTATGCTCTCGCCCGATTGGCTCTTAAGTAAATCTTAAGTAAATTTGATGAAAAGTTTGGCAAAGCTTGACTTCATGCCAAAGCAATAAGTGATGGAGAAAAGAATGAAGCAGTGGTTGATTCGATGCAGCATGGTCTGTTCGGTAGCGCTTGTTATGGCGGGTTGCGGTGGTGGCGGAGGCAATAATGGGCAGACGCCACCCGCGCCCCAGGTTTCCGTGATCGCGGCCAATGCTGCCATCGCCGCGGCGAGTGCCTTGCCGGCCAACGATACAGCGGTCAACAGCACGGCGCCTTTTACCGTTGTGCAGAGCGCTGGCATCGCCGCCGTCACCGTGAACAGCCCGCCCAAGGTCAACTTTGTGGTGTTTTCTGACGGTAAGGTCAAGGCCGGTCTGAAAATCACCGACGTGAGTTTTGCCATCGCCAAGCTGGTGCCGGGCAGCAATGGTGATCCGGACCAGTGGGTCAATTACATCTACCACAAAGAAACGGCGACGGCCGGTGTTGGGCCGGGCACACCGCCGAAGCCGGTGCTTGCCAGCGCCATGCAAGCCACAACCGACGCCAAACAGACTGATCCCGCACTGCTGGCAGCGCAACTGGTCTATAACCCTGACGGTTATTACACCTATACCTTCAAGACCGACATCAAGGACATTACCCAGACCAATGGCGTGGTTTTTGAACCCACGCGGACGCATCGTGTTGCGATTCAATTAAGTTATCAGAACGCGGCCGGTGCCACCGTGCTTGTCAATCCAAGCTTCGATTTCACCATTGATGCCAATGGCAATTCAGTGCCGGTCACCGACCCGAGCAAAACGCGCAAGATGGTCGACGTTGCCTCCTGCAACAACTGCCACCAAAAGCTTGCCATGCATGGCGGCGGCCGCGTTGATACGCAGTTCTGCGTGATGTGCCACAACCCTGGCACTACCGATGCCAACAGTGGCAACGTGCTGACCTTCTCGACCATGGTGCACAAGATTCACGCCGGCAAGCTGCTCTACAGCCAACTGGCTACAGGCGGTGAAGACTACACGATCTGGGGCTACCAGGACAGCAAGCACAGTTACGCCGGTGTCGGCTTCCCGCAGGATCTGCGCAACTGCTCCGTCTGCCATTCGGGTGCCAATCCGGCAACCCCGCAGGGCGACAACTGGAAAACCAGGCCCAGCAAGGAAGCTTGTCTGACCTGCCACGCCAACAAGCCGGGTTCGACCTGGGAGTCGCTGCACAAAGTTGTCGCCGATGTACGCTATGGCAGCACCGCGCAAGCCACAGCACTACAGAACTCGGACTGCGCCGATTGCCACAAGGTGGGCTCCACGATTGCGCCGGAGCGCGTGCACTTCAACCAGGTGCAGGCCAACGCCGCCAAGTACAAGATGAATATCGAGAGCGTTGCCTTCAACGACACGGCCAATCACACGGCCCGCAGCGTCACGGTCAAATACTTCCTGTCTGACCCGACCAACGGCAACGCTGCCTACAAACTGGTGACGGCCGATTGCGCCAGCGCCACGGTTCCCACCTGTGGCAATACCACCAAGTTTGGCAACCTGCGCTTTTACCTGGCTTACCAGAACATGGTGGGGCAGTCAGATGCAGTGACTGAGTTCTCGGCCTACAACAACGGTGGCAGCAGCGCCAATGCTTACGCCTACAAAGGCACGAATGATGGCAACAACCACTACACGCTGAGCATTCCGGTTCCCGATGACAGCGCAACCGCAAAGGCCAAAGGTACGGCCCGTGTCGTCAGCATCGGTCAGGTTGAAGAACCGATGTTGAGCGCCACCGCTTCGACCGACCCGCGGCCCGAAGTGGTGCCAACGGTGCTGGTCAACACGCTGGTGCAGCATGCTTACCAAGAGCTCGCGCTGACGGGCACTTTGCAGCCTCGGCGCACCATTGTTGCCACCGAGAAGTGCAACGTTTGCCACGGCGCGCTGGGCGCTACTTCGGGCTCGAACACGCTGCCCAACGCCTTTCACAGCGGTGCTCGCAATATGGTTGAAGCCTGTGTCACCTGCCACGATGCGAATCGGGCGTCCTCAAGCAACATGATGACCAATGGCATGGCGCTTTATGAGTCGTTCCAGTTCAAGCGCATGATTCACGGCATCCATGGCAACTCCAAACGCGTCTCTCCGTTTACGCATGGCAATGCCGTGGTTGGTGTGTTCAATATGGACGGTACATCCGCGACGGGTGGCGCCCCGTTGGCAAGCAGCGTGGAAAACTTTGCCGCCGAGGTGGCTTACCCGGATGCCAGCTTGAACTGCAACGCCTGCCACGTCAATAACTCGTACAAAACTGACCAAAGCCCGCTCGGCTCGGTGGTTTTCATGGGCGCTGGCGTGACCGATCCGAATGGCTGGCTGGTGATCTCGCCCAAGGCGGCGACCTGCACCGCCTGCCACGATGGCCTGACCAAGAGCGGCATGAAGGTAACGGATCACGTGGTTCAGTTTGGCGGCGCCACTTTTGGCACCAGGACGCAAGCCGACGTTGCCACAACGCCGTCGGCCACCAGCCTGCCACGTGAGGTCTGTGATGATTGCCACACCAATGGCTCCAAGAACGTGGACCTCGTTCACGGTCTGAAATAGGGTCGGGCAAAAATTATGAGTTCAAAAATATCAAGAATCATTTTGAAGGGGTTTGCGATGCAAATCAAACGTTTGGCGGCCTTGGCTGGCCTGTGTTTTTTCGGTTTGCTCGGCCCGGCTTGGGCCGCCGATGAAGCTGCGGCGGCACCAGTCGGTGCTGCGCTGTGCCAGACTTGCCACGATGAGGATGATCGGCCCGACATCAGCAAAACGGCGCACGGGTTTTCCGCTGACAAGCGCGCACCAGACTGCATCAGTTGCCACGGAGCCAGCCCCAACCACGCTAAAAAACCAGAGAGCATGCCGGTGCAACCGCACCCTGACCGCATGTTCACCAAGCACTCGCCGCTGCCTGCCAGCGAGCGCAGCGCCGCCTGCCTGAGCTGCCATGCCAAGGACCCCCAACGCGCGTTGTGGGCGGGCAGCCAGCACGACGCAGCCGACATAGCGTGCAACGCCTGCCACAAGATTCATGACAACGTTGACAAAGTACGTGTGCGTGCCACCCAGGCCGAAGTTTGCTACACCTGCCACAAGGACATACGCGCGCAGATGAACCGGCCGTCGCACCACCCGGTGCCAGAGGGCAAGATGGTTTGCTCCGATTGCCACAACCCGCATGGCTCAGCGGGCCCCAAGCTGCTCAAGCGCGACAGCGTCAACGACACCTGTTACACCTGCCACGCCGAGAAACGCGGTCCCTTTGTGCACCAGCACGATCCGGTGGCTGAAGACTGCACCAATTGCCACAACGTGCATGGCACCACGATTCCGTCCATGCTGAAAGCGCGGCCACCGCTGCTGTGCCAGCAATGCCACACGCCGCATACGGCCGGTGGTTTCGGTGCGGTCGGTGGTCAAAACGGTGTCAGTCTCAGCGCGACCAGCAGCGGCAAGAACGTGGTCAACCTCTGGCAGGGCCGCAGTTGCCTGAACTGCCACACGCAAATCCACGGTTCCAACAATCCATCGACCCTCAACTCGATGCCACAGCTCATGATGCGCTGAAGTACGGAGAGAAATCATGACCCACTTCCCTACCTCTTTTCATTTTCGTCGCAGCCTGCTGGCACTGGCCGCCTGCGCAGTTTTCGCTCCAGCGCAAGCCGATCCCAACCCGGTTGAAACCATCATCAGCGTCGGTCTTGGCGCGCTGAGTGGTTCCACTGACGACCGCGCCCAGATGGGTCAGTACACCGGGCTGCGCGACCATAGCGTGGTTGGCATCCTCGGCATCGATTACAGCCTGCGCAAGCCCGATACTTCTACCTCGGTTGATTTTCACGGTAGCAACCTGCTCGGCGACACCCGAGAGATGAATCTGATCTGGAAGAACCCCGGCAGTTGGAAGTTCACCGCGGACTACGGCGAGCTGGTTCGCGTTGAACCCAACACGGTCAACACCGGCCTGGTTGGCGTGGGTTCCACCACACCGCAGGTGGTGGCGCTGCCCGCTGGTAGTGGCACCGACACCGAGCTTCAGACCAAGCGCACCAAGCTGGGCCTGGGATTCACCAAAATTATCAACCCGAGGATGCAGGTTTCGCTTGATCTGAAAAGCGAGAACAAAGATGGCGCGCGTTTGTCCGGCACCGGCCTGAACTGCCCTTCCACCATTGCGCCAACCTGTACCGGTACGCCTGGTGCCAACACCAGTTGGGCCACCTTGATGCTGCCCGAGCCGATCAGCGCCAACCACAGCCAGGTCGAAGCGCGCCTGAGTTACGCGCTGGAGAAATTTCGCTTCAACGTGGGCTACTACGGCTCTTTCTACCGCAACAACAACGCCACGCTCAGCCCTACGGTACCGGGCAGTTTGAACAACCCTGTGGGCAGTTTGCTGGGGCTCAATACGGGTTTGCAGAATTTGATGAGCCAGCCGCTGGCGCTCGCTCCCGACAACCAGGCGCACCAGTTTGATTTCAGTGGCAGCTACGACTTTACCCACAGCACACGCGCCACCTTCAAGCTGGGCTACGCCAACGCCTCTCAGACTGACAATTTTGCCGATGCGGGTCTACTCAATGCGCCCACCGGTGTTACCAATCTGGGCGCACAGGTCAATACCAAGCTCGCCAAGATCGGCATCACTTCGCGCCCCGTGCCCAAGCTCTCACTGATCGCCGACCTGCGCTATGAGGGCAAGGACGACCAAACGCCCCTTGCCTACTACAACACGGATGGCACTGCCAGTTACACCAATCGCGATCTTTCCAGTCACAAAACCAATGGCAAGCTGCAAGCCAGCTGGCAGTTCAGCAGCGACTATCGCGGCACCTTGGGAGTGGACCGTGAGTCGATTGATCGTGGTGCCTTTGCCGACACCAGCGCCGCCTCCGGCATCAGTGCGCTACGCCAGAATACGGATGAGACTACCGTGCATGCCGAGTTGCGTCAGCGCATGGCAGATTATTTGAGTGGTGCCATCACGCTGTCGAGCAGTCGGCGCGGCGGCTCCAACTGGCTCAAAGACAACAGTGGCGCGGGCCTGACCGAGGTGCTCAATCCGGCTGATCCGGTGACAGGTTTCCTCTCCAGCGCGATCTTCATGCCCAATCTGGCTGACCGCAAGCGTGACAAGGTCAAGCTCTTTGCCGACTGGCAACCCAGCGACAAGCTCAATCTGCAGTTCGGCATTGAAGGTGGCAATGACCGCTTCAACACCCCCAGCAACTACGGCCTGCAAAACGCCCGCATGAACCAGCTCAGCGTTGATGGCTCTTATGTGCTGTCTGATGATTGGTCGCTGAACGGCAATGTGTTCCGGGGAGTGCAAAGCTTTAACCAGGCGCGTCCGGCGGGTTACCTGATGGCCTACGAGGACACCAACCTCGGTGCTGCGATAGGCGCCACCGGCAAAGCCAGCGCCAAGCTCAGTGTGGGTGCCAACCTGTCTTACGCCAAAGACCGCAACGTTTATGCACAGGGGCTCGACAGCTTTGCAGGTGCTGACAGCATCGCGCTACTCAATGCCACCGGCGGCCTGCCCGACGTGGTGTTCAGCCAGACGGCCTTGAAGCTGTTTGGCAAATACGCGCTGGAGCAGAAGGGCGCTTCGGTGCGAGTCGATCTGGTGCACCAGCGCATCAGCCTGAACGACTGGACTTGGGGCTACAACGGCGTGCCCTTCGTTTATTCAGACGGCAGTACCTTGATACAGAAACCAACGCAAAGCGTGAGCTTTATCGGTGTGACTTACATCTACCAGTTGCCCTGACTGAATGTCAGGGTTGGGGAAAGAGTCACCTTTGGGTGCGCTGGTATCCCCTGAAAGGTTCGTCTGCGGCCTGCTGGCGTGCGGGAATACCCTCGACTAATGGAGCCGAGTTTGATTTACCGCAAAGAATTCTTCGTTAGGCTCGCGGACAATGCCATCGTGTAAATTGTGTGTAAAGAGATTCGCTTGTCGGTTAAGCAAGCGTAAAGCGAAATTGGTTTGTTAACCCTAACGCCTAAGGAGGGCAGCAGTGAAAAATTGTAAATTGAAGAGTCAACCGTCCATGCCATGGACCAGGTTGGCTATGGCTGGCCTGCTGGCCGCCGCCCTCGCCGGTTGCGGCGGTGGGAGTGACGGCACCAACGGTACCAACGGTACGAATGGTACGAATGGCACCAACGGCACCAACGGCACCAATGCTGTCGCCACGGTCAATTTGGGTAGCAACGCCGCTCCTCCGACAGCTGCTGCTGCGGCCGCCTGGACGGCAGTTGCACCGCAAGTCACGGTGAGCAGTATTTCCATCAACAGCCCTCCCGTGGTCAACTTCACGGTCAAAGACGCTGCCGGCAATCCGGTCGTGGGCCTTGCCGGTTACTCCCAAAGCTCCACCGCCACGGTCCCGAGCCTGACCAACATCGCCTTCACCATGGCGAAGCTGGTTCCCGGCACCAACGGCGCGCCTAGCAAGTGGGTCAGCTATATCGTCACCAAACCGGTAACTGTCGCTCAGAAAGCAGGCACTTTGGGTGCGAACGATGTGTGCGACTCGGCCACTGCGCCGACCGTATGCGGCACCTTCCCGACCACCGATGCCCAAGGTACCCTGGTCGATAACGGCGACGGTACCTACAAATACACCTTCTACCGCGATGTCACGAAGGTCGACACCATTGTTGCCAGTCTGATCGACAAGGGTGCGGCCAAAAAGGCTGATCTCGGCACTGCAGCCGACCTGAAATATGACGCGAACGCGACGACCCGCCTGGGCATCATGATCAGCGGTAGCGCGCCCGGCACTGGCACCAATACGCCGACAGGTGTGCAAACCGTCACGCCGGTTGTGATGGCCAATACCGTCAATGTCGCTTATGACTTTATCCCGGCCACCGGCAAAGCGGCGGTCCCCGGTACTGACCCAACGCGTACCATCGTGACCAAGAATTCCTGCGCGGCCTGCCACGCTGGGAAAGGTATCGGCCACGTCAGTATCACTTCGGCCTCCAACGGCATTCCCGCTGGAGCATTTGTCGGTCGCAATGATCCAAACTTCTGCGTGACCTGCCACACCGACCAGACCAAATTTGGTTTCGCGCCAGTGACCACGACCGCAACCGGCTACTCGGGCGCCTACTACAGATTGCCCACAGGCACGGTGGATAGCGGCCAGGAAGCAGCCTTCATTTACCCGCGCTTGATTCACCAGACCCACATGGGCGACCTGCTGACCAAGGACGGCTACAACCTGAACGGGCATTGCACCGACAACACCGCAACTTACAATGCCCAAAGTTCAGGTCTGGGCCAGTGCTTCAACAAGGTGGGCTTCCCGCAGGAGCGGCGTAATTGCGCCACCTGCCACACAGGTACCGCAAGCACCACCGGTGGCAACACCAATGCAACGGCCAATGGCGACAACTGGAAGAATGTGCCTAGCCGTCTGGCTTGCGGCGCCTGCCACGATGGTATTAATTTCAAGGATGGCACGGGCAACACGCTGAACGGTGTCTACGCCGGCCACGTCGGCGGTGCCAAGGCTGACGACAGCCAGTGCACGCTTTGCCACGGCCCGGCGGATATCGCGACCTACCACGCTGTCCCGGTCGCCACGGCGAATAACCCGAAAGTCATTGCCGGGGTGTCCTCGATCTCTTATGCCATCAAGAGCGTCACTTTGAATGCCAGCAATCAGCCGGTGGTCACCTTCACGATCACCAAGGATGGTGCTGCGGTGACATCGCTTGCCGTGCCGACTCTGGTAACCAACGCAGCGAGTGGTGCCCAGGTGGTTTCCCCCACCTATGAACCGATCGCTGGGTTCACCAGCGGCCCGAGCATCTATGTGGCCTACTCCGTACCCCAGGATGGCAACGCGGCACCGGCGGACTTCAATGTGTCCGCTAGCGCCAGCCTGACCAACCTGTTGGTCGCTGCTGGCTCACCTAAGGCAGGTACCTTGGCCTACGCCGCTGGCGTATGGACAGCCACACTGACTGGCGATCTGGTCGGTCAGCCAGTGGGTGCAGGTTGTGCCAAGCCGGTTGCCCCTGCGGTTGCAGCATGCGTCAATGCGGCGGTTCTGGCCAGCCCGATTGTGGTTCCCGCTGCAGCGAAAATGCTCACGGGCGCGATCATCGGCACCTTCACGCAGAAGACTGGGTTCCCGGCCTATTTGGGGGCAAGCTACGTTGCAGCCAATGTGTCGGTCAATCCGAACGTCTCGGCTTCGGGTGGTTTTGTCATCCCGTCAATGCTGCAAAAGATGACTGCCACCGGGTACACCGGACGCCGGGTGATTACCGCTACTGCCAAGTGCAACGCTTGTCACGACCAACTCGGCACCATGCCCAACTTCCACGGTGGTGCGCGTAACGATCCGACGGCATGCGCCTTCTGCCATACCCCCAACCGGAATAATGCTGGCTGGGCAGTAGATTCCCGTACCTTCATCCACGGCATCCACGCCGGCAAGCAGACGAATGGCGCACCGAGCACCATCCGGACCACGCCCTACACCTGGAATGCAGGCTCGGCAACGAACCCGAATGGCTGGGAAAAGACGCTGTATCCGGGCGTGATCAAGAACTGCAGCCAGTGCCACCTGGATAACACCGTGAACTTCGGTGCTACCGGCGGTGAGACTGTTGTTCCCACGTTGCTTGGGCCGACGCTCGCAACTGGTGCAACCACTGCAAGTGCTACCTCGGCACCCTATATCACTTCTGGATGGAACTACGGCAACGCCTTCTCCTACACGGTTGCCGGTGCAACAGTTGGTGCTGTTACGCCCGCCAATGGTAGCGGTGCTGCGGGAACAGCAGTAGCAGCGCACGTTGCCGTGAGTGGCACGGTTAATACCGTTGCTGCCAATGGCACGGTTACCAGTACCGTTGGCGGTGCTGGCAGCGTTGCTGGTGGTGAGATCTTTGTGCCGCAACCCAGCACGCTGATCAGCTCGCCGATCGCCTCGGCCTGCTTCGCCTGCCACGACACCAGCACGGCGAAAGCCCACATGACGACCAACGGTGGGGCGATCTACGAAGCCCGCAGCACGGCTCTGACCAAGAGCGAAGGCTGCCTGGCTTGCCATGGTCAGGGCAAGGACTTCGATGTAGCGGTCGTTCACCAATGATCCACGCATCCTGATCCTGGCATAGTCGGAGCACGGTTTGCCGTGCTCCGCTTGCCAAATTTAACAAACTAACCCGGCTACGGCAACGTAACCGGGTTAGCTTTTTTTATAATTGCATTGCCACTAATGGTCTATTTCAACCAGTACAGAAAGAACACATGAAACACCGTTTTATTTCCCTTGCCTTGACGATAGCCGCTTTGCTGCTAGGCAGCCATCTGGCAGTTGCCGCCGACACGCCAGCGCCAGCGCCGCAAGCCGCTGCCAGCAAAGCCAAAGCGAGCACAAAAACCACCAAGAGCACGGTTGCCGCTAAACCCAAGGCCGCCGCCAAAGTCAAATTGGTGGACATCAACAGCGCCAGCGCAGCGGAGCTCACGAAGCTCCCTGGTATCACCGAAGCAGATGCCGCCAAGATCATTGCCGGTCGCCCCTATGGCAGCAAAGCCTGGCTGGTGACTCACAAAGTACTAACCGAAGACAAATACCCGGCCATAAGTCAACTGATCATCGCCAAGCAGCCGAACAAGGATGCCGCCAAAAACGCTGCGCTGTACAAGAAAAAGTAGGACAGCCACAACATCATTGACGCTGTCGTTTATGAAGTTTTGTGCCTGCTACACTAGCCAGCGTCGCACTACATAAGGACTTTTTCCTATTGTTTCCTATTACGCCCGAAGGTTGATTTTCACGCCGACTTCAAGTTCAAAAATAAGCTAAAGACAAGATATGTTACGAGAAGAAGGGATGGCAGGGGGCTATCGGCCCATCAAAAATGATAAGCAGTTGAAAACCGTGACGCCTTCGTCTGCGAGCCTGCCCACAGTTGCCATTTTGCTTTGCACGATGCAAGGCAGCGACTACCTGCGCGAGCAGCTTGACTCTATCCTGCATCAAACCCATTCCAACTGGATCACCTGGGCTTCCGATGACGGCTCGGACGACGGCACTCACAGCATTCTTGCCGAGTACCAGGGCCAACTGGGTAAGTCACGGCTGGCGATCAGCCCAGGGCCTGCGGACGGCTATGTGGCAAACTTCCTCTCACTGGTGTGCAACCCCGACATCACGGCTGACTACTACGCCTACGCGGACCAGGACGACATCTGGGAAAAAGACAAACTGGCCTGGGCGCTGGCCTGGCTGCAAACTATTCCCGACGAGATTCCTGCGCTGTACTGCGGCCGCACCCGCAATGTTGATGCCAACAACCGCTATCTCGGGCTCTCCACTCTGTTTCCCAGACCACCGGGTTTTAGCAATGCGCTGGTGCAAAACATAGGCGGCGGCAACACCATGGTGTTCAATAACGCAGCGCGCGATTTGCTGTGCAGCGCAGGGCCACAGATACCCGTTGTCGCCCACGACTGGTGGACTTATCTGCTGGTCTCGGGCTGCGGCGGCATGGTTTTTTATGACATGCGGCCCACCGTGCGCTATCGTCAGCACAACGGCAACTTGGTCGGCACCAACACCAGTTGGGCAGGGCGGATGCGTCGCGCCTGGTTGCTGTTGCATGGGCGTTTTCGCAACTGGAACAGCATCAATGTGGCTGCCCTGCAAAGCATACGCAGCCAGCTCACGCCCGAGAACCAGTGCACCCTGGATCAATTTTCAAAAGCGCGTAACAGTGGTTTTTTCGCCCGCATGGAAGGCTTGGCAGAGAGCGGCATTTACCGCCAGACCAGGCTCGGCAATCTGGGGCTTGTTGCTGCGGCTATATTGAAAAAAATCTGAATGCGGGGTGCTCAACGCACTAGCCAAAACCGCGCGTACCCTGCTATTACCAGCTGCTACGCTTTAAAAAAGTTGGGTTTGGTGTGGTTCAATTGTTAAAATTGCTGCTCAAACACCGCGTATCAATAAGCCCAGATGGAAATAGTTAACCCAGCACCACAACCCATCGGCGAGTTATTGCTGCACCGTGGGCTGATCAATACCAAAGACATTGACAAGGCATTGGCGTTTCAGCAGCAGTTCAAAGGGCGTTTCGGTGCAATACTGGTGCGCATTGGTGCCATTTCCGAAGATGCATTGTTGCCGGTTCTTGCCGAACAACTCAGTCTGCATCTGTTCGATAACAATGAATTGCCTGCGCAACCAGAAGCGATTCTGAACACTATTCAATTGAGCGGACTTCCCAGCGCTTGGTTTCAAGACCAGCGTGTGCTGGTTTGGGAGGCCGCCGACGGCGTTGTTCAATGCGTATCACGCAATCCGATAGACAGCAATCTACAAGAGACTCTTACGGCAGCTTATCCATCGCACAAGCTGTCATGGGGTATTGCGCGAACACAAGACATTGAAAATGCGCTCAGAATCATTCAATCCAATGCACCAGGTGAACCGCAAGATGAAATAGCCCATTTGCGAGAACTTGCCGAAGAAGCGCCGGTCGTTGAATTGGTCAACAACCTCCTTTCGCAGGCTACCGACGAGAGTGCCTCTGATATTCACCTGGAACCGCAAGAACGTGTCTTTGACATACGCTACCGTATAGATGGCGTGTTGCACCTGCGCATGACGCTGCCGCGCGACCGCTTTGATGCGGTTGCTTCACGCATCAAACTTATCTCCGGCATGGACATCGCCGAGCGACGCTTGCCGCAGGACGGGCGCATTTCCACCCGTGCCAGCGGAATAGATATGGACATTCGTGTTTCATGCGTACCCGGTGTAAACGGCGAATCGATTGTCATGCGCCTGTTGCCCAAAGAACGCGCCGACCTCAACCTCGACGCCATGGGGATGGAGTCTGATCATTTGCAGCAATTTACGCGCTGGATCAATGAGCCACACGGTATTTTGCTGGTGACCGGGCCTACCGGTTCGGGTAAAAGCACAACCCTTTATGCCGGGCTGGAGAAGGCCAATGACCGCACCCGAAAAATCATTACGGTAGAAGACCCGGTCGAATACAAGATGTCTGGCATCACTCAAATTCAGACCCAGAGTGACATCGGCTACTCTTTTGCCCGCGCCTTACGGGCTATTTTGCGACAAGACCCTGACATCATCATGATCGGCGAGATCCGTGATTTAGAGACCGCTGAAATCGCTGTTCAATCTGCGCTCACCGGGCACATGGTGCTGTCCACCTTGCACACCAACGACTCGTTAAGTGCTTTTACACGGCTGTTGGACATGGGGGTGGAGCCCTTTTTGGTGGCTTCGGCAGTGCGTGCGGTTTTGGCACAACGGCTGGTGCGCAAGCTCTGCGACCAATGTGCAACCCCGGCCACACCAGCCCCAAGCATCATCAAAGCAGCAGAAGCAGTACGCACCAGAGGTCACGAGCTGTTTGACGGGCAACCGTGCTGGCGGGTTGCGCGTGGTTGCCCCCAGTGCCGGGGCAGCGGCTACCGGGGAAGACTGGGTATTTTTGAATTTCTTGAGGTCACACCCCAAATTCAGGAAACCATCATGCGTCAGGGGTCGGCTGCTGACATGCTGAAGATTGCCCAGCAGCAGGGCTACCGCAGCCTGCGTGAAGATGGGCTCATCAAGGCATGGCGGGGTTTCACCAGTACCGATGAAGTCTTGCGTGTTACCGGCCTGAATGAAGGCTTGGAAATATTCTGATGGACTTTCAATACCAGGCGGCCAATGCGCAAGGACAGGTACTCAGCGGTCAAATCAGCGCCACTGATGAGCGGCAAGCCATGCGATTGCTGCAACAGCAAAACCTGACGCCCATTTCCGTCACCAGCATCACCACAAAATCAACTGCGGGCCAAGCCAGCAGCAAGAAGGCCAGCAGCCGGGACAAAACCCTGGCCATGCAAGAACTCACCACACTGCTCAATGCCGGCGTGCCGTTGGCCGAATCGATAGACTCCATCAGCGTTGCGCATGTCAGCACCGCTATTGGAGCGGCCTTTGCCAAGATACTGGTCGCGCTGCGCGGCGGCGAGCGTTTTTCACAGGCCCTGCGAATGGCCGAGTTGGATTTTCCCACTTACCTGTACCAACTGGCCGAAGCGGGTGAGCTCACTGGCAAGTTGGGTCACGCCCTGCATACTGCCGTCACGCAAATGGAATATGAAGACCGCGTGCGTCAGGAGATGCGCAATGCGCTGACCTATCCGGCCATCCTGGTCGTTTCCGGTATTGCTGCAACACTTCTGGTTTTTATCGTGGTTGTGCCCAAATTTGCCAACTTGCTCAAGGGCAATACGGCAAACATCCCGCTGCTTTCCCAATGGGTTATCGGCACCGGCATGTTTGTGCAAGCCAATTTGCTCTGGGTTGGCATGGGTTCATTAGCCCTCGTCATGGGCGCGGCGGCAGCGCTACGCAACCCGATCATGCGGGGCCGCGCTATGGAAAGCCTGGTGCGCCTACCCCTGTTGGGGCGGTGGATCATTGAAACCGAAATGGGCCGATGGGCGTCCATGTTGAGTGCTTTGCTTGAAAATCGCGTTCCTATCATTACCGCCATGGAATTGGCCTTGAACGGGATCAAGATTTCTGCCTTGCGTAACAGCATGCAACAAGTGCTGCGCGAAGTGCGCGGCGGCACTCGCTTCGCCGACGCACTGGCCACCAACCGAGCCCTGGAAGCCACCGGCATCAATCTGGTTCGGGTTGGTGAGCGTTCAGGCGAGCTCGCACCCATGTTGCGCGCATTGTCCGCACTCTATGAAAATACGGGGCGCGATAGAATGAAACGTTTCTTGCTGCTGCTCGAACCCATTGCCATCTTGTTGATTGGCAGCGTCATTGGCTTGATTATGGCGGCCATAATGCTTGCCGTAACCAGCATGAACGACAGCGTTTCTTAAACATGAAATCCATGAAAAATTTACCAATAACGCAGCGCGGCTTTACGCTCATCGAAATGCTCGTTGTACTTGTCATCATTGGCATGTTGGCCGGTCTCGTCGGCCCTAAACTGTTCGGTCGCGTGGACAGCTCCAAAGTAAAAACAACCGAAATTCAAATCAAGATGTTCAAAGGCTCACTGGAAACCTTCCGTCTTGATGTCGGCCGATTCCCGACCCAGGCCGAAGGCTTGCTGGTCTTGAACCAGGCACCTACCGAAGAGCGTGCCCATGCTCAATGGCGCGGCCCCTACCTTGACCAGGACGTGCCACTTGACCCCTGGGGCAATCCCTACCTTTACAGCCTGCCTGGTGCCAATGGCCAGCCCTTTGCTCTCTATTCCCTGGGTGCTGACGGCAAACGCGGTGGTGAAGGTATAGATGCCGATATCGGGATGTTGCCCCCTGCTCAATAAAAGCTGCTCGGCATGCAACAGTGCCAAAGAAACATGCAAAACGACAACAAGGGCTTCACCCTCATTGAAATTTTGGTCGTTTTGGTCATTATTGGGATGCTGGCGGGGGTTGCCGTACCGCGTTTCTATGCCATGGCAAAGCAGTTTGAGATTGCCGCCCAGCGCAGCAGCCTGCTCACGGAAATCGGCAACCTGGGCTATCGTGCTTACACCAGTGGGCAACCGATTGAACTCGGCTCTGCGCCAACGCCCGCAACCAAAAATGCCGCTGACGCTGCGCCTGTCGTGCCGCCACCGGGCTGGCAGATAGAAGTGCCGCAGCCCATCCACTACAGCTTCAATGGCATCTGTAGCGGTGGAAAAATAACGCTGCTCGGGCCCAACGAATTTCGTGAAGAATTGCAGTTAAAACCGCCACTGTGCAAACCCGCAGCCAACGAAAGTACACCGTGAACAAAAGTTCACGCCGCAAGCAAAGCGGCTTTACCTTGCTCGAGGCTATTGTTTCGCTGGTTCTGATTGCCAGCACCGGCATGGCCCTGTTCAGTTGGGTCAACAGCAACATCATCACACTTAACCGCGTGCAGACCAGCAATGCTGAAAATGCTGCCACCCTCAATGCCATTGAATACATGCACAGCATCAACCCCATGACCACCCCGCAAGGACAAGCCAATCTGGGTTCGAGCCGCCTGTCCTGGCAGGCGGAAGCAACCACAGACCCGCTTGATGGCGCCAGTTATCCGTTTGGCATCAGTCTCTACCAGCTCGCCATGTACCTGACCAAAATAACCGTCCAAAAATCGGATGGGCAATTCTGGTTTGCTTTCAGCCTGCAACAAGTCGGCTACAAAAAAGTACGTGACATATCGCAGCCTTTTTAAACCGACCATGCCGCGCCAATTTTCTTGCCGTCAAAACAACAACTCCCATCAAGGTGGTTTTACCTTGATCGAGGTGCTCGTTGTGCTGGTCATGGTGGGCCTGATCAGCGGCGTACTGTTCCAAGCGCTCGAGCGCGCCTACCGTCTGCAGAGCCGTTTTGGCACCGAGTTGTTCAAAGTTCAACAAGGTCAAATGGCAGCAGACTGGTATCGGCAGGCGGTGCAAGGGCTTTATCCCGACCAGCCCGACGGTCAAAACCTGTTTTACGGCGACGCCAGCGGGTTTTCCGGTCTCAGCAGCAACCCCCTTGGTGCCGACTACGGCATCCCGACCCCCATTACCTGGAAAATCAAGAGCCATCAACAAGACGGCAGCACCGAGTTGACCTACATTGAAGATCAGCGTGAGACACCGATCCTGATCTGGCGTGGCAACCAGGCGCGGTTCATTTATCTCGACGATATGCTGGTTCAGCACGACAGTTGGCCGCCACCACTGGGGTTGTTTCCCCAACTTCCGAAACAAATTCAACTGGAAGCCAGCGACGCTGGCGAACCTCTCATCATCGTTGCCAGCCCCAAGGGCCCGACCGCGCCACTGCTGCGCCCACAAGACATTTTTGGAGCCCAACCTGCCAGCCCATCTGCCACACCCGGACAGCGCTCTCAGGACCCAACAGGATTTATTCCATGAGTGCCCAAGGTGCGCCGTTACACCGGGCCAGACTACAAAGCGGATTTGTGCTGGTGCTGACGCTCTGGGTGATGGTCATTGTGGCCATTGCCGCCGGCTATTTTGCACAGCGCGTGGCGCGTGCAGTCGAACTTGCCCAGCAATCCCGGCAAAACACCCGCGCCCTGATCGACATGGCCTCCACCCGCTCCGAGATACTCTACCGCCTAGCCAGCAGCACCATGACCGAATACGGTCTGGGCCGGGGCAGCACAGCCATCTATCTGGACGACCGTCCCTACCGGGGTGAAGGCAATACCCTGGTGCGGCTTCAAGACAGCCGCGGCCTCTTGAACCTGAACCTGATCGACGATGGACGGCTGAACCGTTTTCTGGGACTGCTGGGCATTGAAGCCGAACAACGCAGCCATCTGATTGACACCCTGCGCGACTACACCGACGCCGACAACCTGACTCGGCTCAATGGTGCTGAAGCGGATGAATACCGTGCGCTAGGCCTGCCCCCTCCTACCAACCGTGACCTTGTGACACCCTGGCAGGCCAAACGCATCATCGGTTGGCGCACCACTCCTGAGTTATGGCAAAACGATCGGCTGACGGATCTGACCACAACCAGCCAGTCCATGGGCATCAACCCCAACACTGCGCCGGCCGAAGTTTTGGCCACTCTGCCGGGTGTCACTCAAGAGATGGCGCAAATCATCCTGGCTCAACGCAAACTCGTGCCCTTTACGAACGAAGGGCAAATTACCCAAATTACAACGATGCCGCTCGACTTGCCCATGGGCATGGGCGTTATCGCCATTCCGAGCGACACCCTGCGCATCACGCAGTCAAGCCCCGGACTACCTTGGGCCATCCAGTACAACATCAAGTTGACGCCCAACAGCCAGGATGCTCCGTGGCGCACTGACTACTACAGCCGGGTCAGCGTGCCTGCGAGCGATGCAGCGAGCGTTGTGGGCACGGAGTTGCCGCCGCGCTCGATCGTGCCGCCCGACAGAGTCCCCGCCTTTCTTTTCGGCGGGTAGCGTGGTTGGCCGATGGCGCGGCTCGCATCCGAAGTAAAATTAGCTCGCGTTCGTTCAGGACAGATAGTTTTCACCTGCCAACTTTCACCGAATAATTCATCAATGCTTTTTCGTTTACCGGTACGCCGTTTTATACAAAGCACTGCAAAAACAGAAGCACCGCAGCGCCGTTTTGGCGCGTTGCAATGGGTATTGACGCGCCCGCTGTACCGTTTTCACATTTTCGATCTGGCGCAAGTCCCGGCCAAAAATCGGAGCCAGGCCTTGCGCCTGGAGCTGGCTCAGTGGACACCTTTTACCAACAGCGATTATTACGTCGGCTGGCACGGCCAACAGGCGCTGGTTTGGGGTTGGGACGCCGACAAAATAAAACCGGCCATCGTTGCGCAGGGGCTTAAATTTGAACGCGTGCAAATCTTGCCCGAGACCGTACTGCAAACCCCGCAACAAAACGGCTTGTGGCTGAGCCGTTGCCTTGAAGGTTATGAAGGGCAACTCTGGCGCGCGGGTCAACTGGCCCACAGCCGGTGGTGGCCGCAAACCCCGGCATCGGACGAGTGGCTGATGTTTCAGCGCGATGCCGGCATGGCACCGAACGAACAGCAAAGCGAGCCGCCGCCAGCGCGCGTAAATCCGCTGAACGTCGGGCCGTGGGTCAATCAAACAGGCGGCGACGCCGACCAGGCCGTTCAACGGGAGCGGCTGCTATTTGCGTTGGGTGCTTTCTTGCTGCTGCTGCCCACCTTCTGGTATGCATTTGGTTTATTCAAAGTGCAGCAAAGCACGGCACAACTGCATGAACAGCAAGCCCTGCTGCAACGCCAGACCAGTCCGATCATGCAAGCGCGCAGCCAGGCCTTGGTTTCTCTGGCGCGTATCAACGCTTTGCGTGCCATGGCCCCTTACCCGGAACAAACCGTGCTGATGGCCAAGCTTGCGCAAGCGCTGCCGCCAGACAAGTCCTACATCAAAGACTGGGATTACCAATTTGGCCAACTAAAAATCACCGTCGCCTCAAGCGCAGACATCTCCAGCACCAACCTGATTGGCGCGCTACAGCAAGCTGGCCCTTTCCGCGATGTCAAAGCGCTTCCCGGGCGCGACCCCAAAGCGGTCACCTTTCAAATGAGTGTGATGGGGCGCTAACCCATGCTCAACAACTTTTTCAACCAACTGCGCGACAACCCCAGACTGCGCTGGGGCATCGCATTGATCATCGGCATCGCCTGGCTGTATGCCGTCCTGGTGCTGCGTGACAGCCTGCAAGAGCAGACACAGCAGCACCGCTCGGCAGCGCAAAACATAACCCGTCTGCGCGTTCAATTGGCGCAACCCGAATGGGCGGCACGGGTGGCACCGGCCAAGGTGATGGCGGTTCAACTCGAAGGCAAGCTCTGGCAAGCCGCCACCCCTGGTTTGGCGCAAGCCGCCTTGCAGGACTGGCTGAGCGCAGAACTGCTCAAGGCCGGCATCAACAAACCACAAATAAATGTCACCGTGCTCGAAGAAACGCCGGTCAACAACCCCAGTCCAAACCAGGAGACGGGCGCAGCGACACCCGCAGACTTATGGAAGATCAAGGCCAAGCTGAGCTTCGAGACCACGCCGGCAAGCTTGATGGATTTCCTCAGCCGGATCGAACTTTACGAGAAACAAGTGGTTGTGGGGGGTCTCACCCTGCGCAAAGAGCCCACGCCGCGCGCTGAGATGGAGTTGTTTGGTTATTTCCAGAAACCGGCAGCCGCAAATGCAAAGCCAACTAAAGAATCGGTGCCGTTGTAGCCATGCGCTTTATTCACGACAACCTCTACCCCTTGCTCGCCGCTTTGGTGCTCGTCGCAGCAACCACCTGCTGGTTTGGAACGCCCGAGCCAACCCAGCCCAAAACACTCAGCGCGATACCTGAGCCGTGGAGCCTGCCCAAACTGGTTGAAAATAACAACAAAAAATCCATGGAGGCCATCACGGCGCGCAATCTCTGGGGTGTTGTTGCGGCTGGTGGCCCGGGCGCAGACATAGAACCGCAATGGCATGTGCTGGGCATTGCCCGCAGCGGCGCCGAGCGCTTCATACTGTTGGCCTTTGACGGCAAACCGGTTGAAATGCTCAAGGTCGGCGACGCGCTGCCCGATGGCGTCAAAATTGTGCAAATTGAAAAAGACCGCTTTTTTGTGATGACTGCGGACCGAAAAAAACTCGCCTTTGGAATTTACAAAAATGAATCCCCAAAATAGTCTGCACCTCCGGCTGATGCGGGCGCTGCTTGCACTGCTGGCTGGCTTGCTGCTGGGCGCCTGTGCCGCCGACAAACCCCTGCTCCCGGAGCCACTGGTCAAACCTCGTACCGAGTCGCGCCTGGGTGAGTTGGTACCTGTGCTCGGCAACCCCGACGCGCCCGACGCTGCGGCGCTGGTGACCAGCATCCAAAGCACACCCAAGCCGCCACCGGCGGGCAAGCTGAGCACGGTTAAGCCCGGCACGCCGGTTGTTGCTGCCAAAGAAGAAGCCAACATCACCGTCGCTTTCGACCAGATGCCCTTGCCCAATTTTGTGCAGGCGGTGTATGGCTTGATTCTTAAAAAAACCTACAGCATGGACCCCCAGGTGGCCAGCCGCAAAGACCTGGTTACCCTGCGCGCCTCCACGCTGCAAACCCCGGCACAAATTGAAAATGCGGCACGCCTGCTGCTTAAAACTTACGGTGTGGCCGTGAGCGACCTGGGCGCTGGCAACTACCGCATCACCCCCGACAACACGCAAACCGGTTATGCGCCCGAGATCTTGCGCGGCCGCGCATTGCCCGAAGTGCCACTGGCCTTGCGCCCGATCTATCAACTGGTTGAACTGCAAGCCGTGCGCAGCAGCGAGCTGGTGGGCTGGCTGACCAAAATATTTGGCACCAAGGTCAGCATCATCGACGACGCCAACAACAATACATTGATTTTGAGCGGGCAGGCTGATGACGTGACTGCCGTGCTCTCCGCCATCCAGGTGCTGGACCAGCCCCTGATGAAAGGCCGCCAGAGCCAGCGCATCAACCCGGTCTTCTGGTCGGCCGACGAACTGGCCAAGAAGCTGGTGGATATGCTAACGGCCGAAGGCTATCGCGCCATCAATTCATCATCGGGACAGTATCCGATCAACCTGATTCCCATCCCCGGCATCAACGCCCTGATCGTGTTTGCCGCCGACCCTGCCGTGATGCAGCACATCAGCGACTGGGCCACAGACTTCGACAAGCCCAACCTCAGCCGCGGCTCGGGTGGCGGTTATTTCACCTACAAGGCGCGCTACACCAACGCTGAGAATCTGGCCACCACCATGAAGGCCGTGCTGGGCGAAGCGCAGCCCGCGCCGGTGCAGAACATTCCGGTCGGTGCGGTCGTGGTCGGCCCCAGCATCCCAGTCGCGAAACCGGGGCGCGTGATTGTGAACGCCGCCACCAACACCCTCATTTTTCAAAACAGTGACCAGAACCACACCCAGTTGCTCAACCTGCTGCAAGAGCTCGACAAACCGGCCAAATCGGCGTTGATCGAAGTCACCGTGGCTGAGGTCACTCTTGACGACACCAACCAGCTCGGCGTCGAGTGGGCCTTTGGCGCCTCCGGTGCCAACTATGTGGGCGGCACACTGGCCGGCGTGGCGCTGGGCAACGCCGGCCTGGCGGTGACAGGCCTGGGCATAGGCACCGGCGGCCTGACGGTGGCGCGGCTCGGCAGCGCCGGCGACCTGCGCGCCATGCTCAACTTGCTGGCCACCAGCACCAAGGCCAACGTCCTGTCGAGTCCGCGCATCCTGGCACGCAACGGCGAGGCGGCGACTATCCAGGTGGGCTCGGAGATCCCCACCATAAACATGCAGCAAACCAACGCCGCCACCGGCGGCGTGGGTGTGCTGCAGTCGGTGGAATACCGCAAAACCGGCATCATCCTCACCGTCAAGCCCATCATCTATTCGGGCGACCGGATTGACCTCGATGTGACGCAAGAGGTAAGCGACAGTACCAAGGTTGGCGTGGCCGGCTCGCCCATCATCGACACGCGCAAGGTCGACACGCACCTCTCGCTCAAGGACGGCACACCAGTCTTGCTGGGCGGGCTGATCTCGCAGAACAACAGCCGCTCTGAAACCGGTGTGCCGTTTCTGAAAGACATCCCCGTGGCCGGCCAACTGTTTCGCACCAACACCGACCACCTGGCCAAGACCGAAATGCTGGTGCTCATCACGCCCTACATCGTGGCAGACGACCATGATGCCCAAGAGATTACCGACGCCTTTCGCAACCAGCTGGGTGACTGGGCCAAGCCCAAATCACCAGCACAACCACCGGCCCGTTAGACTCGCTCGTCGGTCGGATTAACGGGGTTTTTTGTCTTTGAACAAAGGGTAAACCCATACAAAACCCATTGTGCTGATCGGCCCCAAGCAAAAACGTTGCTAATTGCGAACAAAATTTTGATTTTGCTGGTTGACCCGATGATTTGCTCTGCTATAGTCACACTGTCTTTCGAAAGACGCTTACATGGACACCGCAAAGCAGCTGGGTTTGAAGTGTATTTTGATCAACTTATATTTATTGGAGTTTTTAGAATGAAAAAACGTAATGTGATTCTTCATACAGCAATCGCTTCTGCTTTGCTGGCACTGGGTTTCAGCGCACAGGCAAGTGGTACTTTGACCGCCACGGCCATCAATTTTGCGACTCAAAACTTTGGCGCGACCGCGCCCGCTACGCTGGGTATCACGCCCGGCCCCATCACCTACACCTTTAACACCCCAGGTGGTATTGTGGTGAACCCCACTGTCTCCATCATTATGTATTTCCGTCTCGGCAACGGCGCAACCTTCGCTGCGGCACCTGGCACGGGGGCGTTTACTGGCTCCATAACGACGCTTACTCCCATTCCCCTGACTCCCACTGCCACGGCAATCAGCACGGACAAGACCACGATCGCCGTTACGTTTACCAACAGCGGTCTTGCAAACGCCACCATCGGCGTAGGCGCTTCCGTGATCTTTACACCCGCAGCAGCATCAGTGGTTGGCGTAAACACCACACTGGCCACGGTGGGTGGTGTGGTCAGCGCTTCAGCATCCGTGTCGGCTCTGGCGGCTGCGGTGAACTCCGTAGCGTTGCCGGCTGACCTGGACGGCCCTGCAGCGACGGCGGCATCCATTGCCACGGCAGCGTCGGCCATCACAGGCGCTGTGACGGCAGGCGGCCCGACTGCTGAAACGCAGAAAATTGACGTGACCGCGACGCCCAGCCAGGCCGCTTTGACGGTTGGCGCCAACGGCCAGGGTATAACCAAAGTCAACTTTGGTTCGTTCAAGTTCACCAATGTGGCTGGTGTCAAGAACACCGGTGGCACTGTTGACTACACGATCGCAGCCAACCTGACGGCAACTGGCACAGGCGCAGTTGCCACTGGCAGTTTCTCTTCGGCGGGTGCCATGACACTGACCACTGATGCGGCCTGTGCCACGGCTCTGGGTGCTGGTTCCCTCGCTGTGTTGACCGGCGGCACCACCGCCACCTGGACCGCAGCCACCACGGCAGCTAGCGGCGTGGCAACCTACGTCTGTATGACGGCGAACGGCACAACCGCCATCCCGGTCACGACACCGACCTTGATCGTCAAGACGACACCGACGACCGGCACCGATGCGGTGACTGGCGTTAGCGGCACACTGTACGCTTTGGGCTTGAACGGCGCCTCGATCGACGTACGCAGCTATGTTCCCGCTGCGGCTATCGGCTACTCCAGCTTTGTCCGTATCGTCAACACGGGTTCAACCCCTGCGCCGATCAGCGTTGCAGTGATCGACCAGGCAACCGGTGTGGCTGGCTCATCTGCCGTGCTGGGTACCTTGGCTGCTGGTGCTGCCAAGACCTACCTCGCGTCTGACATCGAAGGTGCAACAGGTGTGATTGCCGCTGGCTTGCGTCCGCGTCTGCGCATCACTGCGCCAACCGCCGCACTGCAAGTGCAGAGCTTCATGAGCAGCCCGAGCGGTGTGTTCAGCGACATGAGTGGCGGTCAGTTGTCTAACCCGGCACCTGCAACGGCGATTACCGGCAATTGATTTAGTGCCAAGTCAATCTTAAAAAGGGCGGCGCAAGTCGCCCTTTTTTATTGGTGTGTCGACAAGTGAAAGTATCCGTTCATATGCTTCATAATATCGTTTTTTTGACCGAGGAAAATTGAATGAAGGGACGGCGGACAAGTGGGATTTTGGTCCTGATTGTTGCAGCAACTATGATGGGTCTTGCAGCCCCTGCCTTTGCCATGGATGAGGCTGAGGCCGATCGATTGTTCCAGCAACTTGGGCAGGGCGACGGTGACCTGAAATTGCTGGAGGCGCAAGCGCAACAGGGTGATGCCATGGCCCAGGACCGGCTCGGGCTGGCCTATCTGGTCGGTCGTGGTATTGCCAAGAATTATGAAGAGGCCAGAACATGGCTACTGAAGTCGGCTGAACAGGGCTATTCGTATGCGCAGTTCCGCCTGGGCTTCATGCACGAAGAGGGACTGGGTGCAGCGCAGGATGTGCAGCAGGCTGCACGCTGGTACCAGAAGTCAGCCGAGCAGGGTAACCCGGCTGCCAGCTACAACCTGGCTCGCCTGTACCAGCAGGACAAGGGCTTGCCAACTAACGACGCGCTGGCAGAAAAGTGGTACCTGGTCGCCGCCGAGCACGGCCTGACGATGGCGCAGCTCAACCTGGGACTGCTCTACACCGAGTCGAAAACGGTTCAGCATGACTATGGCAAGGCGCAGCAATGGCTTGGCAAGGCGGCACAGTCCGGCAACGCCAAGGCGCAATACAACCTGGGCCTGCTCTACGCCGAAGGCTTGGGCGTAGAGAAGAACGATGCCATGGCGCTGGACTGGTATCGCAAAGCCGCGGTCGGTGGCGAGTGGTGGGCGATGTATGCCATCAGCTTGGCCTACCGAGATGGCGGCCTGGGTTTACCGCAAAACACGCCCCTGGCCGACGAGTGGTACAAAAAATTCATTGAAGCACAGGTGGCCGCACAAAAGTAGAGAACACCATCCGGTAATCGGGGAGATGACCGCATAAAATGCACGCGTGTCAACTCCCCGCACCTCACGCCAGACTCACCAGGGTACCAACCCTCATGCAGCCCCGCCTGTAAGCCTGGTGGCGCTGGGCAAAGGCCTCTGGCGCAACCGTCAACTGATCGTGCAAATGATCAAGCGCGAGGTGGTGGGCCGCTACAAGGGCTCGGTCATGGGGCTGGCGTGGTCGTTTTTCAATCCGGTGTTCATGTTGGTGGTGTACACCTTCGTCTTCTCCAAGATTTTTAAATCGCGCTGGGGCGGCGCAGGTGGCGACGACAGCAAAACCCAATTTGCGGTGCTGCTCTTTGTCGGCATGATCGTGCTGAGCCTGTTCAGCGAGGTGCTCAACCGCGCCCCCGGCTTGATTCTCTCCAATGTCAATTACGTTAAGAAAGTGGTGTTCCCGCTCGAAATACTGCCGGTGATTGCCATGGGCGCCGCGCTTTTTCACAGCCTCATCAGCCTGGCTGTGTTGCTGGCCGCCTTCGCACTTTTTAACGGCTACCTGCACTGGACGGCAGTCTTCATCCCCCTGGTGTTGCTGCCGCTGGTCATCCTCACCACCGGTCTTGCCTGGATGCTGGCATCCCTGGGCGTATTTCTGCGCGACGTTGGGCAAACCATTGGTATCGTTACCACCGTGTTGATGTTTCTCTCGCCGGTCTTTTACCCCTTGGCTGCCGTGCCGTCAGGGTTCCGCCCTATCATCATGGCCAACCCGCTCACCTTCATCATCGAACAAGCGCGTGAGGTGCTGGTTTGGGGGCATTTGCCGGACTGGATGAGTCTGGGTGCCTACACCCTGGCTGCCATCGCCATTGCCTGGGCTGGTTATGCCTGGTTCCAAAAAACCAGAAAAGGGTTTGCGGATGTTCTCTGACGATATTGCCATTCGCGTTCAAAATCTCAGCAAGTGTTACCAGATCTACGCCACACCACATGATCGGCTCAAGCAATTTGTTTTGCCGCGACTCCGAGGCATGGCGGGTCAGGCCCAGAAGCAATACTTTCGTGAGTTCTGGGCACTCAAGGACGTTTCGTTGGAAGTCAAAAGGGGCGAAACGCTTGGCATCATCGGCCGCAATGGGGCGGGCAAATCTACACTGTTGCAAATTCTCTGTGGCACCCTGACGCCTAGCAGCGGCTCGGTTGAAATCAATGGGCGCGTGGCTGCTTTGCTGGAGCTGGGAGCGGGGTTCAACCCGGAATTTACCGGCCGGGAAAATGTTTACTTGAACGCCAGCGTGTTGGGGCTCAGCAATGAAGAAATTGACAAGCGCTTGGAGAGCATTCTTGAATTTGCGGATATTGGCGAATTTATAAGCCAACCCGTCAAAACCTATTCGAGCGGCATGTTCGTTCGTTTGGCTTTTGCAATTGCGATCCATGTAGAACCAGGCATACTGATCATTGATGAGGCCTTGAGCGTTGGAGACATTGCATTTCAAAACAAGTGCGTGCTGAAAATCCGGGAGTTGCGCGACAAGGGTACGACGCTCTTGTTTGTCACACACGATCTGAGCACCTTGCAGTTGATCTGCGATCGGGTTGTGTGGTTGAACTGTGGTGAGATGGTTATGGTGGGCGATCCGGTCAAGGTGAGCCAAGAGTATTATGTAAAAACCACGGGTGTGAATACCGAGCGCGCCATTCTGGCCACTGTCATTTCCCAAAAAGAGACGGGGATGGCAAAGTTCATTGAGGCCAAGCACGACAGCCCGGCTGGCAGTATGAAACCTGTGTTCAGCGTCGGCGATGCGATCCGATTTAAACTTGCCGTGCAAGCGGTGAAGCCTATGGGTCGAACCGTTTTCACGATCAGCATTTTTAGAGTAGATGGCGATTGGGTTATTGGGCAGACAAGCCTTGAAGCGGGCGTGTTTTGGGAGCCTCAAGACGTGGGCGGCATTCAGCGTGGGAGGTTCGTGCTGCAACCCAACTGCCTGGCGCCGGGTGATTACCTGGTGGCGTTCGGGGCCAACTCGGAAGATCTGTCGGTGTGCTACGCATTAACCGATCTCGCCCTGCCTTTCTCCGTGCGTTGGGATTTCCCGACCTGGGGCAAATTCATCCATCCTTGCCAATGGATTCCAACGAACCAGTCTTGCTGAAATTGCATCGACACTCACGTTACAGTCAATCGCATGAAAAAGAAGCTGCCTCAAAGCATGAAACCAGAGCCTGTTGTGCCGGTGTGCCCGATTTCAAAATCGCCCGAAACCCAGCCCCTTTGCCAGGTTGATGGGTTTGATATTTGGCGCTGCCCGGAATCGGCGACCGATTTTGTGTGGCCCATGCCGACTGACAAAACACTCAAGGAACTGTACGACCGCGAGGCTTGGTTCGAGGGCGGCGAACGCGGTGGATACAGCGATTACGACGCACAAACCGAACCGTCTTTGCACTTGGTCAAAGAGCTTCTGGATCGCTTTCCCGGGGGCAGCGCCGGGTTGTCTGTTCTCGACATCGGTTGTGGCTATGGTACCCATTTGCGGCTTGCTGCCGACAGGGGGTGGCGATGTTTTGGCATTGAACCCTCCGCCCATGCGCGCAGTGTCGCTCAGCAGCGCCATGGTGATCGACTGACGGTGGTGGAGCAGGCCGAGGATCTTTTCCCGGACCGCTTTGACCTGATTCTCATGTTCGAGGTCATAGAGCATTTGCAAGACCCCTATAAATTGTTTTTTACCTTGTTCGGCAGAGGCGCAATTGGGCCGCAGACGCTGGTGGTTATAAGCACACCCAACGCGCGCAGCACCGATGCTGTTACTGACCCCGCCGGCTGGGCGTATCGGCATCCGCCGTCACATCTGGTCTTCTATTCCGCGAAGTCATTGCAAGTGTTGCTGCGCCGCTTGTTGTTCAAGGATGTGAATGTCCACGCAATAGTTCCGTTGCCAGCGCGACAGGCAGTACGCTTTGACGACGAGCAGCCGTCGATCAATGACGAGATGAGCGGCTTCCTGGGCATCGTCGCCGAGGCGCGTGGCAGCGACTTCAAGGAGTTCATGCATGAGCGCTATGTTCCGGGCGCGTACTGGAAACTGACGGAATACGAACACTTTCCACGCTACAGTTTGGCGACCCGTCTGGCGCAGGGCGCGAAGGTGCTCGACTTCGGTTGCGGCACGGGTTACGGCACTGCCTTGCTGGGCGAGGTGGCCGAATCGGCGACAGGCATGGACATCGCCGAGGAAGCGATCAAATGGGCCAGCCAGACCCACCGCAAGCCGAACCTGAGCTTTATACGGCGCTCCGATCTTGGGCGCGGGTTGCCGCAGGGCGCATTTGATCTGGTGACTTGCTTCGAGATGATAGAGCACGTCAACCATGAGACGCAGTTGGAGACCATCCGCAGCATTGCACACCTGTTGACGCCAGCGGGCAAGCTGATTATTTCCACGCCAGACCCGCAATTTACGGCAGCTTATGGGGACAATCCTTACCACTTGCGCGAGATGACGGAACCAGAATTCATTGAGTTGTTGCAAGAGGGATTCAAGCACGTGACGGTACTCAGGCAATGGGTTCGTCCGAGTGTGTTTATCGGCAGGCAGTCGATACCTGGGGTTGAACCGGTCATGTTCGACGCGCTCTCTCAAGGGGTGTCCGCCGATGCGCCCGTTGGTTTTGTTGCAATCTGTTCGAACCAACCGATTGAGAACCTACCCCAACTGTGCCAGTTCGACACATCAGCCGATTTCAATCGCCAGACCCTTGAAAATGAGCACAAGCTGAACCGTCTCCGTTACGAAAATTACACGTTGACTGACGGCAAGCACAGACGCGAGAGCAGCATCGTCGAGCTGCAAAAGCAAGTTCAATCACTGAATGAGGCCACGACCTGGCTGGAGTCGCAGCGCTTGGCATGGGAAAGCGCTGCACTTGAGCGTGAGGGCAGTATGGCTGAGCTGCAAAAGCAAGTTCAATCACTGAATGAGGCCACGGCTTGGCTGGAGTCGCAGCGCTTGGCATGGGAACAACGGGCGTCCGAGTGGGAGCAACGGGCGTCCGAGCATTGGCAACTTGCATCCGAGCGGGCGCAGAGCATCGCCGACCTGAACGCCAGGGTGCATGAATTCGAGGAACGCGTTACTTCGCTTGAGTTGCAGCGGGCTGAGCGAGATGAGAATATTGCGGCGCTTGTTGCGGAGCAGACTCGCCTCATCAATTCCTTAAGCTGGAAATTCACCAAGCCTTTGAGGTATCTGCGGCGCAAACTGGTGACTCGCCCATACGATTTCATGCGCAGAACATATCAGCACTGGCATGGACGCTATGCATCAAGCAAGGCACCAATAGCCAATGTGGCAACCATGACGGAGTTAGGAAATAAACACAAGATACTGTTGGTAATACATGAGTTCTCCCGCACCGGAGCCCCTCGTGCCGTTCTTTATCTGGCCCAGGCGCTGTTCGCGTTGCGCGGAATTCGCCCGCTCGTTGTGTCGCCGGAAGATGGCCCCATCCGCGAAGAATTCGAACGCGCCGGATTTCCGACCCAGGTCATCCCTGCCCTGTTTACGCCTCGCACCGAAGCCGAGTCCACGGGCAAACTGGTCGCCGCTTTTGCCAGCGTCATCGTGACGTCCCTGTCCGCCTATCCTTTCATGCGCTTCCATGGCGATTTGGCCAGGCACCTGACCTGGTGGATACACGAAGAAGCCCAGGGCTTTGTCCATATCGCCGAAAACTATGCTTCCGACCTGCCCGCGCTGTTCGCGGCCTGCGATGCCGTCTGGCTGGGCAGCCCGCTGTGTCTGGCACCAGCGGCGCACTATGTGCCTAACGAAAAGCTGCACCTGCTGGTATACGGCTGCGACGATATTTCCATGCCGCATCGACCGCATCCATCGGGTCGCATGGTATTTACCATCGTCGGATCGGTGGAACCGCGCAAGGGGCAGGATATCTTTCTCGATGCCATCGAACTGCTGCCGGCAGAACTCCGCGCCAAGGCCATATTTCGCATTGTCGGATCGCCATACAGCGAGTGGACGGCCAGGTTTCACGAAAAGATACTAGCCCGCGCCAGCCAGATGGCCGAGGTCGAATGCATCGCCAACGTTCCGTTCCAGGCGTTACGAGAACTCTATGCTGAAACCGATGTAGTGGTCTGCGCCTCCAGGGCGGACCCTATGCCAATCTCGATTACCCAGGGGCTCATGTTTTCCAAGGCCTGCTTGTGTTCCTCTGCAATTGGTCATGCCGACTTGTTGGCGGATGGAAAAGACGGCCTGATCTTTGAAAACGAATCTGCTGCGGCTTTGGCAGAAAAAATAGCTTGGGCCATACAGAATTCAACGGCAGTAACTGCCATCGGCGTTGAAGGTCGAAAAATATATGAAAAACATTTTTTAATGAGCGCCTTTGTTGACAATGTAAAAAACTTGCTGCAAGACCAGCGCCAATGATTGCTGAATGCGGGCCAATACCATGATGAAAATTGACTTGAGACTGTTAACGATTGTTGCGTGTGCCTTCATTGTGGCGGGGTCTGCAGTCGTAATGACGCGGCACGCGGAAAATTCCGCTGTAGTGATGGAAATAATTCCACCCAAAGGGGCGGCCATGATTGAGCGTGCACCCGATGGCATCCAACTGGAAGTCAGCGCCAAAGGACTCACCTTGACGCTGCCCGGGTGCAATCTCGATAAATACCAGGACAAATTTTTTCTGCACCTCTATACTAAGTCTGGCTTGGAAAAGAGTCCCTCACCCTTCATTAATCTTGACTTTTTTTTGGCACAGGAAACTGGCAAGGAACAACAGATTAATGGGAGCAAATCCTGCGTTTATTTCAAGGGATTGAGTGATTTCTCGCCCCAGCAAGTGAATGTTGGTCAGTTTACGACCCCGAATGGCCATTGCTGTGAGATTACGTGGTCTCGGACGTACGTTTTTGATAGAAACTTGATTAGCAAGTGATGATGGCCAACTCTAAGACAGCCTCACTCGATGGTTCGGGGTCGCATGACCGCATGTATGGGCTTGATGTCTGTAGAACCATTGCGATTCTCTCGGTTGTCTTCGGTCACATGCTGCAGCATTCGACCCCTCATCCCTATATTGCTTCTGTTGGGTTTATTGCCATTTTTGGCGTGGACCTGTTTTTTTGTCTGAGCGGTTTTTTGATCGGGCGTATTTTGATGCAGGAGTCCTTGCGATGGACCGAAGAAAAAGAACGCGGTGTCATGCGCTTTTGGTATCGACGCTGGATGAGGACGCTTCCCCTATATTTCTTTTTCTTGTTCGTTGAACTGCAAATATATTGGGGTGGGGCCTCCAGCCTCTCTGCGCAACGGGCCTATTTGGTTTTTGCGCAGAATCTTGCCTGGTCAATGCCCGTTTTTTATGGTTTGACCTGGAGTTTGACCGTTGAAGAGTGGTTTTATTTTTTGTTCCCGTTGCTTATCTTGTTGTCAATTGGTTTGGGTAAAACACCGCGCGTTGCAGTGATGATCGCCATCGCAGCTTTTTTACTGATCCCTGCCGCATTGCGGTTTTTCTTGTTTGATTCAAAAGGGGTGTTCAATAACCTGGATCCAAATATCCGGCATGTCGTGATCTTCAGATTGGACAGCTTGGGGTTCGGTGTGCTGGCAGCTTACATTTATCAATGGCATAAGCCGCTATTTCGGATGATCGCCGCGTTGCGCTGGGTCTTCATTGCTGCAGCGCTGGCTTGCATGGCATTTATAAAATGGGACTACTTTGGTTTAACGGAGACAAACTGGCTTGTGACAATCTACTTTTCAGTCGTGGCATTGGTGTTTGCCGGGTTGATCCCATTTTTTGCAGGCCTCACGCCGACCCGTTTCACGTTGTTCAACAGGTTTGTGAAATACACCAGCCTTATTTCATACTCACTTTATCTGGGGCATGTCGTCGCATTTGCCACATGTATTTATGTTTTCAAGCGTTTGGGGGTGTATGAATCGATCTATCCCAATCCGTGGCTTACCTACCCGATCTTCATTGCTTTGGTCTATCTGTTCGCCTCGTTTACTTACTTCGCTATTGAGAAGCCGTTGTTGGCACTGCGAGACAAACGCCATAAAACGAGCACAAAAATACTGCATCAAGCACAAGTGCGCGTTTAGTCGGGAACTTTTTTAAATTTACTTATGGTTAATTTTCTTGCGCCGGATTTCACCGACCTTCCCGGTCGGCGAACCGTCCCACGCCGCTATCAGAGAAGCGCTTGCACCGTTGAACGTGTCGATGTATCCGTCATCACGCCTTACTACAACACGGAAGAATTTTTTGTCGAGACCGTCGTCTCGCTGCAGGCGCAATCCCTGCAAAACTGGGAATGGATCATCGCTGACGATGGCTCCACGGACGAGAAATCAGTTGAGCGGATCAGGGAAGTCGCCGCGCGCGATCAACGCATCAAAGTGATCCGGCAGGCGAATGCCGGACCAGGCGCCGCGCGCAACACTGCTTATCGCCATTCGACAGGGCGCTATGTGTGTTTGCTCGACAGCGACGACATGCTTGAGCCGACCTATCTGGAAAAGTGTGTCTGGTTTCTCGATTCGAATCCAGAGTTTGCCTTCTGCAACTCGTATAGCGTCCTGTTTGGCGATTGGCAGTTTCTTCTCACCGCTGGCTTTGAAGTAGGCAAGGGGCACGTAAAGAAAAACATCGGGCCACCCATTTCGGTGATTCGCCGCGCCGCATATGCGGACTGTGGCGGCTTCGACGAATCCATACGCTTTGGCCATGAAGATTGGGACTTCTGGTTGGCGATGGCCAAAGCCGGGCACTGGGGTTATACGATCAAGGAATTCCTCCAGTGGTACCGCAAGCGTGGCAACGGCCGCTTTGAGCAGATCATGCGCACCGACAATGTGAACGCCGATTTTGAAGCCAGCATAAAACTGAAATTTGACGGTCTGGCCGAGCATTTTCCAGAACCTTGCCGTCGCCATCCACTGCCTTTTGAAACCCTTGAAACCAAGGCCTCAGTGAGCAACCCGCTGGCGGCAAACTCAAACGGTCGGCGCATCATGTTCATCGTCCCCTGGATGGTCACGGGCGGTGCTGACCGGGTCAACCTGGAGTTGATCGAAGGGCTGATTGGCAAGGGTCATGACATCACCGTTTGCGCCACCTTGCTGGCCGACCACAATTGGGAGCATCAATTCACAGCCCTTACGCCAGATGTTTTTGTACTGCCAAATTTTCTTCATCAAGTCGATTACCCAAGGTTTCTCGCCTATCTGATCCAATCACGGCAAATCGATACGGTCCTGATCACCGGGAGCACCATAGGCTACCAGCTTCTGCCTTATTTGAGAGCGGTTTCCCCCGGAGTAGCGTTCGTCGATATGTGCCATGTGGAGGAGCCGCATTGGCTCAACGGCGGGCATCCCAGATTCGGTGTTGGTTACCAGGACGCGCTCGATCTCAACATTGTCACCACGGGTCATCTGGCCGCATGGATGCAGGGCCGTGGCGCGGATCGTGAGCGCATTAGAGTGATGTACACCGGGCTTAAATCATCGCAAACGCCAGCTTCTCGGGAGGTCAGAAGCCGCTTGCGGGAGGAGCTCAATATTCCAGCCGAACTACCGGTGATCGTTTTTGCCGGGCGCATTTGCACGCAAAAGCGCCCGGCCTTGCTGGCTGAAATTCTTGCTGCGCTGCGTGATCATGGCCTGGAGTTCCGGGCGCTGGTCATCGGCGACGGCGAACTCAGGGGCGAGCTCGAATCGCTGCTGTCGCAATACAAGCTGAGCACTTGCGTCCAGATGTTGGGCACGGTGGCGCATCAAAGGTGGCTTGATGTTTTGGTTGCAGCCGATGTTTTCCTGATGCCTTCGCAATATGAAGGCATTTCCATTGCGCTGCTCGAATCAATGGCGGCCGGTGTTGTGCCGGTGGTGGCCAGAGTGGGCGGCCAGGAGGAGATTGTGAGCGACGATGCCGGAGTCTTGATTCCCCATGGCGATAATGAGATCCAGGAATACGTCAGTGCGCTAGCGCAACTCTTATCCAATTCAAGCTTGTTGCGATCAATGTCAATCCAATGCAAAGCCCTTTCGTTTTCCAAATTGTCCTGGGAATCCACCATCGAAAATTTACAGACCATTTTGGATGAAGCCCATCAACTGCGGCTCAATCAACCACGGCATGCGATCAGCCTCGGAATGGGTAAAGAGCTTGCCACGCTGGCGCTTGAATACAAGCGTCTGAACGACGCGGTGGACTGGCTTTGGCGTTCTCAGGATGGACAAGCGTCGGCCAACAGCAATGCAGTTCCCATACCGATCAATGCCCTCGCGCGCTTGTGGACCCTACTGAGTTCGACTCGACTGGGTTCGGCGCTGCTGCGAAGTCGGCGTTTGCGCGCCTTGGCGCAATGGTTTTTGGCCAAGCTTGAAGCGCGCCACCATTCAGCGGGCAGCCCCTGATGAGAATTCTGCTGGTCGTTCACCTGTTTTTGCCTGACTACTTTTCGGGCACCGAGATTCTGACTTTGCACACCGCGCAGGAGCTTAAAGCACGCGGGCATGAAGTGCAGGTTCTCACCGGGTTTCCGGCAACCACCGCAATGGCAGACAGTGAGCGTTTTGACGCTTATGAGTTTGAGGGCATTCCGGTGACGCGCTTCAAGCACGCGCACAGCGCGATGGGTGCGCAGGGCAACGTTGCCGAGCAGGAGTACAACAATCTTTTGGCAGCCGCGCAGTTCACGAGTCTGGTTGACAATTTCCGGCCCGATGTGGTGCATTTTTTCCATTTGATGCGCATTTCGGCTTCGGTAGTCGATGTTTGCAGCCGACGTGGGATTCCGATGGTGTTTACCCCCACCGATTTCTGGTTTGTCTGCCCGATGAGTCAGTTGCGTTTGCCCGACGGTTCGATGTGCGCGGGGCCAGACCCGATAGGTGCCAATTGTGTTCGTCATCTTGCTGGGCAGATGGCTCCGGGGGTGGCCGCGAGTCTGCTAAAACTCCTTCCTGATGTAGCGCTTTATGGTGTGGTGCAAGTGGCATCTCGCTCACCCTTCAAACATTTCGGCCCAGCGCGCCTGGTGTCGGCTTTGTCACGCCGCAAGAACTTTTTGCAAGAGCGTTTGAACCGCATTGATCGGGTGCTGCTGCCGACGCAAATCATGCGCAAAACACTACAGCAGCATGGCCTTGATCCGGCAAACACCCGCGATTGTTCTTATGGCATCAAGCTGCCGCAGACGACAGCGCGTGCGGCAAAGGTGTTGGGGCCGCTGCGCTTGGGTGTGATCGGCGTGGGTGAGCACAAGGGTGCGCACGTTTTGATTGAAGCCGTACGCCAACTGGTCGGCGTCGATTTGGTCGTGAAAATCTACGGGCGAGCCTCTGACTTTCCAGACTATGTGGCAAAGCTCAACGCTTTGGCCAGTGGCGACCCTCGCATAGAGTTCTGCGGCAGTTTCCCCAATGAACAAATCGGCAGCATTCTTTCGCAACTGGATGTGCTGGTGGTTCCGTCGCTCTGGTTTGAGAACGCACCGCTGGTGATCTATTCGGCGCAGGCCGCTGGTTTGCCGGTGCTGGCTTCCGACGTGGCGGGTGTCGCCGAATTGATTACGCACGACGATAATGGTTGCCTGTTTCCGGCTGGCGACATTGATCGGCTGGCAGAGATAATCACGATACTGGCGCAAGACCGCGCGCAGTTGGCCCGCCTTTCAGAAAGAGCACGCATGCCTAAAACGATAGCTGCCTATGCCGACGAATTGCTGGCGGTTTATGCCGAGCTTGCTGAAGACAAAAGGGCAGTGGCATGAAGTGCCTGATCCTGGGCGGTGCCGGTTTCATCGGCTCCCATCTGGCACAGGGGCTCTTGGCCGCAGGGCACCAGGTCACGATTTTTGACCGGCCCAATCTGGTGTTGCCGCCAGAACTTCTGGCTGATAGCCGGATTGAGTGGTTTGAGGGTGATTTCTTGAATGAAGATGACCTTGCCAGCGTTGTGCCGGGCAGTGACGTGGTCTTTCATCTGGTCTCGGCCACACTGCCCAAGTCGTCCAACGACAACCCGGTCTATGACGTTGAGAGCAACGTCATGGGCACGCTGCGTCTCTTGAATCTGGCGCGCACGCATGCTGTCAAGCGAGTGATCTTTGCCTCTTCCGGCGGCACCGTCTATGGCTTGCCGCATACGCTGCCGATCAGCGAATCGCATTCCACCGAGCCGCTGGTCTCCTACGGCATCACCAAACTGGCGATAGAAAAATACCTTCAGATGTACCAGTTGCTTTATGGCATCGACTACTGCGTGCTGCGCATTGCCAACCCTTTTGGTGAACGCCAGCGCGTCAGCGTGGCACAAGGTGCGGTTGCGGTGTTTCTGAACCGGGCGTTGCACAACGAGACCATCCATATCTGGGGCGATGGCAGCGTGACGCGCGACTATATTTACGTCAAGGATGTCACCGCTGCCCTCGTCAAGGCGCTCTCCTACCAGGGGCAGCAGCACGTCTTCAACATCGGCTCCGGACAGGGCCTGAGCCTCAACCAGATACTTGTGGCAATTGAAAATTTGCTGGGCCGAGCGGTGCCGCGCAGCTATGAATTGGGTCGCAAGTTTGACGTGCCGGTCAATGTGCTCGACATAACGCGCGCTCGCGAACTGCTCGGCTGGGAACCCGAAGTCAGTTTCCGTGATGGATTGGTCAACACCCTGGCCTGGATGCGCAATAACCAACATGTCGTGCTGTAAGTCATGGAAGGCTTGGATTCGTTGTGAGTGATGTCCTTTGTCCACCCCAGATGGCCACCCAAATTCCCCCACCCTGAGCGCGGGGGAATGACGGGTTAAATTTCGGCATTTCGCCGCCTCGGTGCTCTGCATAACTTAATCACTCAAAATTTAGCTTTTTGAGTTGATATAGCGCTTCCAGCGCTTCGCGTGGACTCAAATTATCCGGGTTGAGCGCTGCAACGGCGGCTTCTACGGCGCTGGCTGTGGGGCCTGGTGTTTCTTCTGGCACGGCAAATAAATCGACTTGGGCCTCCCGAGTTCATCAGCTAATC